>CAYMKL010000041.1:0-2517 GCA_964390805.1 uncultured Anaerolineae bacterium | reverse complement strand
TGCGGTTCGTCGTCGTGCCGTCGCCCAACTGCCCTGACCCGTTATACCCCCAGCACTTGACGCCGCCGTCCGTGGTCAGCGCGCAGGTGTGATTCTCGCCAGCAGCGATGGCCGTGAATATGCCCTCCCATGTCTCCGGGGTGACCGAGCCGGTCGGTGTCGGGGTGTAAGTTGCTGTGGGTGTAGGCGTCTTGGTCGGCGTTGGAGTATGGGTCGCCGTCGTCGTGGCGCCGGTTGCTGTCGGGGTGGGAGTACGCGTCTTTGTTGGTGTAGCTGTGCGTGTTGGCGTGGGAGTGCGCGTCTTCGTTGGTGTGGCTGTGCGCGTCGGCGTGGGAGTACGTGTCCTCGTTGGTGTGGCTGTGCGTGTTGGCGTGGACGTTGAACAAGTCCAGTCGATATGATAAGGTTCGGGCACATCCCCTGCTTGTGAGTCTTGGACAGGACAGTGGGCCCCAGCCCGGAATCGAGCGTAAATAGTGTAATCCTTCCCTCCCTCGCTTGATTCGGTGAAGTACAAGTCAAAATCCTCGACAGTACTAATACCACCTGACATCCGTTTGCATTCATCATCTTTGATTCTCGTGGTATCATTGTCTACTATGTCCACCTGCAACGCACCGCTCTCGTAGAGTTCCACTGCCACGTCAACGTCCAAGTGGAACGTCTCATCCACTGTTCCCTCCGCTGGTGATGGTGGAGATGGATAAACCGACAGAATCTCGCTAGAAGGTTCAGAAACTGTAACCCGTATCGTACTCACATTAGATTGAGAACCTTTCCTGTCGGTGATTCTTAGGATCTGATACTCGTATGTTCCTGGTGAGTCATTGAATGTATAGGAATAAGGACCAATATTGCAGGCAGCAGGAGAAGATGGATTGAAAATGGTCTCTTCAAAGGTTGGAGTTCCTTGGTTCAAATCTGTATTCCATTCGCATTTGCCGCCGGAAGAGACGCCATTCTCAGGATCAGTCCAGCCATCAGGGTCAAGACTTGCTTTCCCATCGCCATTGACATCTTTATTGGCAAGGAAATACAAGATTACTTCTTCTCCCTTGGTTACGGACAAAGGATTATCATAGCCATAGTATGATGGACCAGCAGGACTGGTACTAACTGCTGCCTCGGCAACAGGCGGATGATTAGCGGAAGTTCGTGACATAGTAGCAAACCAATAGTATCCCGAAGTCACACGACAGGCGCCATTCAATCCGCCTGGGAATATCAGCTCATCATTGATTTTGACAACGTAGTTTGGGTCTTGACTATCTAAAGGTAGGAAACCTAGTCCCACTCTATTCACAGTGAAGTGAAGGTGAGGGCCACTTAGTGCGAACCCCTGATCTGAAATCGTCGCTATTGGAGTACCTTGCGATACTGGAGCTCCCATCGTAGGCTGAAAATAGTCGAGCGCGTCAACCGACCATCCCTCTCGAGATCCATAAACCACTTTCCACCATACATAACGATAGCCATCATTCGCCTTAGAGTCACTCTGTGTTGGAGAAGATGGGTCATCAACGAGAGTCACGGTGCTCCCTGCAGGAATTATGACATCAGGATCATATTTGCAATCATCGGTGGTCCTAGGACATCTTCTAAGCCTAACATCTCTTATGACTTTGACCTGCATGCCTTTGTGTATCGTGTGATTTAATAAGGATCTTCTTCCCTGAGAACCAGCATTCTCGGCCGCCCATCCTGGACAGCTTCCATCAGGCTGTGGGGATAAGCATTCGTAAAGGTCATAACCTTTAACCTGCCACCACCTAAAACCGTCTCGATCTTCTGATTCACCTGTTACAATAAGCCTTTGACCAGGGTTCATCCTTCCTATCACGTTGCAACTAAGGTCCGCACAGCTACGCAGGTTGAGTCTGCAAAGGTTGTCTGCTGCACTGAACGAAACAAATAGAGTGTCACCAACTCGGATCGGGTTCAAAGTGCTATCATTGGTCTCACTATGAACATAGTATATCTTCAAGTCTGTCCCATGAACTAATAGCTCGGCTTGAGTCGCTGGTGCTGAGAGACACCCGTACGATTGTTGCATTCGATAAATAGCCATTGCTGCTGTTCCAGTATCCGCTGAGAAAACAGGCTGTCCCCTTCCACCTTCAGGATAGCGATAATCGCTGTCCCGATTACAGTAATCTGGTTGCTGGGTATCTGCATAGTAAAAATCCACCGCCCGCCGAGCCCCTTCTTGACCAGTCCATGGATATTGATGATTGTTATATGTAAAAGGAACCCAATATTTCGCAGTATTCCAGGGGGCGGACAAGGAAATCTCTGTAGCTAGAAGGTCAATGCTTGTAGGTTCTTTAAGATCTTCAATCGTGTCTCCCGAAAAGACTGTCTGGACAGCTAGGAATTCACCCTCGTCTGATCTTAAGAGGATATCATAGCCATATTCTATAGCCTGCCTTCCAAAGGTATCAACAGCCAGATCAACTACCTGATTAGTTTGACAATGGCACATTATGGTGGTGCGTTGGCGTTATATGTCGCTCTCTG
>CAYMKL010000040.1:13667-50173 GCA_964390805.1 uncultured Anaerolineae bacterium | reverse complement strand
CGGACGGGCCAGATATTGGGCGGCAATTCCAGAAGACGCCCCCACCCTCCTCTCTCTGTATCTTGTGTTTTCTGTTTTTCACGAGATTCATCGCCGCCGCATTGAAGGTGATAGGGGCAAGCCCCGGTGGGCAACTGAGGCACTTTTGCGTGCCGCTGTAACAGACACCGATTTCCCACTCATCAACCTTGACCGGGCAGCCGCCGAAAGAGGTCACTGCATCCACCAGGAAAAAAGCGCCATGTTCATGAACTAATTTGCCGATCTCTTCCAATGGCTGCAGCACCCCGGTTGAGGTTTCAGCATGGACTATGGCTACCACCCTCGGTTGTTGTCTGTCTAGAGCTTCAGATACTTGACATGACTCAATAGCCTTACCCCAGGGCGCTTCGACTCGAACTAACTCCCCACCGCATCGATGCACCATCTCACACATCCGCTCGCCAAAGAAACCATTGACACAAACTAGTACCTTGTCAGCAGGCTCGATTAGGTTGCACAGAGCTGCCTCCATCCCGGCGCTGCCTGTGCCTGAGATAGGTATAGTCAATTCATTCTCTGTCTGGAAGACGAACTGTAGAAGCCTTTTGGTCTCATCCATGATAGTCAGAAAATCCGGATCGAGGTGTCCCTATCATAGGAGTCGCCATCGCTCTCAGAACCCGGGGGTGGACATTGCTCGGCCCCGGGCCCAGCAGTATACGGGACGGTGGGTTAAGGTCCTGATAAGTCTTCGTCATCTGCTTGCTCCTCATTAGCCATGTCTCATGTCAGCCGAGTCACAGTGATTAACCGTGGCTAGATCATCCAGCCAAATTGGCGCTACGACAATTAACAACTGATATCGGAGCTAGTAAAGCCCTCCGAGCAGCACGCTAGATGCTGCCAAGCTGGCTCCTCAGGAGAAGCAGAGTATCCTGAGGCGGTACAAAATACTCCACTACCCCATCGCCCTTCAGCATCAGTTGCTCCTCGCAGCTGATATTCAAAGACCGCCCCCCATACTCCTCCACCGGGGTCAACACCTGCCACTCCATCGAATACCAGTGGTTCAACCCCAAGGGATAATAGACCCGATCCCCAAAGGCCATCGGCCAGGGCTCCGCAACCCGCGCCCCGATGCCATGCACTGCGTAACCGATGGAATGAGTGTAGATCCCCATGGCGGGAACACTGTAGGTTGGCGTAGGCACCCCTCCCAAAGCGTGCAGGATCTCGTATCCCTTTTCCGTGTACCAGTCGGTGATCTCCTGATAAACCTCGGTGCCGATGGCTCCTGGCCTCATCTTCTGAGCGTGGATCCTCCTTACCTCCATAGCGTTAGCCCAGCCGCGTCGGATATACTTGGGCGGCTCGCTCTCCCCAGGACGTAGCACATAGACGCTCCGCTTCATGTCCGTAGCATAGCCCAGAAAGCGGAGGCCACCATCGATGGTGACGATATCGCCGAGCTGAATCACCTCGTCGGCATTGTCGGGGAAGTTGCCCCCCTGTCGCCTGATGCGAACGCCGCTCCCTCCTTGCATTCCTAGCTCCCAGGCCTTCTCTCGCATCCACCAATGGACATCCTCGGCGGTGGTTTTCCCTACCTGGATCACCTGGGAGCTCAGCGCCTCCTCCTGCCAGGCAGCGGTCCACTCGCACAACTTGCGGTAGACCGGAATCTCCTCCTCTACATGGTTGGCCCGAAAATCCCTGGCTAACAGCTCTGCACTGACCAGCCTCTCGGCATACTTGGGGCCGATGGAATCCACCAGATACTTCTTCAGCTCCACGGTCAGGCCGTCGGCCATGGGCAAGGTGGGGGAGGTGTTAATGCCGATCCTCTGTGGGTCGCGCTGCTCTACCTCATCCTTTAGATCTGGTCGCAGGCCCTCCAGGGTGTAGCCTGGGCAGATGACCTGATCGTAGACCTGTTCCACGGTCGCACCCAGTAGGTGAGACGATATGGCTATCTTCTCCAGGTCACCTTCTCCCCCATCGTAGAAGATGTAGGCCGTGCGCACACCACTTCCTGGACCATAACCCTCGCCCCCTGTCACGTCGGCTCTGAGAGGATCGGGACTGAATTCTCGATCCAGGATGATCCACATGTCGATGTCGTGGGCCCGCATGGCCGTGGGGAGCACTTCCTTCAGCTTCTTGGCCACAATCTCTGTTCGGATGGCCTCCTGCTCCTTCACACTGGGAATGCCCAAGGCCTCTCGCGTGAGCTTACCCTTCGCTTTCATGGCTTCCTCCTATTCTAAATATGATTACTTGCTAATTCAGTGAAGCCTACGCTTCTATCTTTGGCGCATTCTTGGATCCAGGGCTACTCTTAGCCCATCCCCCAGGAGGTTTATTGCCAGCACGGTGACCATGATCATAAGGCCAGGGAAGACTGTCAACCACCAGGCGCTCCTCAAATACGCGCGTCCATAACTCAGCATTATCCCCCACTCCGGCGTAGGAGGCTGGGCCCCCAGCCCAAGGAAGCTCAGACCAGCGCCCGCCATAATGGCGCTGCCAGTGGTCAGAGAGGCGAGAACAACTACGGAAGTGAAGACATTGGGAAGAATGTGTCGAAACGCAACCCTCGATGCGCCACAACCGATCGATCGAGCAGCCTCCACATACACACTTTCCTTGGCGGAGAGAGCGGAACCACGTACAACCCGAGCAAATGAGGGGATTTGACGCATACCAACTGCTATCATCAGATTCGGTATGCTGGGACTGAGCATGGCGATGACAATCATCGAGAGAATGAGCCCCGGGAATGCTAGCCAGAAGTCTATTGCCCTCATGGCAATCGCATCGATCCGTCCGCCTGAGTAACCGGCAATAAGACCAATGAGTACACCAAAAGAAGCCCCAATGCCTGTTGCAGCAATCCCCACCGCTAGCGAAATTCGTGCACCGAAGATGATACGGCTAAAGATGTCTCTGCCATAATTGTCGGTACCCATGGGGTGTGTCAGACTGGGGGGCTCTAGGGCTTCGTCCATCACTATTTCGATAGGATCGTGGGGAGCGATGACTGGCGCTGCAACAGCGCACACGACCAGAAATATCAAGAAGAGCAAGCTAGCCAGGGCAACCTTGTCCCGCCTTATTAAATGGAAAGTCGCCATCCTGGGGCGTTTAACTGCAAGGTCCCTCTGCATTTGCTCTCCTTCTCGAGGGCTAAGATCAAACCTCACGAATGCGTGGGTCAAGATAGGTGTACGCGATGTCCGTAATCAGGTTGGCAAAGCCGTAAAGGAGGGCCATAATCAGCACCCCGGCTTGGACCAACGGGTAGTCCTTGCCTAATACCGCATCTTTTAGCACATAGCCTACGCCTTGTCGTGCGAAAACGGCTTCTATGATCACGCTACCCCCCAAAAAGTAGCCAAAGTGCAAACCGCTCACAGTCACAGCCGGGATCAAGGCATTCTTCAAGGCGTGCCGGTAGATCACCACCCGCTCGTGCAAGCCCTTTGCCCTAGCTGTGGTGATGTATTCCGAGCCCAATACTTCCAACAAGCCCGAACGTATCAGTCGCGCAATCGAGCCAACACTGCGCATACCTAGAGCAAAGGCCGGCAGAACTAGCCCACTCAGGCTGGACCCTGCGAACAGGGGAAATAGGGGTATGTAAATGCAGAAAAGCAGAATCAGAAGCAATCCCAACCAGAACGAGGGGATGGATACCCACACGACACTCATCACAATGCTGAGGGTGTCTATCCAGGATCCCTGGTACAGGGCAGCAATCACTCCCAATCCGCCCCCCAGAACGGTGGAAAGGAATAGAGCTGCCAATGCCAGTTGTATCGTAGCAGGCCACTGTTCCATAATGACTCGCATCACCGGACGATTGTACATGAAGCTCCTGCCAAGATCGCCACGCACTAACAGATTGTAGAAAAACCTGCCATATTGAACGATAAGAGGATCATTCAATCCCAATTGCTCACGCAATTGCTGGACCAGTTCCTCGGTGTACATGGCTGGCCCTGTTGGCCCCTCAACCATCAGCCTAGCTGGATCGCCTGGCAACAAATGTAAAATGAAAAAAACTAGCGTCAAAACGCCGAATACCATTGGGATCATACTAAGTAGACGACGCAAGATAATCCTCTGCATTCGTGACTCTCCTTAGCAGTGATGTGCGAGAGACGCGTCATGACTGATGGTCTCTGGCCCCATTCTACGTGGCTCATAGCCTCGCGTCGCAGGCCAAAGCCGTTCGCAGGGAACGAAAGATGCATCGCTTGCTCAAGAGCAAGCATATCGACCCGCATCACCCTTCCTGCCGTCTGACCTGGCCGCCTGGCTGGGCCGGGCCTTGTATCCGGCTTGCTCTGCCGACATTGTTGGAAAAGCCTCCAGGGTCCCCGAGACAACATAAAGCAACCAATCCGGTCGCCAGAGGCATTGGACGACGTCTGCTTGCTCAGCGAATGGAGCGTTACGGGTCTGCCAGGTTAGGCTTTTGTACCTGCCCGGAGTGGAGGCCTCAGGCCAGCTCTACGAAGGCTAGATCCGGCCGAAACCTCCACTCCAGTCCCAGGTGAAGTGCTATCCTCCCACGGATACTATTTCCCGATGTAGGTATCGTTGTGCTCGAGTTCGTCAAAGACTGAGTTCGGGGTTACATCCTTCACGCTTGTGTTGATAAGCCTGATCGATGTGCGCACGTAGACGGGACAAGTCGGGAGATCCTCCAACAGCTGCCTTTGGATTGCATGGTAGATCTCTACCCGCTCCGGACCCACCGCTGTCCTCCTACCCTCGTCCAGCAGCTCATCCACCTTGTCATTGACGTAGGCCTCGTAGTTGGGCCGTTGCCCGGCCAGCGGTCCGTAATAGTAGTCGTGCATACAGACGTCTGGGTCGGCCGCGCCCCATCCGAACAGGAACAGGTGCCACTGGGTGCCCTCGATGAGCACTCCCCTGAGGTTTGCTCCTATGGTTACCGAAGGCACGACGTCGATGCCCACCTTTCGCAGCTGAGCCTGGGTCAGCTCGATAAGAGGATCTTCGGGCAGACTGAACAAGATGACTTGCAGATCCTTGCCATCCCTCTCACGAATGCCATCGCCGTCGGCATCTATCCAGCCCGCCTCCTCCAATATCGCCTTGGCTTTCTCCGGGTCATATTTCAACTCATCCTTGAACTCAAGGGTGTAGGGTGGCATTTCCACTAGAAAGGAGTAGGCTGGCAACATATAACCTAGATAGAGTTTCTTACTGACCTCTTCTCGGTCGGTAGCGAAGGTTATGGCCTGCCGTACTGCTAGTTCATCAGTCGGCGCGAGTCTCATGTTCAGTTGCCACTGTCTCGGTAGACCCGAGTTGGGTCGCACGATGTTACCGATGTCCTCACGCTGGCTCAAGCGGTCGACCTCCTCGAGTGGTACATCTCGTTGGTCTATGATCTGACACTCACCTGCCTCCAAGCAAGACACGCGCGTCGCTGGCTCAATGATGGGTCTGTATTCAATTCCGTCCAGGTAAGCAGGCCCTTCATGCTTGAACATTGGAGAGCCCCAGTTGTAGTCTGGGTTTCTCACCAGGCGAATGACGCTTTTGCGTATCCACTCTTTGAACATGAAAGGGCCTGTCCCAACCAAGTGGTCCTGGAACTCCTCCACCCCCCACTGCTGGGCCGCAGTTGGTGATACCATGCTGAGTCCGTTATGGCTTAGGAACTCGAGGAAGGGCGTGACAGGCTCTTTCAGGTGAATCTTAACGGTGTAATCGTCGACCAGTTCGAGGCGATCGAGGGCTGCCAGACGAAGCACAGCATACCTGGACTTGGTTTCCGGATCTAGGATGCGATCGAAGTTGAACTTAACCGCTTCCGCGTTGAAAGGAGTACCATCATGGAATTTCACATCCTTTCGAAGATGGAAAGTGTAGACCAGCCCATCATCCGAAATCTCCCAAGAGCTGGCCAAGCAGGGCTGATACTCGTTGTTGGCATCCTTCTTGATCAGCGTTTCAAAGACATTCCTCATGACCAAGTGAGCGTGCCCCTGTCCTGTTACGTGCGGGTCAAGGGAGTCAGGCTCCGCGTAGAGACCGTAGACTAGAGTCCCGCCCTTGGGTGGGCCAGCCGGTGTGGCCGTCACGACCTTCTCCACAACCACGGTCTGGATCACGGGCTTCTCGACGACTACCTCCTTCTCCACCACCTGAGGGGTGGCCGGGGCGCAAGCTGCGACCAAAGTCAGCATCAATAGAACGACTAGTAGCTTCCTCATGATATTTCCTCCTTTTGATTTGGTGGGTCTGTTCTTTCCTAGTTTGCTCGGCATCTCCCTAAACATGTTTCCTCCTTTCGTAATTAACAGAGGGAGCCACCTTTACCACAAAGATCGCTAGAGCATTGTCTCACCTCCTTTCAGCGGGTGCCATGCTATGCCTGGATACCTACAAAGCTCGATGGACACGGCCATTCTGGAGGTCTCAGATGTTCTTTCCATCGAGTCTAAGCAAGCTTACTGCCAGGATATCGGCGGGGATCTTCAGGGCATTGATCTCTAACTTCTCTGGCCTATCGTCAGGTGTGTGGCCGTAGCGCTTGATCGCATAGCCAGCTCCCTTGCTGATCCATGCTGTGGGCACTCCAGCTTCCACAAAAGGCTGCGCATCCGCCAAACCACCCATCTGCCCAGAGAAGGTGTCATCCAGTTGATACCCTAGGTCAGCGGCGGCTCCCACCAACACCCTGTTCACCGCCCCAGACGTCCTGCACACCTTCCCAGGAGGCGATTCTCCTGCTGCTACGGCATGCAGCACTGTGCCAGCCCCCAATTCATCCAGATTGATGACAGCTCCAATGTACCCCAACTCCTCCGTTATGCTCTCCACCAAATCCCGCGCCCCGAAGCTGCCGCCCTCACCGCCGCCGACGAAGGCCCCCCACAAGGTTCGCCGCAATCCCTGGGATGAGAAGGCTCTCATCATCTCTAGAATCACCGCCATCCCCGAGGCGTTGTCGTTGGCTCCAGAGCTTCCGGGCACGCTATCACGATGCGCACAGAGGAGGAGAATCTCGCCAGGCCGCTCATTACCTTCGACGATTCCAACAATGTTGTCGACCTTGCACCGCTCGAGTCCAGTTTGGACACTCAGGGCCAAGGCCAGGGATCCCTCAGCTAGAAGGGATCGCAGAAGCTCCCCATCTCCATACCCAATGCCCACCACCGGTATCAGAGATCCATAGCGGTCTAAGCCATAGGTGGCGATGAGATCGTCCGCGCGACGACGGGTGAAGATACAGCCAACGGCGCCCTTCTGGGCCGCTGTCTCCGCCACAAGACGAGGGGACACCTCACCTGCTACCACTAGTACTATGGCACCCTTCAGATCTTCTAAGTATCCCTCATCCGTTCCATGGCCCACATCCACAATCTTGTCCGTCAATATCCCACCTTCGGGCGTGGACGCTGACCGGCCGTAAACCCGGCACTCGATGTGTCTTTCCTGTGGAGAGACAATCCTCAGCTCGACATCCCGTTCCCGGGATATGGCGATGTCGGAGGGCACTCTCACTACGTGAGCACCGTAGCCCCTGAGCTTTCCCTCCACGTACGCGACAGCATTCGTGTCCGCCTGCGACCCATCCTCCCTCGGCCCAAAACTGCACAGCTTCTCGATGTGCTCGAATATCCGAGGGGCGGAGAGACTAAGAACCAGATCTTTCTCGCGATCAGTGAGTGTCATCTGACAGCTCCTTTTTGAGAGTGGGTAGTGGAAGAAAACGAGATCGTGGACCGGCCGGGCAAGCCTCTATCACACCCAGTGGGGTTCGTGCCACAACTCCAAAACCTGCCCCATCCCCTTGCTCTTGGCCTCCTTGTAGACCCTGTAAGAACTCATCAAGGTTTGAGCAGTCACCCCCCAGGACTTGAAGAAGATCTTTTCACTCTCATTCTCCCGCCCAGGCACCTTGCCATTGACTATGTCCCTTAGGCCCAGCATGTCCTCTTCTTTCAGCAACCCTTGAGCACAGAACAACCCGATCCCCCTATCTCGACAATCTAGCTGCGCCAGGGTATCCAAGACGAACTTGTCCGAATTCTGAATGACCTCAACTTTAGCGTCATACGCTGATAGCTGAGAGAAGAAGGAGCCCTCTTTGATCCAAGAGGCCTCTACGTAGCTGTTTTCTAGGGTGACCGGGGTGGCTGCTGAGATCACATCTGAGCCTACTATCGCCTCCTGGGCGCGGCCTGCAACCTCAAATGGCAAACCTAGCTCGGCCTCCATCTCCTTGGCGAAAACCTCGGCCTTCTCGGATTTGATGTCGAAGACCTTCACCTTCTTGATGCCCTTCAAGACCTCATTGAGCGCCATGATTTGGCACCTATTTATCACTCCAGCCCCTATCACCCCCACCACCTCAGAGTCGGCACGCGCCAGATACTTGGCCGCAACACCCCCGACCGCCCCTGTCCTCATGGAACCTATCAAATCGACATTCATCACCGCTAGGGGATAACCTGTCTCTAGATCGCCGATGACAATGATCCCCGTTCTGGCAGGTGTTTTGCGCTTGATGGGGTTCTCAGGGTTGCTGATTATGGCCTGGAAACCTACCACATTAAGGTCTTCACCAAGGCCGCCCGCATGCGCGGCCATAAGCCGCCCCCTCCAGATTACCGCAGGCAAGAGCGGGTCCAGGGACTCACCTTGTTCAGCCATTAAATAAGTCTTCTCAACGTCCTGAATGGTCTTTGCCATGTCCAAGCCGCCACAGGCGATCACATCCTCCTGGCTTAGAAACAAGAACTCCACGCTGCTCTTCATTTCGATCTCCTTTCAGAAATTTCACATTTCGTAATTAACAGGGAAATCCAGCTTCATCACAAAGATCGCTAGAGCATTGTCTCCCCTCCTTGCCTAGATGCGCTAAGTCAACTCAACAGGTGCTATGCTATCCTGAATAAGCACAAGGCTCGATGGAAATGGTCATTCTGGAGGTCTCAGATGTCCTCTCCATCGAGTCTCAGCAAACTTACTGCCAGGATATCCGCGGGGATCTTCAGGGCATTGATCTCGATTGTGTCTGGGGTATCTTCAGCCGTATGCCCGTACAGGGCTGCACTTACCCCTTTGCTGAGCCAGGCGACCGGCACCCCTGCCTCCGCGAAGGGATGGGCATCCGCCAAGCCGCCAACCCGGGATGTATAGCTATTGTCCAACTGGTATCCTAGATCCTCCGCTGCTCCCAGAAGAACGCTGTTCAAACGTTCCGATGTCGCAACCGGTACCCCTGGCACCAGCTCTCCATACTTCAGCGCTCGCAAGATAGGGCCCTGTCCAACCTCATCCAGGTTGATAAGCCCCCGAATTCCTCCCAGCTTGTCCTTCTTCTGCTCTACAAAATCGAACATTCCCATCATGCCACCTTCGTGCCCTGTGGAGAACATGAACCACAAGGTTCGGGAGAGTCGAAGGGAGGAGAAAGCTTGCAACATTTCCAGTGCCACTGCAACCCCCGAAGCATTGTCGTTGGCCCCGGGGGTATGAGGCAAGCTCTCATAATGTGCTGCAATCGCCCACACTTCCTCTGGTTTCTCCTGCCCCTCCAAGATGCCCAAGAGGTTATCAGCCTGCCCCCTCTCGAGGTGGGTCTGAACCTTCATGAAGACTCTTGTCGGGCCCTCGGAGGCGATATCTCGCAGCGCTTGACCATCCCGATAGCGAATGCTTGCTGCAGGTATCGGCGACCCGTGGCGATGCAAACCATGGGTTGAAATCAGACCATCAGGACGACGTCGCATCACGATGCAACCGACGGCACCTCTCTTCTGTGCGCTGTCCAGTAGATTGGAGAGGCGAACCCTGCCGTCTGTGCCCAGGGCCATAGCGCCTTTTAGGTCCTTGCTCTGAAACTCCTCTTCTGTCCCGTAACCCACATCCACCACCCTGTCGGTCACGATCCCCCCGTCGGGGGTGGATGCGGATCGGTAGTTGGCCTGACACTTAAACTCTGCCTCTCGGGGGAACAAGAGCTTAAGCTCCGACCCCATCTCTTGGAAATGGCTGATTTCGAAAGGACATCTCTCTACCTTGGCGCCATACCTCGCCAGTTCCGCTTCCAAATAGGCGATTGTTTTCTCGGCCGCCTCCGAGCCGATGTGCCGCGGCCCAAACCCACAGAGCTTCTCCACGTGTCCGAACATGCGGGGCGCGGAGATTCTGAAAACAAGATCCTTCTCAACATTGCTGAGAGACATTGGTATCCTCACTCGTCTCAATCCTTCATGGGCAATAGCGCTTTGAAATCTGCCCTGAAGGGCCTTTGCCCATGAGATGTCTAGCACCTGTCCTTTAGCTGATCACAAGTGGCTAACGAACCTCATGCAGGAAGAACATATCCCAGATGCCTGTCATGGGGGCGGCAGCCTGAACGCTGGTCACCACATCCAGTACATACGGCTTGCCAGACCCGAGGGCCTCTTCCAGCGCCGGCTTAAAGTCCTCCGGCCTTTCGATCCGTGCTCCACCCATGCCATGGGCTTGGGCAACTGCGGCAAAGTCAGGATTATACGGCTCCCCCTGCGTGCCCTTGAACTCTGTGCCGATCATCCGCTCCGCGTAGCGCGCCTTTTGGATGGGTACGACCACTCCGTAGGCATAGTTATTCATCACCACCCAGACCGCCGGGATGTCGTACTCCACCGCTGTGATCAGGCTCTGCATGGTGGAGGTGAACCCACCATCACCAACCAATGCTACCACTGGCTTGTCCGGACGAGCCAGTTTGGCCCCCAGGGCTGCCGGCGCACCGAAGCCCATGGGTGCAAAGAGGCCGGGGGAGACCAGTGTCTGCGGCTCATAGAAAGGCATCTGCTGGTGGGCGAGATACTTGTTGAAGCCGACATCGGTGACCACAATACCGTCCCGGGGCAGGACATCACGGACCTCTTTGACAACCCGGTCTGGCACTATCGGCACAGCATCCGACGCATACGCTTCGTCAAACTGTGCGTTCCACTCAGCCATCTTGCGCTCGATCTCCTTGATGCGTGGCGATGCCTGCCAATCTCGCCTGGGGGTGAGCTCCTTGACTTGGCGGAGCAACTCGGCCAGCGTCGCTTTACTGTGGCCAACGACTCCCACTTCGACGGGGTATACTTTGCCAATCTCCTGTGGCTCGCTGTCCACATGAACGAGCTTGGTAGGTGGTATGACAAACACACGCTGCTGATCCCAAGAGCTTGACTCGACTTCTGGAAAGGTAGTGCCTACCGCGAGCAATACGTCTGCCGTTCGGGTCAGTTCATGCGCTACACCATTCCCCCGCATCCCTGTAACTCCAACAGAGAGGGGATGGTCTTCGGGAATCAATCCCTTCCCAACTCCGGTCGTCGCCACAGGAATGCCCAGATACTCTGCCAGAGCCACGATCTCAGAACCGGCCTCCTGTGTCATGGCCAGCCCATCGGCATAGATAACTGGCCTCTCAGCTTCGACCAGTAGCTGTCCAGCCCGGGCAATGGCACCAAGGTCACCCACGATGTGTTGCCCCGTCGGTCGCCGTTTGGCCAACTCGGGAATCCCAACGTCAATTCGTTCCAGGCTCAAGTCCATGGGCAAATCTATGAGGACCGGACCAGGTCGACCCGAGAGCGCCACATTGAACGCATGAGCCATGATATCCGGTATCGCGTCTGCGCGATGCACACGCCAGGCCCGCTTGACGAATGGCCTGTAAATCTCGAACTGGCTGGCATCGGAGTGGAGACGCAGCTCCTGAAACGGCTCCTTACCAAAATGGTAACTCGGAACGTCCCCGGCAAGCACGATCATCGGTATGCTGTCAACCGCCGCATTGGCTACCCCTGTCGCACCGTTGGTAAGACCTGGTCCCACGTGCAACAGCAGGATGCCGGGCTTGTGGCTCACTCTGGCATAGGCATCCGCGGCATGCGCCGCGATTTGCTCGTGCCGTGTCGAAATGTACTTGATGTTCGAATCGTAGAGCGCATCGCACAAAGGAGCCACAGTGTGGCCGATCTCACCAAAGACGTATTCGATCCCTTCTTGTTCCAGACACTTGATGATCACATCAGCGCCTCTAAGCATGATCACTTCTCCTTTCCTAGGTAATTGGTGATTTGAGTTAGGAAACCGGGCCTGTAGATAGTTGACAGGTTTACTGAGTTGTGTTCTTCCTCCCTTCCCCGAAGGTTCATGATTCAAACTTGACGATACCCCAGAGGCAGATCCTCGACTTCCTGTTGCAATCCCAGCGCAATCAACGTCGCAGGCAAAGGCACCCCATCTTTGCTCCAACCTCGGTGCTTATAGTACTCGTCGAGCATATCACCCAGGCGCGGCAGATAGTCCTTGGAGCCCCCCTCGTCGAACTTTTCAGTAGTAATACGAGGAGGCAAGACATCATCCTTACGACTCAGCCCAAGACGCAGGTTATACATGCGTTTTAGATTAGAGGCCCGCTCACCTGCGCGAAGGAATTCCTCCTGCGTCATATCCCAGCCAGTGACCAGATTGAGCCAGGTGACGATATCGGACGGCGCGACAACACCAGCGATGAAATGGCACAGCTTGAGAGAATTGTACAGCCCATAATAATCCTGAGTGATGGCTGTCATAGCACCTTTACCCTCAGTAGCATGGCGGTCCATGGGCTCGTCGTAACCAAGTTCTGGAATGGCATATCGTTCCAGTCCATGACTCATGCCACGATGGCAACCGCCCCGCGGGTATGTGGCATACGCCGCGGCCAGGCTGCTCAGTGCACGGGGATCATGATACGGGAGTTCTAGTCCCTTGACTTCCATGGCAAACTCGGAAGCCAGACCACCAATAGACTTTGCGGCCGCCCTGACCCCCTGCCCCAACAGTCGCCCAATGCCCTCGCCACGTCCAATGGCGTGCACCATCTGGATGACCGCCTCAGGGTCGCCCCACGTGAGCGCGATTCCATTTGTGTCTGACTGGGTGATGAGCTTGCGTTCATAGGCCTCCATGGCAAAGGCTATGCAGGTACCGGTTGAGATGACATCCACCCCGTACCGGTTGCACAGTTCGTTGGCCAGCGCAATAGCCTCCAGATCATCTACCATACACATGGAACCTAAGCCAGCTACTGCCTCGTATTCTGGGCCTGCCCCATCGACGCCGACGTAGGGACCTTCCGCTATCTTGACAACCCGACCACAGCCGATGATACAGTGCTTACAATAATAGCGACCCGTCAGGATAGTATCGGCCATCGTCTGGCCGGATATCTTCTCCGCACTGTCCACCCACTCCCCAACGCGCCAGTTCTTGACCGGTATGTCGGCTAGCACGGCATTAGTCACCACACCACCCGCCGTGCCATACTTCCAGTACCTGGTTGTCTGTTCCCGAATCAACGGGGTCAGGCGTCTAATTGAGGCCTGGAGAGCTTTGGGCTCCGCAATTACGGGGACTTGACTGCCGCATACCACGATGGCCTTGAGGCGTTTGGCCCCCATCACAGCACCTAACCCAGTCCGGCCCGCCGCACGAGCGTGCTTGCCATCGTGCATGACGTTTGCGATGAGAGCCTGGCGCTCCCCCGCCTGTCCAATGCAGGCCACGGCGGCCTTCGGATCGGTCACACTTTTGAGGTATTCGTCCACCTCATAGGTGTCCTGGCCCCAGACATGCGTCGCATCGCGGATTTCCACGTTCTGGTCATGGACCCAGAGATAGACGGGCCTGGACGCCTGGCCTGTGATAATCAAACCGTCATAGCCGGCGCTCTTGAGCGCCACACCCCAACTACCACCCGCGTCTGACTCGCCCCAGATGCCTGTCAGGGGCGATTTGGCTACTACAGCATGCCTGCCGGAAGTGGGTACTTTCGTTCCGGTTAAGGGACCGGTCATGAAGATGAGGAAATTCTCCGACCCAAGTGGGTCGGTGGAGGCGGATGTCTCATCGTAGAGTATTCTGGCTGCCAGACCGCTGCCACCTATGTAAGCCCGAGCCAGTTCGTCGTCCAGGGGTTGTTCTGTAATCTTTCCGCTTGTCAAATCGATTCTAAGGATCCGCCCCATGTATCCATGTGGCATAGCTCAACTCCTCTAGTGGTTGTGTGCACCGTTTATGCAGAATTGGTCTACCAATGTGAATGAAATAGGCTGAGAGATACTCAAGTGCTTGTGCCCAACCTATCTAATCATGTTCCCCGCCTCACCCGCCGCTGATAGGGGGTAACAGCCGCAACTCGTCACCAGGCTGAACAGGGGTGTCTAGCATGGCGACTTGTCTGTCAATCAAGACCACCATGTGACTGCCCAATCCTTCTTGAGCGATCACGTGGTCAATCACCGTCTTCAATGCTGGCACCCGTTCCGCGATCATGGTCAGGATATCCCGCACGGTCGCTTGCCCCATTATCTCAAGCTCTGTTTCTTCCACTCCGGCCGCGCGCCTGAACTCTGCGTAAAACACCACTTTGACTCGTGTCACTGCTCCACATTCTAGTTCAGGCATGCCAGCCAAGAGCCTCCAATTGTGCCTTGCTCGTCAGCACGCCACCATCTGGACTCACAAGATACGTGGTCTCGATCACTGAAGTGCCATCGAAGGAGGCGCTGACATCAGTTCGACTCGCCTGAAACCCCAGTCCACAATCTGTCTTAGGGCAGCCTCAGGGGGATGCGTCCACAGAAACGTGTACGTGGCTACACCCAACTTCAGCATCATCGTGCTCCTCTGCAGGCGGCACTATGTCTGCTCGATTCGCTCTCCGGTGTACCCCAGTTTGGCAGATAATTGGGTTGCTACCTTAATCACGAGCCCTTTCAATTCCTTGATCCGCTTCAGATACATCTGCGAAGAAGGGCCTGAAACACTAATAGACGCGACTGCGTGCCCGCGATGATCAAAGACGGGGGCGGCCATGCATCTTACCCCCTGATAGCGTTCTTCGTCGTCCACCGCGTAGCCTTGTTCCCGCACTACCTGCAGATGGGCTTCCAACGAGGCCAGGTCGGTGATGGTACTTGGGGTAAATTGGGGTAATTCCCGGCCACTGTAAATCTGACGCAATTGCTCAGGGGACAAATGGGCAAAAAGTGCTTTTCCACTGGCCGTACAATGCCCCGGCGCTTCCATGCCGACGTCGGTTGAAATAGTGATGACAGAGCTGCCTTGAACCATGTCCACGTATATAGCTTCAATATTGGATAAGACTGCAAGGTGTATGGTTTGTCCTGTTTGGTCCGCCAGTCCCTTAAGAAACGGCCTGGCTTGCATACGCATGTCAATGGTCTTCAAGGCCAAAGAACCGAGTTCAATGCACTTGGATCCCAGTCGATACCTTCTTGTCTCAACCTGACTCACGTATCCACGAGCCTGTAGGGTGTACAGCAAACGATAGGCGGTGCTCTTGTCCACCTTCAACACCCCGGCGATTTCCGTTACCCCAAGAGGCTCAGCAGCAGACCCCAGCATTTCTAGGATGTGAAGACCTCGATCCAAAGAACCGATAATCTTAGTCATAATTCATCCACCCGTCGAGCTAGTGTTGTATAATGCGCAACCATTATGCATATAATACAACAAAATCGCGATTTTGTCAAATGGGCTACTAGTTCAGCGAGAGCTCTTCATCCTTGCTTACCTCCGGCACAATTTGCTCTCGCAATTATCGCACATTCTGCCCCAAAAGTGAAATGCACCTCTAGTTCCAGTACACTGCTTACAGCCATGTGGCTCTCCCGGAAGCGCACGATATGCAGATCAGCATGGTCGCCGTAGGGCGCCTCATGGAGAATGCCTATGCCGAGCGGCTCATCTGCGCCTTGAAAAGTAAGAGGAAGTCTACCTAAACGACTACGAAGACTGTGAGAATGCGTACCAACGCATCGGCCACTTTCTCGATGACCTCTATACGACCAAAATAGGACACTGTTCGGTTTTAGTTCTGGGGGCTTCCCCCTACGAGATTTCGGCGGGAAAGTCGCAGAAAATTCGCTTGTTCAGGCTGTTCTGCGCAGATAATCGTCCCCAAAAGTGCTGTTTTTCTTAAATTGGCCCGCTGTACGCTCTCTTAGCAACTAGAACCGAACAGTCTCCAAAATAGTGCACTTGGCACTGGGCTATTTGACTCTTGTAGAGTTGAAGGTGCTTCACGCAGCCCAACAGCTCGCTCGATCAGTCAAGCTGGTTTGACTGATTCCCCTCGCTAGTATATAATGCTCAATCCCAACGGAAGGCGAGAGGGAACGGTCACCCGGCGGTTTGTCTTTAGTTGCGGGCCGGGTAGTCCCCCTCTCGAGTGTTGCTGGACATAGAAAACTTCGTGGACTACTACATCTTGCGGTACAGAAGTCAGATGAACCACTATATATCGTGGGTGAAAGCCCCATCTGGCGTTAGCAACGCCTAACAGGGGGACTACCGCGGGCCGAAATGCTGCTTAATACTACAACCGCATTTGTGTCATTGGCGCGTTTGAGCTAAGATACTTCCGACTCTGAGAGAGAGGAGAAGGCCAATGACATCCGAAGAATTGGAAGTCTGGGCTGAAGATTTTGAGGCCTTTCATGCCCGATTTGCCCACCTTTTTGCCCGCAGCGAACCGCGGGAGCAGGCGGCCAAGTACATGCAGGGGTTGCTGGGACCTGTCAAACGCAAGAACGGCTGGCAACTGGCGGAGGCGATCGGTGATGATAGACCGGACAAAACGCAACGGTTGTTGTATAGCGCCCAGTGGGATGCGGATGCAGCGCGTGATGAGTTGCAGTGCTTTGTTATCGAAGAGTTGGGTGACGAGGACGGGATTGGCGTAGTGGATGAGACCGGCTTTCTGAAAAAGGGCAACAAGTCGGTGGGGGTCAAACGGCAATACACCGGCACCGCGGGCAAGGTCGAAAACTGTCAGATCGGGACCTTTCTGGTCTATGTCTCGCCCCAGGGCTTTGCTTTTCTGGATCGCCGTCTGTACCTGCCCAAGGGGTGGTGCGACGATACGGAACGACGAGCAGAAGCGAAGGCGCCGCCGGAGGTCGAGTTTCGCACCAAGCCGCAGCAAGCGGTGGAGATGCTGAAGCACGCCTGGGAGCTAGGTGTCCCCATGCGCTGGGTGATCGGGGATGAGGTGTACGGCAATGACCCGGCGTTGCGCGATGCCGTCGCCCAGGAGAAACGGCTGTGCGTCCTGGCCGTCTCGAGCAACACCCCAGTTTGGACGGAACGCCCGTTGGTAGAGGATCCGATAAAGGAAACGGGAGGTCGGCCGCGCACGAAGCCCCGTCTGGCCAAAGGGGCAGAGCCGGCCACCGCGGCGGCCGGCGTCGTCGCTTCCTGGCCGACCAGCCAGTGGAAGCCGTTGACCGTAGCCGAGGGAGAGAAAGGGCCCATCACCTATGACTGGGCACGGGTGGTGGAGAGTCGGGAAGGGCTGCCGGGACCAGACGCCTGGTTGTTGGCCCGGCGTTCGCGGACCGACCCCACCGACATCGCCTATTACCTGTCCAACGCCCCTGAGGAGACGCCATTGCTGAAACTGGCCCAGGTGGCCTCGAAAAGACATCTCGTGGAACAGAGCATCGAAGAGGCGAAGGGCGAAACGGGTCTGGATGAGTATGAGGTGCGTCACTGGCATAGTTGGCATCGTCACATCACCCTATCTATGATGGCCCATGCTTGGCTAGCCTCCGTCTGTTGCAAGGCGGAGAAAAAAAGAGGGCTCCGGACCCAGGCCTGGCTGAACTGACCGTTCCAGAGGTGCGTCGTCTGCTGGAAGTAGCCATGCCCTTGCCACCCCGTTCGGTGGAGTTGCGGCTGGCCTGGTCGCGCTGGCGCCGGGCCAGGCGACAGCAAGCCCGCCGCAGCCATTACCGGCGCAGAGGGGTGGTCCTGTCCACAGAAGTTACCCATAACGATCACCCACCATAGGTGCGGTTGTAGTATTAAGAAGGCCCGGAAAGGTCCAGTTATGAAGACTATCACCAATCTGTGAATACACTTTGAACAGCCCAGTGCGGGAACGTTTGGTGACGACAACCCAGAAGCAGCCTTATTCTAGCTTGGTCGCCCCATTTCCATGGTAGCTGACACGGCAGTCGGCCGCTACAAGGCTGCGATGGTCCTGTCCTCCGTTGCCAGCGGAGAAGCGCATGTCCATCTTGGACGAGGATGGCCGGCCTGAACAAGCCATGATTGATCTCTATGCTGACCTGGCCAGGGGTGGCGTGGGGATGATCATCACCGGTCACGCCTTTGCTCATGTGAGCGGCAAGGCCCACCCAATGATGATGGGCGTCCATCGTGATGATCTTGTCCCCTCGCTGCAAGCTCTGAGCGAGGTCGTGCGCCGGGAGGGCGGCAGTAAGCGAAGCGGCGTGGTCATGCAGATCAACCATGCCGGCCGCCAGGCATCAGAGAAGGTGATCGGTCGGACGCCGGTGGCTCCCTCGCCGGCGCCTCAGGTCAAAGGAGGCCCTCGTCCCCACGAATTGACGGAGGCGGAGATCAAAGAACTGGTTGCTGCCTTCGGCAGGGCTGCCGGACGGGCCAAGGAAGCGGGGTTCGATGGCGTCCAACTGCATGGCGCGCATGGCTATCTGATCAACCAGTTCTGTTCGCCAGCCACCAACTGGCGTCGCGATCAGTGGGGCGGCAGTATCGCCCGGCGGCTGCGATTTCTGGAGGAAGTGGCTGCAGCGGCGCGGGACGAAGTGGGGAGCGATTACCCGCTGCTCATCAAGCTGGGCATCCAGGACTCTGCACGGGATGGCCTGACCCTGGACGATGGAGTTGAGATAGTGCGCCACCTGGCCGATTGGGGCCTTGATGCCGTGGAGATCAGTTGTGGGATAGGTGTGACCAGTGCTCGAAAGGACGTCTTGAGGCCTGAGGATGAAGCCTACTTTTTGCCCCAGGCCAGGCGAGCGCGGGAGGCGACCGACCTGCCCCTCATCCTGGTAGGCGGGATGAGATCGCTCTCGGTCATGGAGAGCATCCTTGAGGAAGGTACCGCTGACTTCATCTCCATGTCTCGGCCCCTGATCCGGGAGCCCGACCTACCCAATCAGTGGCGGGAGGGCCGCACCGCACCCGCCGCTTGCATTTCCTGCAACAGTTGCTGGCCTGGGCCGGGGGAATATGGCATCGCTTGCCGCGCCCCCGACAGGGAGGTAGATTGATGCCAGACCGATTGGTTTTGGCCTCGGCCTCACCGCGACGGCGACAACTCTTCTCCCTCTTGAGCGTGCCTTTCACCGTAGCGGCGGCTGATGTGGACGAGGAGGGTAGGGAGGGAGAGAACCCTCAGGACATGGTCCGTCGCTTGAGCCTGGCCAAGGCCAAGACGATGGCTCTCACTTACCCTGAGGGACTGATCGTTGCTGCCGACACCATCGTCGTCCTCGATGGTGATGTGCTGGGCAAGCCAGCCGATGAGGCTGAGGCGGTAGCCATGTTGCGGCGCTTGCGGGGGCGAAAGCACACCGTCCTCAGCGGAGTGACGGTCTATCATCCAGCGTCGGGGCGGGTGATCACGGAGCTAGCCGAGAGCGCCGTCTGGATGAGGGCTTACACCGACGAGGAAATTGCTCGCTACGCGGCCAGTGGCGATCCCCTGGACAAGGCTGGGGCCTATGCCATCCAGCACCAGAACTTCAGCCCCGTGGAGCGTATCGGGGGCTGCTACGCCAGCGTTATGGGCCTGCCCCTTTGTCATCTGACCAGGGCTTTAGCCCAGTTCGGCGTGACATTGCCTGTGGATGTGCCCCAGACCTGCCAGGGCTTCACTGGCCATCGTTGCCTCGTGGCCGGGGAGATTTTGCCGGACCCTGTGGATCCTAAATCGCTCTGAGGGGGTAGTTATTCACCTGCTCCCGCTGGACCCTAGTCCAGTGGCCTCAGGGGTCGCTGGAGCTCTGGCCAAGCACATGTTTCACAGTTGTCAGCGTTGGTCATCGTCATTGGAGCATGCATCTGGGCATAGTGTACGGGTGCAACAACGCACTTCAAAAGTGCGTTGCACCTTATTTCCAGGATACGGGGGGGACCTCGGCTGGGATGGCATACGGGCCATCGCGGAACTCGTCCCAATAGTCCCGCTGGTTGATGTAGGAGTATGAGAATATGGCTTGCCCCGCTGCTCCAGCCTGACGAGCTATCTCTATTCTTGACCAGATTTCATCGAAAGAATCATAATCGGCTGTGATCCCCGGCCAAACGTGGCGCCCATTGGCATTGGACACGAAGTCGCGGACCAGGACGTCGAAGCGGTCTGGGTAATCCTTGATGGTGATGGTGTAGAGCATGGGAGAGATGGCATCAATCACCCCTGCTTCCATCCAACCGTGGGAGTCCTGGTAGTAGCCAGAGTAGCCATCCCAGGTGATCCAGCCCCATTGGTCCTGATTGATAGGCCAGGCCGCTGCCGTCAGCATCAAGTCGGGCTTGAAGGAGATGGCTTCGTATAAGCTGCTTACCAGAGATGTGACTTGTGAGCGCTGCCATTCCTCCCAAGTTAGCTCCGGGTTGATGGCCTTTTCGTCCGCAAAGCGGGCCTTGCTCACCGGATCGTGGGAATACTCCGGCCGGTAGTATCGAACCCGGTCCAGGTGCAAGCCGTCCACATCGTAGTTGGCCACTATATCTTCGCAGACCTGTACGATATGTTCGGCCACAGCTTCGTGACCAGGACTGGCCCAGAGATAGGATGTGCTCAGTTGCATGGGCTGGCCCTGGTCGTTCCAGTGTACCCAATTGTCATCATAGAGCTCGTTAAATGAATTGTACATGTGCTCAGGGGTTGTGGAGGGCGGTGGGCTCTCGCCCAGCCAGGCGGGATAGACGTTGACCCAGGCGTGTAGCTCCAGGCCAGCGGCGTGGGCCAACTCCACTGCGGTAGCCAAAGGGTCCCAGCCGGGATTTTGGCCCAGGGTGCCCGTCAGCCTCTGCGCCCAGGGCTCGTAGTTGGAGTGGTAGTAGGCATCAGCCTGGCCGCGCACCTGGAAGAATATGATGTTGAAGTTGGCGTTGGCGGCTCGATTTACGATTTCTTGCACATCCTCTGAATCCGAGTAATCCCAGCGGGTCACCCAGAGAGCCCGAGCTTCCGGGGGGGAGTAATCTTTCCAGATCAGAGGTAAGTATACGTAAAACGAGGGAGTTTCAGTTGGCGTAGGCGTCGAAGTTGGGGTCAAGAGGGATGTTCCAGTCGGTGTGGGCGTGCTAGGCGGTGTTCCTGTGGGTGTCCTGGTTGGTGTAGCAGTGGTAAGTGTGGCCGTAGGAGTTGGGGTGGCCATTGGGTACCATATCTGTACAGACACATCATCGAGGTACATGGCTGTCTTGAGATCACCCACCCCATCGTTGTAGACATTGAAATACAATATGAGCGTCTGCCCCTTGTAGTCCGTCAGGTCAAAGGTGTGGTACGTCCAGGCCTGGCTGTCAGAGCAGATGTGCGGCAGCACCCAGTCCAGAAACCCCCAAGTATTGTCGTAGATGATCGCCCCTTGCCAGTCGTACGGGAGGACGTCTTGACAGAGGGGATAGTGCCAAAACGACAGGACCGCGTTCGCTGCGCCCTCAGGAATAGTCACCTCCTGATAGATGGAGGAATAGCTTAGGGCATCGCTCTGATCGGTGATCCCCAAGCGCATGGCCCAGGAACCCGACCGAACCACGGCCGTGGAGTATTCTGCTGGGCGTGGGCTAGTCCTGGCGACCCAGCACTCTGTTGTCTCAAAGCCGCCGTTGCAAACCAGTTCCTCGTCGGGAATTCGCGTTGGAGTACTGGTTGGAGTGGGCGTGTTTGTGGAAGTGGAGGTAGGTGTGGAAGTGCTGGTTGGAGTTGATGTATGGGTACTGGTCGGCGTCGCGGTGAGGGTGGGTGTTGCCGTCGATGTTGGTGTAGAAGTGTGAGTTGGCGTCTGAGTCGGTGTATTGGTGGGTGTCGCAGTGGCTGTGGACGTGGCCGTTGGCGTCGGCGTGAAGGTGCTGGTTGGTGTTTCCGTAGGCGTGCTAGTGGGTGTCGCGGTATCAGTGGGCGTAGCCGTGGACGTTGGCGTGAAAGTGCTGGTTGGTGTTTCCGTAGGTGTGCTCGTGGGTGTCGCAGTGGCTGTGGACGTGGCCGTTGGCGTCGGCGTGAAGGTGCTGGTTGGTGTTTCCGTAGGCGTGCTAGTGGGTGTCGCGGTATCAGTGGGCGTGGCCGTGGACGTCGGCGTGGAGGTGCTGGTTGGTGTTTCCGTGGGTGTGCTCGTGGGCGTCGTGGTAGCCGTGGGTGTGGCTAGTCGCGTGATAGTCCCTATCCATGTCCCCCACGCTTGCCCTGAGCCAGGCCGAAGGGTTGCTGCGGACATGTTCGTTGGCGCAGTGGGGTTGCGTCCCCAGTTCACAACTGCATCCCCGGCCTCAAAGGGTGCAGCCTTGACACCGGTGGGTATTAGAGAGAGGAGTATCACTACCAGTGCCAGTTTTACAATCGCTTTGTTTGCTTTCATCACGGCCTCCTCGAGGACAACCTCGTGAAACGTGATGCGTAAAACCTGAAGATTTCACGTGTACAAATCTCACGTTTCACGTTTCACGTTTTCCTGCTCAATCGAAAACGACGATTTCTTTCCCATGTAGTTTCTCCATGATCTTGGCTGTGATCAGCTCCATGTGGGAGTTGTTCTTGACGAAGTCCAGGCTGTCGGAGGGTACGGTGAGCATCGGGCAGAGGGTGAAATTATGGGCCCACTCCTCGTATAATTCATTGAGCTGCTCCAGGTACTCGGTGGGGATGTCTTGCTCAAAATCGCGCCCTCGCATGGCGATGCGGTGTTCCAGCGTGGGCACCGAAGCCCGCAGATAAACAACCAGGTCAGGAGGCGGCAGGAGCATGGTCAAGACTTCGTACAGCTCGCGGTAGCTGTGATAGTCCCGCTCCCCTATATGTCCCTGGCGGTAGAGGTTCTCGGCGAAGATCTCAGCGTCCTCGTACACCGTGCGATCCTGGATCACGGAATTGGGGCGGCTGAGTACCTGGTGGTGGTGGCGCAAACGCCGCGAGAGGAAGAAGACCTGGGAATGAAAGGCCCACTTTCGCATGTCCTTGTAGAAGTCGGCCAAATAGGGATTGTCGTCCACGGCTTCATAGAAGGGCTCCCAACCAAACTTCTCGCTGAGGAGAGCCGTGAGGGTGGATTTGCCCACTCCTACGTTGCCAGCAATAGCGATGAATCTTTTCATCTCCAATTCCTCCCCGCGTTCGTCTTCATCTTCTCCAGGTAGGCCTCCTCCAGGTCTATCCCCGTGTAGTTGGCCAGCTTCAGGATGTATGCCAAGCAGTCAGCCAACTCCTCTCGCAAGTGGGGCAACTGCTCTTGCAGGGCCCGGTCTTGAGCTTCGCGGCGGTTGCCCACCCTCTTGTAGTGCCTCTCCTGAGCTACCCAGACCCGCTTCAGCTCCGCCCCCAGCTCACCCACCTCCTCCGTCAGGCAGATGAAGTTGATGTAAGGGTCGGTGGAAAAGGCCTTCTCCCTGTCCAGCGCCAGGTGCCAGCGCTGAAGGTCGCCCAGCCGTCGCCGGCCTTCCGTGAAGGCCGCTCGGTCGGCCTCATCCAGGGCTGGCCCGATTCGCGGGAGGGGTCGCTGGTAAGTGCCTTTTTCCAAAGCCGACTTGATATAGCTCATCACCTGGGCCAAGTCCTGGGGATTGTGAACGAAGTCCAGCTTGTTGGTGTCTATGGGCAAGACGGGAACCTGGTCGTAATCGGCGAAGAAACGCTCGTACGCAATGCGTAGCGCTTCCATGTAGTCCCTGTCCATCTCTCGCTCGTAAGTGCGGTCACGGAAGGCGATACGCTTCATTAAAATGTCGATGTCGGCCTTGAGGTAGACGATCAGGTCGGGGAGCAGGATCTTCTCCGCCAGGATGGCGTGAACCCGCTCGTACATCTCCAGTTCGTCGTCCCTCAGATTCAGGTGGGCGAAGAGCCGGTCTTTGGCGAAGGTATAGTCGCTGATTAGGGTGCCGCGCTGCAGAGTCGCTGGGACCACTCGCTGCTGATGCCGATAGCGGCTCAGCAGGAAGAAAATCTGGGTCTGGAAGGCGTACCTCTCCCGGTCGGTGTAGAAATCGCTCAGGAAGGGATTCTCCTCAAAGACCTCCAGGAGCAGCTCGGCATCGAACTCGTCTCTTATTAGGCGGGCCAGGCTGGTCTTGCCCACCCCGATGGCCCCTTCGATAGCGATGTATATGTTTTCTGGCAATTTGACCTCCTCATAGTGGGGGCTCAGAAACCAGGTTTTTGGTCGAGGACTTAGCTCTTTTCTATCGCAGAGAGTACCAGAAATGACGAACTGTCAATTTAGGCAAAGAGAAACCTGGTTTCTTCTTCAGAGCACGTACAGGTATAGGATACCCCTTTCACTTTGAAAAGTCAAGCGTTTTGGCCCTAATCTGGCCCTTTTCTGAAATTTTTAAGGTGCAACTTTTTGAAGTATAATACGTATATATAGGGGGAGGCAAATGGAAGAGGAGAAGGTCTGGATTCAAAGAGCCCTGGCAGGCGATCAAGAAGCCTTTGCTTGTCTAGTGAAAGCCTACCAGACTGCGGTCTACAACCTGGCCTATCGCATGTTAGGTAACGCAGCCGAAGCCGAAGACGCGGCGCAGGAGACTTTCCTCAAGGCCTACACCCGCCTGAACACCTATGATTCGGGAAGGAAGTTCTCCTCCTGGCTTCTGGCCATCGCTTCTCATTATTGCATAGATCGTTTGCGCCAGCGGCGATTGGGCTGGTTATCACTGGATGAACTGCCCCCCTGGCGCTGGCTGTCCAGCAGTAGCCGGCCTGAGGAAGTCGTCATCCGGAGCCAGGAGCGCGACGAAGTACACCGGCTGCTGGCCCAACTGCCCCCCCACTACCGGGCAGCGGTGATCCTGCGCTATTGGCACGACCTTTCCTATCGAGAGATCGCTGAGGCGATGGAGACCACCGAGAGCGCAGTGAAGTCCACGCTGCACCGAGCGCGGCGGATGCTGGCCCAGGGGGCACGGGCCTACCAGAACAGAGGGACGGTTAGCTTAGCCCAGAGGGCTGTGGCAGAGGGATGAAAGATGGCGAGTTGTGAGGATGTAGGTCTGTTAATGTCGTTAGCGTTGGATAAGAGTTTAGCTCAGGGCGAGGCCAGTTGCTTGGAGGAGCATCTCAGACAGTGCCCAACTTGCCAGGAGGAATGGGAGGCAATGCAGCGCGTATCGCAGCTTTTCACTAATTCGCCGTTGATGGGCCCACCCCCAGGCTTCTCAGACAGGGTGATGCAGCGCTTGGCTCAACGCCAGGCCCGCAGGCAGAGGCTTCTGGCAGGGACGGCGTTGCTGGTAGCCTGCCTGAGCCTGGTGGCCTTGGTTCTGCCTGAGACTTTCAGGTTGCTGGCCATGCTCTGGCAGGTGTTCACTGCGCCCTCTCTGTTGAGTCACGGTGCGAAACTGGTGGCCCAACTCCTCAGCCTGGCCGAATCCGTGGGTGGAGCTTGCTGGCTGGTGTCCGCAGCCTTGTTGTCCTCGTTCAACCAGCCGGTTCTGCTAGGCTATTCCTTCCTCGTCCTCGCCTTGACCACCCTCTGGATTTACCTGGTGGCTGGGCGCCGAGGCGGATATCGGCCAGTGGTCAATAATGTGCAGTAGGTAGCATGAAGCAGAAAACCCTTGTAAAGTCACAATTGGAAGCCGCCGATGCGATTTATCGCCAGGGGAGATTCACCAAGGCTGAGGCGGCCTATTTGAAAGTCCACGAGCTCGAGCCGAAGGATCCAGGAGTTCTCTCGCGCCTGGGGGCAATCGCCCTTTGGCATAATCGCCCAGAGGAAGCCGAGCACCACTTCAGTGAAGCAATGGACTGCGCTCCTGGGTTACAGAAGTTCTGGCCCTTCAATGCCCAGCTCAAAACATCACTGGCCATGACTCATTACCGGCAGGATCGCTTTCAGGAAGCTGCACGATTCTTCAAAGAGGCGGCAGGGCCAGTCGCTATAGGGCCGTTCCGGGATATCAAGGCCCTTGGTCAGCATCTCGCTCTCTTCGGCGAAGAGACCCCCTACGTCATCGAAGGACCTGAGGAGACCGAGGTAGACTTCGTGATCACCGATCCCTTACCTGTGGTTGAGGTAGCCGTGAATGGCGGCCCGCCTCTGCACTTTCTCATTGACACCGGGGGCGCAGAGATTATCCTCGATACGCAGTTGGCCAAAGAGGTTGGAGCAAAAATCGCCAGTAGAATGCCCGCCGAGTCTGTCGGGCCGGAGGGGACCGTGGGTCTGGGAAAGATAGACTCGGTCAAGATGGGAGAGTTTGTCGTTAGAAACGTACCTATTCATACTCTAGACATGAGCCACATTACTGCTGAATTCAATGAGTTTGATGTCAATGTAAAAGGTTTTGTTTGCACACGCCTGTTGATGCACTTCCTGAGTACCATTGACTACCCAAATGAATCTTTGATCTTTCGACGAAAGACGCTGGCAAATTTGCAGAAGCTGGAAACAGAAGCCGAGGCACAAGGAGTCAAAGAGATCCCCTTTTGGCTGATTCAGACTCATTACATGGTTGCATGGGGGACGGCCAATGGCAAGGGGCCCATGCTTTTCTTCGTGGACACAGGGTTGGGAGGTAAAGGTTTTACCGCTCCAGAGTCTATACTGCAGGAAGCGGGGATTACTCTTGACTGGACAAAAGCCCAGGAGGGGGTAGGCGGGTTCGGGAAGGACAAGGTGCTGGATATCGTCATTGATCAATTGACACTGGGAACTGGACCCGACAAGGTGCTGGGCCACAAGGTGCCGGGCGTAGTCACAAAGAAACCTCCTTCTGTCCTGGGACATCAACTTGGTTTCCAGATCGGAGGGCTCATTTCGCACCAGTTCTTCCGCAATTATGCCTTGACGTTTGATTTTGTGAGAATGAGGCTGTTTTTGGAAGAAAAAGAGGGTTCGACAGGCTAACCAGGGATTAGCAATTGGGGTCTATCCCAACCGGGATTCAATCCCGGCGGGGGAAAATAAAACAAAAACAAAGGAGGTATTTGCGATGAGAAAGGTTCTGTTTGTCTGTCTGTTGGCACTGCTGTTGGCCTTCTCGGCCACGCCTGTGTTCGCAGACGGAGACGGCGGAAGGATCATCCTCGGCGAGAGCTTCACTCTGGAGTCGGGGGAGCGGATGGACGGCGACCTGGTGGTTCTGGGCGGTAGTGTAGTCCTGGAGAGGGGGAGCCGGGTTGACGGCAGTGTGGTGGTCATGGGGGGTAGCGCCAGGGTTTCCGGGGAGGTGGAGGGTGACGTAGTCACCTTCGGCGGTAACGTGGTGCTCCGGTCAACAGCCGTCGTGGATGGAGATCTGGTTACCATCGGCGGCAACGTCCAGCGAGAAGCGGGGGCTGTCGTTAGGGGCAGTGAGGTAGAGGGCCTGGAATTCGAGGGCTTCCCTCGTATTGGACGCTTACCCACAGTACTGAGACTGGACCCATGGGTCAATCGCTGGTATAGCCCCATCTTCGATGTCTTCGGGGAAATCATTATGGCCCTGGCCCTGGCCGCCCTCGGTTTGCTGATCGTTCTCTTCTGGCCGAAGCAGACGGAGGTGGTAGGCCAAGCTGTCTTGGCTGCTCCCTGGCCAAGTGCAGGCGTGGGCCTGTTGACCGGCGTGGTGGCTGTAGTCCTGATCATCTTGCTAGCCATCACCATCTGCCTGTCGCCGGTGGCCTTCCTTCTAGGGGTGGCTTTGCTTGTGGCTGGTCTCTTCGGCTGGGTAGCCGTTGGGTTGCTGGTGGGGCGGAGGCTACTGGTGGCCTTCAATGTCAAGGGCATCACCTCTCTGATGGCCGTGGCGGCGGGCACATTGCTCATCTCCGTGCTTCAGGCCATCCCCTGCCTGGGGGATATCTTTGCCTTCGTGGTGGGCTGCGCGGGCCTGGGGGCTGTGGTGCTGACCCGCTTTGGCAGACAGACTTATCCTCTGGCGACACCCGTTCCACCCGTGCCACCTATGCCACCAGTACCGGTCCAGCCAGAGGAAATCGCGCTCGAAGAAGTTGAACTTGAACTGGAAGAAGTTGAACCCGAAACCAAAGAAGCTGAACCTGAGGCTGAAGAGGAAGCTTCTTCTGAAGACTAGCGTTGAGGTCACGTTGATACGACATTCGAAAAGGGAGGGATCTGTCCCCTCCCTTTTTCGTTGTCTACTGCGGGCGCCGAGGCTTCGGCGTAGCTCAGCCGAATGTCCGTGGAGATTTAATGAGATTGATTCTGCTCTACCGGCGTGCTCTGCGGTGGAATTGGGGGCTGCTTGTAAAAAGTGCAAAACTACGTATAATATGCCCATCTGCATTATTCGAAAAGGGGAAGACCAGTGCATCGGGTATTGGGGCCGCTGATGAAATTAGAGGTGCGGATTACTCGGCCACTTGGCTGGCTGGGCCCAGCCTGGGCGGCTCTATGCGGCGCTGTGGCCTCTGGCTGGCTGACGTTCAGTGGCCACAACCTGCTAGTCTTGATGATCGCGCTGTTCCTGGCCGATGCCCTGTGGGGTATCCTCTGGCATCTGATCGCTGAGAGGGATTGGGTTGTCCCCTTTGTCAATCAGCACTCGCCAGATCAGGAGGCCAGTTTGACTGTCCTGCCCTACGCCGCACCGGGCTCGCCCAGCCACCGTATCTCTGGCCGATTGGGCCGGATGCTGGCTTGGTGGCGAGCGGCCTTTTGGCCGCAACAGGGCCCAGCATTTGTTGGCCTCGTGCTTGCCTTACCTTTGACGTTGATCCTGTCCATCATGCTGGGGCAGCGCGTCATTATCTTGACCCCAGCGGCCTTAGCCATCATGGTGCTGGCTCTTCTTCGCGCCCGCCGACACAGCGCGCCTCCCCTGTCCTTGCGAGCCATCCTGGAGATGGGCCTGGCCTGGCTGGCCGGGCACACGGCTTTCGGACCTCTCACCTTGTGGTCGTTCCTGCTGGCAACTCTCTACGTAGTGGCTTATCATAGCTGCCTCAAGTTGGCCAGGGTCAGTGAAAGGCGCTGGCTAACCCTGCTGAAAGTATCACAAGCTGCCGTCATCGCCCTCCTCATCTACCTGAGGCAGCCCGTCGTGGCAGGAGTGGTCGGCCTGCTGCTATTGCCCCAGATGCTCCTGCAGCCCTTTCTTGATCAAGGCGAAGTGGCGCTTTGGTACCTGCGGCGTACAGGCCCCTTTTTGATGGCCGGGATGTTGCTGGCGGCGCTGGCAATTGGCTAGGCCAGGGGATACTGATTGATACTTGACGCTTGTTCTGTTTTGTGGTACACTGAGCTCAACCGGATAGGCTTGTCAGCAGGCAACTACGTATGGGGCTTGTGCAGGAGGGGATTATGAAACAGGCGAAGACTTCGCTATTTCAGCAGGCACTGGACGTCGTGGACAAACTGTCGCCGGAAGACCAGGAGACGTTGGCAGAGCTGATTCGGCGTCGTCTGATAGAGTGGCGCCGGGCTGAAATCGCCCGCAATGCAGCCGCCACGTTACAGGCTGTACGGGAGGGCCGCGCCCGCTATGGTATGGTGACACTAATGGAATCTTTGCCTAAGATGGGACGGCTGGAAGTAGATATCAAAGTGGCAGCGGACATACATATCTCTGCTTATGCCGCCAGGCAAAAAGTCAACGACTTCGTATTGAGTGACATCAGCTACATGCTGCACGCTGGCGACTCAGTGCTTGTTGTAGGCGAGCGAATCTGCTGGCGTGTGCCGGTTATCCTTTCGCTCACTTCTCGAGGTGATGTGGGAGAGGTGGGCGCGATTGACGTGGATGTGGAAACCGGTCAGATGCACGTTGCCCCACCATTAATCGCGGAGATAAATACCCGTGCCGAAAGTCTTGCTCTCAGTGCCGCAGCTGCTGCAGCGGAGTGATGGCGATTGCCTGGCCGCCTGTGCTGCAATGGTGCTGGCGTACCTGGATCGCGCGATGGATTATGCCGAACTGCTGAGCTTGTTGAAGATTAGACCCCACGGCGCTCCGGCTGGGAACATCCGTCTGCTGGCAAGCTTGAATCTGAATGTCGTCTATAGCAAGACCGACATGGTGGGCCTGGAGGCTATGCTGCAACAGGGCCATCCGGTGATCGTGTTTGTGCGCACCGGTGAATTGCCCTACTGGACGTACAGCACCGACCACGCTATATTGGTCGTGGGTTACGACGAGAGCCAGTTATACGTCAACGACCCCTATTGCTCCGAAGCGCCTATTGCTGTGGCACACGGAGACTTTGAACTGGCTTGGCTGGAGCACGATTACCGCTATGCGCTCATCACTCCCGTTCGGGCACATTCGGCCCATGTACTTGAATAATGTGGGTTTGCTGTTTTTTGCGGACTCAGACCCTTAGGGTTGCAAAAGCCCTAAGGGTCTCTTTATGCTTGACATTCCTCCCCTTAAGCATTATACTCCTATCAGCAGCTTTGAGGAGGCAAAAATGAAACACTTTCTTAGCATCGCTGACCTATCAGCGGAAGAGGTCTGGCAGGTCTTGAACCTGGCCGGAGAGCTCAAGGAGGAGTGGCGGAAAGGCGGCAATAAGCCCATTCTGAAGGGCAAGACTCTGGGCATGGTTTTCCAAAAGCCCAGCCTGCGGACGCGGGTGTCCTTTGAGATGGGGATGATTCACCTGGGGGGGCAGGCTCTCTACCTCTCGCCAGACGAGATCAAGCTGGGGGTGCGGGAGAGCGTGCCGGACGTGGCCAGGGTGCTGTCCCGCTACGTAGATGGTATCATGGCCCGGGTGTTCGCGCATAGACATATTGAGGAGCTGGCTGTTTATTCTCGAGTGCCGGTCATCAATGGCCTGTCCGACGATAGCCACCCCTGTCAAGCTTTGGCGGATTTCCTCACCATCTGGGAGAAACAGGGAAAGCTAGAGGGTTTGAAGCTGGCCTACGTGGGCGATGGCAACAACGTGGCCGCCTCCCTGCTGTTCGCTGCCACGAAGGTGGGCATGGACATCGCTCTCGCGTCGCCAGAGGGGTATGAGCTGAGTGACGATGTGGTGGAGTTGGGCCAGGGATTTGCTGCCCAAAGCGGAAGCAAGATCGAGCTGTTGCGCGATCCCGCCGCTTCATCACATGACGTCGCGGCTGCTGCCGTGCGCGGGGCCGACGTGATCTACACCGACGCTTGGGTAAGCATGGGTCAGGAGGAGGAGACTGAGAGACGCCTGAAGGTCTTCCCCCCTTATCAGGTCAATGCCACTTTAGTGGCACAGGCCAAGCCCGACGTGATCGTGATGCACTGCTTGCCCGCCCACCGTGGCCAGGAGATCACCGACGAGGTGGCCGATGGCCCGCACTCGGTCCTCTTCGATCAGGCGGAGAACCGTATGCACGCCCAGAAAGGGATCCTGGCGTTGTTGATGGGCTGAGCAACTGTGGTGAAGTCCCGTGCACTCTCTTCACTCACCGAAACCGCCACCAAGGGGCGTCCCCGCCCCGTGCAGTTTGGTTGCCAAATCGGGCGGGGACGCCCCTCCGTAGCAGAAGCGATCCTGGCATTGCTTTTGAACTTTGAGCTTCAAGACGGAGGATAGGTTTGTCCGATATTCTCTGGGTATTTCCACGCCTCAATTTGCTGAGTGTGATTGACATCTTGTTGGTGGCCCTGATTTTCTATGCGGTGCTCCGCTTGATGCAGGGCACTCAGGCCGTGCAGTTACTGCGGGGCGTGATCATCGTAGTCTTACTGACTATTCTAATCACCAGCGTCCTGAAGTTAACGGCCTTCAGTTGGCTTATCAGGAACTCGCTCTCCGCTCTTTTGGTAGCTATCCCTGTGATTTTCCAGCCTGAGCTGCGGCGGGCTCTAGAGCGCGTGGGACGGGCAGGGTACTTGATGAACCGTCAGGAATCCACTAGCGATTTGGTGATTGAGGAAATAAGCCAGGCCTGCCAACGCCTGTCGGAGCGTCGTCACGGAGCTCTCATCGTCCTGGAGCGGGAGACGGGTCTGCAAGAGTACATTGACACAGGGACAAGGGTGGGTGGTAAGGTCTCCTGTGGGCTCCTTTTGACCATCTTTTTCCCCAACACTGCCCTGCACGATGGGGCGGTCATCATTCGCGAGGACGAGATCGTGGCAGCGGGCTGCGTGTTGCCTTTGGCGGGCGATATCATGCCCGATCGTCAACTGGGCCTCCGCCATCGGGCGGCCATGGGGGTAACCGAGGAGACCGACGCCGTTGCCATCATCGTCTCTGAGGAGACAGGCATCATTTCCATCGCCCACAACGCCCGCATGGTCCGCCGCCTCGACGTAAAGCGGCTGGGGAAGATCCTGCAGGCTTTCTACAAGCCACGGCTCCAGAGGGCTTGGCCTCGCTGGTTGGATTGGATTGGGCGATTAACGAGCAGGGTATAGAATATGATTCGTCGGGCTTTTAACGATTTCGGTTCAGTGGCGTTGGCTATCATCCTGGCAGTAACTATCTGGGTGGTAGCCACCGATGAGCAGAACCCTAGCATCAGGGATACCTTCCCCGAAAATATACCTGTCCAGGTGTTGAACAAGGCCGAGGGCATGGTCATCTTCCCCGAAGTCGTCAAGAACGTCAAAGTCGCTGTCCGAGCGCCTCAAGCCAGTTGGGACAGGTTGAATGCCGAGAAATTCGAAGCTCTGATTGACCTGGAAGGGTTGCCCGTCGGACGGCATGATGTCGAGATCCAGGTCACTTGCACCGATCGGTATGTCAATATCCTGGAAGTACAGCCCCCTGAGGTCAGCATTCGCCTGGAAGAGTACCGGGAGAAAGAGCTGGAGGTGCAGGCCACAGTGGTAGATAATCCCCCCCTGGGCTACGTTGACCGGACGCCTACCGTCACTCCTTCCCAGGCAAAGGTGAGCGGGCCAGCCTCCATGGTTGATCAGGTGAGCGAGTTGGTGGCTGAAATCTATCTGGGAGGGGCTAAAGAAGTCGTGGAGCAGTCGGTAGACCTGTCAGCGCGGAATGAGAAGGGTCAAGCCGTGGGCTGGGTGGACATTGATCCACCTGAGGTCCAGGTCCGGGTGGCCGTCGAGCAGAGACTCGGTTATAAAGAAGTATCTGTGAGACCCATCATGGAGGGAGTGGTAGCTGCTGGTTACCGCATCAGCAACGTTTCCGTCGAGCCATCCAACATGACCATCCTGGGCAGTCCTCTGGTCATTGAGGGGATACCCGGCTACCTGGAAACAGTCCCTATAGACGTCAGCGATGCCCATGCTAATATTGTCGAGCGGGTCACCATGACCTTGCCCCAAGGTGTCACCGTGCTGGGTGAGCAATCTGTCCTCGTTTCAATCAGCGTGACGGCCATTGAAAGCAGCCTGACCATGCAGCGGGGGTTGGTCGTACAGGGATTGCAGCCAAGCTTAAGGGCCATGCCGTCGCCCGATGTGGTGGATGTCATCATCTCAGGCCCCGTGCCCAAGCTGGACGCACTGAAGGCGGAGGATGTACAGGTCGTCCTGGACCTCTACGAGCTGCAGCGGGGTACCCATAAGATAACGCCCAAAGTCGTCGTGCCGGAGGGGCTCAAGGTGGAGAGCATCTTGCCGGACACTATCGAGGTGGAGATAGGTTTTGGCCCCACCTTCGTCCCGACCCAGACACCACAGCCAACTGAGACGCCGTGGCCTACCGAGACGCCACAGCCAACTGAGACGCCGCAACCAGTCGAAACACCGCCGACTGTCGAGACGCCGCAGTCTGTCGAGACGACGGAGCCTGTCGAGACGACGGAGCCTGTCGAAACGCCGCAGTCTGTCGAGACGACGGAGCCTGTCGAGACGACAGAGCCTGTCGAGACGACGGAGCCTGTCGAGACGACGGAGCCTGTCGAGACGACGGAGCCTGTCGAGACGCTAACCCCAACGCCACCGCAGCCCACCCCCACGCCCACGATCACGCCCGAACCCTCCCCTACGGCCACACCTGCGCCCCTGGCCGAGTGTCCCGATCCCGGCGCCCGTCTCACTTATCCTGCCGTGAATGCCATGTTGCAGGGCCCCGTCCAGATCACTGGGTCCGCATACGTTGATGACTTCGACTATTACAAGTTTGAGTTTCGCTACGAGGGGACATCTGAGTGGTCGTTCCTGCAGCGCTTCGAGCGACCTGTGACTGATGGGCTCCTGGGCGTTTGGGACACTTCGGCCCTGCTTCCTGGGGACTACTGGTTCCGTTTGGTGGTAGTCAAGAATGACGGAAACTTCATCGAGCCTTGCCAGGTGCCGATCACTATTCAATGACCAATGGCAAATGACCAATGACCAAATGTAAATTGGGATTTGGTCATTGATCATTGGGATTTGGTCATTGATCATTGGGATTTGATATGCCTAAACCTATCGTAGCCATCGTTGGCCGGCCCAACGTTGGCAAGTCAACTCTATTCAACAGGCTGGTGGGGGAGCGACTGGCCATCACCCATGAAGTGCCAGGCACCACCCGTGACCGCCTTTACGCCGAAGCCGAGTGGGGCGGGGTGAGCTTCATCCTGGTGGACACAGCGGGGCTAGAACTCGACTCCAGCGACTCCTTCGATGCGCCCTTCGACGAAGCTCGGGACTGGGACCTCATGGCCCAGGTGCGAGCACAGGCGCAGATGGCCATCGCCGAGGCCGATGTGATCCTCTTCCTGGTTGACGTTAAGGACGGGCTGACGGCAGGCGATGAGGAGGTGGCTCAGGTTCTCCGCCGCACGGCCAAGCCGGTGCTGCTGGCCGTCAACAAGGCCGAAAGCCAGGCCCGTCTAGAGGAGGCAGTGGAGTTCTATGCCCTGGGCCTGGGCGAGCCATACCCCATCTCGGCCCTGCACGGCACAGGCAGCGGCGACCTGTTGGATCAGATAGTAAGAGCTTTCCCTGTCGAGGAGGAAGAGGAAGAGCTGGAGGCGGTCAAAATAGCCATCGTCGGGCGGCCCAACGTGGGCAAGTCCTCCTTGCTCAACAAGATCCTGGGGCAGGAGCGGGCCATCGTCCACGATGTCCCAGGCACGACTCGGGACGCGATTGATACCCAGGTAGAGTGGGAGGGCGAGACGGTGGTGCTCATAGACACGGCCGGCATTCGCAGGAAGGGTCGCATCCAGCGAGGGGTAGAAGAATACAGTGTGCTGAGGGCCCTGAGGACCATAAATCGAGCCGATGTGGTGCTGCTGCTCATAGATGCTGTGGAGGGAGCCACCGCCCAGGATGCTCACATCGCCGGCTATATCCTGGAGGAAGCCAAAAGCGTGGTGGTGGTGGTCAACAAATGGGACTTGGTGGAGAAGGATACTTATACCATGCTGGTTTACATGGAGCATATACGCACCGTCTTGCGCTTCCTGGACTACGTGCCCGTGATCTTCATCTCAGCGCTGACCGGCCAGCGAGTAGATGAGGTTCTGCCTACCGCCTTGCGTGTCCATGAGAATCGTTTTATCCGCATCCCCACCGCCGAGCTGAACCGCATCTTGCAGGAGGCCATAGCTCGCCACGCCCCGCCCAGCAAGGCCGGCAAGCGCCTGAAGTTCTACTACGCCACCCAGGCAACCGTTGATCCCCCCACCTTCGTCTTCTTCGTCAACGACCCCCGCCTGGTGCACTTCTCCTACGAACGCTACCTGGAGAACCGACTGAGAGAGCATTACGGCTTCCTGGGAACACCGCTGAGGTTGAGTTTTAGAAAGCGGGGAAAGGGATAGCACAGTTTTACCGTTTTCTTCCTGCGTCCGTTAAATCCTACTGGTCCGTTGTTCCAAATTACTGAAACTTCGCATCGGCCGGCATGCCCGGCTTAAGGCGGTGGTCGGCGTTGTCCAATTGGATCTTGACGGCAAATACCATGTGCACCCGCTCTTCTTGGGTCTGCACGTTTTTGGGCGTGAACTCGGCCCTGGACGCGATGTGGGAGACCTGGCCGGTGAAGATGTCGCCGTAAGCGTCCACGGTGACCTCCACCGTTTGGCCCAGCCACACCTGCCCCAGATCGGCCTCGGGCACGTAGACGGTCAGCGTCACCTCGTCCAGGTTGGCCAGGGTGAACAGCGATCCGCCAGGCGAGGCCAGTTCGCCAGGATGCACCAGTCGCTCGACGACGATGCCGCCCACCGCGGCATTCAGCGTCATGCGCTCCAACTGAGCGTCCAGCACTTTCAAGGCAGCCTTGGCACCAGCCAGGGCTGCCTCGGCCTGGGTGACGTTGGCCTCCAGCAGCGAGATTTGCTCACGCTGAGCGCCGGCCTTCAATAGATCGAGAGATGCCTGGGCCTGGTCAAGTTGGGCCTGGGCCGCGTCGGTGCCAGCCTGGGCGATGATCGCCGCCGCCTGGGCTGCCTCTATGCCAGCCTTCGCCGTGTCCACGTTGACTTTGGCCGCGTCTACTCCTGCCTCGGCCTGGGCTAATTGCACCTGGGCGGCATCCACCCCAGCCTGGGCCGTATCCACGTTGGCTTTCGCTGCGTCTACGCCTGCCTCGGCCTGGGCTAATTGCACCTGGGCGGCATCCACCCCAGCCTGGGCCG
>CAYMKL010000040.1:12853-13567 GCA_964390805.1 uncultured Anaerolineae bacterium | reverse complement strand
TATCCACGTTGGCTTCCGCTGCGTCTACGCCTGCCTCAGCCTGGGCCAATTGCGCCTTGGCAGCATCCACCCCAGCCTGAGCCATGTCCGCCTCCTCAGGACGAGCGCCGGCTTCGACCTTGTCCAGTTGAGCCTGAGCCAGGTTTACCGCAGCCTGAGCGACGCGAAGTTGTTCGTTGGTCGCACCTTTGGTCGCCAGTTCGTGCTGCAACTGAGCGATGCCAGCCGCGATCTCTGCCGCACTGACGGCTGCATCAGCTAGATCCTTTTGGTAGCCGGGAACTCCGGGAACTCCCTTGGTTGCATCCCGTTCCAATTGGGCTTGCCACAGGGAAATATTGGCCAAATCCCAATTCAGTTTAGCGATATCCACCGTTTCCTCGTCCGGGCCGGCTTGCCATTGTTCCAACTGGGCCTGCGCGCTATCCACAGCACTCTGGGCGATGGCGATGTCGTCTTTAGTAGCTCCCGCCTGCACCTGGGCCAGTTGTGCCTCGGCCTTGTCGAGGTCTGCCTGGGCAGCCGTCACCAGCAACTCGGCATTGGTCTCGGCCACCTCTGCTGCCGATGTTTGAGCCTCGGCTCCGTCGAGCCCCGCCTGGGCAGCCGTCACCAGCAACTCGGCATTGGTCTCGGCCACCTTTGCCGCCGACAGTTGGGCCTCGGCTCCGTCGAGCCCCGCCTGGGCAGCCGTCACCAGCAACTCGGCGTTGG
>CAYMKL010000040.1:0-12753 GCA_964390805.1 uncultured Anaerolineae bacterium | reverse complement strand
GCCTCGGCTCCGTCGAGCCCCGCCTGGGCAGCCGTCACCAGCAACTCGGCGTTGGTCTGGGCTACATTTGCCGCCGACAGTTGCGCCCTCGTCACCTTCAGCTCGGCTTCGGCGGCGGCTTGTTGGCCCTGAGCCGCTTCCAGACCGGCCTGCGCACTGTCCACTTGACCCTCGGCCATGGCGATCTCTTCGCCGCGGGCGCCGGCTTTGGCCAGGGCCAGTTGCGCCCGCGCTGCCTCCAGCGCCGCCAGCGCCTGGGCCACGGCTGCCTCGGCCTGCTCCCGCTGGGCCAGAAGAATCGTCTGGTCCAGCTTGACCAGCACGTCGCCAGCGGCGACCTCGTCCCCCTCGACGACGAGCAGGGTGACAATGCGCCCGCCCATCTCAGCAGCAACGGTCACCTCCTCGGCCTCGATGGTGCCGGAGGCGAACAACCCCCCAGCCTTACGCGCTGGCCGTTTCACCGAGCGCGGGGCCACGCTGCTCGTCGTCTCGCCCCGCATCTCAGCCACGAAATCATCCCAGGCGGCCGGGTTGAGACGGAAGTAGGCCCAGCCGATGCCTACAGCGCCCGCAATAAGGGCGACAACAACCGCGATGATACCAAGTTTTCGTTTCATTGAGATTCTCCTGTCTGTGCGTGATGCGTGAAACGTAAAACGTAAACGCCTCTTTTCGCGATTGACGTTTTACGTTTCACGTTTTACGGCTTCGATGAACACGTCTTCCAGCGACGGGGCGATGATTTCTATGCTGCGTATGACGATGCCAGCCTGTTGTAAGACCGCCTTGACCTGGGGCCGATGCGCCTCAGCGCCCTCGGCCACGACGTGGATCAGCGCGCCGTAGAGCGACACCTCGTCGAACAGACCGGTCTCCCGCAGCAGGCCCATGGCGACCTCTGGCGCGGCGCAGTCTATCTCCATCACCTGGCCGCGCATCTTCTCCAGCTTGATCTCTTCCGGCGACCCCAGGGCCACCAAACGACCGCGCTGGATGAAGGCCAGCCGGTGGCAGTGCTCCGCCTCGTCCATGTAGTGCGTGGTCACAAAGATGGTGCGTCCCTCGTCCGATAGGGCGTAAAGCAGCTCCCAGAACTCGCGGCGCGAGATGGGATCCACGCCGGCGGTGGGTTCGTCCAGGAAGATCATTTCTGGCTCGTGGAGAATGGCGCAGCCCAGGGCCAGCCGCTGCCGCCAGCCGCCCGAGAGATTGCCGGCCAGCTCGTTCTCACGCCCGTGAAGGCCAGCCATGGCCAAAACATAAGCCTTGCGCTGCTGGAGTCGCTCCCCCCGCACGCCGTAGGTGCCGCCGAAAAAATTGAGGTTCTCGGCCACCGTGAGGTCGTCGTACAGGCTGAATCGCTGCGACATGTAGCCGATGCGCTGCTGAATCTCGCCCACCTGGTGGATGATGTCAAAGCCAAGCACGGTTGCCCGGCCGGCCGTGGGGATGATGAGGCCCAACAGCATGCGGATGGTGGTCGTCTTGCCCGCGCCGTTGGGGCCCAGGAAGCCGAAGATCTCCCCTCGACGTACGGTGAAGCTCACCCGGTCCACGGCCGTGAAACTGTCGAACTGCTTGGTCAGCTCCACCGCCTCAACGGCAGGTTGTAGGTTGTAGGTTGTAGATTGTAGGTGGGACATCCTCTACCCTCTACCATCTACCTTCTATCTTCTATCTTCTATCTTCCAGACCTACTCCAGCTTCTTGCGCCGCAAGAGCAGCACGGTTCCTGTGTAGATCGCCACCCCCAGGCTGGCAATGGCCAGCAGCTCCGGCCAGAAGACCGACACCCCGGCCCCTTTGAGCAGGATGCTGCGCAAGATGATCAGCCAGTGCTTCAGGGGAAAGACGTTGGCGATGGCCTGCATCAGCGGCGGCATGGTCTCCACGGGGAAAGCGTAGCCGCAAAAGATGACCATGACCATGACTATGGCAAAGCCAATGAGCAGGGACTGCATCTGTGTGCTGGACACAGCGGAGATCGTGAGCCCCCAACCTAGTTCTACAATCATGTAAAGGAGGGCAATCGCCATCAGCAGCGGCAGCGAGCCTCGCATCGGCACGTCGAACAGCCAGACCACCATGCCCAGCATCAGCAGGAACTCGGTGTAACCCAGGACGATGGCCACCGTCATCTTGCCCAGTACCAGCTCCAGCGGTCGGATGGGCGTGACCATCAACTGCTCCAGCGTGCCCTGTTCCCGCTCGCGGGCGATGCCCATGCCAGCGACCATGGCGGCGACGGCGGCGGCGATGAAGCCTAGCTCAGACGGGATCATGTAGTTGGACTCTTTCATCTCCTCGTTGAACCACACCCGCAAGCTCATGTCCAGCGGCGTCACGCTGCCAGCCTCCACCACGGCTGGCTGCAGAGCCACCTCTTGGCCGTAGCTGGCGACGATCCCCGGCGCGACCTCCGCCGCCGTCTGCGCCGCAACCACGTCGGCGCCATCCACAACAACCTGTACCTGCGGCGGATCACTGTCGGTGTCATTCAGTCGCGCCTGGAAGCCGGCAGGAATCACCCAGGCCGCCATCGCCCGCCCACCGCCTACGTCGTCAGATACTTGATCCATCGTCTCCACGAAATAGGGATCAAAGGTCTCCGTGTTGGCCATAGCCGTGATCAGTCCCCGGCTGGCGGCGGTGTGATCCAGGTCCAGCACCGCCGTCGGCAGGTGATTGATACCCTGGGAGGTGGACCAGGCCACCATCAGCATCTCGCTCAGTGGCCCCAACAGCACGAAGAGAACCATCAACTTATCGCGCCGGAGTTGGATTAGTTCTTTGACGATGAGGTTCCAAATACGGAATAGCATCTGAGCCTCTGCTGCGTATTGCGTATTTCGTATTCCGTTACGCACTACGCACTACGCAATACGCAATACGTTTCACAGTTTCTTCTTGAACATCAACGCCGTCAGCGCCAGAAAAATCACACCCATGACGGCCAGCACGATGGCGTATCCCTGCAACTCGGCCAGGCCAGCGCCTTTGACGAAAACGCCCCGGCTGATGATGACGAAATGGGTGGTGGGGAACATCATGGCTTCCATCTTGAGCACCGGCCCCATGATGGCCAGGGGAATCAACAGGCCGGACATGAAGAAGCCGGAAAAGAGAAAGATGATCATGGAGCCGATAATGGCCACCTGCTGGCTGTTGGTGAAGACAGAGAGCAATAGCGAGATGCTCATGGTGGCGAACAGAAAGACGGCGGACAGGATCAGGTATAGCCAGGGGCTGCCTCGGAAGGGCACGCCGAAGACATAGACGGCGGTGGCCGCGCAGAGCGGCACGCTCAGCAGGCCGGCCATCACGTAGGGGACGAGCTTGCCGATGATCAACTCGCCGCGGCCGATGGGCGTGACGATCAACCCTTCCATCGTGCCCCACTCTCGCTCTCGGGCTAGGGCCAGCGACGCGGCCATGGCCGGCACGCTGAGCACCACTCCCACCAGCGCGGGGATCAGGGAGACGGTGAATTTGAGGGAAGGATTGAACCAGGCCCGCAGCCGCAGGTCAATGGGCGACAGATTGACTGACGACAGACCAGCCCCTGCCAGTTGGCGCTTGAGTCGTTCGGTGGCGAAATGCTCCGTGTGCGCGCTGATGTGCCGGATGGCATGGCCGGCGGTGTTGGGATCGGTGCCGTCCACCACCACCTGCAAGGCCGCTGTGCGCCCCGCCTCCATGTCCTGGGCAAAGCCGCGCGGGATGATGATCACCGCCTTGACCCGTCCCTGCATCATCAACCGCTCCACCTCGTCCAGGCTCTGCGGCCAGACCTCCACGCGCAGCGCGTCGGTGCTGCTCAGTTGGGCCAGGTATTGTCTCGACAAGGGGCTGAGGTCCTGGTTCATCACGCCGATGCCTACATCTTTGATGTCAATGGAGAAAGCGTAGGCCATGGTCACCAGGGCCAGCACCGGCGATAGCAACAGCAGGACAAAAGAGGTGCGATCCCGCGTGATGTGCCACCACTCTTTGCGTATGACGGACAGGACTCGCCGCACGTTCATAATCCAAACTCTCAGGCAATCTCTTTTATCATCGTCGTAGCGGCTGCAAAGCCCATCACTCGGCGCAGATAAGTGTATTTCCGCGTTTGGATGGGCACAAAGCCCAGCCGCTCGTAGAGGCGGCGCGCGTCTGGATTCGTGTCCACCACAACTAATCGTACCGAGCCGAATCCACTGGACCGCGCCAAGTCAAACACGGCCTGCAGCAGTCGCGTGCCGATCCCCTTGCCTCGCATGGAAGAATGTACGGCGATGTCATCCAGCAATAGCACTCCCTTGCGCTCACGTTGGGCGAAAGCGGCAAACAGCGCAAACCTCCACAGGCCGCTTAGCCAACCGAACTCGTGGGCGAAGGCAGACGCCCTAGCATTGACAAACTGACGCCCGCCGTAGTGCAAACCGGCCACTCCGGCTAGCTGGCCCTGCCACAGAGCGACGATGGCGCGCTCGGAGTCGAAGGCTTTTTCCAGGACAGCAACGCCGTGTTGCTGTGAGCTCATGATCGGCTCGAATTTCTGACGAAACGCCTCGTAGTAGAGCTCTGCTGCCTGACGCCGACAATGCTCGGGTAGGCCGAAACGAATCTCAGCCTGGTCTTTGCTTTGCATGGAAGTGCTTTCTGGTGCCGGCCAGGGGCAGCGCGCTCAGGATCAGCAGAAGGGTGTTGAAGGCGGCATTGAAGTAGACTCTGAAATAGAGGGAGATGGCCGTGTCAACCAGGTACCAGACCAGCAGCCCCACCGCGATACAATTCCACGACCACCGTTCCTTGTGCCTGAAGGGGTAGTGGGCGATGAAGACGATGAAAACGCCCCATCCCGCCACCGTCGCGCCCCAGGCTCCGTAAGCCCATTGCCGAAATCGAGTAGCGGCCTCTGGCATGTCCCCGTTGCCCCAGAAGACAGGGTCAATCTGGCTATTGAACAGCTCAAAAACTGCTGTCCCGTTGAAAAAGGCCATCACCAGCCCAAAGGCGGCAACGACCAGGCCGACGATAAGTAACCATCTTTGCCAGAACGAGAACTTGGACATTTGATCAGCCTCCGATTCAAGACCCTAAGGGTTTCCAAAACCCTTAGGGTCTGATCTCCGCCGCCGGATGAGCGAGATGAACGCCTCTTCCATGCGCGGTCTGGTCCGGCGCACGTCCAGCATCTCAATGCCTTGGGCAGCCAGCGCGGCGCGACCCTGAGCCATTACCTGGTCGGCGTCTATGACGAAGATGCGCAACTGGTCGCCAAAGGTTTGCATCTCCAGGATGCCTTCCAGCCCAGCCAGCACCTCCCTCGCCCGCCGCACATCGGAGGGCCGCAGGGCGATCAGCTCTCCCTCGGTCATGGCCTTCACCCGCTCTGGCGTGTCGCAGACGATCATCCGCCCCTGGTACATCAGCCCCACCCGCGAGCAGCGCTCGGCCTCGTCCATGTAGGGCGTGCTGACCAGGAGGGTGACGCCTTGCAGATGCAGCTCGGTCAGAATATCCCAGAACTCGCGGCGGGAGACCGGATCCACGCCGGTGGTGGGCTCGTCCAGGAAGATGATCTCTGGCGTGTGGATGAGGGTGCAGGCCAGGGCCAGCTTCTTCTGCATCCCGCCGGAGAGATGCGCCGCCCGCCGGTCGCGGAACTCGGTCAGGCGGGCGAAGCGCAGCAGCCGCTCGATTCGCTCTTGCCGCACCTTCCCGCGCACCTCGAACACGTCGGCGAAGAAGTTGAGGTTCTCCAGCACCGAGAGGTCGCCGTAGAGGTTGAACCGCTGCGCCATGTAGCCGATGCGCTGCTTGATGGGCTCCGGCTGCCGCATGGTGTCGTAGCCAAACACCCTGGCCTGGCCGTCGGTGGGATCCATGATGGCCACCAGCAAGCGGATGGTGGTGGTCTTGCCCGCGCCGTCGGGGCCGACCAGGCCGAAGATCTCGCCTTGCCGCACGCTCAGATTCAGCCCGTCCACCGCGACGACGTTCTTGAATGCCCGCGTCAGGTTTTCGGTTTCGATAATCAGATTATCAGTCGGCACGCTTGCCCTCCACTCCCAGGCCACGCAACACCAACTCTTCCGCCGCGTCCATCAAAGCATCCCAATCGCCGTGCCACAGACCAGTGCCCAGGGCCAGCGTAATCCCGTCGAAGAGCGTCATGATCACCAAAGCCATCGCCCGCGTGGAGTCCACCCGAAACTCTCCACTGGCGACACCGTCCTCGATGATGTGGGTCATGATGTCCAGGTAGGGCCCGTACAGCTCTTGCGTGATGCTTTCCACGTCTTCGTCGTAGCGGGTCAGCGCCCAGGCCTCCATCATCACGCCAAAGAAGGGTATCATTCCCTTGAGCTCGGCTCGAAAGAGGGCCAGGCTGGCGCGCAGCTTCTCCGTCGCGCTGGCTTCCTGGTTGGCCGCGATGCCATCCCACGCCTGTCCGATCTGCCCCATGACCTCCTGGAACAGTGAAATGAACAGCTCTTTCTTGCTCTTGAAGTACCAGTACAGCGAGCCCTTGCTCAGGCCGCTCTCGGCCACGATGTCGTCCATCGTCGTGCGGTGATAGCCTTTGCGGTTGAAGCACGCCAGCGCCGCCTGGTAGATCTGTGCCTTTCGCTCCTCCGAAACGTCTGCTCTAGGCGTCATTCGCCACCCCTGTTATCGCTTGATCCGTCGCAGCACCCACAGCATGACTGCCGCAAAGCCAATGGCATCGGCGGCGCTCAAAACCAACGCCAATGCCCCGCTCAGGTTGATGAACGGCAAGATCACGAAGTAGGCCAGCAGCGACCAGAGCACTGCCAGCGCTGTGCCGACGCCAATGTCTACCGCCACGCCGTAGGGCGGCTCACTGTTGAAGGCCATCGGCAGCAGCCAGGTCACCAGGATGCTGCCCACGATAGTGATTAGCAACAGAACGACGATCATTTCCTCCTCCTTCTTTTTCAGTCTCTTTCAGAACCCGGACCAAACTTCGACAGGTTTGGTTTCTAAACCGACTGGTCAGTCTAGTGATAGTATATCACAAAAACGGGCCATTGTCAAGACCTTTTGGCCCGTTTCTATGATCTAACTGAAGAGCTGCCAGAGGTTAAGGCCTCTGGTGGCTTTTTTATGATGCCCTGCCCTTCTACCTCGTAGGGGGAGGTCGGTGGGGGGTGGGCTTTTCGATGATTGGCTCCCCTGGCCTCTCCCTCCGAGGGAGGGGAAGTTCAGTTCTTCGGCGGCAGTATGACGATCACGCTGGCCGTGAGGGTGCGGCCGTCGTCGCCGAAATCGCCGAAGACAGCGACGCCCACGTTGCGTCGGAGATCGGCCAGTGTGGCTTCCCGGTCGTCATGCCACCTGACTTGCGTCTGGTCGCTAACCAGCACCAGGCGCGGCCCCTGGCCCGTCTTGATGGTCACGCTTTTCCCCGTCGCGCTCTGCACGACCCCGATTAGATCCGGTTTGCCCTTCGGCAGCGGCTCCCTGGGAGCGGAGGGTTGCTTGTCAGGCTCTACCTTCTGGCCCTGAGGAGGCTGTGCCTTGCCGGCACCCGTTATCGAGGGAGGCGCGGCTGTCCAGCCCCTCTCTCCCACGTATATCCCCATGGAAAAAGCCCCGATGACCATGACGGCTACGATGATGAAAGCTCCGAAACTGATCAGTATCTTCTGACTCTTAGACATGAATACCTCCATGAGTTTCGATCCTTCGACCAGGCTCAGGACAAGGTTTTGAGTTTCGGGTTTCGAGTTCATCTAACTCGAAACTCCGAACCCGAAACTCCCAACTTTCTATTTGACGAGAACTTCCCCGATCTCAAGCACTTTCCCATTGGACTGTCCCCCTTGCCCGGGCCGTAGGAGCTGTTGCAGTCCCACCTTCAAAGTGTGCGAGCCCAAGGGCATTCGGGATGGCACGACGAGCAAGTAGTCCTCGACGACGATGGCATCTTGCGGCGGACGAAATTCCTGTCTGTAGCGGGGCAAGTTGCCCAAGCCCAAAGGGTGAGCCTCTAGCGTCTGTTCTCCAAGCACGGTGGCGATGAGGGCTTGCTCCGGCCTCAGAACCCGCCAGTAGAAGGTCAGGTGCAAGTGACCGCCCGGGCTTACCTCCTCACCCTTCAGGTCATAACCCACCAGCTCCAGCCCACCCAACTGCTGACCGATTGAATATTCCGGCTCGGCTCTTCTCACCACCAAGTCCGGTGGCTCTGAGCTAACTCGGTAAAGGACCAAAACGCGTCCCCTGCCGCCGGGTATCGCGCCGTCGCTCTGACCCATCAGAATGGGGATGTGCCAGGCGTTGGATTCTACCAGGCCGGGCGGGAGAGCCCAGGGCCCGCGTCCAGCCTGGGCGGAATCCAGGCGCATGGTGGTGTAGATTTCACGCCCCCTGACATCTCGTGGCCTTGGCCGGGGATTGTTGAGGTGGGGCATCAGAACGTCGGGGCGCAGGTTGTAAACCAGGCGGAAGTAGAACATATCGTGGCCGAAGACGCCGCCACGACCAAGGAGAACGCTGCCTTCTGGCAGAATCTCGAAGGCGTTCTCGTAGAAATCGTTGATGGCCGTCTCATCAGAATAGTCGTTCCTATCGTAGTTGGCCCGCACTTCCCTGGCGATGGGCAGGCAAAGAAGCAAAGCCAGTCCCACGTTCACCGCTCCCCGGCACAGCCTCGCTCCAAGGTTAGAGAAACCAGGCTTCGTCCTGAGGCTCAGCCCAAAGGGTTTTTCCGCTTCACAATGCCTTTCAGGATCCTGTGAACTCCCGCCATTGCGCGTGCCTTGGTTAGAGAGGGTTGCAAAAACCTGGTTTCGTGGACTTAACAAAGCGTGAACATATTCGACCAGCCGGTGCACGCTATACCCGATGAAAACCACATAGATGAAGTGCGCTGGGATGAAGAAGACATCCAGGTCAAAGACGCGGTATTGAACGAAGAAGAAAACGTGGATCAGATACATGGCGATGAAAAGGTAGAATTTCCTGGTGTGGCGGAAGAGCATCTCCCACATCCCGTAGATGCCCAGCACGATGCCAACCACGCCGAAGTTCTGGCGTAGGAGTTCCAGGTAGAGGACGATGCGGTCGGGAATGGCCTGGAGGGGGAAGGCGAACTTGAACTGTGGGAAAGCGCCCAAGGTGTAGCGGTAGATGCTCTGCAAGGTGCGAGGGGCGTTGCGGAGCATGAAGGCATCGTTGAGCGTCGAGGCCTTGTAGGGCAACCAGAGGAACTGCAAGCAGCCCAGGAAGAAAAGCGCCAGAGCGCCCGCTATCACTGCCGGCTTCTTCAGCACCCGCCAATCAATCAACAGGACGTAGAGGGCGAAAGCCAGGGCAAAGCCCAGATTCGACAGGTGGGTGCCCAGGCTGAGGCCGAACGCGAGAGCAGCAAGCAGCAAGCAGATAGTACGAGGCAACCCGTTGCGATCTGCTTCCCCCCCAGGGTTGGGGGGGATTGAGGGGGGGCTCAGCAGCAGCCACACGGTGAGGGCGATCATGAACACGTTGGGCGTGTAGACCTCGGCGATGACGGCCTGGGACCAGAAGGTGAGGGAGAAGGCGAAGAACAGGGCCGTGAAGATCGAAGGCAGGCGACGCTTGGTGATGGTCAGCATGATCAGATAGAGCAAGGCCACCCCTGCCGCCCCCAGAACCGCCGACATCAGGTTGACCCGATGGGCTATATCGCCTACGGGAATGAAGGTAAACAGCTTGCCAAGCCAGGTGTAGAGGGGATAGCCTGTCGAGTGGGCCAGACCCAGGGTGTAGCACACCGTGGCCAGCTCGTTCCCGTCCGCACTCTTGTAGGAGAGGCTGGGGGTCAGGGTGGCGTTGTAGACGGCCAGAGCCAGGACGAAGACAATCACGGTGATGGCCAGGTCCAGCCAGCGAGTTCGCAGAGTCCTTGTCATCTCAATCTCTCAAGCTTTCGTCAGATTCAACCCCATTATACACCCTCCACGTTAAGCCCGTATTCGCGCTTTGTAAAATGTTTGTAAAACCGACAAATCGGTCTGCAGAACCCGGTTTCACGGGGTGAGGGAGCAGGTTGGACAAGGAGCCGTTCTTGTGATAGAATATCGCCAGATTGCTCTGAGGGGCGTCCTCGCCCCGATTTGGCGTCTAAGACGGGGCGAGACGCCGCTTGGAAGCAGATATAGAGTCGCAAGTGGCGACGCCCTGTTTAGCAAGACAGGCACCTAGTGCACGACGGCGTAAATCCTTCGTCGGTTCACGCTCGCCCAGGGATCGCCAGATCCCGTCCTTGCGCGACGAGAACTAGCTTGAAACGGCCAGAAACGACTGGATACGTCGCTCCAGACGGGGATCTGGCGCTTGTCCTGAGCCCGTCGAAGGGATCCCCTTGGAGCAAATAACTACCGAGGGATTTCCGCCGAGTTGTACTAGCTTGATGCGCGCGGGACACAGCCCCCAAATCCCCTGCGAGGTGACAACCATGCCTGAAGTGAATTCGCACCACCCCGAGCAGATCCTCGAGCAAGCTGTGCAGCGTGCCCACGATGCCAGTCGCGACCCCGCCCGCATGCTGCGCGTGGTGGCCCTGCTGGCCGCCCCCGTGCACAACCCGCAGCGCCCCAACCGACCGCCTGAGCCCCTGGACTTGCGCGCGGAGTGGCAACGCCTGGAGCAGGCCCTACGTGGAGCTGGCGCGCCCATCCTCCTGGCCCGCCTGGTCCCGCCCACCCTGGATACGCTGCGCCGTGAGCTCTCGCCCCGCCTGGCAGAACAGGGCCTCTTTCCCCACGTGCTGCACTTCAGTGGCCACGCCTGGAAGCGGGGCCTGCTGTTGGAGGACGAGTACGGCCAGACTCACCCCGTGACCGCCGCCCAACTCCTGCAGGCCCTCAAGCCGCCCCAGCCCCTGGACCTGGTGGTGCTCAACGCCTGCGAGACGGCCGCCGAAGCCCACTCCGCGGCCCAGGCGCTGGTGGACGCCGGCCTGGCCCGCGCTGTGGTAGGCCACCCCCACCGCGTCCGGGACGACGAGGTCATCCCTTTCACCCGCACCCTGTACGCCGACCTGACCGACGGCTATTCCCTGGCGGAGGCAGTGGAGCGGGCCCAACGACACATCACCACCCATGACGTGGTCCCGCTGGGCGATGGCGCCCTGTGCTTCGCCGGCCTGACCCGTGGCGAGCCGCTGGTTAGCGACGCCCGCCCCAAGGGAAACCTGCCCCCTGGCGAAGGCGTGGGCTTCTTCGGCCGCGGGGAGGAATTGGTGCGGTTGGCCCATCATCTGGACCGGCCTCCCTGCGTGGCCCTCATCTCCGGCCCCGAGGGCATCGGCAAGAGCCGCCTGGCACTGGAGGCCGCCCACCGCAACGCCTGGCGTTTCCCGGACGGCGTGGCCTACGCCGAGGCCCCTCGCGAAGCCGGCTACGCCACCGCTGCGGCCCTGCTGAACCACCTGGCCGAGGCCTTGGGATTGGCCGTGACCACCGACGAGGCGCGCAGCGAACCGGCGGAAACGAGCCAGCCCTTGCCATCCGTCCGGCCGCAGGACCAGGTCTTCCAGGCCCTGCTGGCTCACGCCCACACCACCGCCACCCTGTTCGTGCTGGACAACCTGGAGACCTTGCCCCTGGCGGAACTGCACATCCTGGCCGACCTCCTGGCCCGCCTGGACGGGCGCAGCGCGGCCATCGCCACCCTGCGTCCACCGCTGCCCGAGCTGGAAGACATCGAGCACGCCACCTCCATGCCCCTGCAAGAGGGGTTGAGCCGCGCCGCCGCCTTCCGCTACGCCCTGGCCCTGGCCCACAGCAAGGGATTGCCCCTGACGCCCCAGGACGCCAGGGAGATCGCCCGCGCCACCTCCGGCCACCCCCTGCTCATCACCAGCATCGTGGCCCGCACCCGCCGCCGCGACCGGCAGGCCCTGCTGGAGGAAGTCCGCCGCCACGAAGGGGACTTCGCCGCCCAGGTGGAGGCAGTGTACGCCTGGAGCGCGGAGCGCATTGGCGAGGCCGGCCGCCAGGCATGGGAGGCGCTGCCCCTGTTCCCCGCCGGCTGGGTGCCGGAAGCCCCGCTGCGCGCCCTGGCCGGGCCGGAGGGGACGGCGGCCCTGCGCCAAGCCGCCGTGGCTGACTTTGACCCCCGCTGGCAGGGCTGGCGCTGGCACCCCACCGCCGCTGAGTACGCCGCCCGCCGCTGGCCCCTGGGCGAAAAGGAGCGCCAGGAGCACCTGGGCGCCACCCTGCCCGCCTGGGCCGGCTGGCTGGAGCGGTTGCGGGGAGAGGGCGCAGCGGCGGCCCACGTCCGCCTGGAGGCTGTCCTGCCCAACCTGGACCCCCTGCTGGACGTGGCCCGCCAGGCCCCCAGGGAGGCGACCTGGAGCTTCCTGCAGGCCCTGGACAGCGTCCTGCCCGCCCCCGACCGCACCCTGGCCCTGCGGGCGGTGCAGGAGCCCCTTTACCGCCGCATGGCAGAACTGGCAGAAGACGAGGCCGGACGGGCGGGGGCACAGGGAATGTTGGGCTATGCCCTCTCCGCCCTGGGGCGGCGGGAGGAGGCCCTGGCCGCCACCCAAGAGGCGGTGGAGCACTACCGCCGGCTGGCGGAGGCCAACCCCCAGGCCTTCCTGCCCGACCTGGCCACCAGCCTCAACAACCTGGGCAGTGACCTTTCCAGCCTGGGGCGGCGGGAGGAGGCCCTGGCCGCCACCCAAGAGGCGGTGGAGCACTACCGCCGGCTGGCGGAGGCCAACCCCCAGGCCTTCCTGCCCGACCTGGC
>CAYMKL010000039.1:46754-50689 GCA_964390805.1 uncultured Anaerolineae bacterium | reverse complement strand
GTTGTTAACGTGCTCTACGGGGTCTTGTCAGCCCGGTTTGGAAATCTCAGAGACTACTTCGATTTCGAGTATGGCGACACCAGCGCGGGTGAGCGTATCATTGACGCCCAGTACTGGTCCAGCACCGAGTACGTCAGTACCACGATGGGCGGCAGCGCCACCACCTTCGGCGTCAACTTCGCCGATGGGCGCATCAAAGGATACGGGAGGGAGCATCCTGGCGGCTGGGAGATGACTCAGTTCGTCCGCTACGTGCGAGGCAATACGGACTACGGCGTCAACAGCTTCGTGGACAACGGAGACAGCACCATCACGGACAACGCCACCGGCCTGATGTGGGCGCAGGACGACAGCGGCAGCGGCCTCAATTGGGAAGAGGCCCTGGCCTGGGTAGAAACGCAGAACGCGGCCAATTATCTCGGTTACAGCGATTGGCGCTTGCCCGATGCCAAGGAATTGCAAAGCCTGGTGGATTACAGCCGCTCGCCCGATACCACCGGGACTGCCGCCATTGATCCGCTGTTCAACGCGACAGCCATCACCAACGAAGCAGGGCAAACTGACTATCCCAGCTACTGGAGCAGCACCACCCACGCCAACTGGACCGCTACGCCCGGCGGGTTTGGTGTGTACGTGGCCTTTGGCCGGGCGATGGGTTACATGCACGGATCCTGGACAGATGTCCACGGGGCGGGAGCACAGCGCAGCGACCCCAAATCGGGCGATCCTAACGATTGGCCGACAGGCAACGGCCCGCAGGGTGACGCCGTGCGCATTTACAACTATGTCCGCCTGGTGCGCGATGCTGAGAGTGCGGGCGAGAACGTCCCACCCACGGCCGAAGCCGGCGGGCCCTACGACGGCCAACCCGACAGCCCGATCACGCTGGATGGCTCTGCCTCGACCGACCCCGACGGCACGATTGTCTCCTACGAGTGGGACCTCGACGACGACGCCAGCTATGACGACGCCAGCGGGGCAACGGCCAGCTTCATGGCTCCTGCGGCCGGGGCCTACACCGTGGGGCTGAAGGTGACCGACGACGACGGGGCGGAGGACACGGATACGGCGACCGTCAACGTCGCCCAGCAGGGCACCCCGTTCGAAGGCTACAACCTGTTCGCGCCGCTCCGCACCACGACCGCCTACCTGATGGACAACGACGGAAACTTCGTCCACTCCTGGGCCACTGACTACACGCCGGGCAACGCGGTGTACTTCTTGGAAAACGGAGAGCTGCTCTACACCGGTGGGGTCACTAACTCCACCTTCAGACAGGACGGCGCCGGCGGCATCGTCCAGTTGATTGACTGGGACGGAAACGTCACCTGGGAGTACGAATACTCCAGCACGACGCACCTCCAACACCACGACGTCGAGATGCTGCCCAACGGCAACGTGCTGATGATCGCCTGGCAGTACAAGACCGAGGCCGAGGCCCTCGCTGCGGGCCGCGACCCCTCGCTCTTGAGGGAGGGCGAGCTGTGGCCGGGCAGCGTGATCGAAGTGCAGCCCACCGGGCCCACCACCGGCGACATCGTCTGGGAATGGCACGCCTGGGACCATCTCGTTCAGGACTACGATGCCACCAAGGCCAACTACGGCGTCGTGGCCGACCACCCCGAGTTGATTGACCTGAACTACGTCATGATCAACGAGGCTGACTGGTTCCACTCCAACGCGGTGGACTACAACGCCGAGCTGGACCAGATCCTCCTGAGTGTCCACAGCTTCAGCGAGATCTGGGTCATTGACCACAGCACGACGACCGAGGAGGCCGCCGGTCATACGGGCGGCAATAGCGGCATGGGAGGTGACCTGCTCTATCGCTGGGGCAACCCCCAGGCCTACGACGCCGGCACAGCCGCCGATCAGCAACTTTTCCACCAGCACGACGCCGAGTGGATCGGGGCCGGCCTGTCCGGCGAAGGGAACATCCTTATCTTCAACAACGGCCAGAGACGCCCTGACGGGGACTACTCCTCGGTCGTCGAGATCGTCCCCCCGGTGGATTCCGGCGGCAGCTACACAGGCGGTGTCCCGTACGGGCCGAGCGCGCCAATATGGACCTACACGGCCGCCCCCCCCCACTGACTTCTATGCTAGCGTCATCTCTGGAGCCCAGCGGCTCCCCAATGGCAATACGCTCACCTGCGACGGGCCTGAAGGGCACTTCTACGAGGTGACCACCTCGGGCGAAACGATCTGGGAGTACGATTATAACGGCGATCCTGAAGCCGTCTTCCGAGTCGAGCGCTATGCCCCCAGCTACGCCGGCTTCGACGGCACGCCGCTCGACGACGACCCGACAAACCAGGCACCCGTCGCCGAAGCGGGCGGGCCCTATGCGGGCAACGTGGGAACGACGATCGCTCTGGACGGGTCGGCCTCGAGCGACACCGACGGTACCATCGTCCTCTACGAGTGGGACCTGGACAACGACGGCCAGTACGATGACGCCACGGGCGTGACGGCTAACTTCGTGGCGGCGACCGCGGGGACTTTCACCGTCGGGCTACGCGTCACCGACGACGATGGCGCGCAGGATACCGACTCGGCCACCGTCACCGTCACTGGAGCCCCTGAAGCCACGTATGTCGTGGTAGACACTGGTCAGGATGCGTGCTATGACAATAGCGGCGAAATCACTTGCCCCAGTGCAGGCGAGGCGTTCTACGGCCAGGACGCCCAGTATGAAGGCAACGCCTTCGACTACACGGATAACGGCAACCCTTCGACAGGCTCAGGGCAGGCTGGCACTGTCACCGACAACAACACCGGCCTGATGTGGCAGCAGACTCCGGATTTCACGAAGCGAAGCTGGAATCAGGCTCCGGCTTACTGTGAGTCCTTGACGCTGGCCGGCCATGATGACTGGCGACTACCCGCCATCAAGGAGCTCTATTCCATAATTGACTACGGCACAGGGTGGCCCTATCTTGACGAGGGCTACTTCGCTTTCGAGTTTGATCCTGTTCAGGATAAGAACTCCCAGTACTGGTCGAGCACCCATTATGAGGTGGGGACGACCCACGGGGGCCAAGATACGGCCTTCGGTGTGAACTTCGCCACCGGACACATCAAGGGTTACCCCACCGGGATGCCTGCCTACGTACGTTGCGTGCGGGGTGACATCTACGGAGCGAACGACTTCGCCAACAACGGCGACGGCACGGTGAGCGACCTGGCGACGGGGCTGATGTGGCAGCAGGCCGACGACGGCGTCGGTCGCGATTGGCAGGATGCCCTGGCCTATGCCGAAGGCCTGGATCTGGCGAGCTACGATGACTGGCGTCTGCCCAACGCCAAAGAGCTGCAGAGCATCGTGGACTACACAGGCAACTACCCCGCCCTTGATCCTGCTTTCTTCGACACCGTGGACGCCGATGGCTGGTTCTGGACCAGCACCTCGGCCTATTTCAGCCCCGTAGATACCGGGCGCTACTATGCCTGGTACGTGGCGTTTGGGTATGCGACGGGTTCTGATGGGAATGACTTGCACGGGGCGGGTGCGGTACGCTTTGCCACGAAGGTAGAAGGGGGGCCCGCTGCTGAGGGAGACGAGCCCAGAATCTATAACCACGTTCGCGCTGTACGTGATGTGAGCCAATCTGCCCTGCCAGGCGATGTCAATGGCGACTGTGTAGTAAACATCGTAGACATCATGTTGGTGGCTGTGCGGTGGGGAGCACACGATGGCGATGCCAACTACGACTCACGCTACGATTTGGATCACGACAGCGACATTGACATCGTGGACATCATGGAGGTGGCGGCCCATTGGGGAGAGACGTGCGGCTGATTTGGAGATTGGAGATTGGAGATTGGAAGTTGGAGGTTGGAGGCGTGAGACGTGAAACGTGAAGCGTGGGGATGAGGGAGCGTGGACTTGAGCTGCGCTCCTTTTTGACGCTCTCTGTTCTAAGTGGTATAAT
>CAYMKL010000039.1:0-46654 GCA_964390805.1 uncultured Anaerolineae bacterium | reverse complement strand
CCACTGTGAAAAGAGGGTGCTATGGCTAAGACAATTCTGGTGGTGGATGACAAGAAAAGTTTGCGAGACCTGGTCAAGGCGTATTTGACGCAGGAGGGGTTTCGGGTGGTGACGGCCGAAAACGGACGCAGGGCTCTCTTTGTGGCCCGCCACGAAAGGCCCGATCTCATCCTCCTCGACATCATGATGCCCGAAATGGGCGGCTACGATTTCATCCGTACTTATCGCAAAGAGCGGGACACGCCCATCATCCTCCTCACCGCCAGGCTGGAAGAATCAGACAAAGTGGTGGGTCTCGAACTGGGAGCCGATGACTACGTAACCAAACCGTTCGGGATGCGGGAGCTGGTGGCGCGCATCCGGGCGGTCTTGCGCCGAGCCAGCAAAGAGGCACCTCTACCCGAAGTACTGCGGGCGGCCGACATCATCCTCGACAAGAGCAGCCATGAAGTGACCGCTGCTGGCCGACCTGTCAATCTTACCCCGTCGGAATTCGATTTGCTGGCCATATTGATATCCGCGCCTGGGCGTGTCTTTTCCCGCTCAGAGCTTCTGATGCAGTTGCAGGGTGTGACCTTTGAAAGCGTCGAGCGCACCATTGACGTCCATGTCCGAAATCTACGTAGCAAGATCGAGCCAGACCCTGGCAACCCGCAGTATATCGAGACCGTCTTTGGGGTAGGGTATCGCTTCTGCGCTGAAGCCCGCTCCTGAGAAATGTCCCATGACACGTTCCTTGATTTTCAAGTTGGTGCTTGCCTTCCTGATCGTGAGCATCACCGGTGTGGTGCTGGCTGCCGTCTTTGCCCGGTGGGCCACGTTCCAGGAGTTTGATCGCCTGGTATTGGAGCAGGCGCAGAACAACTTCCTGGCCAGCGCCACGGCCTATTATCAAACCAACGGATCGTGGCTGGGAGTGAGGGAGTACTTTCACCGACTGGCAGCGGCACCAGCGCCACAACCCCAGCCAGGCCAACAACCGCCGCCACGACCAGAGGACAGAAACCGCCCGGGGCAGCAACCACGGGCCTACGTGTTCGCCTTGGCAGACCAGGACGGCTACGTGGTACTGCCAGCCGGGCAGTATCGCCCCGGCCGCTACATAGCGGATGACGAGCTGGCCCAGGGCGTCGAAATCGAAGTAGATGGTCAAGTCGTGGGGACTGCGTTGGTCACGGGGGAGCCCCCACCACTTGCTCAGCGGGAAGTGCAATACCTGATGCGCACGAATCGCGCCTCGCTGTACGCAGCACTGGCGGCTATCCTGATCGCCTTGTTCCTGGGCATCTTCCTGGCCCGCAGGCTCACGCGCCCCGTGCGCGAACTGACTGCCGCCACCCGAGCCATGGCCCAAGGTGAGCTGGAGCAACAAGTGCCTGTCCGCTCCCAGGATGAATTGGGGGAACTAGCCGCTTCATTCAATCAGATGAGCGCCGACCTGGCCCGCGCCAACGAGCTGCGTCGCCAAATGACGGCCGACATCGCCCACGACCTGCGAACCCCGCTGAGTGTGATCGCGGGTTATGCCGAGGGCCTGCGGGATGGTGTGTTGCCCCCCACAACCGAAACCTTTCAGACCGTGCACACAGAAGCCGAGCACTTGAGCCGCTTGGTCGAAGATCTGCGCACCTTGTCTCTGGCAGATGCGGGAGAGTTGACCTTAATCCGTCAGTCTGTGCACCCGCGAGAGTTGATAGAACGAACAGCGGCCGCCCATCTGCCCCGGGCCCAGCAGTTGGAGATTGACCTACAAGTCACTGCCGAGGCAAACGTGCCAGCCGTGAATGTGGACCCAGAACGCATGGCGCAGGTGTTGGGGAATCTGGTGAGCAATGCCCTCCGCCACACGCCGGCCGGCGGGCAGATCTCGCTGGCCGCTGCGCAACGAGGAAACAACGCACTGCTGACCGTCCAGGATAACGGAGTCGGTATTGCACCAGATAGACTGCGGCGAATTTTCGCCCGCTTCTATCGGGGGGACGAGGCCCGTCAGGCGCACGAGGGAGAATCGGGGCTGGGATTGGCCATCGCGAAATCGCTGGTTGAATTGCATGGAGGCATGATCTCTGCGGCTAGCACCCTCGGAGAAGGGACGACGTTCACCATTGCCTTGCCGGCTGGTTCGTAGCGGCTAAGCGGGAGGTCCAAAATGCTTCCCGCCTTTTATCACCAATATCCTGCTTACCATCGAGGATCACCCCGCTATCGTGCCCCCCTCACAGAATCACTGGCTCCCGGTACTCGCCGAATATATCACGGAATACACCGCATATCTCACCCAAAGTGGCGTAGGCTCGCACCGCATCAAGGATATAGGGCATCAGGTTATCGCCTTTCGCGCTCCCGCCTTGGGCTGCCACCCGCAGGGTCTCCAACCGCTGCCCCACTAACTCGTTGTCTCGCTCTCTTCTGACCCGGGCCAGTCGCTCCCGCTGCCTCCGCTCTCCTTCGCGGTCCATCTCCAGGAGTGGAATAGCTATGTGCTGGGCGGTCAAATAATCGTTGACACCGACAAGGATGCGCTGGCCAGTAAGCGAAGCGGCGTCAATCTCGCGCTGATAGCGGTACGCGCTCTCAGCGATCTCCCGCTGAGGGAAGCCCCTCTCAATGGCACCGAGCATACCCCCCAAGGCATCTATCTTCCGAAAGTACTCGTAAGCCTCCTCTTCCATGCGGTTGGTGAGGGCCTCGACGAAGTAGCTGCCGGCCAGGGGATCCACGGTGTTGACCACGCCCGATTCGTGGGCGATGATCTGCTGGGTGCGGAGAGCTATGCGCACGGCGGACTCCGAGGGCAGGGCCAGGGCTTCGTCCATGGAGTTGGTGTGGAGGCTTTGGGTTCCGCCCAGAACGGCAGCCAGGGCCTGGATGGCCGTGCGCACGATGTTGTTCTCCGGCTGCTGAGCGGTGAGGGAGCAGCCGGCTGTCTGGGTGTGAAAGCGCATCCACCAGGAGCGGGGGTTCTTGGTACCAAACCTCTCCCTCATCTCCCGCGCCCAAATCCTTCGCGCGGCCCTGTATTTGGCTATCTCCTCGAAGAAGTCGTTGTGGGCATTGAAGAAGAAGGAGAGACGGGGGGCGAACTCGTCCACATCGAGGCCGCGCTCAATGCCTGCCTTGACGTACTCAAAGCCGTCGGCCAGGGTAAAGGCCAACTCCTGGACAGCGGTAGCGCCGGCCTCGCGGATGTGATAACCGCTGATGGAGATAGTGTTCCACTTGGGGAGATACTTAGTGCCGAACTCGAAGGTGTCTACGACGAGACGCATGGACGGCTCTGGAGGGAAGATAAATTCCTTTTGAGCGATGTACTCTTTGAGAATGTCGTTCTGGATGGTGCCGCCCAAAACCTTCATGGGGATGCCCCTTTTTTCGGCGGCGGCGATGTACATGGCCCAGGTGACGGCCGCGGGGGAGTTGATAGTCATGGAGGTGGTGATCTCGTCCACGGGAATATCGTCGAAGAGGATCTCCATGTCGGCCAGGGAGGAAACGGCCACCCCGCACTTGCCGAACTCACCTTCGGCCTGGGGATCGTCGGTATCGTAGCCGTAGAGGGTGGGCATGTCGAAGGCCACCGACAGGCCAGTCTCGCCGTGCTCCAGGAGATACTTATAGCGGGCGTTGGTCTCTTCGGCGGTGCCGAAGCCGGCGAACATGCGCATCGTCCAAAGCCGCCCCCGGTGCATGGTGGGATGCACGCCCCGGGTGAAAGGGTACTGGCCGGGAAAGCCCAGGTCGCGCTCGTAGTCGAGGCCGGCGATGTCCAGAGGCGTGTAGAGGCGCTCTACGGGGGCACTGGAGGTAGTGATAAAAGCATCGCGCCGCTCAGGGAAATGGCTCAGCGTCTTGTGGAGAGTGGTCTCTTCCCATTTCTCTTTTCCTTTTATGATCTTCTCTGATTTCCTCTTGTCGTCCATTTGGACCTCCGGTTGACAAAATCATCCTCGCAAGTTATAGTATGGTCATAATGGTGGAGAACGAACTAAAACGTCGGTTGGCCAAATACGAATTGACAGATTGCCTCTTTCGGCAAAAATACGGCATGACTTTCGAGGAATTCGAGAGAAACGAGATGGTCAGAAAATTAGGCTACTCCTTCGAGGTCGAAAGCGATTACCATGATTGGGATATGGCGATTGATGGCATCGAGACGTTGCGTCAAGACCTGGAGGAGTTGCGAAGTTCATGCTGTTAGAAGCTGGAAACTGGAGGTTGAAAGTTGGAAGATCAATCTCCAATCTCCAGTTTTCAGTACTCGATCCCCTTCCGCTCCCTTACCCCCCCAGCATACGGATGCTTGATGTCCAGCATCTCCGTCACCAGGTCGGCCCGCTTGACCACATCGGGATGGGCGTAGCGGCCGGTGAGCACCAGCTCAACCTTCGCTGGCTTGGCATCAAGCAGGCCCATCGCCTCGGCCAGGCCAATGAGCCCAAAGTCCAAAGCCACGTTTATCTCGTCCAGGATCACGATGTTGTACTGACCACCGAGGATAACCTGGCGGGCGTGATCCAGGGCTTGGTGAGCCTGGCGGATGTCCTCAGGGTCGGGGTTGTCTTTGTCTACGAACTCCGGGCGGCCGAACTGGCGCAAGGTGATGTTGGGTAGCTTCTCTACGCTGACCAGCTCGCCATAGTCAGGCCAGCCCTTCATGAACTGGATGATGTAGACCTTGAGCCCTTGTCCCGCTGCTCGGAGGGCTAACCCCAGGGCAGCAGTAGTTTTGCCCTTGCCAAGGCCGGTGTAAACTTGTATGAGACCACGCTCTAAAGACATGAGATTCTCCTTAAATAATGAGTGAGCCGTTTACCTTGATTGCCGAAGGTCTCCCGACCGAGGCGGAAAGGGCTCGGTCAGAGACCTTAGCCCATCGCAAGAGGGAACTGAAATAAAGCCATCTAGCCCGGCTTCTCGATCAGCTCGATGAGCACGCCGTGGGCGCCTTTGGGATGCAGGAAGGCTACTCGGCCATGAGTTCCCTGGCGAGGCTGCTCGTCAATGAGCCGGATCCCCTTGGCCGCCAGATCCCGCAGCGCGGCCTCGATGTCTTCCACCTCTAAGCAGATGTGGTGCAATCCCTCGCCCCGCTTCTCCAGGAACCTGGCGATGCCGCCACTTGTACTGAGCCCAGTCGAAGCCTGTACTGAGCTTGGTCGAAGTATATCGGTGGTGACAGGCTCTACCAACTCGATTTTGCTCTCGCCCACGGGCAAAAAGGCAACCCTCACCGCTTGCTCTGGCACTTCTGTGATCTCGGTTAGCTCAAGGCCCAGGGCTCCCCCATAGACCTGTAGAGCTTCCTCAATGCTGCGCACAATGATGGCGATGTGGTCTATTTTCTTGATCATGGCTCTACTCCCGATCCGCACTCGCAAAGCCCGGCCTATAGCCCCAGCGAGGGTTTGTACTCACCAAATACTTCCCGCAGCACCCCACAGATTTCACCCAGGGTGGCGTAAGCCTCTACGCACTCCAGGATGGTGGGCAGCAGATTCTCTTCTTGTGCTGTCCCCCTCAAACGAGTCAGCAAGTTCTGCACTTTCTCGCTGTCGCGCCGCTCCCTGAGAGCCTGGAGCCGCTCGACCTGCTGCTCCTGTACTGCAGGATCAACCTTCAGCCGTCGCAAAGTCGTTTCCTCTTGAATCGCAAATTCGTTGACGCCCACCACGATCTGCTCCCCTTGCTCCACGGCCCGCTGATAGCGATAGGCACTCTCCTGGATCTCTCGTTGGATGAAACCTCGCTCGATGGCTGCCAATGCTCCACCCAGCCCGTCAATCTTCTCGATGTATTCTTGGGCCCTGCTCTCGATTTCGTTGGTCAGCGCCTCGACATAGTAGCTTCCGGCCAGGGGATCAATGGTATTGGCCACTCCGCTCTCGTGGGCGATGATCTGCTGGGTCTTGAGGGCGATTTGAACCGACTTCTCCGTGGGCAGCGATAACGCCTCGTCGCGCGAGTTAGTATGCAACGATTGGGTGCCGCCCAGCACGGCAGCCAGAGCTTGAAGAGCCACTCGCACCACGTTGTTATCGGGCTGCTGGGCAGTCAGGGTGCAGCCAGCCGTCTGGGTGTGAAAGCGCAACATCCAGGAGTGAGGGTCGTGCGCCTCGAATCGCTCCCTCATTATCCTGGCCCACAGTCGGCGAGTCGCTCTGAACTTGGCCACCTCCTCTAGAAAGTCGTTATGAGCGTTGAAGAAGAAGGAAATCCGGCCGGCAAACTCATCCACGCTCAAGCCGGCCTTGATGGCTGCCTCCACATAGGCGATGGCGTTGGCCAGGGTGAAGGCCACCTCTTGTACGGCTGTGGCTCCAGCCTCGCGGATGTGATAGCCTGAGATGGAGATAGTGTTCCAGTGGGGAAGGCTCTCTTTACAGTAAGAGAATGTATCGGTAATGATGCGCATAGAGGGCTTGGGTGGGAAGATATAGGTCCCTCGGGCAACGTACTCTTTCAGGATGTCGTTCTGGATGGTGCCCCGCAGCAACTGGGGATCTACCCCCTGCTTTTTGGCCACTGCGATGTACATAGTTAGGAGGATAGCGGCCGTCGCGTTGATGGTCATGGAGGTGCTGACTTTGTCGAGGGGGATGCCTTCAAAAAGGACTTCCATGTCCTCCAGGGAATCAATGGCCACACCAACTTTCCCGACCTCGCCCTCGGCCAAAGGATGGTCTGAGTCGTAGCCGATCTGGGTAGGCAGGTCAAAGGCCACTGAGAGCCCCGTCTGACCCTGGGAGAGGAGATACTTATAGCGGCAGTTGGACTCCTCGGCCGTAGCATAGCCCGCGTATTGGCGCATGGTCCAGAAGCGGCCACGGTACATGGTGGGATACACACCACGAGTGAAAGGATATTGGCCAGGGAAGCCCAAATCCTCGACGTACTCTGTTTCCGCTTCCTTCGGCGTATAGACTCGCTCAACCTCGATGCCTGAGCTTGTTTCAAAGCGATCCCGGCGCTCAGGATGCCGTCGAAGAACAGGCTCTATAATCTCGCGCTCCCATTGCTCTTTACCAAAAGCGTCTTCGCTCATCTGCCTCCTTTGGCCAACCATTCTGCTCCGGTGGCGGTCACTTCTGGCCTGATCCCTTGCCTGAGCAGAGCATAGGAATATTACCCCACATCGGAGAGCTTGTCAAGTTTTTCTTGGGGGATCGGCCTACCCTTGCGAAGGCTTCGCCGTGAGCGCTCAGCCGAACGGTTGCGTATGGCCTTGCCTGGGAAGTAACATTCAGACGATGAAGTCGCTTTCGGCTTGAGAATAGCCGCAAAACCTTCACAAGGGTTCGATACCTGAGTAGTCGCCTTTTTGCTTTTAAGCCCACTTTGTGATAAACTTGTAAGGGGAAAGGAGGTTTAGGAAATGACGAAAAACAGAGTTCTAGCAGTAGCAATAGTGGTGTCCCTGGGCCTTCTCTGGGCCTGGGGGGCAATGGTGACGGCTTCGATCGGGGAGTTAGAGTTCGTGGGCTTCCCCACCGAAATCACCGTCACAGGCGAGGAAGTTCAGCTCGAAGGATGGTTGAAGTTTAACGAGGAAGACCACACCCAGTCAACCAATATTCGCTTGTGGGTGGGTGGACATGAGGGGCGAGTTGAGCCAAACTTTATAGCGGGCCCCTTATACGATGGGGATATGGTCCCAATTACCGTCTATCTCGAAGGGGTCGCTGGGGTCGCAACCATGCACGCCGACGACCCTAAGTGTCCATACGGTAGCTGGACCATCCAGCTCACAGGGGCAACACCGACGTACACGCCAACAAGCACACCCACCAGTACTCCCACCCCTACGTACACGCCGACCAATACACCTACTTCCACCTTGACACCGACCAACACGCCCACACCCACGGATACGCCAACCCCAACCCCTACACCCACGTCTACGCCGATCCCCAAAGCGGGTGTGCCCATGCAGTTTCCCATCGTCCAGACCAAAGAGGGGTGGGAGACGTTGATTCAGGTGCAGAACGTGGGCTATGTGCCGACCGTCGCCCTCATGTTCCTGTGGGGCGGTTACTCCGACGCGTGCCCCACTAACGACCCCGGCCCCATGGCAGTTCTCTGTTCCGACCCCATCCCTCCTGGCAGCGTGTGGACGGTGAAGGGCGATGTCCTGACGGGAGCGGAGGCTGCTATAGCCTATCCGGTCTCGCCGGATCAAGCGGACGCAGAATGCCAGGAGGCCCAAAGCGCTGTGGGCGATTCCTCTGCTTGGTATACCTGGATAAGCAGTTGGGAAGCTGAAGCCCGAGGTGGAATCCTGGCAGTGACGATACATCGTGTGGGGCCGGACGATAGTGGCGCCACCGTCGCCGGCGCCTACACCGGTGTCTCAGAGGAGCTGGATGAGCCGATCTCCTCATTCTCCTACTTCGCCCCCCTCAACAAGAGGGCTTATGACGGCTTTGACACAGGGCTGAATATCCAAAACTCCGGTCGGGTTTGCACATCGGTGTGGGTCTACTACCAGGGGCAGGATAGCTGTCAAATCGAGCATGCTCAACACATCGAGCAAGTGGCTCCAGGCGAGACCTATCGCACAGGCGCGCCCGATGCTTTGGGCGATGGCTGGCTGGGATCAGCCTCGATCAGCGGCAATGTGCCCCTGGGCATCGTCGTGGACGAGTGGGGCCAGGACATGCTATTCACTCACCAGGTGCCGCTGTTGTCGGAGGTCAACGGCTCCCTGGTCAGCTTTGCACCTTTGACCTACCTGGGCCAAGAATGGAGCGCCGTCGTCCAGGTGCAGAATCTGTCTCAGACAGGACAGCCCACCTTCGTGACGGTGAGCTTCCTGGACAACAGCGGCGCCTCTGTCCTGTCGCTCAGCGATTGGGTATGCTCCAACGGCTCCCAGAGTTTCTACGTCCCGTCCTTCGATGCGCTGCCTGGCCAAGTTGTAGGCGCAGCCGTGGTCGAATCGCAAAGCCACATCCTGCCACCATCGGGAGACGAGATCCCTGGCTCGCCTGTCTACGCCATGGTCAAGCTGTTCAGCGCTAGCACAGGACAGGGGATGAGCTACAATGCCGTACCGCAGCATCAAACGGAGGGAATAGAGGCCATCGCCCTGCCTCGCCTGGTGAAGAACGATCAGGGCTGGAGTTCAGATATCTCCATTCGCAACAACTCAGCCCAGAACACGCTGCACCTGGCCCTGGACATCTATGCTGGCGATGGCCCATTAACCACTGTGCCCCTGACCATCGAACCTGGCCACGTGAGCTATGTGGGACTAGACGACCTGGGCAGCGTGCCCGATGCCTTCATTGGATCGGGGGTGATGTGGGTGACAGATGTACAGGGGGAGGGGGAGCTCATGCCGGCCGCGGTGGTGGTAGAGAGGGCAAGCGGCAGCGGTGACTTGACCACGGGCTACGAGGGCATCCCGCTGACTGATGGCTATCCTCGCAGCAATGGCTACGAACCGACGGCCACACCGACTGCTACACCGACGGTCACGCCCACAGTGACCAACACCCCGACATCAACGCCAACGGCTACGCCGGATCCGACCGGCACGGCGACACCTCCGCCTACCGACACGCCCACGCCGACGCCTACCTCGACACCGACAGCCACGCCGACACACACGCCGACACTGGCGCGGGTATACTTGCCAGTCGTCACCAAAAGATAACAGCATCAGTGGATCCGATTTTGCTCAACCTGGATCGCCAGATCCAGGCCAAAGACGGGAGGCAACCGCGGTTGCACGCAATCCCCGCAGAGCAATCTTGGATCCACTGAGCATTGCAATGGGCGGGTGAATAAGAAATGCTAGCCAAGGTCACCAGTTGTGCCGTAGTCGGCCTGGACGGGGCCATCGTTGAAGTAGAAGTAGATACCTCGCGTGGGCTGCCCAGCCTAACCATCGTTGGCCTGCCCGACGCGGCCGTCCAGGAATCGCGAGAGCGGGTGAGATCAGCCATAAAGAACTCAGGGATGGTGTATCCTAATAACCGCCTCACCGTCAACCTGGCCCCAGCCGACCTGCGCAAAGAGGGCCCGGCCTACGACCTGCCCATCGCCGTGGGCATCCTCGTGGCTTCTGAGCAGGCCTGGCCGGATCGGGTCGAGAACGCCCTCTTCGTCGGGGAGCTCTCCCTCGACGGTGGGGTTCGCCATACCACTGGCATCCTCCCTATGGCGGCCCTGGCCAAAGAGCGCGGCTTCCACACCGTCTTCGTGCCAGCGATGGACGCGCCGGAGGCGGCCCTCATCCAGGGGCTGGAGGTCATCCCTGTGACGGACCTCTCGTCCCTCGTCACCCACCTCCAGGGGTTGCGCTCCATCGAGCCATATAGCCACGACCTGGACCTCGGCGCCGACGAACTCCCAGCCTATGCCGTGGACTTCTCCCATGTTAAGGGTCAGGAGCACGTGAAGCGGGCCCTGGAGGTGTCGGCGGCCGGCGGCCACAACGTACTGATGACCGGCCCACCGGGTGCTGGCAAAACCCTGCTGGCGCGCTCCATGCCTTCCATTCTGCCCCGCATGACGACGGAAGAGTGCCTGGAGGTGACCAAGATCTACTCCGTGGCCGGATCGCTGCCGCCAGAGACCCCGCTGATCCAACACCGGCCCTTCCGCGCTCCTCATCATACCATCAGCCACGCCGGCCTGGTGGGCGGGGGGCGATGGCCCCGTCCTGGTGAGATTAGCCTATCACACCGTGGGGTGCTTTTCCTGGACGAGCTACCAGAGTTCGGCATGCGGACTCTCGAGGTGTTGCGTCAACCCCTCGAGGATCACCTCGTGACCATCTCCCGGGCTCAAGGGTCTTTGACTTTCCCCGCCAACTTCATGCTAATCGCCGCCATGAACCCTTGCCCCTGCGGCTACTTTGGCGACCCCGTCAAGGAATGCACCTGCTCCCTCTCCATGGTCGGCCGCTACCAGAAGCGCATCTCCGGGCCGCTTCTGGACCGCGTTGACATCCACGTCGAGGTGCCCCGGGTGGAGTACGACAAGCTGACCGATGATAGGTTGGGGGAGAAGTCTGAGGACATCAGGGCCAGAGTGGAGAAAGCACGGGAGGTGCAGCGCCAGCGCTTCGCTGATACGTCGCTGGCCTGCAACGCCGACATGGGGCCGGCTGAGGTCAGGGAGTACTGTCAGGTGGACGAGGCGGGGCGTAGCTTGCTCAAGGCGGCCATGCAACAACTGGCCATGAGTGCCAGGGCCTTTCACCGCGTCCTGAAGCTGGCTCGCACCATCGCCGACCTGGCAAGCTCGGAGCGGATAGAAACGGCACATCTGGCGGAGGCGATCCAGTATCGGCCGCGGCGACAGATGTAGGGGTATCCTGCATCTGGGAAGGCTGTTTTGACACCAGGCTTGATTCTCGGCTCCTCGAGTTCTACTCCCTGGGCGTTCAGGGCTGCCACAGCCCTTTCGGAATTGGATACTCGCAGTGCCACGTGGCATCTATCGGTGACCGCCTCCTTCACGATTTCGATCCGGCCACTTCCCACACCGCTGACAAAGAAGGATGATTCTCCGCCGCCCATCAGCTTCTCGACTTCAGCTATCGTAGCTAGAATGAACTTTCTGATAGCAGGCCAAAGCCGGGCAGCTCTGGGGAAGCATTCCAAGTTTAGATCGCCAGGCCCCGCTTGCGAAGCTCCTCCGCCACCCAACCCAGCTCCAGTTCGTGCAGCTTGGCTGCTGTTGGATGGCCGGTGTCGGGGTTCCAGCCCATCGTCTGATAATACAGCCTGCGATCCTCCCGCCAGGCATCCATGTCCACCACACCCCCGGCGGTGGGGCCGTCTACCAACGGCTCGGCCATGCGTGGAGGCAACACGTCGTGTTCGACCGTCCATCCCTCGCGGGCGTTGAAGGCGCGCATCAGGTTGATGCGCCGCTCCCCCAGCTTCATCAACTCCCAGAAGTTGGTCTTCCAGCCGGCAACGGCCCTCACGATGGCTACCAGGTCTTCGTAATCGAAGAACCAGGCTGGCGCGAAGCAGAAAGAGCAAAGCTCCAGCGTATCGAGGATGCTGAAGAAGCGCTGGGAGTAGGCTACCAGCCTCACCTTGATGGGGCCCATCTCCGCCAGATCCGCTGCTTCCTGGATGCCCAGCGCCTTGACCTTCTCGCGCAGGTCTGCGGGGAAAGCGTCTAGCAGGAAGGGGTCCTGCTCGGTGGAAATGTGATCGGCCCCGAAGGGATTGGTGGCGTAGGCCAGGGCCAGGGAGCGCTTCACCCGTGGCATGTGGGCGGGAAACGGCTGTCCCTTGGTATGAATGGCCAGTCGCGCGGCCTCCTCCCCCCAGACCCGCGCTGCCCGTGCCGGCCCCTCAGCCAGCAGGTCACCCAGGCCCTGGCGGCGCGCGATCATCTCCACCAGATGCACCAGCGTGGCGCCGTCGCCGAAGTGCAAGGTCAGCCCCCCCGTCTCCGCCTGGCCGATAACGCCCCGCTCGAAGCAGTCCATAGCCCAGGCGATGGTCGCGCCGGTGGAGATGGTGTCCAGGGTGTAGCGATTGCACAACTCGTTGGCCTTGCATACCGCGGCCAGGTCCGAGACACCCGTATACGCTCCCAGTGTAGAGAGCCCCTCCATCTCCGGACCGCCGTAGGCCGGGTCAATGGGATAGGGCTCCTCGGCGGCGATGACCTGCTTGCAGCGCACCGCGCAGGCGTAGCACGAGGTGCTCTTGACGTAGTATCGCTCGTGGATAGGGGCCCCATCTATTCCCTCTCCCCCTTCGAAGAACCCGCTGGCGAAGTTGCGCGTGGGGAGACCGCCATCGGCGTTCTGATAGCGGACGAAGCCAGCGGTGCCCAGGTCTTGCAGCAGGGTCGCGACGCCGCTATCTCGGATGCGCTCCGGCACCGACTTGGCGATGGCACGCAGGGCATCAGGATCGGCCAGCTTCACCTTGCCGTGTCCCATCACGGCGATGGCCTTGAGGTTCTTGCTCCCCATCACCGCCCCCATGCCGGTGCGCCCGTTGAAGTGATGTAGCTCGTTGGCGATGCAGGCGTATCGCACCCGGTTCTCGCCTCCGATGCCGATGAGGGCCACGCGGGCCCGCGGTTCCCCCACCTCTTCTCGAATGGCCGCCTGAGCCAGGGCAGTGTCCTTCCCCCAGAGGGCCGTGGCGTCGCGGATCTCCACCTGGCCATCGCGAATCCAGAGATAGACGGGCAATTCCGCCTGTCCAGTGATGACCACGGCATCGAAGCCTGCGAACTTGAGCTCAGCGCCCCAGAAGCCACCAGCCTGGCTGTCGCCGATGGCACCGGTGAGAGGCGATTTGGCGGTGACATTGAAACGTGAGAGGCCAGAGCAGGGTGCGCCGGTGGTCACGCCGGGCGCAAAGACCAGCACGTTTCCTGGGTCGAAAGCATCCAGCCCCGGTTCCATCTCCTTCAACAGATAGTAGACCGCCAGGCAACTCCCTCCGCCGTAGGTGCGATAGAATCCGTCGTCCGGCTCTTCGATCTGGATGTCGCGCGTGGTCAGATTAACCTTCAGGATCTTGCGACAGTATCCGTATGGCATAGGTGTACCTCCCTGTTAGCTTCAGCCACCCAATCCAGCCGCTGCTCGCTCAGCAAGCCGTAGTTGAAATAATACACTCCCTCGGCACCTTGATCCAGACAAGAGATCACTTTTGCCGCCAGGTTCTGGGCCGACTGGGCCGCGGGATGGCAAGCGCTGAGTCCTGCCACCAGGGGCACGCCTGCGGCGATCATCTTCACCCAGCGCAGATCGGCGGCAACTTCCGCTGGGCTGGTGAAGTAGGGGAGGGGAAGGAGCGCATCACATGCTTCGGCCAGCCGCTGTAAGGACACGCCCTCCAGCCAGGCGCGAGAAGTAGGCCGTACGAAACTGGTTGGCATAACCTCCAGCCGCACGCCGTAGGCCGTCACGATCTGGTGGAGCTCTACCACGAGAGAAGCAGTGGTCTCGGTTCTCGCGTACAGGTAGGCAGATAACTCCGGAGATTCCACCAGCAAAGCGGGCATCTCGGCGACGGTGTAATCAGTCGGTAGGATGCCTCGCTCCTCAGCTATCAGTCTCCTGGCCCATCGGCGCGCCTGTTCCTGGGCTGCTTTCCCGTCCACACTGGCCTCACTGGCGCGAGCCAGGCAGTGCGAGCAGAAGCAAAGGGATAACAGCATCCGCTCCGCTTCGCCCAGGGGATGCAAGAAGAGCTCGTGATGCACCCCGTGCTGAAGGCCCAGGTAGCCGATGGCCTCCAGCAGGACACGCTGGGGGCGGAACTGGGCGCAAACGTCTGTTGCCAGGCCACGCAGATAGGCTCGGGCACGAGGGTTGGCGGGGCAGAGAGTGTAGTTGTAGATGTCTCCGAAGCAGTTGTGCACACAGAGCTCAGCGTCGGCGTTCCCCAGCGTGGAGTTGTGCAGGCCCACCACCCACAGGCCGAAGTCCATGTTCAAGGCCTCACACCGCTCGCGGGCGCGCTCCAGCACCCTTGCTTCAGCCAGACGGCGATCCACTGCTGGCAGCGGAGCCCCTGCCTCGTAGTGCAACGGGTCCGGGGTGAAGGCCACCGTTGCGCCTGGACGCTGGCAGGTTAATGGGCCGTCCATGCGCGGGCGGAACAGCCTGGCGCTATGGTAGCTGGCGTTCAAAGCAAGGGCGTTGCAGTGGCAGCGGTGGGCCATCGTGTCCAGGGCGCTATCTATGCCCTCGTCCAGCAAATCCCAGGGATAGGCGAAGAAGCCCAGGCGTATGTTCGTGGCCACTTTCTCAGTCCTTTGCGTAGATTATGTCATCACGTCGGATCACCGCGAAGGGTGGATCTGCCCGGTAGCGTTGCCAGTCACGACATTCAGCCAGCCGTCCGTTGCGCACGATGAGCACCCGGATCTGCCCCGGGTCGGTGCCGGGAAGCCCGCGTTCCAGTGCGGCCCGGAGGGGGCCGACCTCTTGAGTATCCAGACCCATGAGCACGGCTCCTACGGTGTCTACGGCCAGTGGATTGATCCCTGCCAGGGCGATACCCATAGGGATGTTCTTGCCTCGCTGGAACCCTGTCCCGTCGCGCCCCACCACGCCCTCGATGATGTGCAGATCGGGGTGGAGAGCCTGAGCCAGGTCCACGAGCTTATCGAAGAAGCGCGAGGGGGAATCGAGCAGGTTGAGATCCACCCCGACGCCATCGTCTCCCTCGTATCGCGGGTAGCGCGTACAGAGGTGGCGATGGTGGATGGGCGAGAGCATCCCCTGTATGTTCTTGACGCACAGAGTGACGGTGGCGAAGTTATGCGTCTTCAGCTTGGCGACGTTGATGACCGTGCGCTCCTCGCCGACGATGGTGCGCGCCACGTGAAGGGTGTGGAGGACACGCCCCCCAGGCACCGCCATCTCGACAGAGCCATCGTCGTTGAGGTCGCGCAGTTCCAAGCCTCGGGAGCCAAGCTCGTCGGCGTAGCCAGCGAGGGTGAAGAACTCGGCCATGTCGTGGTCGCCCTCAATGCCGCCCCCTTCGGCCACGACGATGTCATCGGCCGACAGCCCTCGCTCGCGGAGGGCGTCCACCAATCCGCCGACAAAGGCCGGATGGGTCACCACGCCGGAGTCGGCGGGCATCTTCCAGACGACGTTGGGCTTGATGACGACTCGGGCACCAAGGGGCGGTCGCAGGGCACGCATCAGGTGCAGCGCCGCTGGGCGGAAGGCCTCTGGTCCTGGCAGGCCACTCAACTCCGTTTTGAGCAGGCAGACCGTGTCGTCTGTTTGCCAGATCGGCGCCTCAGTCACGATATCCTCCATGATTACTGACCTTGGCCGCTACCAGGCCAAGGATTGGAAATCCCTGGCTGAAACTGACAAGTGCCCTCAGGCACTATCCAAGTCCCTGCGGGGACTTCTCGGCTTCAGACGGCGAATTCCATTCGGCGGGTTGGCTTAGCGCTTAGCACCGCGCAGTCACAGGATCTGTAACAGGCCATACGATAGCAATCAAGACAAGGATTGGAAATCCCTGGCTGAAACTGACAAGTGCCCTCAGGCACTATCCAAGTCCCTGCGGGGACTTCTCGGCTTCAGACGGCGAATTCCATTCGGCGGGTTGGCTTGCCGCTTCTGACGCCCATACTCCCGCATGGCACGGCACATGGCCTCGATGTTGTCAAACGGCGTGTCGGGCATGATGCTGTTCGTAGGCGCAACGATGTAGCCCCCGTGCGGGCCATCGAGGAGATCAATCAGCCGGCGGATTTCGTTAGCCACGTGTTCGCTGTCCGCAAGGGGCAACAATGCCTGCACATCCACGCCGCCAGCAAAGCAAATCTGCCCACCGAAGGTCTGCCGGATCTCGGCCAGGTCCATGGCCGACGGCTGGAGAGGATGTAACACGTCAACGTCTATCTCTATCAGGTCGGGAATAATGGGGCGGATGTTCCCACAGCTATGAAACCAGGCATGCATGTCCAGTGCATGAATCTCGGCGACCATTCGCTCATAGCAAGGCCGGAAGAATGTTCGCCAGTGGACGGGACTGAGCAGCATAGCCGTCTGGGTGCCGAAGTCGTCGGCCAGGAGTACGGCATCGCCCCCCCGTGTGGCGATGCCCCGGATCTGGTCGAGGAACTCCTCCATGACTGCATCGCGGAGGATCCCTAGTTCCTCAGGGTGTAGATACAGATCCAACAGGACGTTCTCTGCACCCCGCAAGGCGCGCAGGCGCTCAAAGACGGCCAGCCAGGTCGTCGCTACCAGGTAGCGGTCCGGGTTGTCTACCCGGACGGCGCTGACTCGATCAAAGAGGTCCGTACGCTTGCCTAGCTCTGGCAAACCATGCTTCAAATACCAGGGCAGCCGTTCCCAGCTTTCGTAGAGCGGACTGCCTACACTCACCGCTCCGACCCCATCAGGAGAGTGGACCCAACGGCACCCCCACTCGTCGGCCCACCCCTGGGGCATTTCCGCCATCGGTGGGAAGGTGGAGAGAACCGCGAACACCAGGTCGTCATCGTATTCGTCCAGCAGGTGGCGAAGACGATCCCCGTAGCGTTCCCGTGTCTCGCCGGCAAAGAAGCTGTACCAGGCCGGCACATAGGCCGGATCCCGCTGTTCGATGGCCTTGATCACTTCAACCCGTGGGGTCTCGCCCTGAGATGGCTGGAAGCTCATAGCAACTGTCCTGTAGTTTTCTCAAGCCTGTAGTGGATACGCCCCGTATTCACGGATGGCTTCGGCCATGGCCCGCACGTTCTCCGGCCTGGCATACGAGGGGATACTGTTGGAAGAGGAGATCATATACCCACCCCCAGGCCCCGCCGTGGCGATGCACTCCCTCACCAGGGCACGTACTTCATCTGGCGTGCCCCGGCCCAGCGTGTCCACGGAGACGTTCCCCACCAGGCAAACCCGGTGGCCGTAGCGCTCCTTCATCTCCCCCAGGCTCATACACTCCGGCTCGATGGGGTGGATGGCATTCATCCCCAGGGTGAGGAGATCGTCCATGAGGCGCATGATGTTGCCATCGCTGTGGAAGATCCAGGGGATGGTGATGGCCTCGGCTGAGCGGCGAAAGGCGGGCAGCAGCATCTCACGGAATACCTGCGGCGAGCAGAAGGGGCCACTCTTGTAGGCCACGTCGTCAAAGCTCCAGAGACAATCGAAGCCCATTTCGATGAGGTGCTGGGTGACGACGACTTGCCAATCCACGTAGCGGCGCAGCACCTCCCGCACCAAATCGGGATCATCGGCCAGGGCGTAGGAGAAACCATCCAGTCCCATGCTGACCAGCATCGGCGCTACACCATGCTTGATGGCCGCCACTGCCGCGTGGTCTCCCTTTTGTTCCAACACCTGGCGAGCATCAGCGTAAAGCGCTTCGCTTCTGGGATCGGGGAAGACCATGCGATCCAGGTCAGCGCGGGTCTTGATCCATCCCTCCGTGACATAGGGTTGGCCATCGCTGCCGACACCTTGATCGGCGAAATACGGCGGGAAGAGGACGGGCACAACGACATCACGGCCCAGCATGTCTGAGATCTCTCGCTCGGTCAGGTCCCGATCGCTGCCGGCGAGGGCCCGTGCCACCACCTGGTCAACGGAAGCTTCAGCGAAAGGGATCCGATCGGGCTGTTCTCCGGCCAGCGCACACATCACCCGTTCACGGGGCGTCATGCTCATGGTGATCTCCGCACAAGACAACTACAAGCTCAATGTCATAGAATTAGGGGACGGGTGTGTCATTGCGAGCGGACGCACTATGACTTGCCGCCTGCACCGCAGAGAAACCAGCCTCAGATCAATACCTGACGTGGCGGGCAGAGCGAAGCAATCCCCTACCAGCAATGACCCTCAACGTGCGTGGGAGATTGCTTCCCTTCGACAGGCTCAGGACAGGCGTCACTCGTTTGCTGGTCGGCGCTACTGCTCAGGCCGGCCACGGCGGTGATAGGACAATGCCAATTGCCAGAGCCGTTCCTCGCAATGACAGGAAAGCTTGTTTCTTGTCCAATGAGTAGCGCCACCGCGCTATGGAGCAGCTCGCAATGACACACCACAGCCTGACTACAAGCTGATGGGATAGCGGCCATACTTTCGCGTGGCCTGGACCATGGCCTTGAAGTTCTCCAGCTTCACGTAGTGAGCCACGGTGTTGCTGGAGCCAACGGCGTAGCCCCCGCCTGGGGCCAGATCACGGATGCGTGCCTTCACTTCTGCTTCCACTTGCTCTGGCGTACCCAGGGTCAGGGTCTCCCCGATCTCGATATTGCCCAGCAGGGCCAGTCGGTCGCCGTATTCCCTCTTTAGCTCCACGCTATCCATGGCCTTGGGCTCAACGGGATGAATGGCATGGAAGCCACAATCCATCAGGTCTTCCATGATCGAGCGCAGGTCACCGTCTGAATGAATGATGAAGGGGATGTCCTTGCGGCGACACAGGTTGCCCATCTCCTTGAGGTAGGGAAAGAGGTGGCGGCGCAACACCTGCGGTGCGACCAGCAGCCCCTCGGTGTAGGCCAGATCGTCGCCGTACCACATGGCCCCGATCTGGTCCATCTCAATGATGCGCCGGAAAACCTCCAGTTGGGTCTCGCCGACTTGCCGGAACATGGCCACCACCAGGTCAGGCTGATCCACCAGCGCGAAACAGAAGGTTTCGAAGCCCATGATGCGCCAGACGCGGGTGAAGATGCCGCCGACGCCGGAGATGATCTTCATGCCGGGGTAGAGACAGCGGGCACATTCTTCCACGTTGCTGTAGTCAATGGTATCCGGGTGGGGCCAGGCGTAGGTTTCAAATTCGGCGCGGTTGCTGACCAGGCTGCTCTCATCTTCCACCCACTTGCTGAGTTGCATATCGCCGGCGTAGAGCCGGTCCTCTGCTCGCTGACCATCCCCCACCATGCGATACTCGTAATTGGCGCGCAGATAGACGTAGTCATACCCGGCCTGATACCAGAAATCCACGTCGTCCTGCACGCTGCGAATGGGACGGCCCAGGAAGGCCTGTTTGATCTGCCAGTCCACGTGCAGCTCGGCGTTGGGGACACGATCTGGCTCTTCCAGGTAAAGTGTGGTTCGCAATCGGTTGAAATCCGGGTCAGGAGTAAACATCATCCCAGTCTCCTAATAGCGCCCGTACTCATGATAGGCTTCGACGAGAGCAACGATATTCTGGATAGGGGTGTCCACTTGAATGTTGTGTGCTGTGCAGATGATGAAGCCGCCTCCTGGCTTACCAACGTCCATCCTCTGTTTCACCTCGTTTTCCACGTCTTCGGCCGTGCCCAGGGGCAGCGTCTCCTGAATATCCATCGAGCCATGAAAAGACAGGTGCCGTCCGAACTCTTTCTTGAGCTCACCCAGTTCCATGCCTTTAGCCTTGGGCTGAAGGGATTGCAGAATATCCAGCCCCGCGTCTATGAACTTAGGAATCAGCGGCCTGACACCTCCACAGGTATGGTGCATCACTTTGATGCCATACTTGTGGGCCAACGCAATGTACTTCCTGAACCCCGGCTCCAAGAAAGCCTCCCACATCTCCACACTCATCAGGGGACCGGTCTGCATGCCAAAATCGTCGCCCATCATGAAGATATCAATGTTGCCCCGCGCCGCCTCGAAAACCCGCCGATTGTATTCGAGGAAGTATTCGACGATGTGCTCGATGATGCATTCCACGATGGCTGGATTCAACGCCAGATCGAGCATGATCTGCTGGACCCCGCGCAAGTACATGGCAGGTTTCAACTGGGCCGTTCTATCCAGGCGGTCGCCGGCGTTGACCACACAGTACCCCTCACAACTGCGGCAATCTTCGGCTAGGCGAGAATAGTCCCACCAATCAGGTGATGGCCACCCCTCGTAGTTGTCAACCTCCTCGACTGTGATCATGTGTTCTAGAGGAGAGAAGGCTACCTCTTTGTAAGTTCCTCGCCGGTCGCCCTCCCCGACGCTGACGATGCGGCGGCGCACACCCCACATGTCCTCGATGATTCCGCTGGGATACGTCCCCAGCTCTGGACCCACATAGGTGGGACCGCGAATCACGCGGAAGTCCACGCCGAAATGCTGCAACAATCCCTCGTAGTCGTCGAAGCCGTAGTGCTCTTGCAGCGCCTGCTTGATCTCAGATGTGGCCCAAAAATCAATGGGAACTCTATCGGGCTCCTCATGGTTGAGGGCCGTCATCACCCGCTGTTTGGCACCCATTGTCCCATCACGCTCTCTTCGTGCATCACATCAGGGCTCTCGCGTGGTCAAAGAACCCTGCTTGTTCCAGATCAGCCCGCAGGCTCGTCTCCTCCTCGTCGGTCAAGGGGCACAAGGGTAGACGCGGATCGCCGCAATCGAGCCCCAGGAATCGCATGGCCACCTTCACCGACGGGATCACGTTGTAGCGGGCTAGAGCCAGCACGATCCGGTCCACCACGAACTGAAGTTCTTGAGCCCGGGCAACGTCGCCATTGGACCAGGCGTCGTAGAGCTCCACGAAAAGGTGAGGCAGACAGTTGTAGGTCGTGCCGATGCCCCCCTGCACCCCCATCACCAGGCTAGGGAGGATGATCTCATCGTGGCCAGCGAAGACGGCCAGACGGTCGCCGCAGGTCTCGATGATCTGGCGCATCTCCAGCAGGTTGTATGACGTGTACTTCAACCCCTGTATGCAGCCCAGGTCCAGCAACTCCTGCATTACCGTCACAGTGACATTGACGCCGGTGACAGTAGGCAGGTTGTACACGTAGACGGGTAGTTGCGCTGCCTCAGCGATCCGCCGATAGTGAGCCACCAATCCCGACGAATTCACGCTGTAATAGAAAGGGGGCACCGACGATACGGCGTCGGCGCCGATGTCGCGAGCATGGCCGGCCAAGGCCACGGTATCGCGGGTGGAGGCCGCGCCGACGTGCACCATCACCGGAACCTGCCCTGCTACGTGCGATACCGTCGCCTCGGCCAGACGCATTCGCTCCTCTAGCGAAAGGAGCACCCACTCACCGGTGCTGCCACAAATGTAGACGCCATACATCCCTGCCCCCAGCACATAGTCCAGCAGCCGGCGTAACGCCGGGATGTTGACCTCATCGTTGGCTGTCAGAGGAGTCAGCAATGCGGGCCAAACGCCATGAAATGATGTCATTATAGATTATCTCCTCGCTTTCTTACTGAGACTTTCCCCGCCCTGTGATGGGCCAGATGGCCTCCACCACACCCTTTCGTACAGCGTGGAGTCTGTCGTACAGGTTGATGGTCGTGCAACAGTGGTTAGAGATGAAGCTCACCCTGTCGCCAGGGCGGAGATGCACCGCCTGCGGATTGGCCAGATCAATGACGCCGTGCTCCTCAGACAGGTAGCGCACACCAGCACCAGGCACGTCCAACAGCTCTGGCCAGTCGAAATCCCTCGTCAGGGCTTTCAGGCCCGCATCGGTGACGATGTAATCAGGGCACGGGCGACTGATAACGGTGCTGAGCACGGTGAGGGAGACATCGAATTCAGGCCGCACAGCACTGTATGTGGTATCCATGAAGACGTAGGAACCGGCCTGGATTTCAGTCATCACGGGATGGCTGCCGGTGACGTCATAGCTGCCAGTAGCACCGCCACTGACGATTTCGGGGGCCAGACCATGGCGGCGCAGAAGGTCTACCGTATCGGCCAGGGGCTGCAGAGCGGCCAGTACTTTTGTTCGGCGCTCCTCGGGATCGGGAATCAGCACCAGGTGACCCTCGTAGCCCATCAATCCGGTCAGCCTAAGGCCTGGCGATGCGGCCACGCGGCGGGCCAACTCCAGCACGGGATCACCTGGCGGTAGGCCGCAGCGTCTCATGCCGATGTCTACTTCGACCAGCACCCGCAGGGTGACTCCCTTGGCGCTGGCCGCCTGCGACAGATCCGCGACGTTGCGGGCATCGTCCACCGCGACCATTACGTCGGCACGGCGAGCCAGGTCCGTCAGTCGGTCAATCTTCACCTTCCCGATCACCTGGTTGGCGATGAGGATGTCGCAGACGCCGCCATCGGCCATGGCCTCAGCTTCGCCAACTTTGGCACAGGTCATGCCGATGGCCCCTGCTTCTAACTGCTTATGTGCGATGGCAGGGGTCTTGTGGGTCTTGCTATGGGGTCGCAAAGCCGCAGGCCGCCCGGCGAAGAAGTCGGCCATCTTGGCGATGTTGCGCTCCAGGATATCCAGGTCCACGATGAGTGCCGGTGTATCCAGTTCCTCCACTCGCATACCTGGATGGGGTTCGTAGGGCATCGTTTCTCCTCAGCAATGAGATCTCTCGGAAAGTGCTCGGAGCCCCGTCCACGGGGCGGATCTTGCGGCTCCACTTCGCCAGCGACGCCCCCGGGGACGGGGGCTGGGAGCACCTTCGAAGCCTTTCTGACAGATCTCCAGTAGCTATTGGGGGCTGGGCCTGCGCAGTACCCGTCCTGCCAGGGCCCCGATGGGTGTTCCCTGGGCGATGGCCGGCTGGCCATTGACCAGCACCCATTCGATTCCCTCCGGGGGGCGGCGGCCATCCTCGTACGTTCCCCTATCCGCCACCCTGTCGGGGTCGAAGATTACCACGTCGGCGGCTGCTCCGATGCGCAGCACCCCCCGGTCGGTTAAGTTCAATCGGGCTGCAGGGGCCGCCGTCATCTTGCCCACTGCTTCCTCCAAAGTCAGGATGCGCCGCTCCCGCACGTGATGGGCCAACACGCGGGGGAAAGTGCCATAGCCGCGCGGGTGCGGATGACCACCTACCAGCACCGCATCGCTACACACCATCGCTGCTGGGTGCTGCGCCAGGTACTCGTTATCCTCCTGGTTTCCCCCTTGTCCCACGATGGTAACGTTCAGTTGGGTCTCCAGCAGCAGGTTCATGATGAAGGTCTCCACGTCCCGACCGCTTTCCTGGGCTGCCTCCGGCAAGCTGAGGCCCTCCCAGTCACCCCAGGGCGTCGGCGGGGCGTTGGAGAGAGAAAACGCCCCCCAGTCCGCGTCCCAACTGCGCATCTGCTCCCTCATCCGTGCGCGTCCCTGGTCATCGGCCAAACGCGCCAGGATAGCGTCGGGGCCGCCAGCCTGAGCCCAAAGCGGGATGAGGCTGAAAAGAGGCGCGCAGCCAGCCTGGTAGGGATAGATGTCAAAGGTGATGTCCACCCCTTGGGTGCGGGCCGTGTCAAGGCGCGCCGCAATCTGGGGGGCCTTGCCCCAATTCACCGGATCCGACACACGCAAGTGCGACACCTGCACGGCCACCCCTGTCGCCAGCCCGACGCTGATGGCCTCGTCCAGCGCATCCAAAATCGCCGAACCGTAGCTACGCAGATGGATAGCCAATATCCCCCCTGCCTCAGCCACTGGCTGGCAGAGGGCGATGAGTTCGTCGGTCGTGGCGTGGGCGCACGGGACATAGCTCAGGCCGGTGGATAGCCCCAGCGCGCCTTCCTCCAATCCCGCTGTGACCAGCGCCGCCATGCATTGTTTCTCCGCAGCCGTGGCCGGACGGTCGGCCCATCCCATGGTCTCGACCCGTACTGCGCCGTGGGGCACAAGATAGACCGCGTTGGCCGCCTTTCCCTCCAGGCGTTCCAGGTACTCCGCCACCGACGACCACGCCCAATCCAGGCCCGCCCCATCCCCGTTCATGCCCATCAGGTATCGCCGCCACTCCAGCAGATGTTTCGGGGATGCAGGGGCATAGGAGAGGCCGTCCTGGCCCAGCACTTCGGTGGTGATACCCTGGCGCACGCGCCCGTTTTGTCCCTTGTTAGTTGGCAGGCTCAGATCAGCGTGGGCGTGAATGTCTATGAATCCGGGGCAGACGACCAGACCGGCTGCTCCGATGCGGCGTCGCGCCGCGGCGTTCTGCAAGCGTCCGATGGCGGCAATTCGCCCTTCGACGATGCCCACGTCGGCTCGACGCCAGGGCGTGCCTGTGCCGTCCACCAGCCGACCACCCTCGATGACGATGTCGAGCGCCATGCTAGTCCCCTTCGCCTGGCCGCCAGCGGGTGCAGGCGATGTGCCGGATACCATCCTCGCCGTGGATGTAGTAGACCGTGACCAGCGTGCCGTCGGGGAGCTGCGCTGTGCTGGGGTAACCGACGTCACGGCTGGCCCCATCGTCCCGCAGCACAAACTCGTGGGCCATGTCCCAGGTAGCCCCTCCATCGAGGCTGAGGCAGGCGCGGACGCCGAAGGGAGGTCTCCGATAGCCGTAGCTGCACAGCAGACGCCCGTCGCCCAGCGACAGCAGGTGCGCTGGATGACCCCACAGGGGCGTTTCGTGCAAGTCAGACCAGGTGCGCCCCTCATCGTCTGAGATGGCCTGATAGAGGTACTGGTATCTGCCCGGCTCACCGCTGCGCAGCATGGCTACTAGCCGACCTTCTGGCAAACGCGCCAGTGCCGGCTCCTCGAAGCTGATGCGCCCCTCTGGATCGCGGGCGATGAGGGCCGGTTCGCTCCAGGTCTGCCCCCCGTCGGGCGAGCGGACAACGTACGACCGACAGACCCCGCTTCCGTAGTCAGCTCCATAGATGCCCATCAGCAGCGTGCTGTCGGGCAGCTCCAGCACCGCATCAGAGGTGCCTGCGCGAGGCAGCGGGGTGCTGTCCACCGGTGCCGGCTGCCCGTCCCAGGTCGTGCCACCGTCGCGGGAAGTGAGCACCCACGGCCCCTCCACGTCCGACCACGAGCCGTCAATCTGCTGGCGAGCGGGATACTTGAGCCGATGCCGCTCAGCAGCGGGCACCACCCGCCAACGGAAGAAGTTGATCATCAGCCGACCATCGCGCAGTTCGGCGATGGAGGGATCCTGCTCACCGCACTCCTCGTCGAAGACGGGAAAGATGCGAGCCAGCTCCCAGGACCGTCCGCCGTCCGGGGAGCGAGCCAGGGCAATGCGCGCGCCCTTGTCCACATGGTCGTACTTGCCCCGGCGCACAGCCTCCAGGCTGAATCCTCCGGCCCGTCGGAAGGACACCAGCAGATCGCCGGCCCTGGTTCGAACGATGTCAGGAAAACAACTGTAGGCGTTCTCGTCTTTGTAAACGATGGTGTGCCCCATGCCCCCTCACGACTCGCCACGCTAGCGCCACCCCGCCCGGGGCTGAAGCCATCGGGCTCAGCTTACAAAGGCCTACGGCCTGTCAAATCCAGCCCCGACGGGGCTTCGTAGACTGAGCCAGGGGCTTGAGCGGAGCGGAGCCCCTGGCTGACTTGACTTTCCGTCGCCACCCCGCCCGGGGCTGAAGCCATCGGGCTCAGCTTACAAAGACCTACGGCCTGTCCAATCCAGCCCCGACGGGGCTTCGTAGACTGAGCCAGGGGCTTGAGCGGAGCGGAGCCCCTGGCGGATGCCGCCTGGAAAGTCAAGACCTGTTTTGTGAAATGGCCCTAAAAGCCCGCTATAGCACCCTGGCGCGGCAGATCGCCACCCCCGTGGATTCTGCCCGTGACCTGATCAACCAGCGCCCCCGAAGTACGACCGAAGTTGGGCTGTGTGGGGGTTTCCAGGACCGGCACCAGGGGATGGCCCATTTGTTGAAGCGCGCTCAGCACCTTCGCATCCATACGGGAATCCACGAACACGTCGTCCAACTCGGTGTGCAGGCGCAGAACGTCCATTGCCTCCTGTATCTCCATCCCGAAGTCCACCAAGTGGGCCATAATGTGCAAGCAGGCTCCCAGGGTGCGCCGGCCGCCCGCGCCCGACATCGTAGCAAACGGCTTGCCCTCCCGAAACATCAGCACCACCGGCACAACCAGCAACGGGCGCTTGCCAGGCGCCAGCGAGTTCGGCGTGCCCGGCTCAGGATCGAAGCTCTCTATTCCATTGCCCAGAAGAATGCCCGCGCCAGGAACCGTCACCTTCGATCCAAAGGCCAGACCCAGACTGGTGTGCACGGCGATCATGTTTCCCTGGCCGTCTATGGCGCATATCTGTGTGGTATGGCCGCCCCCCTGGCCGCGCTCCGGTCGCCCAGCCGTCCCGGCGTCGTTCGGCCTGCCACCAGGCTCATACTGCCACGGATCGCCAGGCAGCACTTCACTGGAGGCGCGTTGAAGTTCAATCGTCGCCGCCCGCTCCTGAGCGTACGCTTTGCTCCGAATACCCTCCCCCGGCACAGGCATGGAGTCCGGATCCCCCATGTGTGCCAGGGAGTCTACCCAGGCGCGGCGCATCGCTTCGATCATCAAATGGCGATACGTGGGGTCATTTGGCTCCAGCGAGCCCAGGTCGAAGCACTCCAGAATGTTGAGTGCTTCCACCAGCACCGGACAGCCCCCACTGACGTAGGTGTAGTCTCGGTAGCTATAGTGCGGTTCTTGATAGATGCGAGGGAAACACTCCGCTACATCCTGGGCGGTGATGATCCCACCGTGGGCAGCCATATCCGCTTCCAACGCCGCAGGAATCTCCCCCTCCGTGATGGCGCTGACACCCTCAGCCATGATCTTCCTGAGAGTACGCCCTAGGTCCTTCTGAACGAGGGTGTCTCCCGGAGTGAAGAAGTTCTCCGCTCGCAGAGGCAACCCATCCCGGAGAAAGATCTCTGCCGTGGCGGGAAACAGGCGCAGGTCTGCCAGATTGGCGGCGGTAATGCGTGCCATGCTCACATCCGCCGCAATACCCTCTTCGGCCAACGGGATAGCTGGCTCGATCAGCTCCGGCCAGGGCAGGCGGCCATAGCGCTGGTGGGTTTCCCACATGGCCTGGACTGTAGCCGGAGTCTCCGCAGCCAGATACCCCAGGGATTGGGCATTGTCCTTGACCTTGCGCCAGCCAAAGACGCCGGCTGTGCCCTCCTCCAGCTCGAACATGTCCTCGCATACACCTCGAGGCAACTTGGTCTGCCAATCAATGACCGTCGTGTCCTGATGCGCTGCATCGTAAAGAGCCAGGAAGCCATGCCCTCCCAGGCCGCACATGGCTGGTTCGACGACACTGGCCACGAACTGAGCCGCAACTGCGGCATCCACCGCGTTGCCGCCCCGCTGCAGCATCTGGACACCTGCCTGGGCCGTCAGCTCATGGGCAGCAGCAACCACCCCGTTCTCGGCCACCACCTCGGTGCTGGTGATGACCACTTTGTTCTTTAGCATCTTGGTTTCTTCCTTGCTATCCTCCCGCAGGTTGCCTTTGAGGGCTCAGTGTCTGAACATCTGCCCGGAGCCAGTGCTTCGTCCAATACTACCTACTGAACCTGCGGGAGGGTGAATTGAATGGCGTGCAGCCTTGCCCTGCGCAGCCAGAACCGCAGGCGCATGGGCTTGCCCGCCCAGGCGGACAGGTCGGACTCCCCACTCCAGGTTACAGTGTGCTTCAGGGCATCGCCGGAGATCGGATCGCAGTCCTCAAAGGTGTGAGCAGCGATGGTTTCGCCCGATGCCTCTGCCAGCTCGACCCGTATCTGGCCAGCAAAACGGGTCCAGGCGTTGACCTGGAGGCGCTGGCCGGTAAAAGCGATGGGGACGGTCGTGCACCTGCCCTCGGTCTGAGCTTCGAGCGAGGTGAAGCCGTCCTGACGCCAGGTGGCGCGACACAGGTATCCCCGGTCAGGCGGAATGGACGACAGCATTTCGGGAAAATGTGCCTGGTTATGGGTGTACCATCTGGGTCCAATGGGAAGCGACCATTCCCCCGGCTGCGTGCTGACCAGGCCACACCCGGCGTAGACACCCCCTTCCCAATGGCTGCCCGGTTCCCCAGCGGGGATGATGGGCTGGCGGGTGGGGCGCTCCCAATGCACTCCATCGCGGCTGGTCATCAAGTGCACCTCCAGCACGTCCGCCGCCCGTTGGTAGAAGGCAGGGAACATGACATGGGCATCGGCAGCGCCAGGCCAGCGCGTGTAGGCGTTGGTGTAGATGTCGGTGTCTGGATGGTCATTCACATCGGGAGCGACAATCGTCTGAGGCACCGGCCAGCTCTCAAAGCGATCCGATTCGGCGTAGGCGATGGTGCGGCGGCCATGCCACTGGCCGGGCTCCCCACCCTTCCAGCCGCGGAAGTAACCCACGTAGCGCCCTTTCTCCACGTCGAAGCGCATGACAGTCTGGGTGTCGCTCACGTAGTCGGCCAGGAGGGGCCGCTCCAGCGCTTTCCACCGCAGGCCGTCCGGAGAAACAGCTCCAAAGACGCACGGCCTGCCATCTTCACATCCCGTATGGACGAGTTTGTATCTCTGGTCTGGAGATGCGTTGGGGTCTTTGAACACGGTGGCACCGTGAGCGCCACGCCCCAACGAGAGGTCTAATCCATAGACCAGGTTGTTGTCCGTCGAGCCCTTGAAGTGGATGGCGCCGATCCTGGGTTTGATCCAGTTGACGCCATCAGTGGATTCGGCGTAGGACAACATGGCATCAAAGTCACTAGCCGAGTCCCCTTCACCCACATGGTAACATTCGTAATACAGACGGTAACGCCCCTCGTCCTCGAAGAGGGTGGAGTAGGCGTTGATCCAGGACTCCCAGGGGTGCTCAGGCCAAACCAACGGCTGGGGATCAATACGCGGCGGGTGGACGGCAATCCGCACACCGTAGGGCATCTCCCAACTTGTGGCCTTCTCGCCACCCCAGGCAACGCCGTAGCCTGGCTCGATCAGGTCCCAGTTGATGAATACCTGCTTTCTGTTTCCAATGCTATAGGCGTTATCGGACATCGGGTCCGCCATGTGATTTCAGTGTAACGGCCAGGAGTTAGGCCGCCTCCCCTGAGTCAATGATTGTTGGTCTTCCAAGCGACAACATAACCATTTCATCAGTCATGCCAACACCGATTCTTGAGCGATTCAGTTTTTCTCAGCTTGCCTTTTCCAAAGCCATCTCAAGACTACGAGACCTATGATAATCACAGGCACAAACCAAATCAGCCTAGTCTCAACAAGCAGTCCTTTAGGATCATTGAAGGTCGGATACTTCCGAATTACTTCGATGGCATCATCGTAGGTTCGTTCTCCCTGTTCGATACCCTCGTAATAGTAGTCCCAAAACAGATAGCGGACATGGAGTGAGTCCCTCGCGAACAGAAAAATCTCCTCCATGGTCAAGTATCCGTCTTCATGGACGGGCTCTTGCTGATCTTGCCGAATGTCGTTCTTGTGATGCTTGTAGGAGTCACTCTGCGCAGAGCAGAAAAGTGTGAGCCTGTTTCGGTAATCTTCATACATGGGGTATGACTTTCGGGTTAGAAAGCGGCGGTGAGGGAGAACATCGGGCCCACCCATAAAGACTCCAGAATCCTCAATCGCGTCTGCTACCTGACGCAGGTGTCCATCATTTTCAGGCAGGAAATTTGAGTACCAGAACACGTGGCTATTTGGCAATGCATCTTGTAGACCGGTTAGAATGGTGATTAGTGCATCACGATACTTTTCCGGAGTGTAATCAAATGCCCTCAATCCTTCTTCCGGTATTCCCAAAGACGACTCCTGGATAGCTATCCCTTCGAAGTTTGGGTGTGAGTCAAACCTCTCACCAAGAGCTTTCCCCAATGCCACAAATCGTTCTACTACAACAGGGTGCCACCGAATAGGGCGGAACCTACCCTTATCCGATCTGAACTGATACTCCGATAGATAGTCTGGCATTGCACTAGTCTCGGTTGCAGAGAAAGACTTGTCCATCAAGAACACGATAAGCTGTTTGTCCTGTCCCGCCAGGTAGTCGAGATCCTCTTCTATTTCCGAAAAGTCATACACTCCTTCTTCCGGCTCTATGAATCGCCAAAAATAACGCTTGTTGACACCTTGCACCGCCGGTTCATCCAGATACCTAATCTCAGCCATTTCAGTGTTGCGCCCAACGGCAACATAGTGTCCCGGGTTGAACTTTGTCACGCTCTCATCTACAGAGAGCGTACATGATGACAGGATTGACACTGCAAGTATGATACTACTCAATCTGATTTTCAGTATGTACTCCTATAAGGTCTTTGCGCACTATGTATGGCGACGAGAACCAATCCTTCAAGCGTTGCGCATAACGACTGAGCTAAGCCGACGCCGGACCAGCAAGCTGACTTACATTCAGGTGCAAAGTCTGCGATCGTTCTTATCATTGTGCTACTCCTCACAGTGGCCGTTCAATTCACCGACCGTGACGTTGTGCGGCCCAACGACAAAATTGAGCCGCTGCGCGGGTGCGGGCTAGAGCTTTCGCAACAATACCCACTAAAAGCGCGTGGAGCCGCTGCATTGCACGCGCGGAGCGCGGTCGGACTCCAATGATTGTTAGCCCGCCTCTTTGCTCTTGCTGAGACCTTTGCTGCCGCACAAAAACTCGCCCCACGCAACAATGGTACTTGCCTGTAAAACTTCCGCTACCGCTGTAACAACTGAACCACGCCTTGGCTCGATCAAGTGCGGAATGCGGGTATAACACCGATAATCCCTCAGTTGCTTGCTGTAATTATTAGGCTTTTCCAACAACTATCCTGTGTCTCCAATAAAAAACGCATGATATCGAGTAAAAATGAAAGAGGACGTTCAGCCCAGGATTGGGTAGGCCGTGGTTCGCGCCACATGTTATGCAGCGCTAACTGAAGATGCCGCCACAAAATACGCGCTGGTAGTGTTTTGTCATTGTCTACCGGTATCACTTGTCGATAACCGTCCAAAACATAGGGAACCGTTCGAATTGGTTTGTCGCCAAAGTCATATGCTGGGTCACCCCAGTTGGCATTACTCCAGTCAATGAGTGCAAGATATTCCCTTGTAGTGGGCTTGACCATAATATTCGTTGCTTGCGTATCGCCATGGCAGACGCATTGTCGAACAGGCGCTAACGCATAAGGGGCAAGATGGTCGAGCCATTGTGAAAACCAGTTCGCTTCGCTAAGCGTGAAATAGCCAGCCTCCGCAAGCTGTTCCGGCCATTCACGTGGATCAGGAAGATGATCGTGTTGAATCTGCTCGATATCTGCTTCATAACTACTTGCATGTAATCGCGCAAGATCACGTCCAACTTCGCGCCAGACATCCGGTGTTTCATGTGGTTCCAGGTTGAGCAACCCCAATGTATCGCCGTGAATCCGCTCATAGACCGTGAACGCCGCTGGTACAAGCTCCAGTGAGACATCGCACACCAGCAGGTCCGGCGTCCGTACCCCTGCCCCCTTTGCCACGGATACAGCCAATGCTTCGCGCTCTGCGATTTCGATGCTCTTGGGATGAGCACGTCCAATTCTAATGACCAGGTCCTCACCCATTAGGTAGAGTTTATTGACAATACCAATCTGCGGCATTGCTGTGAAGTCATTTACGTTCAAATTATGTCTATCTGCGATTCGATGTAGCACATCGTCCGTAATTTCTGGAAATGGTGGTGGCATATTTTCTCCTGATGGTCAAATGAATTCAAGATACTTAGAATCCTTATTCCGCACCTGATACCCACATACATTCGTTCGCCACTGGTGATCTCCCTTGCTGCGCTTGGATTCGGCTGGCTAACTCTTATTATCTGGACATCTGTCCACCTAGTCACCCGGTTTGGCATGCTAGGCAGACGTTCGTGCACATAGCTCCCCAATTTGGCGTATTAGGTAGACGCTTTTCCACATAGCACACCCTCTCAGGCGGTTGTGGTGCGCGGCGGCCGCAGCAGCAACGAGCCCACCCCGCCCAAAAAGGCCACGCCCGCCGCCAGCAGGAAAGCCGGCCCGAAGGATCCCGTCGCGTCGGCAAGGGCACCGGCCACGCTGGGACCCACCCCCTGCCCCAGGCCGAAGAGGATGGCGGAGACGGTGTAGCCCCTCCAATCCTTGTCCTCTTCCTCGCCAGTTCCCTCAATCGTGCGGGCCGACCGGAAGCATATCGCCTCCACGTCTCAACACAATGATCTCAGCCTCTCCACCACGTAGTTCAAAAGCCATTTCCAGGGCCTCCTGCGGCGTATCGGCGTGCAGGAGGTTCAGTTTCTCTTTCTCCGTCGGGGTGATTCCTGGTGAGACAACGATGCAGGTAGCCTGTTCGGTTGACCTGGCCTGGCCCAGAGCAGCAAGAGCGCCCACTTTGTCCTCACCATCGTCAATCATACGTCTAACTTCGGCTTCGGGAAGCCCGGCCAGCTCGAGCCAGATGGGATGTGCTGGCGCTACGCCATCAGGACAAGGCGTAACCAAAATGATGACGCCCCCTTTCTTGACGACGAGGCTTGCCGCTTCGAGCGCCTTTCCTGCCTGCCACAAATCTATATCGGCCGGGTACGAATCAGTAATCACGATGTCTGCCGGCGAGGCGACTTGCACAGTGTAGATTTCTTTGGCGGCTTTCACTCCCTCCCGGTGAGCTCGAATGGGATGGCCCACGACCAAGCCTACCAGCTTTCCAGTTGCATCTTGCACCGCGTTGATGATGATCTCCATCCCCGCTTTGAGGCCTGCCTCGTCTATCGCCTCCCTCACCGGGTTCTCGGCCTTTCCACGAAAGCCAACATTGGACATAGTATGCATTTGCAGCGTTGACTTCTGTCCGCAGATACCGGGCAAGACGATTTTCCCGCCTCCGGTAAAGCCACATGCTCCATGGGGAACAATGTGTCCTACACCTAGCACCACATCTGCCTCTAAGACCAATCTGTTGACCAAAATCTCCACACCCGAACCCGTCGTCCCCAGGTACGCCAGCGAGCTCTCGTTTCTCCAATCATGATTGGTGATCTGGTACTCCTCGCAGATCCGCTGGCCCAGCTTCTCACACATCTCATCATAGGTCATAGGGCGATGCGTGCCAACGGCCATCAGAATCTGTATATCCCTCTTCCGAACACCCCCTCTGCGAAGCTCATCTAATACATGAGGCATTATGAGAGAGGCCGGAGTTGGCCGCGTGTTATCGTCGCAGAGAATCAGAACCCTTTGCCCCTCTCTAGTTAACTCAGAGACTCTACCAGTGCCGATGGGGGTGGCTAGACCCTGCTTGATGATCTCCTCTTCTGGCCGGGCTGAAGAGGTTTGGCGCGGTTGGTAGACCCCGATGAGATTCTCATCAGGAACTTCGAGGACCGGCATGCCGGGATAAGGGAAATCGAACCTCATGCGCTTTTCCGCTCTAAAGCCACCTTTGGCTTGACTTGTGGATTGACTACCGAAGGTGGCCATCTGCCGCTGAGAACGCTGATCACCGCGTCGCAGACTTCCCTCCGCAGGTCCTCGGTGCTTTCCACAGAAGAGGCTGCATAGTGGGGTGTGATGATCACATTGTCAAGCTGTAAGAGGGGACTGCCTTCCGCAGGCGGCTCCGTTTCCAACACATCCAGACCCGCTCCAGCGATCCACCCTTCCTTCAAAGCTTGGTACAGGGCCTGCTCGCTAGCCACTCCGCCTCGACTGGTATCAACGAGGAAAGCAGAGGGTTTCATCAGCTTGAATTCCTTCTGGCCTAGCAGGTGTCTGGTTTCCTCGGTCAAAGGGGGGTGCAAAGAGATCAAATCCGACTCTTTCAGTAATTCCTCCAAAACAACCAACTTGACCCCATATTCCTCCGCTACCTCTTGGGGAACATAGGGATCATAGACCAAATAAGTAGGGTCGAACGGTCTTAGCTTCTCTACTACCTTCCTTGCGATCTTGCCAAAGCCAATCAAACCCAGGGTTTGACCACGCAATCGGTAGATCGGCCAAGGCAGTATGCTGCCCCAATGCCCCCCCCTGGCGATCCGATCCAGGACCACGATCTTGCGCACGCAAGCCAGGAGCAGGGCCACCGCGTGATCGGACACCTCCTCGACGCAATACGTGGGAGTATTGGCCACAATGATATGGCACTCCGTGGCCGCCTGGATGTCAATGTTGTTTACTCCGACCCCATAGCGCACGATCAATTTGCAGGCAGGTAGGGCTTGGATGATCCTCCTGGTTATCGGGATGGCGCTGTTCAACAGCACATCGGCGTCCTGTCCCCGCTCAATGATCTGTTCTTCGCTCTTACACTGGGCAAGGACCAACTGGGCTCCGACTTTGGCCAACTCCTCCCGCTCGAAAGCGTAAGGATAGAGAAAGTCCGAGTAGTCAGGAAGGAACACCTTACATTGGAAGTCTCCTGGCATAAGCTCCCCCTGCCTGTTCCCTAGTCCACCCACATCCTCGGATCCAGCGCATCGCGCAGGCCGTCGCCCACGAAATTGATGCACAGCACGCAGACGGCGATCATCGCGCCGGGCGGTATCCAAAGCCAGGGCATGCTTTCCAAGATGGAGAGCTTCTGCGCCTCGTAGAGCATTTCCCCCCAGCTCGATTGTGGAGGCGGCACGCCCAGCCCCAGGAAACTCAGGCTGGCCTCGGTGAGAATGGCGCCGGCCATTCCGAAGGTGGCGGCCACCGTGATGGGCCCGACGACGTTGGGCAGCATGTGGCGTAGGACGATGCGCCTGGCGGGCACTCCCACGCAGTGCGCTGCGCTGACGTATTCCTGCTCACGGATAGACAGAAACTGCCCACGTACCAGCCGACAGATGCTCGGCCAGGCCAGCAGGCCGATAACGGCCATGATATTGTACAGACTTGGCCCCACCAGCGCCACCACCGTGATGATGATAATCAGCAGCGGGAAGCACATGACGATGTCCGTGAGACGCATGACGATAGTATCCACTATGCCGCCATAGTAGCCAGCGATGGATCCCAACGCCGTACCGATGACGGTATAGATCACCACCGCCACCAAGCTGACGGAGAGAGAAATCCGCGTAGCATATACCATACGAGCCCACACGTCCCGCCCCAACGCATCAGTCCCCAGGACATGTTTGGCACTGGGAGGCGATTTGAGAGCGCTATAGTCCTGATAATATGGATCCTGTCTGGCCACCACTGACGCGAACACGGCTACGAAGACCAGAGCAATGATCACCAATCCACCTGCCACGGCCAACTTGTGGCGGGTGAAACGACGCCAGATGCGCAGCGTCATGCTCTCCTCTACCGCCAATTGGTTAGAAAACTCCTGCTTCCCTTTGTTATGCTCCATGCCAGACCCCTTCAATCATAACGCACGCGCGGATCAACAACCGCATAACTGATGTCGGCCAGTAGGTTGGCGCTCAGTACCAGGATGCCGGAGATGAGGTTCAGACCCATGAGCAGGGTGTAGTCGCGGTTGGTCACTGCCCAGATGGCCAGGGTTCCCATCCCTTGCCAGTGGAAAATCTGTTCCACGATGACGGAGCCACCAAAAAGCCCGGGCAACCTCAAGCCGATGACGGTGATGAGAGGAATAAGGGCGTTGGGAAACGCGTGCTTCAGGATGACCCACATTTCTCGCTGTCCCTTAGCTCTGGCTGTATTGACGTAGTCCTGGCGCATGGTTTCCAGCATCGAGGATCGGGCATAGCGCACCAGCGGAGCTGCGCTTCCCACTCCCAGCACGCTCACTGGCATGATCATGTGCCGGATGTAGTCCCATGGGCTTGATGGCTGGCCGAGGGTGAACATCCCTGAGGTCGGAAGCCATTTCAGCTTCAACGCCAACACATAGATCAGTCCCAGGGACAGAAAGAAACCAGGTATGCTCACGGCGGCGAAGGACAGAAACGTAGCTAGATAATCCATCCAGGAATACTGCTTGATGGCGGACAGAATGCCTATACTGATGCCGACCACCACACTTACGGCGAGGGCACTAAAGGTAAGGCGAAGAGTGGCCCAGAGACGGTGGCCGACCAGATCGGCTACGGGCTTTTTGGTGATCATGGAGTAGCCCAGGTTGCCGCGCAGGATCTCCTTCAGCCAGAACCCGTACCGAATCGGCAGCGGCTGGTCCAACCCCATCTTGGCCCGCTCCTGAGCCATGCGCTCGGCGCTGAAGTCGCCCAGCGTGGGATCAATCATGCTGGAGACGGGGTCCCCCGGCGCCACGTTAATGAAGATAAAGACCAGCATCGTGATGCCGAAAAGCACCAGGACGGAGATGCCCAACCGCCTCAGGATGTATTTGCTCATAGAGGATCTCCTCAGATAAGGGGGGCAGGCGCTCGTCTGCCTGCCCCCCACGAGGTTACATTGGTGAATTCCCCGGAATGTGCCCTACTTCCAGTACCACTCCGCGATGTTCCAGGTCAGGTACCCGGGGTCAGCCGACGGCTTGAGGCCACCCAGGCCTTTGTTCACACCCCAGAAGCGGCTGGGACTGAACAAGAACAGGCTGGGCAGCTCCTCGTTCTGAATGGCGCTGGCTTCCCAGTAGATCTTCTGCCGCTCGTTGACGTCGCCGACGGCCACGCCCTGCTGGAACAGCTCGTCCAAGCGCTCATCGCAGACGCCGATGACCAACCGGGCCCACCCGGCCTTGCATGTGTAGTAGAGTGAGCTCACGCTGGGATCGGCGCCGAAACGGCCGCCGGCGTTGCGAATCAAGTCGCCTTCGCCATTGATGGCCGCCGTGATGAAGGCTGCGCTGGTGACCAGCTTGATGTCCACGCGGACGCCGACCTCGCCGAGCTGCTGCTGCAAGACCTCACCCAGTTTGCGCGGCTCCTCGCCCGTGTTGGAGAGGTACACCAGGATGATAGGATCGCCTTCCCACAAGGCGGTGCCCTTATCGTTGAAGGTCACGCCAACCTCTTCCATCAACGCCTTGGCCGTGTCCAGGTCGCGGTCATAGGTGTTGAGATCGGGATTGACCGCCCAGTCCGCGCCGAAAATGGAACTGTAGATGGGCATGGCAACTCCGCCGCCGATGATGTCAATGATGGGATAGACGTCAATGGCGTAGGCCATGGCCTGGCGGAAGCGCTTGTCCTGGAGATAGGGCTTGGGCTCCTTGACGATGCTGTAGCCCATGCCGCCTTCATCCTGGGGCTTGTTGAGCTGCTCGATCTGCTCTTCGGTGCGATAGTCAAAATGCAACACGTAGTAGCCAATGCCCTCCGCGGCCAGGATGTCAACGTGCTCCATACTCTCGAAGCGTTCGACCTCGTCGGCGGGAATCTCGTAGATATCCATCTCGCCTGCCTCCAACTGGGCCAGGCCCGTGGCAGTGGTGGCCAGCAGCTTGATGAAGATCTCATCAACCAACGGCTCTGTGCCCCAGTAGTCCGTCTTCTTCTTCAGGTGAATGTACTGTTCCGGCTCGTAGGCTACGAAGTCGTAGGGACCAGAAGTGACGGTCGGCGCGTCCACGTAGGGATGCGTCTCCAGTTCCTCGGGGGCGACACTGCCCAGGATGTGCTCGGGCATGATGGGCAGGTAGGTGTTGAACAGGAAGGCAGCGTTGGGCTCCTTGAGCTCAAGCCGGATGGTGTGCTCATCCACAACCTGAACGCCCTCGACGTCATCAATCTCGCCCTTCTGATACTCGCTGGCGCCCTTGATACCGCTTAGGGCGGCAACCCAACTCGATTGGGCGAAGGTGGGATGGATGGCAATCTTGTAGCTGAAAGCCACGTCCTCGGCGGTCAGTGGTTCGCCGTCGCTCCAGACTGCCTCCTCAGGGAGATAGAAGGTGTAAACCGTGGCATCCTCGTTGATGTCTACGTCCTCGGCCAGGTCCAGGACGGGCTGCACCTGGTCGTCGAACCAGGTCAGGGATGGGAGGATCAGCGGCCAGAGACGGAAGGTGCTGTACAGCCAAATGGGGTTGAGATGCGGCTCAGTCAACACGCCCCCGCCGATAGTCACCGGGCCAGCCTTCTTGACAGGTGGGGGAACAGGCGTTGGCGTCACGACCTTCTCGACCACCACTTCCTTCTCCACCACCACTTCCTTCTCTACTTCGACGGTCTCGATGACCTTCTTCTCGACCACTACCTCCTTCTCGACCTCGACGGTGACTGGGATCTCCTTCTCGACCACCCTCTCCTTCTCGACCACCACCGTCTCGACCACCGGCTTCTCGACGATGACCTCCCTCTCGATCACCTCGGGGGTAGGTGCAGCGCAGCCAACTATGGAGCTAGCCAACAGTGCCACAACTACCAGTAACATTGCTAACCTTTTCATTTTGCTCTCCTCCTGAATAGTAGGTTATGTGGATAGATTGTGCGAACAAACGACAGTTGCTCTAAATTATGGCCTGTGATTGCACCTCCTTTCTTCCGATACCCTCAGGCGCCGTCGGCTTCAGGCATGTTTCCATAGCCCAGCCCTGCGGACACCTGGGCGGCAGCTTCTTTCATTGCAGCCGCGAATCTGTGAATGCCGTCATGGTCAAAATGGACAATTGAACCAGATATGCTCATGGCGGCCACGACCTCCCCCTCGTGGTTATGAATAGGAACGGCCAGGCAGCAGAAGCCCAAGCCGCCTTCCTGGATGTCAGTGGCGTATCCCTGCTGGCGGACCAGAGCCAGGTGTTCTTTGAAAACCCTTGGATTGGTGATCGTATGGGGGGTCAGCGCAGGCATGCCGATGGTGGCCAGGATCTCATCCACTTTCTCTTCAGGGAGAGGTGCAACCAAGACCTTGCCCAATGCCGAGCAATGTACGTAGTGTCGGTAGCCAATAATCGGGGTGTAACGAAACAATGTGTCGGGTTCCGAAACAGCCAGGTAGACCACCTGTCCCTGGTCAAAGATGCCCAGGTTAGTAGACAGATGGGATTTTTTGCTCAGCGAATCCATGATCGGTCGGGCCACACGTTCGATGGAGAGGTGAGAGAGAAAAACACAACCGACCTCGAAGGCCTTAATGCCCACCTGATACTTGTCCTTACCAGGACAGCGCTCAACGAAACGGGCCGATTCCAGGACAGAGAGCAGGCGGAAGACGGTGGGCTTAGGGAGTCCGACGAGCTCGCAAATCTCGTTCAGGCCTAGTTCGGGTTGGCGCTGGGAGAAGCAGGCCAGGATCTCTAGAGCGCGACTGACAGAGCGAGTGTGGTAAGTCTGTCCCCCGGACGATTCTTTCGCCAAGACACAACTCCTTTCGCCGTTCAGGCGACCCATTCACATCTGCAAAAGTGTTCCCATGAAAGATCTTCCGAGGAAAGCCGTCTGAAGGGGGTTCCGCGGCCGGATTTCAAAAACGGCGATGCCTTGGAAGTTGATTTCCTGAAGTGTTGTTGCGAAGAGATTCCAGTCCTTATCCGGAATTCCTCCGGTTCCTGGAATGTAATGATCTTTCCCAGTGCAAGGAAGCCCCGCTTCGGCTTCTGGTAATACATCTTGTATGTGTAAGTGAATAATCCGCTCTTTTAGGGCGTCCAAGAAATCGTTCATAGGATCTGGTGTGAGGTAAACGTGGCCCACATCGAGGCAAATGCCCAAGCCTTCCACTTTTTCGATGGCATTGACAAGGAAAAGAAGTTGCCCATTCTCAAGAGCAAGTCTTACGCCGTGTTCACTGGCATAGGCCACCGCTTTGCAGGCAAGTTGCACATCCAGGTCTGGATTGTCTCTTGAGGACAAATCGCTTGAGTGCAGGACCACCACCTCAGCACCCAGATCCACAGCCGCATCTATCTGCTTCTTATGCAAATCGAAGTTATTGGCTCCGGCAGTGTGAAGACTCACTGTCATACCTTCCAGGGCATGCTTCAACCTTTTCCTTTCCGCTTCACCGAATAAGTCTTTATCTCCCCTCCATGGTCCCCAAAGTTCAACGCCATAGTCCTGTTCTCGTAGAAGTGCAATAATACGCTCCAGATCCGGTACATATGCGTAGTGAAGATAATTCCAAAGGCTTACGGAGTATCTTATTCGCATTCGGTTTACCCACGGCCCTCGCTAGCGGAATTCCTGCCAATCATGAAACATGATTTCATGATTAATCTACCACAAAATCGGTACTTTGTCAAGCTCCAGTCGCCCGGAAGGATGAAGTTCTTGCCTCCATTCTCCCCGGTTCCACTATCAATCCTTGACGGGAATAGAGTCACGTTTCGGCGGCTCTATCTCCTTGATTGTGGAAAAGCGAGGATTTCACCGTTGGGCCTGACTGGTCGTGTTCCTGCTGGGCGGGCTGTTGGAAATCTACGGCAGAGCGCAGGACGTGACGCTCTTTTCCCCGCCCGATGGGGAACTGGCACCGGTGCCATCGTGGCACCCGGCCCTGCCTGCCATGGGGCTGGTCTGAGGGCTGATCGTGCTGGCCTCGGCCGGGTTGAACGTAGTGTGGGGGTGGCAACTACGGCGCGCCGAGGGTGCCCAGGAGCGAAGGCTGGCGTGCCGGGTGGCTCTCGTCAGCGGCGTGGCGATGATCGCCAATTGGGTCAGCGGCTGCTACGGCTTCGGCAGCCTGATGGCTTTGCTGACCGGTATGTGGTTGATGCGGAGAGGGTGAACATCATTGGTACCTATCATGTTCGCGCAACCAGGTCAGCCCCACGCCCGTGCAAGTCGGCAATCAAATCATAGACGTCGGCGTAGGCTTGCCCCTGGGGTGCTACAACCAGAGCCGGGAAGCCTTCTGCGATCATGGCCACCGGTCCGTGGCGGAAGTCAGCGGAGGAGTAAGGCTCTGCCACGACGTAGGTCAACTCTTTGAGTTTCAAGGCAATCTCGAAGGCCGTGGCATAGTTGTAGCCACGGCCGATGACGACACAGTGGTCCATGTGGGCGTACCGCTTGACAGCTCGTCGGATCTGATCTTCCATCGCCAAAGTTGCTTCTACAGTCCGGGGCAGGGCGTCCACGGTTTGCAGACGGCGGTCATCCCGTAGCGAGCGGCGTTGTCCGAAGTGCCCCGGGCGGCGATGAACAGATACTTGGCCTCTCGCCGACGGAGGTCCCGAACAATGGCTTCTGCCCTCGGCCGTTTGAGCCTGAGAAGCTCGGTCAGTACGGCCGGTTGCTGGTGGACTTCTTGCTGAAGATAGGACACAGGTTGTGCTCCTTCAGCTATCTTCGAAACCGGGCAATGTAGTTTTCGCTTCTGTACGTTTCCACCATCCTGGAATCCAAGGGGTATTTGCCGTGCTCTCTTGCTGCCGCTACCATGGCTCTGTAATTCTCCGGCTTCACCGCCGGATGGATGCTGTTACTTGAGGATAGGATGTGTCCGCCGCCCACGGACGCCTTGGCGATGGTCTCCATCACCGCTTCGATCACCTCTTCTTCTGTGCCGAGGGGCAGGAGCATGGAACAATCCACGTTGCCCACGACGGCGATCCGGTGACCATACTTCTCTTTGACCTCGCCGATGTCCATCCCGGCCAGCGGTTCGTTGGGATGCAAGCCGTCAATGCCGGTGTCCACGATCATGTCCAGTATCTTCCACAGATAGCCATCCGTGTGTTTGATGAACGGCAGACCGTGCTGGTGGGCGATGTCCACTGCCTTCTGTAGATAGGGCAGGATGAACTCCCGATAATGCCGTGGCGACATCATAGGCCCGGTCGTTCCAGCGTAGTCATCACCGGTGAGCAGGATGTCCACCCCCACCTGGGCCATGTTTTCCAGGAGGCGGCTCTGGTAACTCCAGACTACTTCCGACAGCCTTTTCACGAACTCTGGATTCTTGATGTAGTTGATGAACAGCTTATCCAGCCCTCCCAGGAGATACCAGGAGTACTCGAAGACTTCGTGGCCCAGGAAGACGATGGCCTTCTCACCCTTGAATCGCTTCACCGCTGCCCTCATAGACTCAAACCGGTACTCAACATCTGGATCAGGAGGCTGGTAGGTGTCCAGGTCCTTCTCCGACTTGATGGGCCCTTCGAGAGGATAAGCTAGCCCGTCCGCCCCCACTCGCCAGATGATCCCCCACTCGTTCTCGTAGGTTTCGCTGTCGAGCCACCTCTTCTTCGAGTCCGTGAAGACCGTGATGCCATCCAGCCCCTCTCGCTCCACAAAGTCCTCGTAGGAAGCATCACCGTGCAGCGCCTCGATCACCGGGCGGTCAATGAGCAGCTCCCACAGGGGCACTCTGTCCGGCTCCTCCCGCCGCAAAGCGGTCAACATTCGTTCCAGTCCGGTCAAGGGAATCCTCCTATTCTTTCATTCTTTTACTGCGCCGCCGGTCAGCCCCATGATGATGAACCTCTGGGCGGCAATGGTCAGTGCGAGTACAGGGATGATGATCGTGCTAGCCACTGCCGCGGCCTGTCCCCACTCGATGCCCGTGTCGGTGATGAAGGCAGCCACGGCTATCGGCAACGTCTTGGTTCTGGAGCCAGCTAGGATGGCCGGATAGAGGAATGAATTCCAGGTAGAAATGAAGGTCAGCACCGCTGTGGCTGCCACACCTGGTGCAGCCAGCGGCAGGGTAACCCGGAAAAGCGCTCCCAGTCGTGAGCAGCCGTCCACCATGGCCGCCTCTTCCAGGTCACGAGGGATGGACACGAAGTAGCCGTGCAGCACCCAGGTGGCAAAGGGGATGGTCAGGGCGGTGAAGACCAGGATCAATCCCAAAGCCGTGTCCAGCAGTCCCAGGCGGCTGAACACCAGAAAGAGGGGAATGGCATAAGCAATACCCGGTATGGTGTAGAAAATTAACAAGCCCAACAGCAACTGATTCCTGCCGACGAAGCGGAATCGCGAGGTACCATAGGCTGCCAGAGCGCTCAGGAATGTGGCCAGCACGATGGACGCCGTGGTGATGCTCAGGCTATTCCACAGATAGCGATAGTACTCCTTGTGAAGGAACGTCTGCACGTAGTTCTCCCAGGTGGGCTTGAACACCCAGACAGGGGGAATGGCGAAAGTGTCCACCGGCCGCTTGATGGAGGTGAGGAACATCCAGAGGATGGGGAAGAGAAAGAGCACCAGAACCACGGCGAGGAGGCCATAGTTCAAGACCTTGACGATCAACGACTTGGGCTTTGTGTTCATAAATACCCTCTCCCCTATTCAGGCACCTTGATCGAGCGGATGTAGAACAGGCTGATGACGAGGGTGATGAGGGCCAGCACCCAGGAGACGGCCGAGGCGTATCCCAGGCTGAAGCTGCGGAAGCCCTTGTAGTAGGCATAAACCCCAACGGTCAGAGAGCTGATCCCTGGCCCCCCTCCGGTCAGGGCGTAGACCTGATCGAAGACCTTCACTGAATCCATGGTGCGCATCAGAAGCACCACCAGGATCATCGGTTTCAGCCAGGGGATGGTGATGTATCTCAGTCGCTGCCAGGACGACGCCCCGTCCATCATCGCTGCCTCGTACTGCTCCCTGGGAATGGACTGTAGCCCGGCCAGGAGCAGCAGCATGACGAAGGAGGTATATTGCCAGATGTCAACCACGACGCAGGAGAGGAGCGCGGTCGAGGGGCTGCCGGTCCAGACGAAGGTGGGGAGCCCCAGGCTCTTGAAGAAGTAGTTGATGATGCCGAAATCTGGATTGTACATAAAGCGCCACATGATGCCTGAGACGATGGGCGAGGCCAGCATGGGGATCAGAAGAAAGCCCCTGACCAGGTCTCTTCCCTTGAACTCCCTGTTCAGGACGTTGGCCAGGACGAAGCCGAGCACCAGCTCCACCGAGATGGCAGCCACGGTGTAAACAAACGTGTTCTTCAGAGCGACCTGGAACACCTGGTCTTTGGCAATGGTAGTGTAGTTGTCCCACCCGATGAAGTGCAATCCTCGGCTCAGGGAATAGGAGAAGAAACTGAGCCGAAAGACGTACAGCAAGGGATAGACCAACACAGCCCCCACGACCACCAGGATGGGAGCCAGGAACCGATAGGGAACCAACTGTCGCCGCCAGAAGCGCCTGGTCATCACCCGCCAACCTCCTCCACAAGGGAAGGAGCTGCCGCCCCATTCGACGTCTGATGGGGCGGCAGCCCCTGAGGAACGTCCGCCGCTAGTAATAGCCGGCTTTCTTCATAAGCTCGTCCATAGCGGCGTTGGCATCATCCATGGCCTGCTGGGGGGTCTTGGTGCCCACCAGCGCGGCCGAGGCCTCGGTGGCCAGAGCCAGGATGACGTCGTGGGTGGTGGTGGCGTTGGGCCACAGTTGCATGTCCTTGAACACCTCGTTGAGGAGAGGGAACTCCGGATGGGCTTTCACCATCTCGGGATCGGTCAGCACGGCCTTGGAGTTGACGTTGATGCTGGCCCCATCGGTGGGGAAGTACTTGAGCCCCTCCTTGCCCGTCAGGTAGACCAGGAACCGGTAGGCGTCTTCTGTGTTCTTGGAGTTGGCATCCATGACGAAGCCCCACACGTGGCCGATGGTCTTGCGGTTGATGGAGCCATCGGGCATCTTGCGGCCAGGCAGCGTGGTCGCCACGAACTTGTCATAGATCAAGGGCGACTTTTCCTCGCTGGCAAAATCCCCGTGGGCAGCGTTCCATTGGAGGCACATGGCCACTTTGCTCTGCTGGAAGGCGGCCAGCACCTCCGGGTACTCATAGGTTGGCACCCCCGGCGGGACGACCTCGTGCTTCTGTAGCAGGTCCACGAAGTAGGTCAAGGCCGCCACGCCCTCCTCGCTGTTGACCTGGGGATGGAAGTCCTCATCGAAGAGCACGCCACCAAAGGACAAGAAGTAGTTGATGAAGTCCCAGGAAATGGATTCTGGCAGCTTGCCGAAGAGGGTAGTGCCGTACATGTCATCCTTGGTGAACTTCTTGGCTACTTCCAGGTACTCCTCCCAGGTATCGGGCGGCTCATCAATGAGGTCCGTCCGGTAGTACATGAAGATGGCGTCCATGGAGACAGGGAAGCCATAGAGCTTGCCCTTGTACTTGTAAGACTCCACCGCGCCGGGCGACGCCCAGTCGGCCTTGTCAGGTTGGGGCAGGTTCGAGTTGGCCATCAACTCGTCCAGTGGTTGCAGAAAGCCACCCTCGGCCAGCTCGGCAATCCACTCCGAGGGTACCCAGAGCACGTCGTAGGCCCCTGTCTTGGCCATGAGGGCGGTGACTTCTTTCTCCCGTAGTGGCTCCCGGGCGATCTCTTCGACGGTCACCTTGCCGCCGGTCTCCCTCTCGTAGGCTTCGGCGGCCTTCTGCACTGCTGGCGCGTCGGTCACCCACACCGAAACGGTGATCGGCTTAGGCGGCGGAATCGGCGTCGGTGGCACCGGGGTCGGCGTGGCCGCTGGCGCACAGCCGGCCAGGACCGACACAACGGTCAGGACCAACGCCGTGGTCAAGAGTTTGCGCACTTTCATAATTGATCCTCCTTTTTGCATTATGAGCATCTATCACACTGTGGATGTTGCGGGGCACAGACGATGCTGAGGGAAGCACCTAAGCCTCCCGCCCTATTATCTGTCTTCGTTTCCCTCGTAGCCACCTCCTCTCAACCGGGTGCCCGATGACGCTTCAATCTCTCCTGCAGTTCCCCAAGGGGCAGGGCGTTCAACACGTTCGCCCCTTCCAGCCACGCCCGCCTAGCGGTGGCCAGTCCGAACTGCATCCAGCTTAACTGCTGCGCACTATGAGCGTCTGAACCGATGGCCAGAAGCACACCATATTGCCTGGCCCGACGAGCCCACTCGGCGCTCAGGTCCAGACGGTCGGGGCCGGCGTTGATCTCCAACGCTGTGCCCGTCCTGGCCGCTGCCCTCAGGAGCTCATCCACATCTGCCATATACAGGTCCGGCCCCTTGAGCAGCCTGCCCGTGGGATGGCCGATGATGTCCACCAGCGGATGCTCCATGGCTGCTACCAGCCTTCTGGTCACCGTTTGCGTATCCTGCCCGTAGGGGGTGTGGATGGAAGCCATGACCAGATCCAGTTCCCGCAGCGCCTCATCCGGCATATCCAGTTCCCCGTTGGCCCTGATATCCACCTCCAGCCCTCTGAGGATGGTAAGGTCCGGGTACCGGCGATTCAGTCTCTCTATCTCTTCGGCCTGAGCGGCCAGACGGACCTCGTCGAGCCCGTCCGCCTCCTCGATGAGAGGGGAGTGATCGCAGATAGCGATGTACTTGTAGCCTCTAGCCCGGGCCGCCTCAGCCAGGGCCTCAATGGGGTGCAGGCCGTCAGCCCAGTTGGTGTGCATGTGCAGGTCACCCTGGATCTGGTCGGCGGCGATCAGTTTCGGTAGTTTGCCCGCCTGGGCTGCTTCGCTCTCGCCCTGATCCTCCCGCAGCTCGGGGGGGATGAAGGGTAGGCCAAGCCGCCGGTAGATCTCCTCCTCGCACGGGGCTGAACCCCCGGGCTGAGAGAGCAAAGCCCCCTTCGACAAGCTCAGGGCACCGCCTTCGGGGCTAGGTTTTATTTGCCTTAGCCGATGCAGGTGGGCCTGCGAACCAGTCAGGTTCAGCAGAGCCGCTCCGAATCTATCGGGCTCTACGGCGTGGAGAGTGACCGGCAGGCCCAGGGTAGAGACAACCTCGCACGGGGCTGAACCCCCGTGCTGAGAGA
>CAYMKL010000038.1:0-51333 GCA_964390805.1 uncultured Anaerolineae bacterium | reverse complement strand
AACTCAGGGGGTTGCATTAATACAGCCCCTGGAGTTTTGCGCAAAAATAAGGTTTCACGCTTCACGTTCACGTTGTCTCACGCACGATCAGCCTTCCTTTCACCACGACATCGGATAAGGGAGGCGACGAATCATCAGCGGCCATCAGAGTCAAAGCCATGCTCATGGCTTGCCGGCCCATGTCCCGCTGAGGCTGGGCGACGGTCGTAAGAGGTGGATTGATGTACGAGGCAAGAGGAATATCGTCAAAGCCAACCACAGCCAGGTCATCCGGAACAAACAGCCCTGCCTGCCGGGCAGCACGCAGCAAGCCGATGGCGGTCATGTCATTGTAACAAAAAACGGCCGTAGGGGGGCTAGCCAAACTTGTTAAGACGTGCAGCGCCCGCTCACCGCCGTCGAGGCGACCGTTGCCGGGCACAACCAGGGTCGGATCGAAGGGGATGTCGTTCTCTTCCAGCGCCTGCCGATAACCAGCCAGTCGGTCTGCGCTGTCACTTTGATCAGTTGTGCCAGACACGTAGGCAATGCGGCGATGCCCCCGCTCGATGAGGTGTCGAGTCGCCAGGCGGCCGCCGTGTTGGTTGTCCACACTCACCGAAAAGGTATAGCGCCCGCTCTGCTCGTTGTGGTTGTTGATGAGCACCACCGGCACGCCGATGCGCTCCAGGTGCTCCAGGTAGAGCGCGCCCACCCGCGAGGAGGTGACCATGACGCCGTCCACTCGCTTGGCGCGGAGCATCTCCACGGCGGCCACCTCGCGGTCTGGCTCGGCAGCAGAGCTGGCCAGGATGACGGAATAGTCGTTTTCGAGGGCTGTGTCTTCGATGCCCTGCACCACCTCGGCCACGAAGGGGTCGGTGATGGTGGTCACCACGACGCCCACAGTTCGGGTCTGTCGTGTCACCAGGCCACGGGCGATGGCGTCGGGGGTGTAGCCCATCTCCTGGGCCAGGTGTTGGATGAGGGCTTTGGTCTCGGTTTTCACCAGGGGGCTATCGCTCAAGGCGCGAGAAACCGTGGAGTGCGAGACGCCAGCCGCCTGAGCGATGTCCTTTATGGAAACACGCATGAGGGATGCTCCCGTTTGCACACGTGTGCATTGCTTATCCTAAAAAGAGGCGATCCTGCTGTTGTTGGACCGCCTATGGTGGGTTTGCACACGTGTGCAATTGTAGCACATTTCGCGAACGTTGTCAAATGACATCCTGGTATCTCTCCCTTATGAGGTCTTCCACCTCGCCGATCTCTCTGCTAAAGGGGCCTACTGTTTCCATTTTCAGACTGGTAAGGGCCGCCGCCCAGAGGGTGGCCTCAGCCGGAGACGCGGTGAGCCTCTTCCCCAGATAGGCGGCGGTGCAGGTATCCCCACGGCCGGTACGGCCCTTCATCTCCCTGGTGTGAAAGGGTGCGGCGTGGAAACGGCCATCAGCGTGAACCAGCAATCCCTCCCCATGAGTCAAAACGACCTCGCACGGGCCGAATTCGGCCAGGGCCTCAGCAGCTTCCCGCAGGTCGCTCCTGCCAGTCAGAGCCTCTGCCTCTACAGCATCGGCCTTCAACACGTCCACCAGCTCAAGAACCTGGGCTGCCTCCGGCCAATCCTCGTGGACTAGCTCCCCTCCTCGACTAACCCTGAGAAACCCCTGCACGTCCAGGGAGATCCTGGTTTCCTTTTGGGCCAGCGCCTCAATGACCTCAAGTGGCACCTCGCCCCGAATAGACGCCCCGATGTGGAAAGCGCGGGCCTGGATGGGGGCGACCTCCGCCGGGGTGAAGGGGCCAGCAGAGCCGACGTTGTAGACCGTGCGCTGGTCGAGGTTTTGGGTGGGGTAGACCAGTTTCAGGTTGGTAGATTGCGGGGTCGGTGTGGCAAAGACTTCCACGCCCATCCGCGTGAGGTCATCCACCACATCGAAGTCCTCCTGGGCCAGCCTGGTGATGACGGCGGTCCGCAGCCCCATTTTGACCGCAACGCGGGCTCCATAGTTGAAGGCCCCTCCGTTGACGGTCTTCGTTTCGTGGGGCAAGACGATGGTGTCTTTGGTGTAGTGCCCCAGAAAGGCAATGTCGGATTCTGACATGTGGATTGCCACCCCCACCCAACCCTCCCCCTGTGAGGGGGAGGGCTACTCCACCTCGCTCAGCTTGACTGGGCGGTTTTCCTCATATGACTTCTTGGCCGCATAGCCCATCACCACCGGGATACGGCCGTCAATGCCCGTCACGGGAGGGGTCTTGTCGTGCTGGATGCACTCGATGAAGGCTTGCATCTCGGCGATGTAGGAGTCGGTGTAACGCTCCACGAAGAAGAACAGGGGCAGTGAGGAGTGGACACCGTCAGCATTGCTGTGAACTGCCGTATCGGGCGTGTTGTTGGAAACGGCTACCATGCCTTCGGAACCAAAGACTTCAACGCGCTGATCGTAGCCATACACGGCCTTTCTGCTGTTGTCAATGGTGCCGATAGTGCCATTCTCGAAGCGAAGGGTTATGACAGCGGTATCAATATCGCCAGCTTTGCCGATTTCGGGATCCACCATGACCCCGCCGGCGGCGTAGATCTCGGTGACGTCGCTGCCGATCAGATAGCGGGCCATGTCGAAGTCGTGGATAGTCATGTCCAGGAAGATACCGCCGGAGACCTTGATGTACTCAATGGGAGGCGGTCCCGGATCGCGGCTGGTGATACGCAGGATGTGGGGCGCGCCGATTGTGCCCGCCGCCACCATCTCACGAACCCGCTTGAAGTTGGGATCAAAGCGCCGGTTGAACCCTACTTGCAGCTTCACCCCCGCTCGGTCTACGGCTTCGAGCGCCCTATCAATCCTGGCCAAGTCGAAGTCAATGGGCTTCTCACAGAAGATGTGCTTCCCGGCAGCGGCCGCCTCTTCGATCATCTGTGCGTGCGTATCGGTGCTGGAGCAGATGATGACCGCCTCGATGTCCGGATTCTCCATGATCTCCCGATGATCCTTGACCGCTGAGGGAATCTGCAAGTTGGCCGCGCACTTCTCCGCAGCTTCCAGGAAAACATCTGCTATGGCGATGATGTGGGCGTCGGGGACCCGATAAGCCAGGTGCTCCGCGTGGAGCTTACCTATTCTGCCGGCGCCGATGACGCCGACGTTGATTTTGGTGGACATTTTCGCTCCTTTCCAGAATTAGAAATGAGAACTTAGAGATTAGAGATTGGCAGGGGGAATTGCGCGAGCCTTTGTTGCACCTGCTTCAGGGTGGGGATGCCCTCTACTCCCGGCTTCTCGACAATGAAGGAAGCCACGCAATTGGCGAAGTGCGCTGCCGCGTAGGGATCGCCGCTTCTCTCCAATTCGATCAAGTAAGCAGCGGCAAAGACGTCGCCCGCTCCGGTTGGATCGGCCTCTACGGTTTCGAAGGCGGGGAGACGGCGAGACTCGCCCCGGTGGTAGACCGTCGCCCCGCCGGGGCCGTGGGTAACCACCAGGATTTCGGCCATTCGCGCGTAGGCTTGGATGACGTTCTCGTCCCTCTGCACATCCTTCTCGCTGAAGATCACCGCTTTGGCGTAGTTTAGAACCCCGGCCGCCCCCTCCCAGGGCCTGGGAAAGACCCGCCCTTCCTCGTTCCAAAAGCGCATCCAGCCTTGTGGAGTGACCCCAATTAACGAATGGGGGAAAATCCTGGCAATGCTCCCCTCTAACTCATCCACTAGAGGGCCCAGGAGGACGATCTTAGCCTCTCGCCAGGCCGGGGGGATGTCCTTGGCCTTTATTTGCCCAGCCACGGCGCGGAGAAACTGGGTGCGAGTCCCGTCGGCGGAGTAGAGGTTCTGAAAAGTGGTGGTCACTGGCGAGGGCAGACTAAGCACCTCAATACCCCGGTAAAGAGGGGCAAAGCTCAGATCGGGAGAGGCCCTGGTGACCACCGCAGTTCGCAGCCCCAGGTTGCGGGCTGTCAGGGACGCAAAAGTGACCGTCCCCCCGATGGTGTAACCATCCTCTTGCAGATCCTTGGTCACGATACCGATTACCAGAAAGTCCGGGTGAAACGTCTCCAGACGACCTCGCATAGCCTCTCCCATTTATTCGACCCCGCACTCTGCGAGGAGCCTGCGCGTCTCCCGCAGAGCCTCCTCGAAGTAGGGACTGTAGCGGGGCTTGAGCTCCATCAGCACGACCCCCCCATAGTCCTTCAGGCGAGAGAAAACTTTTCGATACGGTATCTCGCCCCAACCGGGAGGCATGTGCATGTCGTTCGCGCCGAAGGGGGCAATGTGAATGTACGGCACGTCTTGAGGGAGACGGATCACCCGGCCGAAGTTGTCATGGACGTGCACATGGACAATATAGGGAGCGGCCAGCTCGATGGCTTCCAGGAAGTCATAGCCCAGGTGACGGGCGGTGAGGTAAGCGTGTCCAAAATCCAGGGTGATCCCCACGTTGGGGTGATTGATCTCCCTCACCTGCTCAACCAGCTCAGCTATCCGGGCGCTGTACGATTTGGAGCCAACATTCTCCACACCAATGACTATCCCCAAAGCAAAGGCCTCATCGGCCAGCTCGCTGAGCGCTTCCCGTTCTATCCCCTTCAGCCGTCCGACGCTCAGGCCAGCCTCCTCATTACTATTGGGGAGATTGGTTGCACCGCCGTGATACACCATGATCTCGGCGCCGATGGCTTGAGCGAACTCAAGACTGGCGCGAAAGACGGCTTTCTGCAGATCTGGTCGCTCCACGTCGCACAGGTCAAGCGGATCGGGGCCGTGGACGGTGTATTGCAAATCGAATCTTGCCAGGATCTCCTGCACTTCCTTCACTCTTCGCTCGCGTAGCCTGCCGCCCAGGATGGCATCCACACCGTGCACTGGGATCTCCACGTAATCGAAGCCGACCCGCTGGAAGAAGGTCAGGTCATGTTCCAGCACTTCCAGGCTGCCATCCAGTCGGGGCGAGTGTGCGTCTATGCCGATGCCTTTGATACGCATAACATTGCCTCCGTCGGCGATGGGCATAAGTATACTTCAATTCGCCATCGGAGTCAATGCAGCGCTCCCAGGTCAGCAAGGTATGGGTTGTTAATGTACTCGTGAGAGAACTCACCCTCAAAGTGGGCGTGGTAGGCCAGAGCTTTGGCTGGGTCGAGGAACCAATCGCCGCGGGAGAGGGTATCGCCTGTTGCCTGGTTGTAGCCCCAGGGGGTATTGGCCCGGTCTGCACCGAAATCGTCGCCATCTATGGCGGCCGGCAAGATGTGTCCTCGATAATCGAAAGGTTGGTCAAAAGCTCGTCCGGGCCCGATCTCGTCCCGATGCATCCAGAGGGTGTCGTAGATCGAAACGAGTTGGTACGACACGTTGTCGTCTTTGAGACTTTCCGGCACTTCGGCTTGCTCTCCCACGCGGTAGACGACGGTGTACGGCACGAGGATCTTGCGATGGGCGTAGATACCGTGGCCCCACGTCTCCACGTAGACGATGGGATGGCTCCCCTCAAGCTGAACCGAACCTCTGACTTTGAGGAAGCTCCCTTTCACCGACGGATCTGCGGCGTAGAGGTAGATGTGACTGTGAGCCAGTGTTTCGACGGCCAGCAGTTTTCCAAAAGGAGTGTCGACTTCGGCGAGTTCAGTCGAGCCGTCTTTGGCGACGACCATCTGAATGGACTCCATGTCGTTCTCGTGGCAGCCTGCCGATTTTGCGCACAAGTCACGGGTGTAGTCGCGAGGGTGAAAGAGGGAGTAGAAAAGAAACCAGTGGGTCTCTGTCTCTATCACCGAATAGTAGACATGGGCCGCGAGGTCGCCCGCGGGCTGGTTCTCCCAGTTGTTGTTACCTACCCAGTCGCCGTCGAAATCCACAGCGGTGATGAAGTCCTGGTCCGACGCAACGCCCTGACGGATGACCGGCGCGTAGTGGCGAGTCAATTCCTGATGAGAAGCCGGGGGGCCAGGGACAGCCGTCGGCGCGGGTGATCCGCAACCGCTGAGCGCCAGCGCCATCCAAGTTGCCAGGTTCAAACCAGCAATGAGAATGAAATGTTTGGACGACGACATAAGCGCGGCCTCCTGCCGCAACCGAACTTCCGTGTGTGTCATTGCGAGGAAGCGGAGCGCCGAAGCAATCTCCAGCTTGCGAATTGGGGATTGCTTCGGCGGAAGAGCGTCGCCTCGCAATGACATGTCCCCCACAACATTCTCGCGAACAACCTACACGTCATGCCTGCCCGACAGCACCGCCGCCACGTCGGACAGAGTGCCGCGCCAGGGACCGGGCTGCTCCTGCTTCAGCGTGGTGACCGCCGCCGCAAAGCGGCAAGCCTCCTCGACCGGCGCGCTCAGGCGCTTGCCCACGTAGATGGCAAAGCAGGTGTCACCCCGGCCGGTGCGCCCAGCCAGTGACCGTGGGGTGAAGGGTGCTTCGTAAACCTGGCCGTCGGCATAGACGGTGACGCCCGACGACTGGGTGACGACGACTTCGCGGGGACCGTAGGACGCAAGTTGGCGAGCGGCGGCCTGCAAGTCCGTCTGACCAGTGAGGAGCTCCGCCTCGGCGCGGTCTACCTTGAGATAGGTCACGTGCGCCAGGCCTTCAGCCATGTCGGGCCACTGGCGGAAGACCAGGGCCTGCCCTGGGTTTGCAGACGGGCGACCATCCTCACAGACGCGGACGAAGCCCTGCACGTCCAGTCCCACCGGACCCCGGGCCGACAGCCATCGAAGCAGTGACAGGTCTACCTCGCCAGCAATGATGGGCGTGATCAGGTACACCTGGGCCGATAGATCGGGGATGTCCTCTCGCCGGAAGGGGCTAGCAAAGCTCAACAGCTTGCAGATGCGGCGCTCCATGTCGGCTGAGTCGTAGATGTTCTCTATGCCCGAAGTCTCTGGAGCTGGCGCGGCGAAGACCTGCGCTCCCTCCTCTTTCAGTTCGTCCAGCAGCGGGAAGTCGTCGGGATGCAGCCGGGTGACAACCGCGACACTCACTCCAATGCGCCGGAGAGCCACGCCACCATAATAGACGGCTCCGCCGGAGGCGACCACGCTGGCGCCATCTACCACCAGTTTATCTTTGGCAAAGTGGCCGATCATCATGATGTCAACGTCGCACATTGTGGTTTGACCTCCAAAAACGTAAAACGTGAAACGTGAAGGGTCGGCATCGCATCTGGGTCACGTTTCACGCTTCACTCTTCACACTTGAACCGCTTCGTACAGCGCCAGGATGTTTTCGAGCGGCGTTTCGGGCATGACGTTGTTGGTCGGGGCCAAGATGAATCCGCCCCCCTGCCCCAGAACCTGGCACAGCCGTTTGGCCTCGCCGCGCACCTGGTCGGGCGTGCCCTGCGATAGGACGGTTTGAATGTCCATCGCGCCGTGGAAACAGAGGGCGTCGCCGAAATCCCGCTTCAGAGCAGCGGGTTCCATGCCCTTGGCCGATAACTGGATGGGATTGAGGATATCCACCCCCATCTCAATGAAGTCGGGTATGAGTTGGCGAACAGCGCCGCAGGTGTGATACATGACCCGCTGCCCATACTCCTTGGCCTGGGCGATGAAGCGCGTCAGACTGGGCTTGACGACCCGACGGAACATCCGGGGACTGATCATCAGCCCATCCTGCACGCCAACGTCGTCGGCGATGAAATAGATGTCGGTGAGATCGCCCACCGCCTCCAGGATGCGCTGGTTGAACTCAAGATAGAACTGCTCCACCCGTGCGATGATGGCCTGGGCCAGGTCAGGGTTCAGCGCCAGGGCCATCATGAACTTCTCCATGCCACACAGGAACATAGACGCGCGGAGGACACAAGTGGCGTGGGGTCCCAGGTCGCGGATGACGAGGGCGTACTCGCTCAACGCTTCGCAGGTGGTGCGCAAACCGTCGTAGTCGAACCAGTCGGGATCGGGCCAGGGATGGGCCTCGACATTGGCGACGGTTCGGGCATCGGCCAGCGGCGGCTCGACGACCTCGTCAAAGGGGCCGATCATCTGCTTTCGGAGACCCCACCAGTCTAGCCAACTGCCATCGTCGAAGGTAGGCAGTGGCGGCCCGATGTAGGCTGGCCAGACGGAGCGCAGATCAATGCCCAGGGCCTGCCAGACAGCCTCGTCGCGGTGTCCTGAGCCCGTCGAAGGGTTGTCCACGTCAAAGTGGGCGCGTAGGCCATCGGTGACGGGGGACAAGGCCCACAGATCCACCGGCACGCGGTCAGGTTCAACGTGATTAATGGCAGCCAACACCCGTTGTTTGCTATTCATCCCGCCTGACCAAACCTCCAACCCTCAATCCTTATCTTTTTTGTCCGTTCTTGCCGCCCTCTTCCTCCGGGCGGCTTCCTCTTCTTCTCGCTCCTGCGCCCGCTGTTCCAGTCGCTCACTGATGGGTGCCAGCAGGATCAACAAGACCGTGGACAGGATTGTGGTGAAGATGGCGATGAAGTAAGCACCAGCCCCGACTGCCATACCTATGGCTGCCACCAGCCAGATCGTGGCGGCCGTGGTCAACCCCCGGATATGTTTTCTGGTCTGCAACACGACACCTGCGCCCAGAAAGCCCACACCGGTGACGATCTGAGCGGCAACGCGGGCTGTGTCTCTGGTTGAGCCCTCCGACGGAAAAGCCTCGATGGACAAAAGAGTAAATAGACAAGAACTGATGGCTATCATCATGTTCGTGCGCAGGCCCGCAGGGTGACCTCCCCGCTCTCGTTCCAGGCCAACAATGGCGCCCAACACGGCAGCCACGGTGATCTTCGTTGCCGCATCCCAGCTCAATGATTGCAAAAAGGTCATCCAGTCCGGGCTCACGTTCACACATCTCCCACTGTCACGAGTTCAACACCCTGGCCGCGCTGGCGGGATTGACCAGCTTTTGCCTGGCAGCCGCGCACGAAAGCTGTAACATTCCGCAATCCAGAGAATGGCCGGAGGAGACTCTATGCCCAGAGCAGCGACTTCTCTGTCTGGGGGTCAAAGAACTGTACTTTGTGGGTGTTGAAGTCAAGCGCGACGTTCTGGCCCATTCTCAAGCCCAGTGTTGGGTCAGCCAACACGTGGACGCCTGCCTCGCCGATACGCACATCGAGCAAGTCATCGCGGCCCAGCGGCTCGACGATGAAGACTTCGCCGGCGACACCTTGGTCGGAGATGGTTATGTCTTCAGGGCGGATACCCAGCGTGACCTTGCCCTTGTCGACCACCTTCTCACCTCGGTGCGGGGGCACCACCACGTCGATGCCTTCGCGGCGGGCGTGATAGTCGCCGTTTTCAGAGCTGACTTCCACTTCCAGGAAATTCATCGGTGGATTGCCCACGAAGCCGGCCACAAACAGGGTGCGCGGCTGGTCGTATAGTTCATCAGGTGGGCTGTAGGCCTGGAGCTCGCCCTCTTTCATCACGGCCACGCGATCAGCCATGGTCATGGCCTCCACCTGGTCGTGCGTCACGTAGATGGAGGTGATGCCCAATTCCATTTGCAGCCGTTTGATCTCGCCGCGCATGGAGAGACGCAGGCGGGCATCAAGGTTCGACAGTGGCTCGTCGAACAACAGCAGCTGGGGCTCTTTCACCAATGCCCGGCCCAGTGCCACCCGCTGCTGCTGGCCGCCAGAGAGTTGAGCCGGCTTGCGATCCATCAGGTGGCCAATACCCATCATGTCGGCGACTCGCTGCGTCCGCTCCTGCATCTCCTCCTTCGGGACTTTCTTGAGCTTGAGGGGATAGCTGATGTTGCGGAAAACGGTCATGTGGGGGTAGAGGGCATAGCTCTGGAAGACCATGCCGATGTTGCGGTCTTTGGGCGCCACGTGGTTGACGACCCTTTCGTCGAAACGGATGATGCCCTCAGTGGGCTTGTAGATTCCAGCTACCATCAGCAGGGTAGTGGTTTTCCCACAGCCAGAGGGCCCCAGGAAGGCGACGAATTCGCCATCCTGAATATCCAGATTGATGGAGTCGGCCCCCACGACATTTCCCCATCGCTTGCTAAGATTCTCAAGTTCAACTTTCATGATTCACTCCTCACGTTTTACGTTTTGCGACCTACACGCCGCCCTTGGCTCCGCCGCCGTAGATGCTGAGCAGCGCCTCCTGGGTGAAGATGAAGAAGATCATCACCGGAAGGAGGCTGAAGAGGCCCACAGCGGCTACCTGGTTCCAACCCATCATCGAAGTGTCCTCTGAGAACCGGTTCAGGTAGACCGGCAGGTTGGACACCTTGGCGCCGATGGTAAAGGTGTATGGGATCAAAAAGGCATTCCAGCCTGAGATGAAGTTAAAGATGGCCAGCGCAGCGATGCCGGGCTTGATCTGAGGCAAGATGATCTCCCACCACACCCGGAAGCGCGAGGCCCCGTCAATGAGCGCAGACCGCTCCATATCCCAGGTAACGTTGTCAAAGAAACCCTTCATCAGCCAAATGCCGAGCGGCAGGTCCAGGGCGATCATCACCAAAGCCACCCCGCCGACGGTGTTGAAGCCGAACCAACCGCCGATCACCGGGATATTGTTTTTGATGAACAACAGCACGAAGAAGATGGCGATGAGTAGCATCTCGGGACGGAACGCGTGCAGCGCCAACGTCAGCCCCAGGAAACCCTTGCGTCCGGCGAAGTTCATGCGTGACAGCGCGTAGCCAGCCATCGTGGAAACGAACCCCACCCCGATGACCATTCCCGCTGCGATCCCGAATGTGTTCAGAGCCACGCGCCAGATCTCGGGATCCCTCACGAAAGTCCAGTTCTGTAGCGTAAGCCCGCCGATGTTGCCCTTGGTGTCTACCGGCAGCAGGCCCTGGGTGCGAGTCGAGAAGGTAGCGATGATCACCCAGGCATAGCCGATCATGATGGGCAGGATGCTGATGATAAGCAGGACATAGGGGATAGACCGGCCCAAGATGCGCCGCACACCAGACCCACGTTCGGTTTCGAAGGCGGTGTCCTGAGCTTGTCGAAGGGTTGTCGTAGCCATGTTGCCTCCTCCTTCCTGTCTACTACAATACGTCAATCTTGGGTTCCTGAACCAGATCGTCGAAGCGGAAGACGCGCAGGTAGATTATGGACGCCACGACGCCAATAGCCACCAGGATGAACCCCCAGGCTGCACCGTATCCCCAGGCATGGCTGCCGAAATAGGTGTATAGGGCGCGCTTGTAAGCCGTGAGCGACCACACCTCGGTGGTGAACAGTCCCGGCCCGCCCTGGGTCAGCAGGAAGATGTACTCAAAAGATACGAGCAGCGAGAGCGTCTGGTAAGTGGTCACAAACAGCAGCGGCCACCTGAGCAAAGGCAGCGTGATATCGCGGATAATCTGCCAGGTCGAAGCGCCGTCCACTTTCGCTGCCGTGAAGAGGTCTTTGGGAATCGCCTCAATGGCTGAGGTGAAGATGATCATGCCAAAAGAAGCTCCGACGAAGCCGTTCACCAAGACGACGAACAGCCACGGCTGCTCCGGAAGCCAATATGGTTGGCGTTCGACACCGAACATCCCTAAAAACCAGTTGATGATGCCGTGTGGAGGCGTTTGGACAAAGCGCCGCCACATCACGATGTAGACCACCGATGGCGTGATGCGAGGCAGCAGCCACAGCACGCGGAAGAGAAAACTCGCCCGACGGCTGATGTTGGTGGTCAGCAGGGCCAGCACCAACGCCAGGCCAACGTTGAAGAAGCCCAGTGTGAGAGCGACATATTTGAAGGTGTTGGCCAGGATCTTGGGGAAGAACCTGTCATTGAATAACCTGCGGTAGTTCTCCAGGCCAATGAAAGTCCAGGGGTCGCTGAAGTTGTGACTGGACAGGTCGGTCATGCTGAGGACGAAGAGAAGGATCGCGGGGATGAAGAAGAACACCAGCACCAGAAATATCGCCGGGCTCATGAAGCCCCAGGCGCCCAACGTGCCCCTGATCCGTGTCAGGCGCGACGGTACCCCGGCTTCCTTACTGATAACAGCCATTTGGAAGCCCTCCTTTCCTTGTGACAAGAATGGCAGTGGAGAGGGAGAAAACTCCTCCCTCTCCAATCTGCTTCTCTCGACCCTTAGCGGATCTTCACATTGTCGCCAAGTTCGTTCTGGAGCTGATCCACAACGACGTCCACCGCCTCCTCCGGACTCAGATCGCCAGACTCGACAGCCTGGATGCCCAGGTAGTAGGCTTCTGAGTAAGCGCTCCAGTAGGGGCTGTTGGGCAGGAAGGTGGTGTACTCAAGCAAGGGCAGCGTCGCGCTCAGGAATTTGGCACTGGTATACGGTGCGTAGTCCGCCTGGGACTTCAGGACGCCCAGGTGGCCGCTGGTGACGGCGTAGTCGGTGTTCAGTTCCTTGACCGTCGCCTTGGAGATCAGCAGCAACGCTAGATCCGTATTCTCGGACTGCGAGCTGACCATGTACACCAGCGGGTGAGTTAGCGTGGTGGGCTTGCCCGTGCCCTCTTCGTTGGCCGGGATCGGGGCAAAGCCTGCGTTCTCGAACAGGTAGTCCTCACCGCCGACATCCTGGAGGTAGTTGGTGTGCCAACTGGCCCAGCGCCATGTCCCCTCAAACACAAAGAGGACATTCTTGAACGAGCTGGTGTATTCCTTGTGATAGTCCCAGTCGCCATCCAGCTTGTTGGGGCGTATAATGTTACGCACTTGCGCGGCGTCATGTAGCAACTCGTACACTTTCTGCCAGGCCTCTTTGTCGAAGGTTAGCCCGTCAAAGCCCTCCTCTCGAACCTCCCCCCCGGCGGCGTAGTAGTAGTACAGGAAGTCGGGGCCATTGGAGGGGCGATGCCACCAGCCATCACCCGCTTCCACGATGCCAGCCTCGACTGCCTCTGCAGCGGTGTCAAGCATGTCTTGCCAGGTGTACTCGCCGGCGGCGACGCGCTCGTCCAGGCTTTCGATCTCATCGTCGCTCCAACCCAGCTCGCTCAAGAGAGACTTGCTGTAGTAGAACGGGCGCGCCTCGGCGTCCTGCGGGACACCCCAGATTTTGCCGTTCAGCATGGTGGATTCCCACAGGCTGTCAATCACGTCGGCGAATTCGGGGTAGTCGCTGATCACGCCGGTGATGTCAACGAGATACCCGGCCGTGGCCCAGTCACCGATGTGCTCGTGGCCAGAGCAGACGATGTCCGGCGCTTCACCCGACTTGGAGGCCAACTCGAACTCGGTCTTGTAGTCGCCCCAGTCCGCGTCGTCCTGGATGGCCTCCAGCTCGATGCGGCGATCGTCGCCCATGTCCGCCAAGGCCTGGTTGGCCGCTCCCACTGCTTTCACCAGGTTGTCACAGCGCCCATTCTCGTGGGGTGGACTGGCCTTGCAGCGAGCGACAATGTGGACCATTTGGGCGCCGACCGGCACCTCTTTGACCACCTCTTTCTCGACGACCACCGTCTCCTTGACTATCTTCTCGATGACCTCAGGGGTGGGCTGGGCGCAAGCTGCCAGCACCACCAGTAGGGAGACGATCACTAACACAGTTCTCTTCCGAAACATCTCTATCCTCCTTGATTTTTGTTGTGCTGAAGTGTTGAGCGCTACCGTCTAGCGCTCAAGTTGGGAACAAACGATTCTGGCCTATACTCATCCCCCCTTTCTGAGATGACTGGATCCTCGGATGGAACCTAGCAAACGATCACCTCTACCCCTTTTGCCTCGAAAGCTTCAACGTCCTCAGGGGAGATGCCATCGTCTGTGACCAGTTTGTGGATGGCCGTGATGGGAGCTACCTTGGCAAAGTGCACCTTGCCCAACTTGCTCCGATCAGCCACTACTATGACCTCATCCGCCCCCTTTATCATGGCCGTCTTTATCTGGGCGTCCAATAGATCAACGTTGGTCAACCCGTCTGTGAGGCTGATAGCGCTGATCCCCAAGATGGCCTTGTCCACGTGGAATTGGCTGATGACCTGCTCGGCCAACGGCCCAACCAGGATGCGCGTACCCTCTCGCAAGATGCCACCGCTGAGGTTCACGCTTATCCCAGGCGATTTGGAAAGCTCATGGGCAATGTCTATGTCGTTGGTCAACACCGTCAGACTGCTTCTTCCTGTGAGGTGTCGAGCTACCTGTAGAGTCGTTGAGCCCGCCTGGAGGCTGATCGTATCTCCATCCTCGATCAGTTCGGCTGCCGCTCTCCCAATGCGACGTTTCTCTGCCAAAAAAGAATCAGGGCCTGCTTCCAAGGTTCCCCACGAACGGCTTCCGTCTTTGACAGTTGCCCCTCCATAGGTTTTCCTAAGCAGACCCTGCTGCGCTAGCTTCCCCAGGTCTCGACGAATGGTAGCCTCACTGACACTGAACATTTGGCTCAGATCAGAGACCTTGACAGCCTTCTTTCCTTCCAAGAGCCTGATAATCTCCGAGCGGCGTTCGGACCCCAACATTGGGCTTCTTCCTGCGCGATATTGCGCATTTATGTGCATAGTGCCTTACATTCTTGTTATATTATAGCACAGAGTTGCTCACATGTCAATACCTCTTAGCCTAAGAAATCCACAGCACGTCAAAGCGGGGAGATGAGGTAACTATCAACGGATTCAGGGAGCGAATTGAACGGATTGGAGATTCGCACGTGACATGTTCCGTTCAATCCGTTCAGAAAATCCGGGGACTGCGATCCGTTCCCGCCGATCAAGGGTGATGGTTCCGGTTATCCTTGCCGGCTGAGATAGGTGTTGGCAATCACCGCGAGAATCAGAACGACGCCTGCCGTGGCCTGGAAGATTTGGACAGGTATTTGCATCAGCACCAGGCCCTGCTCAAGCATGCTGAGTAACACCATGCCAATGCTCGCGCCGATGAGGGTGCCGAACCCTCCGGTGAGTCGCACGCCGCCGATGACGCAAGCTGCAACTGCAATCAGCTCAATGCCCTCCCCACGTAGAGGATCTACGCTGGTACGGTGGGCGAATTGCATCACGCTGGCAACCCCTGCCAGAAGGCCAGCCAACACAAAATTCGCCACCTTTACTCGGTTGACCGCCACACCCTGCGCCAGCGCCGCGCCAGGATTCCCCCCTGTGGCAAACACCCAGTTGCCATATCGGGTTCTCATTAACACCAGAGACATTACGATGGCGATTATGATAAACCAGATAATAGAAAGACGGAAATTACTGGGGGAATCGGAGAGTTGGTTGATCGCACTGATCGGCCCGTTCAACACGTCGAACAGCAGCGGCTTCTCTCCCTTGTAAGAGACCATCAGCCCACTGCCGAGGGCGCGCGCAATACCACGATAAGCCAGCATCGTTCCCAGCGTCGTGATAAACGAGGGGATACCGGTCCAGATGACGATCAAGCCGTTGATCAGGCCCAGCACGGCGCTGACCAGCAAGGCCAGCAGCACCGCTGGAATAGGTCCTACCCCGGCGTTGAGAGCCACGGCGAAGACATAACTCGCCACCGCGAAGGTCGAACCGACCGACAGATCGAACTCGCCTGAGATCATGAGCATACCCACGCCGACGACGACGATGCCAGTGATGCTGGAGAAGGTCAAGATGTTCGCAATGGCCATCGGGGTCAGGAAGTGCTCAGCAGCGATGACAAAGAACAGAAACACTGCCAGGAAGCCAATCAAGGCCACCACTTCCGGGAACCCAGCCAGCCTGGAGCGGAGCCGCGTCAAAGTATCATTCAGAGATTGCAAGGCCAACTCTCCTTTGATGGTCGGGTCGTCACGTAGTCAGATGGTCTGACGGTCGAAAGAGCCAGTCCCGCGGGCGCGGGCACGACCACCAGAGTAAGGACTACCCGACCACCTGACCAATTGATCTAACGCTCACGCGCGCCCGTGATCAGATCAGCGATATCATCCTCCGTCAGCTCGCCTTTGGTGTAGGTACCGACCTTCTGGCCATGTCGGAGGATGGTGTAGGCATCGGCGACCTGGTACACGTGGCGGACGTTGTGGCTGATGAAGATGACCGACAGCCCACGCTCTTTGGCATTGAGCGTATACGTCAGCACCTTGCGCGTCTCGGCCACCGAGAGCGCAGAGGTCGGCTCATCCAGGATCAGAAGTTTCGCGCCGAAGTGCATCGCGCGGCCAATGGCAATGGATTGGCGTTCACCGCCGGAAAGATTCCCGACCGTCTCCGATGGCGCCCTGATCTTGATCCCCACATCGGCCAGTGCGGTGCGTGTTAGGGTGTTCATCTTCCGCATGTTGAGCCAATTGACGGGGCCGATCTTGCGCGCCAATTCGCGCCCCAGGAAGAAATTGCGCGTGATACTCATCAAGTTGACCAACGCCAGATCCTGGTAGCACGTTTCAATCCCCAGGGCGCGCGCCTCACGCGGGGAATTGATCCGCACCGGCTGGCCCTCGAAGTGAATCTGCCCCCTGGTGAGCGGATAGACCCCGGTCAGAATCTTGATCAGGGTGGACTTGCCAGCGCCGTTATCGCCGAGCAGCGTCATCACCTGTTGCTTTTCGACGGTAAAATCCACACCATCTAGCGCAGTGATCGTGCCAAACCGCTTGACGATACCTTCCATGTGTACCACAGGGGTGTCGTTGTGTCCATTCGTGCTCATGCTAAACTCTCCTTATTCGTCAAGAGCGGCTGCGAAGCCAGTTGTTCAGGATCACAGCAGCCACAATAGTTACGCCAACGACGGCAGGGAAATTATCGGCCGGGATAAACGGAATGTCCAGCAATACTACACCCGTGCGCAGGGTGCTGATCAACAGGACGCCAATCAAAGCGCCCCAGATGCTGCCGTACCCCCCCGTGAGCGAGGCCCCGCCCACCACGGCGGCGGCAATTGCGCTCAGTTCCATACCGGCACCAGTCGCCACTCGCACGGTCTTGAACTGGCTAAACAGCAGCACCCCGGAAAAGCCAGCCAGCGCCCCCGAAATCATGAAATTGATCACTTTGACTCGGTTGACGTTGACACCTTGGGCCTGGGCCGCCCCGGGGTTCCCCCCGGCCGCAAACACGTGGTTGCCATATCGAGTGCGAACCAGCACGTATTGGCAGATGACCGCCACCAACAGCAGCCATAAGGCCGCGGTGCGGAAATTCGCGCCTGCGAACAGATCGTTCACCACGTCGAGCCGCCCGTTGAAGACATTGTAGACCGTGAGCTTCTCCAGTGTTTGCACCATCATTCCCCCGGAGAGGACCCACACCGCCCCCCGGTAGATCGAGCGCGTGCCCAGGGTGACGATAAATGACGGGATCCTGGTCCGGATCAGGATCAGGCCATTCAAGGCACCCAGGGCGGCTGGCACGAGTATCGCCAACAGCAGCGCCGCCACAGGTGAGCCGCCATCCATCGTGTTGAGCGCATACAAGAAACCTCCCATTGCGGGCAGCGCGCCGACCGAGAGGTCAAATTCGCCAGAGATCATGAGCAACGTCACGCCAATGGTGACCACGCCGACGAGCGTGGAAGCGTTCAGGATACCGGACACCGTCCGCAGTGTGAGGAAATGTGGAACGAACAGCGAAAAGAGAATGAATACAATAATCAGGGTCGCTAATGGACCTGCGATGGGCGAGCCGGCAAACTGTCGCCGGACTTCTTTTCGCCAGGCAGCAGCAGTGCTCATACTTGGCACCTCCTCAACAAGGGGATTGTGGAAGGGGAAGGGACACCAGGCCAGTGCCCTTCCCCTTCTACTTTCTACTTTGGCTTCCGACAGGGGTGGGACTAAAGGGGACTCATTTGCATTTGCATCTTCCTCTTCTTCCGCCCATACCAGTCAGAAGAGGCCGGACCTAACGGTACGTGCCAGCGAGTTCTTTCACGATGGCGATGTTGCTCAGGTCCACAAAGCCCGGGCCCGTCGGCGTGACCGGCAGCGCCGGGACGATGTTCTGGCGATTGAGCATCGTCAACATCAACACAGAGAGATAACCCTGCAAGAAAGGCTGTTGGTCAATGCCAAACAGGGTAGTCCCATCCTCGATCTTGACCACGATCTCCGGGCTCAGGTCGAACGTGCCGTGGATCACATCGCCCGCACCCAGGCCAGTGGCCTCCATGAAGGCGTAGAACGGGTTGGCGCTGTTCGGGCCCAGCGTCAGGAAGGTGTCAACGTCGGGGTTGGCGGTGTAGTAGTCGTCAATGATGGTCTGCGACTCGGCCGGGTCGTCCACAACGGGGAGCACCTCGGCTTCGAGGCCCTTCTCGGCAAACGCATCAGCAAGACCCTGACAACGGGCGTCCAGGCCAGTGTGCCCAACCTGGTGGTTGATGCACACGGCCTTGGTCCCACCAGCGGTCACCATGCGCAAGCCGCCCTGATAACCACCCTGGTACTCATCCGCCCCCACGTACGTCAGGTAGGGGATGCCATCCTTGAGCGGACCGGAGCCAGCGTTGAAGCCGACCACCGGAATGCCAGCGTCAATCGCTCGCAGGATCGGCTCTTTGAACAGGACGGGGTCGCTCACCGTCAGGGCAATGCCGTCCGGCTGCGCGGCCACCGCCTGGTCAATCAGAGAAGCCGTCTTCTCCAGGTCAAACTCGTCGGGGCCCAGAATGGTGACGCTGACACCCAGGTCCTTCTCAGCCTGCTCGACAGCTCCCTTCATCGTGCACCACCAGGAGTCCCAGGCGCACAACGCGTGCTGAACCATGATGATGTTGACTTCCTTGTCCGGATCCGGTGTAGCGCCGACGTTGCTAGCGTCCACAAAGCCCGGACCCGTCGCCATCACCGGCGCCGCCGGGGTGATCCCATAGCGAGCGGCCATGGCCAGCCACAGTACGGCCCCGTAGCCTTGCAGATAGGGCTGCTGGTCAATGCCAAACAGGGTGGTCCCATCCTGGATCTTGGCCTCAATCTCTGGGCTCAGGTCGAACGTGCCATGAACCACATCGCCCGCCCCCAGGCCCGCGGCCTCCATGAAGGCGTAGAACGGGTTGGCGCTGTTCGGGCCCAGCGTCAGGAAGGTGTCAACGTCGGGGTTGGCGGTGTAGTAGTCGTCAATGATGGTCTGCGACTCGGCCGGGTCGTCCACAACAGGGAGCACCTCGGCTTCGAAGCCCTTCTCGGCAAACGCGTCAACCAGACCCTGACAACGAGCGTCCAGGCCAGTATGCCCAACCTGGTGGTTGACGCACACGGCCTTGGTCCCACCAGCGGCCACCATGCGCAGGCCACCCAGGTAACCGCCTTGATACTCATCCTGCCCCAGGTACGCCAGGTAGGGGATGCCATCTACAATCGGACCGGACCCGGCGTTGAAGCCCATCACCGGAATGCCCGCGTTAAGGGCTCGCATGATCGGCTCCTTGAACAGGACGGGGTCGGTCACCGTCAGCGCAATGCCGTCCGGCTGCGCGGCCACCGCCTGGTCAATCAGAGAAGCCGTCTTCTCCAGGTCAAACTCGTCGGGCCCGAGAATGGTGACGTTGACATCCAGTTCCTTCTCAGCTTGCTCGACAGCTCCCTTCAGCGTGCACCACCAGGAATCCCAGGCGCACAATGCGTGCTGCACCAGGATGAGGTCGAGTTTCTTCTCTGGCGCCGGTACCGGCGCTAGCTCGAAGGTCAGATACTGCGCAGCCTCCTCAGGGGTGGGAATCAGCAGCTTCCAACCAGGGTGGATCAGGCTGGGATTCGCGATTTGAGCGAAGGTCGCGTCTTCGGCGGTCTTATCGTTGGTGGCGCCTGCAATGGCTGGATAGGCCGCGCCGTTGCCCAGGTACTTCTCCGCCAGGGTCCAGAGGTTGTCCCCCAGCTTCACGGTGTAGGTTGTCCCTTGCTGGGCCAGTGGGGCAGCGCTGGCCACACCTATCATTCCCGGTGCTAACAACGCGAACACCAGAATAAGACTTACGAACCTTGTTCTCTTGCTTGACATCTGTTCCTCCTTAGAATAGTTGTTAAAGTGTTGAGCGCGACTCTGGCACTCAGATTGGATAAACCGCGTTTGGAATTGGAAACGGCATCTGGTCTATACTCATCCCCCCTTTCTGAGACGACCCCATGTTCCGGTGGGATCTAGCAAACGATCACTTCCCCCTGTTCGACCATCCATCATGATACTACGTCTTCTCATGTTTGTCAACAGCGCCACCTCAATAGACGCCATGGACTCTCCAGGCATCCCACATGGCCATGATACTCTCCGGAGAGACGTTCGCCTGGATGTCGTGCACGGCGGCGAAGACGAAGCCACCACCGGGAGCCAATGCTTCGATGTTTCGCCTGACATCCTCTTTGATGTCCTCCGGGCTGCCCGTATCCAAAACACGCTGTGTATCAACACCTCCTCCCCAGAATACCAGATCGCGGCCGAATTCCTGTTTGAGTTCTTTGGCGTCCATACCAGCAGCGCTGACCTGAATCGGATTCAGAATGTCAATCCCCGCATCAATCAGATCTCCAATCAGTGGGCGGATCGCGCCGCACGAATGGAAGAAGAGCTTGATCGGAGCCTGTTGCTTGATGAAGGAAAAGAGCTTCTTGTGGCGTGGCTTGATGACCTTTCGGTACGTCTGGGGCGAGAACAGCAGGGAGTGTTGCCCGGCCATATCGTCTGCTTCGATAACCAGATCAACCAGATCGCCAACCTCTGCCAGGGCGCGTTCCCAATAAGCGCACTTGAACTCAACCAAGCGATCAAGCATGTAGGACACGAATTCCTGGTTGATTGCCAAATCCACGTAGAATGGCTCGTAGCCCCGAAGCCACGAATAGACCTCCAGAATGCCCGACGTAAGTCCGGCCAAAACGACTGCTTTACCCCTATCAACCGCCGCCTGCGCATCGCACCGTAGGTTCTGAAACCGATGATCATCCAAAGGATCCGGGAATTCATATGCTTTGAAATCCTCTAGCTTCTTGGCGTTAGCCAGGGGATGGACGTACATGTCGTAATAGAAACCACCCTCTTTAGGCTTTTGCCAACCAATCCCCCATTCATCCGTATATGCCTCATAAGCGCCTTCATCGCGAAACACAAGTTCGAACCCTGCCGGCGGCTGGGGGACCACAAGGCGAACGTCCGTTTCCAGCCGTTCTGCCAGGTCTTCTTCAACGACCGCTAACTGCTCCGCCACGAAGGAGACTCTGGGCTCACGAATCGGCAGATTCAAGTATCTGCGTAGATTCTGGTAGGCGGTCACGTGGATGAGGGATAGGCCAGTCCCGCCCAAGTCAAAGGGAACGCGATCGGGTTCCTTGTGATCCAATGCCAGTCCGATTCGGTCTCGAGAATTCATCAGCGCCACCCTACGATTTTCGCACCATTTCGCGTAAGGTTCTCCGCTATCTCCTCTTGGCAGCCACGGCCTGTCGTGCAGCGGCCGCAACGTCATCCACCGACATGCCGTAGCGATCCAGCAGCTCATAGTAGGGTCCGCTCTCGGCAAACGTGTCGGCGACGCCCACTCGTTTGACCGGCACCGGGCAGGCATCAGCCACCGCCTCGGCCACGGCCCCGCCCAGCCCGCCAACGACGCTGTGCTCCTCGGCGGTGACCAAGGCCCCCGTCTCGCGGGCCGCCTGCAGGACGCACTCCACGTCCAATGGCTTGATGGTGTGCATCTCCACCACACGCGCGCGCGTGCCATCTTCGGCCAGACGTTTGGCCGCCTCCAAACAGCGGGCCACCATTACCCCGCAGCAGATGATCGTCACGTCCGTGCCCTCGCGCAGCACGACGCCCTTGCCTATCTTTGGCTCATAGAGGTCGCCAAAGATCACCGGCACTTCGTTGCGGCACAGCCGGAAGAAGACAGGCCCCTCCCATGCGGCAACCTGTGGAAGCAGTTTGTTGACCCCCTCCGGATCAGCGGGCACCACAACCGTCATGTTCGGCAGGCTGCGCATGATGGCCAGATCGGTGGCTGCGTGGTGGGTCGGCCCGTCGAAGGAATCCGACAGGCCCCCATAGGCCGCGGCCAGCTTGACGTTGGCCTCCCCATAGCATAGATGCGTCCGCACCTGTTCCAGAGCGCGCGTCGCAAACAAGAAGGCAAAAGTGTTAGCGATGGGCACCTTGCCGCCATTGGCCAACCCGACTGCCACATCCACCAGAGCCTGTTCGGCAATGCCCACGTTGAAGAAACGGTCGGGAAAGACTTCTTCAAACATGTAGCTGTGATCGGAATTGGATACATCCGCGCTGAGCACCACCAGATCCTCGTGCAACCTACCCAGCTCGACCAGCGCCTGCCCGTAGGCTATGCGCATCGAAACCAGTTCGCCAAAGGGATCTTTGACTAGCTTTGCCATCGAGCCACTCCCTCCTGTAGCTCAGCCAGAGCCGCTTTGAACTGGTGCGGCGTCGGCGAATTGCCGTGCCAGTTGTGATCATATTCCATAAAGCTGACTCCCTTGCCTTTGGTGGTGCGGGCAATGACGATGACCGGCTTGGCGTGGATCTCGTCGGCTTCGTCCAGAGCGTCTAGCACCTGAGCCATGTTGTGACCGTGAATCTCAATGACGTGCCAGCCAAAAGAGCGCCACTTGTCGGCGATGGGTTCAGTAGGAAGCACCTTTGACGTTGGGCCGGTTTGCTGGACACCGTTGTAGTCCAGGATGGCTACCAGGTTGTCGAGTTGGTACTTAGCTGCTACCAGCGCTCCTTCCCAGATGACGCCAGCGTTTATCTCGCCGTCGCCTAGCACGACGTACACCCGACGTTTGGAACTGTCCATCTTAGCTGCCAGCGCCATGCCCGCGCCGATGGCCACTCCGTGACCCAACGGCCCTGCAGGGACCTCAATGCCGGGCGTCTTGTATCGCTCCGGGTGGCCTTGCAGACGGCTGTTGAGCTCTCGAAACGTTGCCAACTCTTCCACGGGGAAGTAGCCGCGATGGGCCAAACAGGTGTACAGTATGGCACAGGCGTGGCCCTTGGAGAACACTAAACGGTCGCGGTCAGGCCAGTCGGGATTGGCCGGATCGAGGCGGAAGTGATGGAAGTAGAGAGCCGTCAGGACCTCGGCAATCGAAAAGGCCCCACCGATGTGGCCGGTTTGGTGCTGATAGACCATCTCTAACACCTGAATGCGGAACTTCATGGCCCGTCGCGAGAGATCGGCGATCATCTCCGGCGTGTGCCGCGTCCCATAGGGGTAAACCAGGGGCGGCCCGGCCCCTTTGTCTGCAACCGTCATGACGCTTTCCCTCTCCAGAACCATTCGACCATCTACACATTCTTGATGACCGTCAGGTCTCCATCACGCGCCGCTTCCAGAACTGGCCTCATGTACCCGTCCACCATCTCGGCCGTCAAGGGCACCGGCATGTTCTCCAATTTCATCTTTAATTGCGGGTTCTTGGCGGCTGTCAGAGCGCGTTCGATGTGCTCCTGAGTGAATCCTTCCACTTCACGTAGGCGCGTCGGGAAACCAATCCGCCGTGCCAACTCGAACATCGCTTCGGCAACGGCCACGCCCAGCTCGCGGCCGCTCACGCGCTCAATGTCGGCCGTCGTCAGACCGGCCTCCCGATAGACTTTGCCGACCAGTTTGAGCGGCTCTTGGATCGCCGGAGCGAAGAAGACGGTGTAGTAAGGGTTCATGATAGCGCAGGCCCTTCCATGGCTTAGGATGTCCACCAACGAGAAGCTGGTCAGGTGGCCGCCGTTGGTCCCACCCAGCATGATGGCATACCCACCGAGGTCTGTAGCCAAGCAGATTGCCTCGCGGGCCTCTGTATCCTGGGGGGTCTCGATGACGCGCGGCAAATAGTTGACCACCAGACCTATGCCGGTGCCTGCTACCTCGCTCACCTTGGCGTAGTAGGGTTTGCCGACTGCCCCGTACAGCACCTCCAGGCAGTGAGCGATGCCGTCCAACGCCCCGTCGGCTGTCAGCGCGGAGGGCGCGCCAAAGGTCACTGCGTAGTCAAAGACGGGGCGAGCGGCAATGATGGCCTCATCCACGATCAGCTTCTTTTGCCCCGTTGAGACGTCAGTGATGTTCGAGTACTTGGTCAGATGCGCCCCGGAACTGGCTGCCGTCTGAATCGCGATGTGCGGCGTCAGCGACTTGTGGTGAGTCCCGTCGAACCGCTTGCCGCTCTCGGCCAGAGCCTTGGTGACCAGCCCAGTCCCAAAGTAGTCGTCAATCCCGCCGCCCAGCGTACGCAGAACTTCGGCGGCTTTGGTGGCGTCAATCGTGCTGCCCCCGCCGAAACTGACGATCACATCTGCGTCGCCCGCTTTCAGTTCGTCGGTGATGCGGAACAGGTCCTCACGGGGGGCATTGGGTCTGGCGCCTTTGATCTCGCCCACTAACGCCACACCAGCCTCTACTAGCGAATCGCGGATGATCTGCACAAAACCGTCGCTGCCGGGGAACGTGTCGCGCACCAGAACAGGACGTTTCCCCACCTCGGCGACCACCTCGCCCACGCGGGAGAGAACACCGGCGCCAAACAAGTATGCATCGCCCTTGAAGTCGCGCAATAGGGTCCGTGCCTTGTTAAGGTCAGACATCTCTCATCCTCCCCTTGCTGGTTGCTCTCAGGTCACCTGGCTACCAGCCGTCGGATGGCGTCAGCGATCCCCTCCTCGGTGGGAACCGCTGCCCGCTCCAAGACCGCCGCATACGGGATCGGAGCATCCACCCCAGCCAGACGCGCCACGGGTGCATCCAGGTAGTCGAAGGCCTTCTCCATGATCATGGCGGCAATCTCCGCCCCAATGCCCCCAAACTTCACCGCCTCATGGACCACCAGGGCCCGACCGGTCTTTCGCGCCGACTCCACGATCGTCTCCTCATCGAGGGGCCGCAGGGTGCGCGGATCAATCACCTCTACCGACACCCCCTCGGGAGCTAGGGCCTCGGCCGCCGCCAGCGCCCTCGGCACCATCCAGGAGGTGACGATGACCGTAGCGTCAGAGCCAACGCGCTTCACATCCGCCTTCCCTATGGGGACGGTGTACTCCTCGTCCGGCACGAAGCCCTTGGTGGTGAGGTAGAGCATCTTGTGCTCGATGAAGACCACGGGGTTGTCATCGCGTATGGCCGACTTGAGCAGCCCTTTGACGTCGTAAGGCGTAGACGGCATAATCACCACCAGCCCCGGCACGTGTGCAAACCAGGCCTCCAGGCTCTGCGAATGTTGCGCGCCGTTCCCACGCCCGCTCCCACCCTGCGTGCGAAGCACCATCGGCACCCGGACCTGCCCGCCGAACATGTAGCGCATCTTGGCCGCGTTGTTGACGATCTGATCCATAGAGATCATGGCGAAATCCTCGTACATGATCTCCGCCACCGGCCGCATCCCCATCAACGCCGCCCCCACCGCCACTCCCGCGATGGCCGCCTCGGAGATCGGCGTGTCCCGGACACGTTCGGGGCCAAATCGCTCCAGCAATCCCCTGGTCGCGGTGAAGATACCCCCGTACACGCCGACGTCTTCTCCCAGCAGAAAAACTGTGGGGTCTCGCTCCATCTCCTCCGCCAATGCTTCATTCACTGCTTCTGCATAGGTCACGTTGCGTTGGCTCACGGTACCACTCCCCATGCTCCGGGCACATATACGTCCCTGACCAGCGAATCCAGCGCGGGAAACGGATCATTGATCGCCTGTTCGGCAGCTTGCTCTATCTCCTCCCGAATCCTCTCTTCTATCGCTGCCATTTCGGACGCCTGGCAGATTCCTTCCGCCAGCAGCCACCCTAGATAGCGGTCAATGGGGTCCTTCTTCCGCCATTCGTCAATCTCCTCCCGGCTGCGGTAGTGGCTCGACTCCCCATCAAAGTGCCCGCCAATCCGGTAGGTCTTGGCCTCGATCAGGGACGGTCCCTCCCCGCTGCGAGCACGTCCTGAGGCTTCCTCCGCTACCTCGTACACCGCCTCCACGTCGTTCCCATCCACCACCACCCCTGGCATCCCGTAGCCTGCAGCGCGGCTGGCGATGTCCTCAATGGCGATCGCGTTGGAAATGGGCATGGTCTCCCCGTACTGATTGTTCTCACACAGAAAGACGACCGGGAGCTGCCAGATGGCTGCCAGATTCAGACCTTCGTGGAAGGATCCCGTGTTAGAGGCCCCATCGCCAAAGAAGCAGAGCGTCACCTGATCGCTGTCTTGCATCTGGGCAGCCAACGCCGCGCCGGCTGCCACTGGAATGCCACTGCCCACAATCCCATTGGTACACAGCACCCCTAGCTCGGGGATGCCAAAATGCATCGGCCCGCCCTTACCACTGCTGTAGCCGGTGGCCTTTCCCATGAACTCAGCGAACAGCTTGCGCAGATCCGCTCCCTTGGCAACCAGGTGACCGCCTCCTCGATGGGTGCTGACGATGGAATCCCTTTCCGCCAGCGCCTCGCAGGCTCCCGCCGCCACCGCTTCCTCGCCGATGTAGGGATGCATTCGGCCCGGTGTCAATCCGCGGCGAGACAACTCGATGGTCTTCTCCTCGAAGCGCCGGATGCGCACCATCAGCTCATACATCTGCAACCGTTCCATTGTGGAAAGAGACATCTCTACTACGCCTCCTCAATGGCCACAGCCCGCACCGGGCAGGCATCCGCTCCCCGGATGGGCAGCGGCAAGGCCATGAAGAACACTCGCTGCTGACGTAACTCGTCCAGATGGGTCAGCTCTTCGATCACCGGGATTCCCTTGCCGAAGAGCAGCAGATGCCCCGGTTGCTCCGGCGCCCCATATTCCTCGATCCCCGAAGCATCAATCCCCAGACAGGCGATCCTCCGCTCTACCAGCCAGCGAATGGCCTCCAGGGAGAGATGGGGCCGATCGTAGTCAGGCTTGCCGTACAGGCGGTCGAACCCCGTGTGGATCAGGACGATATCCCCCTGTCGCACGTCGGAACCCACCGCCTGGACATCGGCCAATTCGATGGCCTCTCCTGCCTTCTTGTCGCGGAAATCCAGCACCACCGCTTCCCCCATCACCCGTTCCAGGGGTAGTCCGGCGACGTCCGTCCCATCCTCAAGATGATGATAGGGAGCTTCCACGTGCGTGCCAATGTGGCTGCTGATCTCCCACTCCTGCAGGATGTACCACTCGCCCTCAGGGACGGGGAAGTCCGGGAGCAGTTCGTCAACGGAGAATGTCCGGATGTCCAGTTTGAAACGCTCTGCCCCTGGCTGCAGAACGCGCGTCAAATCAACCACCCGTTTGCTTGCCAGCCCTTCGGCAAGCTCAGGACGAGGCAACGTCATCTGATCTCCTATCTATCTAAAGCGTCGGCGGCCAGCCCAGCGTGTACAGGTGCCTCCATCCGTCTGAGAAGGGCTTCTTCAAGACCGCTTCGAACTCCGGCCCAGATCGCTGAGTGAATTCCTCGACCGGTGGCAACTCGCCCGGCGGGAATGCTTCTAAGATGTCATTGACCAGGCGCTCCAGGTAATCCAACACAGCCTCGACGCCAGGAACGGCTTTCTCTGCGCTGGCGCGGGTTGATGGCCCAAGGCTTCCTTCTGGATACATGACCACTTCGAAGTTGCGGGCGAGACCTTCGTAGGCCCAGTAGCGGAGAGGGTAAGGGTCCGGCTCACCCGCCCCGGTGGTGTGTCCCTTTGGAACGTATGCCGGGTGGAGTTCCACGTCAACCAGGTTCTCGGTCTTGACCATTTCCGGGGCCAATGCCATCAGGTATGAAGCTTCCACTTCGCAGGCGTGGACAAGCGGCGTGGTGAAGGGCCCCCCGTGCTCCTGGTCGAAAGCGTGCTCCCGGGCGACGTGCCACCAGTGTATCATAGCCAGCACGCAAGGCACCTGATACTGCTTGGTGAACTTGTGAATGGCGTTGGGAATCACCCACTCCTGCCCGTGGCCGTTGAGAAGAATCTGCTTTCGGAAACCGGCATTCCAGAAGCCGGCGATCATGGCCTGGATATAATCCACGAAAACGTTCTCCGGGATGATCACCGTGCCGGGCATGCCCAAATGGTGGTACGGATGCGAGCCATACCACAGAGGTTGAGCCACAGTACAGCCGGTGGCGCGAGCCACCTCCTCGGCCATCCTTGTTATCATAAACGTGTCCTCGCCCAGGGCCTCGCCAGGCCCGTGGGTCTCGGTGGAACCGATGGGCACAATCAACACGTCATTCTCTTCCAGGCGCTCGGCAATCTCGGTCATATTCATGTTCTGCAAGTAGATGCCGCTCGCCTTGTCCATGTCTCCCTCTGGGGGGAGATTCCACTTCTTCTTTTGCTCTGTCATTACTGTCATCCTCCAGCTAGGGAATCAGAAGAATCTTGCCGCTGTCTGACGCCCTTTTGCCCAGCTCGAAGGCATCCAGGACGTCGGTCAGCGGGAAGCGGTGGGTCACGACTTTGGTCAGATCCACCAACTGGCGCGACATGAAGGCTAGGGTCTTGGGGAAGAAGAAGGGACTGCCACAAGAACCGACGATGGTCGCGCCCTGCCAGATTGATTTGCCGATTTCAATGGGTACTTTGCGCCCTACACTGTGGCCTATCAGGGAGACGCGGCCTTCTTTCGCCACAATATCCATAGTGGCCTGCAGAGCGCCGTCACTACCGGAGCACTCCACAACAAGCGTCGCCCCTCGGCCACCTGTATGATCCAACACTTGCTCTACCACGTCGCCAGCAGTTGGATCTATCACCACGTCGGCTCCAAGGCTCTGGGCCAACTGCCGGCGGTAGGGTTCGGGCTCCACTGCTATGACCGGCGCGCCCGAGGCCTGGCACACCTGCATGGCAAACAGCCCGATGGGCCCGGCGCCAAAGACAACCACCCGGTCGTGGGGCGCTGCGCCACCGCCTGCACCCCAGACGCCATAGTAAGACACCGAAACAGGCTCCACCAGAGCACCCTCTTCAAAGCTCACGCCATCGGGTATCTTGAACAATCGTTCTTCTTTGGAGACGCAGTATTCGGCCATGCCTCCCGGATAGTCCCACGAGAACCCGTAGTACTCCCAGTCGGTGCACATGTTCGTGGCCAAGCCGTCTCCGCAGTTGGGACACACTTTGCAGCTGATGAAGGGCTCGCCGACGACCCGGTCGCCAACGGCCAGCGTTTTGATGTCCTTGCCAGCCTCCACAACTTCCCCGGCCCATTCGTGGCCGGGGATGAAGGGAAAGGTGCCTTCGTCGTTGATACCTTCCCACATGTGCACGTCTGTGCCGCAGATGCCACTGGCCTTGATGTGGATGAGCACCTCGTTATCCGCTGGCTGGGGGTCTGGAAGCTCTTCCACCCTCAGATCATCAACATCTCGCAATACCACTGCTTTCATCACTAGATACCTCCTCAAAGTTTGATTTTTGAATTGTTCCCCCCCAACCCTTCGGCAAGCTCAGGACTCCGCTTCGGGGGGGAAGAGGGGGGCTTCCATCGGATACCTCAGCCCCCACTGGGCTCGAATTTGATCCATCGTCTTCATAATTGCCAGCGTTTCATCAAGCGGCATTGTGTCGCTTTCCGACTTTCCGGCTTTCAGACAACGCATCACTTCGGCGGCCTGATAGTTGTAGCCATTGCCCTCAAGGGGTATCTCGATAGTATTGTCTTCCTGGTCGGTCAAGGAAAGCGTGAGTTTGGTTGGTCTAAACATTTGTGGATGAATCCTGATCCGTCCCTCGGTGCCCACCAGAATGGCCTCCCTAGGGGTGTCAGCTCTAAGAGAAGTGTATAAGGCGGCCAACCGACCCTGATCGTACCCCAATAATATCGCCGCTTGCTCGTCCACGCCGGTTTCGCCAAACTGGGCCATGCTCGTGATTCTGGATGGGGGACCGAATACCATTGAGGCCAGGGAGACAGGGTAGACGCCAAGGTCCAACAGCGCGCCTCCGCCCAGTTGAGGGTCGAATAGGCGGTTCAGAGGATCAAAGTCTACCCGAAAGCCAAGGTCTGCTACGAGCATCTGCACATTGCCAACTACCCTGTCCGCCAGCAATTGCCGCAGTTTGACAACCAGGGGTATAAACCGGGTCCACATCGCTTCCATCAAGAAAAGCTTCGTTGCCCGGGCGAATTGAATGACTGCCTCAGCCTCGGCGGCGTTGATGGTGAAGGGCTTTTCGCACAATACCGCCTTGCCAGCCTGCAAGCAGAGCAGACTGTTTTCCTTATGCAGGGTGTGAGGCGTCGCCACGTACACTACGTCAACATCGGGGTCATTGGCCAAGGCATCATAGCTGGCATGGCGATGTGGCACGCCAAACATGTCAGCAAATTGGGTAGCCGACTCGGCAGTACGAGACCCAACGGCGACAAGTTCGGCTTCGGGCAGCACCGTCAACCCCGTTGCAAACTCTTTAGCAATCCAACCGGTGCCGATAATACCCCAGCGTGTTTTCTCGGCCATTTCTAGCCTCCTAACCAGCTAGGGAATGATAAGGATCTTGCCGCTGTCTGAGCCCTTCTTACCCAACTCGAAGGCCTCCAGTGCATCGGCCAAGGGGAACCGGTGGGTGATGACTTGGGTCAGGTCTACCAATTGGCGCGACATGAAGGCAAGGGTTTTGGGAAAGAAGAAGGGACTACCACTTGAACCAACGATGGTCGCGCCTTGCCAGATTGATTTGCCGATTTCAATCGGTATTTTGCGCTCCGCACTCAGGCCAATCAGGACGATGCGACCCTCTTTCGCTACAACGTCCATCGTGGCTGCCAGAGCGCTGTCACTGCCGGAGCACTCCAGAACAAGGGTCGCCCCTCGGCCGCCCGTATGGTCCAATACCTGCTCCACCACGTCTCCCGCAGTGGGGTCCACCACCATGTCAGCGCCCAGGTTCTGCGCCATCTGTCGCCGGTAAGGTTGAGGCTCAACCACCATGACCGGCGCGCCTGAGGCCCTGCACGTCAGCATGGCAAGCATCCCTATCGGCCCGGCGCCAAAGACAACCACCCGGTCGTGGGGCGCTACGCCCCCACCTGAGCTCCAGACGCCGTGGTAAGACACCGACACGGGCTCCACCAGAGCCCCTTCTTCATAGCTCACGTTGTCGGGTATCTTGAACAACCGTTCTTCTTTTGAGACGGTGTATTCGGCCATGCCCCCCGGATACTCCCACGAGAAACCGTAGAGCTCAAAGTCAGGACACATATTCGGGTCCATGCCGTCTTGGCAGTTGGGGCACACGTGGCACTTGATTGGAACCTCGCCGACGACCCGGTCGCCCACGGACAGCGTTTGAATATCCCGGCCGACCTCCACAACTTCGCCGGCCCATTCATGGCCGGGGATGAAGGGAAAGGCGCCTTGGTCGTCGGTGCCACGCCACATGTTCACATCTGTGCCGCAAATGCCAGCGGCCCTGACACGGATGACTACCTCATTGTCCGCTGGCCGTGGATCTGGAAGCTCTTCCAGCCTCAGGTCATGAACAGCGCGCAATACTGCTGCCTTCATCGTTCGAAACCTCCTCAGGGTTTAGTTCTTGGTAGTTCTTTGGAGGGAGACTGCTAGTCAATGCCACGGATTTCTTCAAGTCCTATCGCTCAAAACGCCTTTCTTCACTCAAATCAGTCAAGAATCTACCATGGGACTGTAGCTTGCCAAAAGATCCACAAGTCCGCGCCATCAGTCGGCCAGAAGGGACTCAGTACGACGTTTGAGCTCCCAGGCAAGCACTACAGGGTCCCACTCCCAATGGTATACACCCAGCAGCTCGACGGACCACAGCCCATCGTACCCGGTCGCGCGTATCGCCGCTATCCCTTCCTTTAGGGGCAGGATCCCATCACCCGGCAAAACGTCACGGTCAGTGTCACTCCACTCCTCTCCCTTGCGCGGGGTCACATCGCTAATGTGGGCAACGACGATGAGCGACGGCTCCAGCGCGGCCACCTCATCCCAGGGGGTGCCACCAGTCCACAGGTGAAAGGTATCTACACAAAGCCCCACATTGTCGCGACTGGCCACATCAAGGACTTCGAGTGCCTGTGCCAGGGTGTGGAGAGGAGCGAACGAGACCGGTTCCAAAGCGAGCTTCACTCCAAACGGAGCGGCAATGTCGGCCAGCTCCGCCAGGGATCGCCCTATCTTGGTCCGTATCTCAGGCCAGGGCTCCCCCCGGAGAGCATTTAGGGCGACCACCTGTAACGTTGGGCAGTGCAGTGTCTTTGCCGTCACACAAAGCCTCTCGCAATGCTCGAGTAACTCACGGCGAGCCTCCGGCTCTTGGCGTTCTATGTGCAGGAGGCAGTTGAGCATCGCAGGCTGTAACGAACCCAGTTCCGACAGCAGTTCCTCCGCCGGATAGCCCGCATCGAGATACCTTTCCAGCTTGGGTATCCATATCTCGATGGCATCGTACCCTGCTTCTTTGGCAATTCGGATGTCGGTCAACACGTTCGTGTGCATGATGCTGCCGGCGTGCAATCCCAACCACATACCCACATTTCCTCAAAACGTGTTGTAAAGGGTTCGTAGAGCTATAGTCCCTTGAAGTCTTCAACAGTCGTTGAATCTGCTACGAGTATTACCAGCTAGGGAATGAGAAGCATCTTGGCACTGTCTGACGCCCTCCTGCCTAGCTCGAAGGCTTCCAGGACATCGGTCAACGGGAAGCGATGAGTAACGACTTTGGTCAGGTCTACCAGGTGGCGCGACATAAAGGTCAGGGTCTTGGGGAAGAAGTAGGGACAGCCACTTGAACCAATGATGGTCGCGCCCTGCCAGATGGATTTGCCGATTTCAACTGGCACTTTGCGCCCCGCACTCTGGCCAATCAGGACGATGCGGCCCTCTTTCGCTACAACGTCCATCGTTGCCGCCAGTGCGTCGTCACTGCCGGAGCACTCCAACACCAGGGTCGCTCCTCGGCCACCCGTATGGTCCAAGATCTGCTCCACTACGTCTCCCGCCGTTGGGTTTATCACCACATCGGCCCCCAACTCCTGAGCCATCTGCCGCCGAAAAGATTGAGGCTCGACCGTTATGACGGGTGCGCCGGACGCCTTGCACACCAGCATGGCAAACATCCCGATGGGCCCGGCGCCAAAGACCACCGCCCGGTCGTGGGGCGCCACACCCCCGCCCGAGCCCCAGACGCCGTGGTAAGTGATGGCCACCGGCTCCACCAGAGCCCCTTCCTCATAGCTCACGTTGTCGGGCATCTTGAACAACCGTTCCTCTTTTGAGACGATGTATTCAGCCATGCCCCCCGGATAATCCCACGAAAAGCCGCAGAGTTCAAAGTCGGTACACATATTCGGGTCCATGCCGTCTTGACAGTTGGGGCACACATGGCACTTAATAGGGGGCTCAGCGACGACCCGGTCGCCCACAGACAGCGTCTTGATACCCCGGCCGACCTCCACAACTTCGCCGGCCCATTCGTGCCCAGGGATGAAAGGAAACGTGCCTTCGTCGTTAGTGCCACGCCACATGTTCAAATCTGTGCCGCAAATGCCAGCGGCCCTGACGCGGATGAGTACCTCCTTGCCCGCCGGCTGTGGATCTGGCAGCTCTTCCAGTCTCAGGTCATGAACATCACGCAATACTGCTGCTTTCATGGCTCAACACGTCCTCCCCAATTCGATCCAAGCAAGACCAAATCTGATTATACCACATTGTATACAGACAGTCAAATTAATGAATTCTTTTACGAAGCTCTGTGTTCACTTTCAACCCCTTTCATGTCCCCAATATGATACGCTCACATGAATCTCGTTAATACTTGCTTTGTATGCCGATATATGGTATAATGAAGACGAAAACTTCAGGCACAGTGTTCTAAATGCAGAGTTCTTTGGGAGAGAGACCAATGAACGAGAACGAATCCGCCACACGCACCCAACCAGCAGCATCGGTCGCGACCTACCAACAGCAAGCCTACGCCTTTGTCAAGGCACGCATCATGAACCTGGACCTCAAGCCCGGCCAATATGTCACAGATAGCCAGATCGCGAGTGAACTAAACATCAGCCGTACGCCGGTCCGGGATGCCCTGCGTCTGTTGGAGCATGAGGGCCTTCTCATCAGTGAAGCCAGACGGGGATGGAAGGTTTATTCGCTTTCGCTCGAAGACATCCACGAGATCTTTGACATCAAAGCGGTTTTGGAAGGCATGATCACCGGGCAGGCAGCGGAGTGCGATGACGAGGAGAAGCGAGCTGCCTTAAGAGACGCCATGGAACGGATGAAGCAGGCTGCCGCAGCCAATGACGATGAGACCTGGAGGCAGGCTGACGTAGAACTGCACGATACCATCTTCTCCATGTGCTCCAATGAGCGCGCCGCCCGCATCATTAGAAGTCTCAACGAGCAATGGTGGCGCGTGCGTATTGGGTTCTTGGCTATGCAAGGACGTATTGCGCGTTCCAATCCCGAGCACGAAGCGATTGTCGGAAGCATCCTGGCGGGCAATGGCGAGGAGGCCGAACATTTGATGCGCGACCATCTCAATAACGTGCGAGAGGAACTGGTGCACCTGCTGGTCAATCTGGTACTTCCCTTTGTGAAAGAGGGAGTCTGAAAGCTTACGAGCTGAGGAAGAACGAGGGGGCCAACAGTCATTGCCATGGAGTGAAACGCCGTTAGTCGGCGCGGGGAATGTCACATCATTTCACCGTGTTCTGCTCGACCGAGCGGCGCAAGATATCCACCACACCATCGCCGTCTTCATAGGGTGAGACGTAGTCCACCGCTCTTTTGACCTCGTCGGCAGCGTTGGCCGGGGCTGCGGAACGACCAACGATGCTCAAGAACGTCAGATCGCTGACCGAATCGCCAATGCCCCCCATCTGATCGAGAGGGATGCCCGTTTCTCGCGAGAGCCAGCGCACCCCGGCCCCTTTATCCACTCCTTTGGGAGTAACGTCCACGCAGGATACCGACGCCTGAGCAATGTACCCGGCATTAGAGGTTTCCAGTGCTTCGATGGTAGCCAGATGGAGCTCGTGGACGCTGACCTGGTCCAGAGGATAGATGGTCAGAGAAACCTCTTTGCCCGGCTGAAAGTGCCCCAGGCCGGTCTCGACGATCTCTCGACGCAGGGTTGCCTTTATCCCAGCCAGGGCTTCGCGCATCTCGGCGGTGATGAGGGGGTTCTCAGCGAAGCGGTACTCACGGGGAAAATAGAGCCCACCGCCGTTTTCGTAAACACCCGGCAGGTGGGCATCAATGGCTTGCATCATAACTTCAACGTAGGGTTCCTGCCGCCCAGTGCAGAGAGTAGCCGCCAGTTTGGTTGGATCCTTCTGAGCCTTTCGGTTCAACTGGGCAACGTACTTCAGAGCCTCGAAGTTCCAGGGCTGCCCCTCGCCAGGAGTCAGGCAGCCATCAACGTCAATCACCACCAAGCGCAATCTACTCGTCAACCTCTCACTTCTAACCTCTAACTTCCAATTCCCTCTATCGCCCTGCACCTGCCTACGGGCAATTGCAGGCGCACGCTTTTACCCTGTTCAAAGCGCACCTTGCCATCGGTCTGCACCCGCAGCTCCAGGCCGCCGCCCACGACGATACGATAATCTACTTTATCGCCCAAATACGTCATCTTGCTCACCACACCGTCGAAAGTGTTCTCGCCGCCAGCGTAGTCGGGGGGGAAGAGGTCAATGTCGTTGGGACGGATGAAGAACAACAACTTCTCGCGCGGCTGCATTCTCAGCGAGGCGGGCACAGCGAACTGCAATTCGTCAACAGCCACCATCGCTTTTTCGGCCCCCACGGAGAGGACGACGCCCTCAATGAAGTCCGACAGGCCGATGAAATCGGCCACGAACTGCGAACCGGGCTGATCGTAGATCTCATCAGGAGTGCCCACCTGCTCTATCTGCCCCTCGTTCATCACCGCTACCCGGTCGGAGAGGGCCAACGCCTCGGCCTGATCGTGGGTGACGTAGACGGCGGTGATGTCGAGCCGGCGTTGCAACTCCTTGATCTCGAAGCGCATCTCCTCCCGCAGCTTGGCATCCAGGTTGGAGAGAGGCTCGTCCAGGAGCAAGACCTTGGGGCGGTAGACCAGGGCCCGGGCCAGCCCCACCCGCTGCTGCTGCCCTCCAGAGAGCTGACGAGGATAGTGCTTCTCGTATTGCTCCATGCGGATGAGTTGCAGAGCCTCGATGACCATCTCCTGCCGCTCGGCCCTGGGCAGCTTGCGGATCATCAGGGGGAAGTCCACGTTTTCGTACACGGTCATGTGGGGGAAGAGGGCGAAGTTCTGGAAGACCATGCCTAGCTCCCGCTTGTGGGTAGGCACATCGGTCACGTCTTCCCCATCAATGAAGACCTGCCCCTCGTCGGGCGTGAGGTGGCCGGTGATGCAGCGCAGGGCCGTGGTCTTGCCGCAGCCCGACGGCCCCAGCAGGGTCATCAGTTCACCCCGTAGGATGCCCAAGTCAATGTGGTCGTTGGCCACGATGGGGCCGTAGCGCTTGGTGACGTTGTGCAGTTCGATCATGTAGTCCATGTCCTTGAACCCCTGTCTTATGGTGATCTTTACAGCGTATGCATTAACGCTTGAACCTCTCCCTCGAAAAACTCTTTCACCGCCGCCCAGTCCCACTCGACCAGCATCTGCGGTGATACATCATCTTCGGCGTCCTCGAAGTAGACCAAGGCTCGCAACAGATGATAGGACGGATACGAGACCGTCCGATATTTCTGAGGCACCCGCTGGAGCAGATCCGCCAGTTGCCAGCCGCTCTGACAGACGAAGTATAGGTCAACGAAGTCCCGTCTGGTCCCGCGCTGCCCGATGGCAATGAACTTCATCAGGGCAATATCCAAGAGAGATGCAACCCGAACTTTTGCCAATGAGACCGTCTTCTCCAGCAAGAGATAGGGATAAGTGAAGTAACTCACCTGGACCCCGGACAGTTGTCCTACCAGAGTACCCTGGCTCTGTTGCTGAAGTCTCAAATGACCGACGTGCTGCAGTTGACGACTAAGGATGTCAGGGTCGTACTCTTGAGGCGTGAAGAAATCCAGATCAACGGATACCCGATGGCCCAGATGTAGTGCCGCCGCGCTGCCTCCAGCCAGATAGAACTCGCGAAGCCAGGGCTCTTGCCCTAGCCGTTGGAGAAGCTGCCATGCGGCAGGAGTGAGGGTGTGGACAAACACGTGATTTCCTCTCTGGGGATACCCAGAAGCAAGCTCCATAGATTTGCCGTGTTGCGGGAAAGACGACGGCTCCGCCGCACCACGCGAGCGATGGATTCAGAGGCAAACGTGCTGCGAAGCCAACGGATGGCCTGGTCATCGCCGTATTCCAGCAGGCGCTCAACTATGTAGACCTCATGCTCAGGCAATTGCAGGAGAGCGAAGTCCACCTCCCAGAAATACGGCTTTAGGAAAACTGGCAAACCTCGCAACTCGATATCTGACACAGCGATCTCCATACCCATCATGAATGGTGTTTTCCCTCCCCTATTGTTTGCTCAGCGCTGCGGCTCGAACCACATTCGCCCGACGCGGCGCAATTCCTGCACGAAGAACTCCTTGATGGCCTCCCAGTCTACGGGAGGAATGGTTTCCACCGGTGCATCTTGATCAGCGCGGTCGAAGTCCACCATTCCTTCCAGCACCATCATCCCAAAACCGCGCGCGTAGGGATACTTAGTGGAACTCTGATCCAAGAGGCGGCCCAGGGGAACATGCCGGGAGATGAAATAAGCGTCGTAGAAATCCTTGCGCGCCCCGCGATCAGCGATAGCATCCAGCTTCATCAGGCCCACGTCGGCGAGGCTGGCCACACGCACTCCCGCTACCTCGTCTGGGGACTCCAGCAAAGCGTAGCCGTAGCCAAAAAAGCCCACATGATAGCCCTCAATCTCCAGAAGCAGGTTGCCGACGACGTCCTCAAGCACGCGCACTGCACGTCGTGTGCGCAGCGCAGCCACGATCTCAGCACGGCTGTCGTTGAGCAACTCATCGGTCTCGGAGAAGAAGTCCAGGTCCACCGAGACGCGATGGCCCAAGCGCAAAGCCAGCGCCGTGCCGCCGGCCAGGTAGAAGCGATGGGAGAAGGGCTCCTGCCCGATCTCGACCAGCAGCTCTCGCAGCACAGACGGTACGACCTCCCAATGAGGATTGGTCAATACGGCCATACGCCACGCCTCCGCTGACGATAGTCGGGGATGTCAAGATAGTTCACCCACAGACGGAAGCGGCGGCGGGATAATCGTCCCATACCAGCCTGGCGCACCCATTCGCGCACCCGCTCCCGCCCGTAGCGGGCAAACAGCCACCGTATCTCAGGCTGGCATCCGCGAGCCAGAGTGCGCTCGATGATAGTGAAGGCGTCGCGCTCTGGGTCCAGCTTCTCCAGAGTGTACTCCTGGAAGCAAGGCCGCAGGCTAACGGGGATGCTGTTTGGTGCTAAAACCAACCTGCTCTCCACCATCACACCCCCTTAAACCCACCCACCAGCTTCTCCGGCGCTACTTCCCGTTGGATCAAGAACAGTACGACCAGGGATGGGATGACCAGGATGACGGACATGGCGCTGGTCACCTCCCAGTACCCCTCGCCCACTGCCAGGAAGGTGCGCACCGGGAGCGTCTGAGTGTGCACGCCGGAGGTCATCAGGGTCAAGGTCAACTCGTTGTAAGAGGTGACAAAGGTGAAGATCATGGCCGACAAAATGCCCGGCAGGACCATGGGCAGAATGACGTGGAAGAAGGTCCGCACCGGAGTGGCCCCACACACACTGGATGCCTCCAGCACCCGCTCGTCCAGGCTCTCAAAAGTGGAAGATAGCACCAGGATGGCATAAGGGGCGCAAATGGCCAGGTGTGCCAGGGCCACCCCATAGTGTGTGTCTATCAGATCAAGACGGTAGAAGATGCGAGCTACCCCCAAAGCGTAGGCAATAGGTGGGATCATGCGCGGCAGCAGAATGACGGACATCAGCATCTCCTTGCCCGGGATTCTCCGCCTCCCCAGTGCCCAGCCCGTGGGGATGCCGATCAGGGTACTCAGAGCCACCGCTATGGCGGCGATGATCAGGGTGTTCTTGGTAATCTCGGGCACCTGGCCCACGGTCCAAGCCCAGTCATACCAGTCCAGCGTCAGCGTCGGCGGCACCCACAGCTTGCCGAACCAGCCCTTGCCCACCGACTTGAGAAGGACCATCATGAAAGGCGAATAGATGAAAAGGGCAAAACTGGCCAGGAAAGTGAAGACCAACAGCTTCTTGGCGTTCAATAGCGACTGAAGGTATTGACGTATCAGCTTCATGCCACGGGCCTCCGTAGGACTCGCATGTAGACGGACAGGAAGATTACCTGCAGGATAGCCATGACCACCGACATGGCCGACCCCATGGACCAGCGAGCCGGGCTGAAGGACTCGATCTGGGTATAAATGGCCACTGAGAGGGGACGATAGTTCCCACCAGCTATCAGGGGGATGCTGAATGATCCGAAGGCGGCCATGAAGGTGAGCACTGAGCCGGCCAACACGCCGGGCATGATCAGCGGCAGCACCACGTGGCGCAACACCTGCCAGGGGGTCGCGCCAGCCACCGATGCCGCCTCCTCCACACTGCGGTCCAAGCCCTCCAGGGTGGATAGGGTAGTCAGAGCCGTATAGGGGAAATAATGCCAGAGGTAAAAGATGATGAGACCGGGAATGGTGTAGTTGATATTGAGCTTTTCCAGGTGGAGGATCTGGGTAACAAAAAGATTGATCCAGCCCCGGCTGCCGTAGAAGACCAGCAGTCCCAGGGCGCCCACCAGGCCGGGGAGGGTGATGGGAATGAGGATGGTGAATCGAAAGAAGCGGTGGCCCCGCAGCTTCTCCCGCAGGACCAGGGCCAGGGGGACGCTGAACAGCATAGACAGCAACGTGGACGAAATTGCCAACACGAAGGTCAGGATGATGATCTCCCTGGTACCCGGTTTGCTAAGGAACTCGACGTAGCTGGCCAGGGTCCAGCCCACGTCCTGGCCTTCGGGTCGCAGGCTGCGCATCACTGTGACCAGCATCGGATAGAAAAACAAGCCCAGGAAGCCAGCCAAACCTGGGCTCAACATGAGCAAGGTCAATACACCTTGCCGTTGCCGGCGGAGAAAATCACCCATTCTAATCTTCCCTTCCTCAGCCTCTCAGATTGAGGAGGCAGGCAGGTTATGACCATCCCGCCTACCTCCTCAGAAGAGACTCTCATCAGGCTTGGCTTACTAGGGCACCAGCAGATCCGCGCCCTGCTCTTTGATGAAGCTCTTCACATCGCTGTTGAGGATGCGAAGGCGGGCTGGCTCCATGTCCTCCCAGGCGGGGATGGTGGCCCACACCTCGTCCGGAATCTTGTCCCAGATGTCGGTGCCAGTGTACTGCCACATGGTGCTGACAAGTTGCACCTGCTGTTGATCGCTCAGCAGATAGTTGATCAGCCGATAGACCACCGGCTTGTACTCCTCAGGGATGCCCACCGGAACGATGAGGTAGCCATCGGAGCCGGCAGCCATGCCCTCGGCCAGGAAGCCGGACTTGATGGTAGGGGGCATGGTCCCCTGGCTGCGCGACCACAGCGAGTAGTCCATGGCGTAGAAGCTGATCCAGGTGTCGCCGGCGTTGAAGTCCTCAAACATGTTGGGGGGCTCGGCCGGCAGAGGCAGCTTAGCGTAGGTGTAGAACTCCTGCAGCTTGGCCCAGGCATCCTGCCACTCTGCCGTCTGCTGCAGTTCCTCCAGCGGGATGCCCTTGTCGTTCTCATCGGCCATGGCAACGAAACCGTTGAGGAAGCTGTAGGGGATGCGGTAGGACGAGCCGGACTTGGCGTCGGGGCGCACGATGCCGATGTGCCCCTTCCATTCCTCGCGCCTGTCATAGAACTCCTTCCACGAAGTGGGCGGATCGGCGATGTAATCGGAGTTGTAGATCAGGGCATACTGGCTCCTCCAGTATAGCGCACCCTTGCCGTCAACCGGAGTGCCCAGCACTTCCATCAGATAGTTGCGAGGGCATTTGCCCAGGTTGGGGATGATGTCCAGCCGGTCAGGATACAGGGTCTCCAGACCGACACCCTGCTCCAGCGCGTCGGGGACGGTCTCTGGCTTCACAAAGAGCAGATGGACATCGCCCTGGCCCGCCTCCCAGGCCTTCATGCGCTCAAGCTGCTCCGACGACTTGCTGACCAGGTAGTTGATCTTGATGCCCAGATCGCTCTGGATCTGCGGGATGACCGTCTCCTGCCAGTACTTCTGGAAGTTGGCCCCTGAGTTGGTGTCCACCAGGGTGATCTCGGTGGGAGCGCCGGCCACCGGCTTCGGCGCGTAGGTGTCCAGGTACTCCGCAGCCGCCTCGGCACTGGGTATCAGCAGCTTCCAACCAGGGTGGATCAGATCGGGGTTCGAGAGATAAGCGAAGCTCTCATCCTCCGTGGCCTTCTTGTTGGTGCTCCCAGCAATGGCTGGATAGGCCGCGCCGCTGCCCAGGTACTTTTCCGCCAGGGTCCAGAGGTTGTCACCCAGCTTCACGGTGTAGGTCACCTCTTCCTGGGCCGGCGGAGCCGCACTGACCACACCCGCGACCGCCAACATCACGCACACCAAAACCAGACTTACAAAACGTGCTCTCTTGCTTGACATTCTTTTCTCCTTCTTCATTGAATTTGTTGGGAGTTGAACCATAACGCTCAAAAGACTAGCACCCGCCAATGCTCTTTGTCACCACCTCCCTTCAACCACACTCAGCTAAAACGACGAAAAGAGCCAAGCCGACCCAACCATCAACCAAAGGGCCTGACACAATTTTATCACCTTGCCCGTAGTTTGTCAAAACCGGCCTGGCTCACTCTACCCTGAAATAGGGTCCCAACACCACCATCGTAGCCGCCCGTGCTGCTGTGGCCAACTCCGCCGGATCGCGCTCCCAATACTCTGGTCGAAATAGCTCAATGGAGCAGAGGCCGTCGAAGCCGATTCCCTTGAGACGAGAGAGGATATCGTCCAGAGGGATCACCCCCTCGCCGGGCAGCAGGCGGTGGGCGTCCTCGATCGTCTCCTTGGGCCGGGCCTCGACATCGTTTATATGGAATATGAGCAGCTTCTCCGGATCCACGGCTTCGATGGACGAAAGCTCGGAACCGCCAGCATAGAAATGGCAGGTATCTATGACCAAGCCGACGTTGGGCCTGTTGACTGCCTGCACGATCTCCCAACACTGTCCCAAGGTGCGCACTGAGCACCAGCCAAAGCCCAGGAACTCGTAGGCCAACAGCACGCCGTAGGGAGCGGCGATGTCGGCCAGCTCATGCAGCACTCGCACCGACTCGGCCTTTATCTCCTCACAGGAAGCGCCTCCTTCCGGAGTGGGGCTGGGCACGACGACGATGGTGTCGCAACCCAGGGCATCGGCTCTGGCGCATAGCTCGTGGCAACGGGCTTTGATCAGCGCGTAGTCGTCCGCTGAGCGGAAGGTGATGAACTCGATGGAGTTGATGCTGGCAGGCTGGATGCGGTGTTCGGTGAAGACTGCGTTGAGGTCGTCGAGGCTACGATTGGCCAGGTAGGTGTCCATCTTCGCGGCCCAGATTTCGAGGGCTTTGAAACCCGCTTTTCCAGCAGCAGCGATGTCCTCTGGCAGCGTGGCCTTCATGGTGGTCGCGCCGTTGAAGCCTAGTAACATGTTTCCCCTCCTCGGTATCATGGCGATTGAAATCGCACCTTGAGGGCACTCCGTGCCGGGCGACCACCTACGTGGTCGCGGAAATCGTCCACGCAGGCTTCGTCGTGAGCTCAGCCGAACGGTGGACAACCGGCGCATCCACGCCCCCCAGAGGCGGTTTCAACCGCTCCTACGCCAGCGCCTCTAACTCACGCAGCAGCTTGATGGACTCGGTTACGTAGCCCGCCACCTCCTCGCGCCACCCTGGCCCCTTGACCGGAGTGAAGGGATCAGGACCGGAGGCCGTGCACTCGATGATGATGGAACCGCTATATCCGATGCCCCTGAGAGCGCGCACAACGCCTGCGAAATCGGTGTGCCCACGACCGACTGCCTGGCGGTTGGAGCCGGCAGCATGGAACAGGAACAGGTGCTCTCCGGCCGCGCGGATGGCGCTGGCCAGGTCCGCCTCCTCGATGTTCATGTGATAGGCATCCAGGAGAATCCCTACGTTGGGCGCCCCCACCTCCTCCACGAAGCGCACGGCCTCTTCGGCAGTATTCAGCAAGTGGGACTCGTAGCGGTTAAGAACCTCGATGGCCAATTGCAGACCCAACTCCTGAGCCCGCTCGGCGATGCGCTGGACGCCCACCACGTAGTTCACGTACTCCTGTTCGTACGCGGTCACCGGTCGAATACGCCCCACAGCGCCGTGGCATCCCACCATCGGCGACTCTACCGCAGCGGCGAAGTCCAGCAGGCGCAGGTAGTAATCCACCGCCTTGGCCCGCACCTCGGCGTCGGGATGCGGCAGGTCCACGTCGTCCGGGGTGAGGGAGAGCACCGCCAGCCCGTGGTCGTCCAGGATGGCTTTGACCTCGGCGGGGTCATAGAGTTTTAAGTCGCCCTTCAGCTCCACCCCGTCGTAGCCGCAGCCAGCCAAACGGGCCGCCGTTTCGGCCAGCGGCTCATCGCCAAAGATCCAGTTGCAGACTCCGTACTTCATAGCCACTCCCTCCGGCAAAAGTGTTGATAACTATATCATACCTGAGTTGGGTTGTCAAAAAAGGCCCTTCTCCTTCAAAGGAAAAAGGGCCTTTGCTCATCCCCCAATCTCCGACATCACCCTCCCCTGAGGTATTACCTGCTCAGGCAGGTGATGCCGCTCCGGCTTGGCGCGCACGGCCTCGACGATCAGGCGCTTGATCTCCTCGATGGTCGCTCCCCTATGGCTGTTTCCTACTTCACCTGGATCTCAACGACGCCCTTGACCTGAGCGTTGCTGGGAAAGCCGGGCGCGACGATGCGAAAGCCACCCTGGTTGCGGAAGGACACGATGCAATCGGCGCAACCTTCGATGTCGGCCAGCGGCACCTCGGCGCTGTAGCCATCATCAGCGACGAACGCCAGCGTCGTGGCGTCGGCCTTGGGGCTGGCCTTGCCCAGCAGGTCAGCGATGAGCACGCCGGTGTGAGTCTCAGTCTCACCTTCCTTGTTCGTGTACTCGGCCTCGATGGTATCCATAGAGCGGATCTTGTCCTCGGTCCAGCCAACCTCGGTCTCCACGTTGCCCGTGATCTTGAACGCGGCGTCTTCGGGCACGCCAGCGGCCTGGGCGTTCACCTGGAGCTCCACCAGTTGGAAGACCCAGCGGTTGGCTGGTGTGTGGGGGCAGACCAGGCGGATGGGGCCGTGGTCGGGGTCAGCTTGGGCGATCCATTTTCCATTCTCCTTCAGGGCGACGATGGCGTCCTGAAGCTCGTCTTTGCTGATCTCAATGGCATAGCCATCGGCGGCAACGACCGTGACGCTCACGTACTCGCCGGCCCCGGCCTTGGTCAGGATCTCGGCCAGCGCCGCGCCGCTCCAGTCGCCAGTCGTGTCCTCACCCAGCGACTTGTCCATAAAGATATCCTTCAGGTCGGTCTGGGGCATGCCGGCCAGCTCGGCGTAGCTCAGGGACAGCGGCCTGCTCACCGCGCCGCTAACGCCGAGGGTCCAATCCACATCAGGGGCTCCACCGCCACAGCCGGCCAGTCCCAAAACCAGCAACAGTGTAATCGTCAGAACAACTCTACTTCGCATTTTTCTCTCCTTAGTTTGAGTCTGGACTTTGGGCAAAATCGCGATGGCAGCCAGAAACCCGTTTTCTCGCAGCAGAATGCCGTCCATGCCCGATTGAAACAAGCTGATTCAGGCAGATTTCGGTGGCGAAGTTATCAGAAAACGGGTTTCTTTGGCTTTGTCCAAAGTCCAATTTGAGTATTTGCTCATTTTGAAACTACAAAGATAGGGATGAACATATCCCGTTCAATCAGATGTCCATGATTACCGAACCTCCCTTGTTCCTCGACCCGGTGCATCCCGTGGTCGGCGAAAATGATGATGAGGGTATCGGCGGGAAGCGCTGCGAGCAACTGCCCCACCGCCGCATCTACCTCGCGGATGACGGCCTCTTCTTCCGGCGTGTTGGGACCGTAGGTGTGCCCGGCGTCGTCAATGCCGTGGAAATGAACGTAGAACAGGTCGGGCATCCCCTCGTCCAGCACAGCCAGGGCGTTGGCCAGCACGTTGTCGTCGGTGCTGACGTTTCCGTCGCGGTCGCCGGAGAGCTGCATCTCGGAGTTGCGCAGGTTGAAGGCCAGCGCCTCCCCCTCGACGGCCACGATCTGCCGCCCGGCAGCGTTGGCAACGTCAAAGAGTGTCTCCACCTCCGTCTTGCGGATGCCCCGCTGGTCCACCCCGTTGACCGCCGGCGGCGCGCCGGTGAGCAAGGCCGCCGAGGCCACGGTGGTGCAAGGTGGGTAGACGGTCAGGCCGATCAACGGCTCGCCTAGCGCAGCGAGGTTGGGGATCAATCCCGCGTCGCGGGCCTCAGCGTAGCGCACGTAGCCAAAGCCATCGAGGAAGAGGAGCAATACGTGGCCGGCCGGGGGTGCTTCCAGCGCCTGGCCGGTGGCTTCGGCCGGGGACGGCAAACCCAGCACCGCGGCGACCGCCGGCGCGATGTCGGTGATGTCCGCCTCAACCCGTCCCAGCAACGGCGGCGGCTCAACCTCCAGGTGCGAAACCGGGAACGATTCGCTGCCGATGGATAGTCTCCCATCCTTGCCCCACCAGGCGTCGCCGGCCACAGTCGCCCAGTCGAGCTCGTGCCGGACGCCCTCCGGTTCACTCACGATCAGACGCTCGATCACCCAATGCCCCGCTGTCCAGAGCACCCACTCCGGGGAGAGGTCCTGTCCCTCCTCAGCAAAGTCGGCCAGGCTTGCGAGGACCTTGCTGTCTACAGGGAAGGCGCTACCATCCGGGGCAACGACGGTCGCCTCCCAGGCTGGGCCGCAGCCTGCCAGGCAGAAAAGGAGCGCGAGCACCAGAAGGCTCAGGGTTCGGATTTTTCCAGGACGGCTGTCAGGCATGGTCTACTCTTCCGAAACAAGCTCGATTACATCGGTTATCCACTGCGCCCGGCCGCGCGCCGGCAAGACCAGGACGACCCTCCGACCCATTTGGGCCAGCACTGCGCCTTTGGCTTCGGCGGCTGTCAGGGTGTGTTCCTGCCCTTCCGCGTCGCGAACCAGGAGCCTATCGAAATCGGGATCGCCGACGATGTCTGCCAGTCCCGCTCCCTCGATCCGCGAGGCCGTCTTGCCTTTGCGCACCTGGCCGTCAGCCTCGCTCCTGAGCATCACGTCGGTCTGCTCGATAGTCACCGAACGGGTCGGCCCCAGCAGCAGCCGGCCGATGGAGGTGCGATAGCCATCCATGGTCAGTGGCTTTTCGGTGCCGACGACGATGATGCGCCACACGCCCTTCAGCCAGGTGGAGATGTGGAGGTTTTCGGCGGCAAAGCGCACCCCATCCACGTGGGGCATGAGCAATGCCTCGCCAGTCAGGTTGGGCCGCTCAAAGGTCACGAATCCCTCGTCACGGGAGGCCAGGGTCACGCTTTCGAAATCGGTCACGCCGTGGTCGGCCAGAAAATCGAGCAGAGCCACATGCGTGCCCGGCTGGTCACGGTAGGGCAGGATGTCGTTAACCGCGATGTACCCCGGATCGGGCACGTCGCCAGCCAGCAAGATCAGGTCGTCGAAGGGCACGTTGGCCATCTCAGCCGAGCCGTGGTCGTCGTGGCAGGAATCGCAGGTGTGAGACTTGGCCGGCTCGTGACAGTCGGAGCACTGGTTCATTGTGTCGGCGTCTTTGGCCAGGATGCCCCACGGATAGTGAAAGGCTAAGCGCACAGGCGCAAGGGTCTTTACACCGGCAGCGGCGGCCAGGACTCCACCCGCAACAACCAACACGACCAGGAGTGCCAGGATCAGCAAGATACGGGGTGTTTTGGAAGCAAACATCGTATGCTCTCCTCAATAACACTTCATAGCACTCCAACGCAGGGGGATGATGAGAGCGAATGCTGTCAACGGATTTATCGGAACGGATTGAACAGAGATCGCACGTGTAAAGCACCTAATCCGTTCAATCCGATCCTGAAATCCGTTGGCAGTTCTCCCCCCCCCCCCGCTTTGATGTGCCTGGATACCTTTTGATGTCGCTAGAAAACGGCCAGCGCACTCACCGTAGCCACGGTGACGAGCAGCAAGAGGATGGTTGCTGCGGCATCCCACCGTGTAAAATGGACCGTTCTCAGAAACGTGCGGGTAGGATGCTTGCCGAAGCAGCGGCCTTCCATCGAGACGGCCAGGGCGTCCACTTTGCCCAGCGCCGAGACCAGCAAAGGCAAGAAGAACTGCCGGGCTAGGGTCAGAAAACGGCGCGGGCTGCGCGCGTCGTACTGCACTCCTCGGGCCAACTGGGCATTGTAAACGGTTTGTCCCTCCTGCTCGAAAATGGGCACCAAACGCAGGGCCATGATCAGAGTGAACCCGTAGCGATAGGGGAGTCCTGCCTGCATCAGGGCGTAGGCCAGGCTATTGGGGTCGGTGGTCAGGACAAAGAGATAGCCCAGAAACACCACGCTTAGGAAGCGCCCGGCTACATAGATGCCAGCCTCTACCCCACTGATCGTGGGAGCCAGTGGCCCTATCTGGACCAGTACCGGCCCGGTGCGGACGAACAGGATTTGCAGGACTGCCAGCAGGAGGGCTGTGGTGGCGAACAGTCGTGTCCCCCGTACTTGTCCCAGGCGTACTCCGGCCACGGAGAAGGCCAGCAACGCCAGGCCCAGCACGGCCAGGACTATCCACGGGTTGGGGACGACGAACACGAGAATCGTTCCAAACAGCATCCAGGCTCCCTTGACCAGCGGATGGAGGCGGTGTAGTACGGAATGGCCAGGCTGATACGTGATGCGCGGTTTCATGGCCGCCTCCTTTTCGAGGGCAGGTAGACTTCCTTCCCCAGGGCAGCCAATTGTTGGAACCCTTCTTCTATCGGTGCGTCCACAACTGCCTGGCCACTGTTGAAAAAGATCAATCGGCTAGCGTAGCGGCGGGTAACCTCTGGATGGTGGTTGACCATGATGGCCGTGTCCCCCTGCTCCACCCGCTCGCGCAGTAGTTCCAGCAAGAGGGTCGCGTTCTCGATATCCTGACCGATGAGCAATTCGTCCAGCAGGATGAGCCGGGGGGCATAAGCCAAAACCGAAATCAGGTTCAGGCGGCGCTTCTCCCCGTAGCTCAATCGGTAGGGATGGTCGTGCTGACGGTCTCCCAGTCCACAGCGAGCCAGGAGCGCTTCGACCCGCGCCTGGGCCGCTTCGTCCAGCGGGCCAAAGTTGCGGGGGGCAAAGGTGGCCTCTTGCCAAATGCTCTCGGCAAAAAGCTGGTGGTCCGGGTTCTGGAAGACGAACCCCACCTGCCGGGCCAGCCGGGAGACGGACACACGGCGAGTGTCTTGCCCCAGCACTTCTACCCGCCCCTGGGTAGGCTTGAGCAGCCCCAGCAGGCTTTGCAGAAAGGTGGTCTTGCCGGAGCCATTGTCGCCCATGACCGCCACGAACTCTCCCGGCCAGATCTCCAACGAGACGCCATGCAGGACGGACGCAGTGTTATAGCCGACATGCAGGCTCTCCACGCGGATGGCTGGCGCTACGGGCTCCTCGCCGACGGTTGCCGAAGGATGGGAGGGTTGCTGGGCAGGCAACGATCGGGGGTAGTGCGCCTCGGTGACGGGACCGTCGTAAACGATGCGGCCTTGTTCCATCGCTACCAGGCGAGGGTTGAAGGGCAGCAGGTAGTCCACCTTGTGCTCGATGACCAGCACGGTGATGCCCGCCTTGGCCTGTATGTGCTCGATGACCTGGAAAACCTCCGCGGTGGCCGTGGGATCCAGGTTCGAGGTCGGCTCGTCGAAAATCAGCACCTGGGGCTTGGCGGCCATCATCGCTGCGATGGCTACTTTTTGCTTTTCGCCGCCGGAGAGGGTCGCCAGCAGGCGACCGGCCAGGTGCTCCGCGCCGACGATGCTCAACGCCCAGGCCATCCGGTCCTGGATTTCATCCCTGGGCAGACGGCGGTTCTCCAGGCCAAAAGCCACCTCGTCCTGCACGGTGAGCGTGCAGAACTGGGCTTCAGGGTTTTGCTGGACCAATCCCACCACTTCGGCCACGTCGTAGATGGGACACTGGCGCACGTCTGTTAGCGAAGCGGCCCCCGTTAGCGAAGCGGCGTCGGCCACCCTCACCCTACCGGTGGCTTCCCCGTCATACTGACGGAAGAGGTAGCCGCCGATGGCCAGAGCCAGGGTGGACTTGCCGCATCCCGACGGGCCGGTGATGACCACAAACTCCCCTGGAGCGACCTCCAAGTTCACGTCACGCAGAGCATATTGGGCACTTCCCTGAAAGCGAAAGCTCAATCCCTCGACGGAGATCATTCGACCTCTACCTTACTTCGATACGGGTTATCGTGGACAGGACCACTTCTCCGTCCATGCGCGCAACGGCGAAGGAAACATCTATCCCACCAATGATGGTGAAGATGCGCAGGTCGTCGTCCCCCAGCACGTCCGCTATGGGCATCGAGACCGGCTCTCCACCCATGTACAAGAGGACGGTCGTCGCCTCGGGACGGGGGTTCATCGTCTGAAGCACCTGGCCCAGGGGGGTACCCTGATATTTCTTCGGGCCTTCCCCCACGTCCAGGCTGGTGCTATCCATCTCAAACTGCCAATCATCGGGGTTGTAGGGCAATGGGTGTTCCAGCGCGCCGGTGACCTCAAGAGTGGCCGACCCAATGACGGACATTTCTTCGATGCCCCGCACCCAGGCTTTGCTGTTGCGCGGCCCGACGATGTTGAAGGAAGCGTCCTCCCCCTTGCCCTGTGGAGCCAACAGCAGGCTCCCGTTCTCCCGCACCTCGTCCATGCTGACGAAGAAGGCATAGCCATCGGAGGCCTGGATCAGCAGAAGGGATGCATTGGGCTGGGGCTGGGCGCGGTCTACCAGCTCCCTCACCGGGACGCCGGTGTAGCGGGTGGTGACGTCACGCAGGGTAGCCTCGGCGGTGATCACGAGAATGTCGCCGTGCTCCAGCGGATAGTCGTAGGGCGCTTGTACCGCGCCTCCGACGTGGATCGTGGCCGGACCGCGCAGGGCCTGGCGCAGGTAGACACCCAGAGCCAGCGTGAGCACGACTGCACTTGCCAGGAAAATCGGATAAATTGGGCGGACCATGGAGACCGGTGGGCGGTCTTTGACCACACCGGCTCGGCGGAGGGCGTTGAGAAGTACCCGTCCCAGCAGTCCGGCGAAAAGCACCCCAGAGATAAAAGCCACCCCGCCAATGAGGAACATCGCTCCGTAGGCCAGCACATCGGCGGGCAGCGAGGCAAAGAGTTGAAAGACAAATACGTTGGAGGCGGAGGCCAACCCTCCGGCCAGCGCGTAAGCGGGGAGAGAGTCCTTGTTTCGGAAGGGGAGGAAGCCCAGGTCTACCAGCAGACCGGCTACGATGTCTACCAGCACCACCAGCAGACCATGGGTGTTGCCGCTCAGCAGTTCAACTGCCCCCTTGAGGAAGCCTGTGACCGTGCCTGCCCCTTGCTTGCCGGTCAGTCCGACGGCCAGGGTCAGCCAGAGGACGTGTAACCCGGCGGCCCACTGGGTGGTACCGGCAAAGCCCAGGATGGACTGAAACAAGTCGCCGACGGCATTGACATAGGTGCTGACTACGCCGCCCAGAGCGGCCAGCGCAGCCATCATCAACAGATCACGGAGGGTGAAGTAGTACCTTCTTGAACTCATCTCCCTCCCCACGCTAAAAGCACCCCAACTGGCATTGAGTGATCCGGATGCCCAAACTCTCAGCCGCGTTGGCTACATCCTTTCGTTTTTTCGTTAGCTCGCGAGCGATTTCCCAGACCACGGCGCAGGGTAGACTCCCCTCAATCACCCGGTCCCTGATCCTCACCTGCAGTTCTTCTCCCACTGCCTGCGCTGGCTCCAGGGACTTACCCTTGTCGGATCCATAGCCGAAGAGGCCCAATTGGCAACGAGAGATTCTGACGTTGAGCTCATTGGCCACCTCGCCCACCTGCTGGGGGCTGACTGCCAGCCGCCGCGCGACTTTGAAGGCCGATGGGCATGGCAACCTGCCTTCGGTTAGCGATTCCTTGATTTGAACTGCTATTTGTTTATTCACCTGCATCTACCTTTCCCCACAAAAAATCAGCGCCCTCATGGAAAGAGAGCACTGATAGACAGTGACTTCAGTCCTCCTTTACCAATGACGGGGGGAGCGGGCGTTTCCACCCGCACCGTTGGAGTGCTCTGCACAAGGGCAGGCACCCACTGCGGCCATACGCCATAGGCTCCTTCAGCCCTTAGGTCGCATGGCTCGGAGAACGAACTATTCGGTTAGGCTTGCTATTCTACACCATATCAGCGAGAAAGGCAAATGGAAATCATCTAGCATGACCTTTGACCGCACGTTAACAACTGCATAATTAGAACTTGCGCTTTT
>CAYMKL010000037.1:0-51735 GCA_964390805.1 uncultured Anaerolineae bacterium | reverse complement strand
TGGGATCACGACTACTTGCTCAAAGTCCTGACCGGATAAATGCAATTGCCCTTGCTATAGGACTTGACAGGCATATAGTGTTCTATTATAATACAATTGTGGATGATCTCAGCACAAAGCAACTCAAGCTGCTGCGTGGCAACCTGGCCAGAAATCCGGCACTGCGAGTACACCACAAGTCCCCGATCTTGGCAAGCGTGTTAGACGGAAAGAATTCCAGAATCTTGCATCCTGGGTGGGATTTTTTTTCGCTCACTAACAAGTTAACCGAAATCTGCCCGCCGCTTGATTTGTGAAAGGACTGGAAAATGCCAATGACCAACACATCTCGAAGAATCAACGTAGCAATCGCCGGACTAGGGAATTGCGCTGGCAGTTTGATAGAGGGTATCTATTCTTATAGGCAACATCCAGGCTACAACAACGGGCTTCTTTTCCCGATCTTAGCTGATTACTCTGTTCGAGATATAGAAGTTGTTGCAGCGTTCGACATCTCTGCGCTAAAGGTGGGACGGTTGATACGAGAAGCTATATATCAGCGCCCCAACAACTTTGCTCGTATCCCTGACGTCAAGGTACATTCAGAAGCTCAGGTTTTCCGAGGCCCAACTTTAGATGGGAATCCAGAACACCTCGCGCGATTTGTCCCTGAGTCAGAAGACGAACCCGTCAAGGTCGCCGCTGTTTTGAAGGATCTAAAGGTTGATGTTTTGCTCAACATGCTGCCAACGGGAAGCATTCAAGCCACTGAGTATTACGCGCGAGTTGCTCTGGAAGCAGGTTGCTCCTTCGTGAATTGCATACCGACCGTTATTGCCCAAAAACTTGACTTTCAAAACCTGTTCAAGGGAAGAGGTCTTCCTTTACTTGGTGATGACATCAAAAGCCAACTCGGCAGCACAATCCTGCATCACTCGCTGTTGCAGCTTCTTGAGTTTCGAGGGGCAAGGCTGCGCAAGACCTCTCAGATAAACATTGGCGGGAATACAGATTTTGCCAACTTTGTCTACAGAGCTGAGACGAAGTTGGTATCTAAACGCAGATCGCTTGAGCGGTATATTGGTGATGCCGAATTTCACGTTGGTCATCACTATGATCCGACGCGGGGCAATAGGAAGACATGCTTAATAAGCTTAGAAGCTAGTGTCTTTGGAAACTCCAAAGTGCAAATTGCTGTTCGTTTGGATAGCGATGATAAGCCCAATGCCGCTGGCTCAACTTGCGATCTGATTCGTATTGCCAAGGGTGCTCTAGACAGCGGGATTGCAGGCTGCGTGCCTGAAGCGTGTGCTTTTTACATGAAGTCGCCACCATCTCCTATGGATGAACTAGAAGCACTAGATTTGATTCGAGCAAGATGGACAACCTAAGTTGGATTTTGGTTCACATATAAAACTCGGCTTGACCGGATATTCTATTAGCGATCTTCGGAGTTCGGGAGGATAGATGTCCTTTAGAGAATGGCTCAATGCTCCAGTGGGGAATTGGGCACGCAAGCGAGAGGGAAAGGTATTGATGCCGCTAGCTCGCTCCATGAAACAGCTAAGGGTTACACCCAATATGCTGACCGTTGGGGGCCTCGCACTGCAAGGTGTGGTCGCGTTGCTCTTGGCAAACGGCCACACGGCCTTAGGAGGGTGGGTACTCCTAGTGGCCGGACTATTCGATATATTAGATGGGGCGCTGGCGCGGCTGATGGGGCAAGAGACGCGCCTTGGGGCATTCTTGGATTCCATGTTTGATCAATGCGGTGACGTCATAGTATTCCTGGGCTTATTATGGCCATACTTGAACGCCGGAGTGCGCGTTGAAGTAGTGTTAGTCTTCGTTGCCCTGTTCGGATCTATGCTTAACAGCCACGCACGCTCACGCGCGGGAATGCTGGGCATTGAGTGCAGAGCCGGCTTGATGACGCGGGGTGAACGATATCCGATCATGATCACTGGGCTAATTTTCCATCAAGCGACGCTAATGCTGTGGTTGTTGGTTGTACTCAACAACTTCTCGGCTGTACAGCGCATTGTCTATGTATGGCGCACAGTAACCCGCGATGATGCTGAGAAGAAGCAGAGTGAAAATCAAATGACTTTAATGGGCTGAGGTGACAGCACAGTCTGAAACACAAATACATTGACTATTGTCTTGCAGTCATCTCTGTCAAAAGAAGTAGGTATCACATGAGAATTGCAATATTCACTGACAACTACAAGCCAGGAAGGGGCGGAACGGCTGTCTCCGTGGACATCACCGCTGAATGGTTACGACGAATGGGGGAAGAAGTATATGTATTTGCTCCATACACGAAGGAGGCTGCACTCGAGGAGAAAGCCCTGCTTTTTCGGTCTGTATGCATCACTCTAGGAGGAACCAGCGTAGAATGTGCGATCCCATGGTCATCTAGACTGAAATCAGCTTTCTCAGAGTTGGGAATAGAAGTAATCCATACATTCAGTCCGTTCTTTGTTGGCCTATTCGCCAGGTATCTTTCACAGTGCTATAGAGTGCCTTTGGTTCTGACATGCCAATCTATGTGGCCACACTATTTGGACTATCTGCCGATGGGAAGATTATTAGTGAGAACGCGGCCGACTCGCATGATGTTGGAATATCTCACGGGCAGGTATATCAGGTGGTACTGTGACAATTGCGATTGCGTTGTTGTACCCACTACACCTACCGCAAACCTTTTGCGGGGCTATGGGGTGAGCAGTACTCGAATTGAGCTCATTCCCGTGGGTTTTGATGTTGATGCATTTGAAAGGGGGCAAAGTCTAGACATCAGATACACCTATGGGATCCCCTACGATTCCACACTTCTCGTTACGGTTTGCCGCTTGGCGAGAGAGAAGAACGTGGAATTTCTCCTTCGCGCGGTCCTACCTGCTTTGAGGGCAGAGCGAACCTATTTGCTTATTGTGGGAAATGGGACACAGAGGCTCAAATTAGAACGCTTGTGTTGCGATCTGGGGATACGACACCGAGTCACATTCACAGGGTTGATAGATCATGACAAGATTCCTGCCGTGCTAAAGGCAGGTGATATCTTTGTCTTTGCCTCTTTGTCCGAGGCTCAAGGGTTTGCTGTCTGCGAATCTCTGATCTCTGGCTGTCCTGTAGTTGCTATTAATGCGCCAGGGCCAGCAGATGTAATCACTTCAGGCAGAGAAGGGTATCTTACGAGTGCTTCTGTGGATGAATTCTCCCACGCAGTCAGGAGGCTTGTGGAGAATCACCAACTCAGGCGGGAGATGTCTCGGAATGCTAAGATTAAAGGATCACAATTCTCAGCAGCCCTCTATGTCCGTCGCCTAATGGCACTATATCGGTCATTGATCCCCGCTACTACTTGGCCTTAAAGCAAACCATAACCTTGTTAGTTCCAATTGTTTGGCGAATCAGGTATTTGACTATCAACTGTGATAGACTTAGGTAAAAGGGATGTTAAAATCTATGGAGATTAGATCACGCATTATGTCTGTGGGAACAGTAGCTGTCATTGTTGCCCTATCCATATGGGCAATATCAACATTTGCCTTAACGCCCGCTGACGTTAAACAAATAATAATATCTCATGGTAGTTTAGGTCCGTTGGTTTATATCGGCTTATATGTTCTAACAGTGGTAGTCTCCCCACTGACAGGTGCTCCTTTGGTCGTTGCAAGCTTGGCCATTTTCGGTTATTCTAGGACTCTTTTGTACACATATATAAGCAATCTTATTGGGGCATCTATCAGTTTCTTTATTGCACGAAAGTTTGGTAGGCCAGTAATAATCAAACTCATAGGTAAGAGAGATATGAAGAAAGTTGATGAAATAACGGAAATGATAGGAGTGCAAACTCTCATAATTTTTCGGCTCACAGGGGGTGGATCTTTTGATTTTGTATCATATGCTGCTGGATTTACTTGTATAGGATTCCCCATTTACTTCTTAATCACAGCTTCATGCTTAATCCCTGGTTCACTAGTATCCTATTACCTTCTCAAGAAAGTGATGAGATTACAGGTATTCCCCTCCACTCTAGCATTTGTTCTCCTTTGCATTCAGGTCGTATTAGTCCCAGCATTTGTATATCGATATCAGAAAAGGAAAATGAAGCCAAAGCCAATCGAAAGTCAGGATGAGCCGAGTTTGGACTGCAAGTAGTTTGTTACCTCCCTTCCACCCAGCGGGCCTACTACAGATAGTCAAATCTGGTTTGACATCACCACTTTAGGAGGGATCACTGTGAAGGTCAATCTAATCTTTCCTCGCTTGAGTGACAGTGCAAATCGTTTTTTCTCTAATTCATTCTTTACCAACACTGGAAGGCGATTACTTGGCTTGGGGAAGACGAATCTTTTTCCACCGCTGGGATTGTTAATGCTCGCTGCGGTAACTCCACCTGACATTGAGATTCAACTGATTGATGAGCGATTAGAGAAGATCGATTTTGGTGAGCAGGTGGATTTAGTTGGTGTCAGCTCAGTAACAAGAGCTGCCCTTAGGGCCTACAAGATAGCGGATGAGTACCGTAAACGCGGAGTTGCGGTGGTACTTGGCGGCATCCATCCATCTGTTTTACCTCAAGAAGCAAGTTTGCACGCGGATGCAGTGGTGATTGGGGAAGGCGAAAAGGTTTGGCCTCAGGTCTTGGAAGATTGTAAGCAAGGATGTCTCAAGCCGATTTACCAGGGAGGTCGCCGATTAGATATAAATAAGTCACCTCCTCCTCGCCGCGACATTATCCGTCATCCCGAAGATTATATGACTATCAAGGTAATCACTGCGACTAGAGGGTGTGAGAACAGTTGCACTTTTTGTTCAGCTGGGTTGGCACTTGGCAAACGGTTCAGGATGCGCAACATTCAAGATGTTGTAGACGAGATAGAAGCAACACCAGGTGAAGTCGTGTACTTTGCTGATGATAATTTAGGATGGGATATTGACTACGCAAAAGAGTTATTTAGGGCTTTGATTCCATTGAATATCAAATGGGCTGGGGCGCTTACCCTTTCGGCATTAGAAGACATGGAACTTGTGGATTTGATGGCAAAAAGCGGTTGCGGTTCAATTGGAATGGGATTTGAGAGTCTTTCTCCAAAGACAGTTGCTCTTATCAAGAAGCATAAGACAAATAACCCCAGTCGTTATCGAGAGCTAATCAGACGGCTCCACAGCCGTGGCATTCCAGTTGAGGCAAGCCTCATTGTTGGTTTTGACACCGACAATCGAGGTATATTTAGAGAATTGGTAGATTTTATTAGTGAAACGTGTGTAGAGATGCCTAGTGTCAATATCCTCATACCTTATCCAGGCTGTGCCATCTATTATCAACTCAGAAGGGAAAATCGGCTGCTCAGTGAAAATTGGAACTATTACGATTCAGCGGCTGGATTTGTTGTATACCAACCCAAACAAATGTCCCGCCAAGAACTTGTGGATGGATATTTGATGGTTACGGAAGCAATCCATTCGCCGGGCTCGGTTCTTAGACGTCTTAAAGGAGCAGGGACCTTCCTTTCTCTTGGAGGTCTTGTTGCACTGAATTGGAATCTGCAGAAGCTCAATAGTGTCAAGCAGGAAACGCCAAAGATGCGTAAAGTACTGCAAGAGTTGGATGTAGTCAATGTAGTCGAATTGGAGGGGGCAACCTATGATGTCCGATGATAGCAAGACCCAGCGTAAGGGACTCGGTGAAACTCCCTGTTTCAGGAAGATGGATCGCTACAAGGCGAGCAATCTGCAAGCCTTCAACGTCAGGCGGCCGCATCGCTATGACTCATCACTGTGGGTACGTTTCTGGACTAGCCAGTGGGACTGGGAGGTTCTGTTCGAGCTGCCAGACGATATTAGTTCCTTGCGCATATTAGATGTTGGCTGTGCTACTGGTCGACTCCTCAAGACCCTTGCCAGGGCAGGGGCACAACACTTGGCTGGCACGGACTTGGCCCCACGCATCCTCAGTGTTGCGCGCCGGAAGCTTTGTGAAAGCAGGATCACTGCCGACTTGAGGGTAGCAGATGCTGAGGATACCTTGCCGTGGCCAAATAGCTCCTTCGATGTTGTAATCATGACCGGCGTGTTACACCATTTCTATCGCCCGATCGAGGCTACCAAAGAGATTCATCGCGTGCTTCAGAATGAGGGGCATCTGCTCGTTATTGAGCCGTGGTTACCGCTACCACTCCGGCTGGTTGTCAATTTGGGTCTTCGTTTCATACCTCGTGAGGGGGATTGCTATTACTACACCCCAAGTGAGGTGATCAGGATATTTACATTGTTAGGATTTACCAACTTCCGATATCGACGAGTAGCTGGTCACTCGTTCATGATCGTCTGTTCAAAACAGCATTAGGGCCGCTTCCTTAACAAGTCTGATGACTAACTACACATTACAGTCGCCGATGTGTCAGAAAGCCATGGTGAAATTCCTTAGCTGAACAATGTACGCAGCAGTGAGAATGCGGTTGTCGCCTGCAAAGCTCATGCAGGGGTGTGAAGCCGTCAACAACTTGTGATGATTGTTCTACGCGAGCTCCCCCATGGCCTTGAAACAGACCAGACTAGCACAAAGCAGGGTCGTGAGGTACTGACTCTTGGGTCTACTGGTCAGACCATGATCCATTTATGGCAAGACCCCGTCCGTAGCAGAGAGACTTGGGTGTTGACTTTGGAGCATTCAGGTTGCAAACTGGAATTGGAAATACGCGCAAGGAATGGTTCATTCTCGCTGTGTGACAGTCTATAGATGCTCCGCAGCCTGCTGTGTGGGGCAGTTCACTCCTGGCTGAGCCATCTATGAGAACAGTCCTGAGGCCCTTGGCCTGAACCACCGCGGTGGCACAGTATCAGCAATACTGATTGGAGGAGAGAGTGACTTTGCTATCGATAATCACTATTCTATCATTGGCTATTGCCTTAGGGTATCTCCTGCTATGTGTAAGGTTCTTGAGACTAAGCGACGATTTGGACTTTTCGGCCAGCGGTCGTCTTCCAAAGGTAACAATCGTAGTCCCTTGCAGGGGATATGATTACAACCTCACTAGGAACATCAAGGCAATTCTGGGCCAGGCTTATCCTGACTTTGAAGTCATTTTGGCTGTGGGGGATATTGAGGATCCTGCAGTGACGGCACTTAGTGAAGCTTTGCGTGAGAGTTCCCACCCAGCACGATTGGTGGTTGCAACCCCGAGCCGATTCAGGAGCGATGTGCTTAACAACCAGTTAGCAGCTCTCAACGAGTCCTCGCCAGAAACTGATGTGCTAGTATTCTTAGATAGTGACGGTTATGCGCCCCCTGGTTTTCTGTGTCAGCTTATTCGTCCCCTGACATTGGAGTTTGGTGGAACAACGACGGGTATCCGCTATCTAGTTCCGAGGCGACCATCACTAACGAATCTCATAGCTTCTGTGTGGAGTGTCTTGAGTATTCCCATCAACGCCAATAGGAAATTGGGCACTCTTTGGGGGGGAGCCATGGCGATCCAGCGGGAGGTATTTTGGCGTCTGGGTGTTGCAGAGCTGTGGAAGCACTCGCTAACCGATGACCTAACACTTCACAATGCGCTTCGGGAGGCAGGACTGGGGCATTTGCTTGTTCCAGAATGCGTGATCTTCTCAGAAATTGACTATACATGGCGTGAATTCACGAAATTCTCAATTCGCCAGCGGAAAATATATAGGATATATAAGCCATGGTCATGGAGTGTAGGATTGGCTGTATTGCTTCCAATAGCGGTAACTCCTCTACTATTGTTGTTTGAGTTTGCTATGTACATCCTCGGACTAAGTAGCAGTTGGCGTATCTTTGCACTTCTTGCATCATGTGCAGCCACTGGAGCTTCGTCCGCTATGCTTATCCAATTTGTCAATTCAATATGTAGAACGTATCAAGTCGAAACCGGCAGGAGCGTCTCTGCGCTGCAAGCCTTCCTGATAACGCCATGGGTTATGCTGTTGGCATATTTCCATATGATCTTGGCTGCTAACACGGGACGGGTAGAATGGAGAGAAATTATCTATCATATTCACACTCCTACTAACATAGAAGTAATATCACCAAGTAAAGACCACACTTAGTTTTCGTGGGGTGCCCCCGAAAGTTATGCCAGGTTGAACTCTGTTATTTGCGATGCTCAGGGAGATTAGGGTATGCCATCAGGAGAACAGAATACGTGTGACAATTGTTGATATCAATTCCCATTATGACAAGACGATGTATGATCATCTGGTTGTAGAGTACTACATCCGTAGCGATTTTCATAACTGTGGCTACTGGTTCGAAGATACCGCCAACCAGAGAGAAGCATGTGAGAATCTGATGGAGAAGCTCTTGGAGTTCATCCCAGAGAAGAAAGGGGCTATTCTCGACGTTGCCTGTGGCAAGGGGGCGACGACTAGATACCTCTTGAAATACTATGTGCCCTCGAGCATCTGCGCGATTAATATCTCCCACAAGCAACTCAAGACGACCAAGGTAAATGCCCCGGGCTGTACTGCGGTGCAGATGGATGCCACGAAATTGGCGTTCCAGGATAATACCTTCGACAGCATGATCTGCGTTGAGGCAGTCTTTCACTTTGATACACGGGGGCAATTCCTTCAGGAGGCCTGGCGCGTTCTGAAGCCCGGCGGGTATCTGGTGCTCTCCGACATGCTCTTCCACAAATGGGCTGAGAAATGGAGTGCAATCCTGAACGAGAAGAATAATGTGCGGAATCTGGGGGAATACAGGAGCATTTTGGGGCGGGCAGGCTTCAGAAACGTGAGAGTTGTTGACGCGACGAATGAATGTTGGACAGGGTTCTACAAACATCTTTCACATTGGACGGTGGAAAGACTTCTTTCGAAGCAGATCGATGCGTGCATCTTTATCACAGGTCTTCTTCGGAGTCTTAAGGCCTTTGCCAATGTCAGGCGGTATCTGCTAGTCTCTGCAAAAAAGGTGTGAATGACTGCAACGCTGGCGTTTCTTAATTTCTATCGCCCGATCGAGGCTAGCAAAGAGATTCATCGCGTGCTTCGGAATGAGGGCCATCTGCTCGTTGGCGGGCGAACTTCGGATAACATCGCACAAGTGTATACGGAGATGGTTGTGGAAGACAAACGTCTCAAACTGGCGGGTTACGACGTCTATCGGTTTGGGGGATATGAGTTTACCCAGTCGGATAAGGCTGTGGAGGCTGTCCGAGCCTTCTTCAGTGCACTCTTCGGGCGGTATTCGGTTGCGGCCTAACATGCGCTCTGCGATCCGTTCGGGCGCCCGTTCGGGCGTCTGGTTAATACGTTATTGGACGTGACCCGTCACCAGGGACGGGTCTCCTCACCCTGGCGGTTCAGAGTGCCAAGCCACTCTGGGCTGGTCAGCTTCCAGGGGACATGAGTGAGTCGTGAGGGGGAGGCCGACCCCCGAGAAGCAAACACTCAGGAAGAGTGGAAAGGGTTAGCCGGTGATTGGCGAAGGTGAGACATGATCAACGCAGGACTGGCATACGCGGCCTATGATGCCAGGAGGGCTGTAACCCGGCAGCAAAGGTTGCCGGAGAACCCTGAGCGAATGGTAGGTAGGTCTTGGCGCCTGGAGTTGCGAAGACCCAGCCCTCGAGCCCCCTGTCAGGGGAACGTGTTCGGAAGCCAACCCGACCCCAACCCAGTAACCAGATAGCTACCGGGGAACCGTCTGACCCTCCTCATTGGAGGTGACTGGCTTGGGCAGCACCGGGTTCAGGCGGGGCAGAGTGGCCGTAGTAGTCGTGGCAGCAACGCGTCACTAGGGAGAACGGGAAAGCCGTTCACAGGGCGAAGGGCCACAAGTGAAGTCGTTCAAGACGGTGTGAGTACAGAGGTGTGAGACCTCATGGGAGACCCACAACGAGAACTTGAACATCTACGCAAGCTGGCAACAGCTGATTCATTGCCGCTGCCTAGACGGTACTTCACTGGCGAGCCGGGTGCAGCGAGGAGTTGCCTGCCCGGTTCTGAGGGCGCTGGGCGGAGACGTACGCCAGAAATGGTGCAACGCGCCGCCCTTCGACCCTATGCTCGAAAACACGCATTGCGATTCGTTCGCCCAAAGCGTGGGGGATGAGCGGGAAAGTTCGCAGGTTGATCTGTTCGAACTTTTACAACTGTGTGTCCATGTAGGTGCGATAGGTCGCTAGGTGACTTGTCAATTCCTACCTTCCAGGTGGCGGAATGATAGCACTACTCTACGGTGGGAGACTGGCCATCAAACGTCGGAGTGCAAGGGGAGAAAGGGGATAAGCTACTAGCCGAAAGTGGTGACGCTGCGAGCAGGTGACTATGGATAGCGCAAGCAAAGGTGTGCCGTGAACAGCGTCGCGGCAGTGGCCGTGCAGGAGGGCCAGGTTGGTGTAGGCATTGTTTCGGTGGTTGCCGTCTTGATGATGCACCTCCATCACGTCCTCTGCCGTGAAGCGCAAACCACACTCCTAGATTTGGCCAAATCAATGAAATTGATTTTGAGTAGAAGCAAGCTAACAAGCCCACCCCTACGACAAAGCCGAGGGCATCTCTGCCCTCGGCTTTGTCGTTACAACAACCCTCTTCCGTCTAGATATCAAAGTACAGTGTAAACTCGTGTGGATGCGGACGTGTGCGGACCGGGTCAACCTCGGCCTCACGCTTGTAGGCAACGTAGGCATTGAGCAGGTCGTCGGTGAACACGTCTCCGGCCAGCAGGAACTCGTAGTCCTCCTCCAGGGCATCTAGCACCGCTCCGAGCGAACCCGGCACCTGCATGACCTTCGCCGCCTCCTCTGGCGGCAGGTCGTACAGGTCCTTGTCCATCGGCTCGCCGGGGTCTATCTGATTCTGCACCCCGTCGAGGCCGGCCATCAAGAGCGCGGCGAGGCACAGGTAGGGATTGCAGGCAGGGTCCGGTGGGCGGAACTCGATGCGCTTGGCCTTCACGCTCTTGGAGTAGACCGGGATGCGGCAGCACGCTGAACGGTTACGCTGCGAGTAGGCCAGGTTCACGGGCGCTTCGAAGCCGGGCACCAGGCGGCGGTAGGAGTTGGTCGTCAATCCGTTCTGCCGCGCCACGTTCTTGACCATGTACTTGTAGATCATGACGCTATCGGCCATGCGGACCAGGGGGCATAGTTCGCGGGCGTGGGAGCCCGCTCTGCTTAGAGCTTCGACCTACTGCTTCTATGAAGATTGTAACACAGCAGAGGATTCGCGCAAGATAGGCCACCTCTGGGGCTTGTGCAACGAGTATAACCGAAATGTCAATAGGACTTGACAGGCATATAGTGTTTTGTTATAATTGTGGATGATCTCAGCACAAAGCAACTCAACCTGCCGCGTGGCAACCTGGCCACAAATCCGGCACCGCGAGTACACCACAAGTCCCCGATCTTGGCAAGCGTGTTAGACGGAAAGAATTCCAGAATCTTGCATACTGGGTGGGATTTTCTCCACTCACTAACGAGTTAGCACGCGCCGAAGTGTAAAAAGTAGCACACTGAAGGAGTGAAAAATGTCTCAAACGACTACAGAGCATACGCTGAGTACGGCGGAAGCGTTCTATCGCGTGTTCTGTGCCCTGTCCCCACAGGAGAGAATTGCAATTGCTCATTACATTTTAGCAGATGAGCAAGTTCAGCAAAGCCTCGCTCTGTCAGAAGTTCCCAACAGCGTAACGTTGCAAGCGTTTGCCGAAAGCAAAGAGGATATGCCGGTCTTTGACACGGTTGACGAACTGGTAGAGGACTTGCTGTCGTGACACTCAGAATCAGGCGCACCTCGCGGTTCAAGAAAGATGTCAAGCGGATGTTAAAGCGAGGCAAAGACTTGGATAAGTTGGTGTTTGTGGTGCAAGAGTTATCAGCCGAACGAGAGTTGCCTGCCAGATACAGAGACCACCCGCTCAAAGGTCGGCACAGAGATAAGCGGGATTGTCACATTGAGCCTGACTGGATTCTACTCTATGCTGTCGAGAGCAATGAGTTGGTTTTGTATAGGACCGGTACGCACTCAGACCTCTTTACAGGTTAGCACTTGCCGAACTCGCATTGGAGTGTCTCGGTGAGCGAGGGGTGACGACCACGCACCCGCCGCGCAGGTGACGCATACCGTTAGCTTGCTAAGATCTCCAAGAAGTAGTTTTGATGAAACGCGAATATGCGCTTAATCCATTCAGTTTAAACTTCGATATAATACAGAACTTTACCAATTAACATAATTATGGGATTATTGTTCCCTGGTGGAGGCCAAACTGGACAATTAGCGACACATGTGGCACTCTCTATGTCAAGATGGGAGGGTGCATCATGTCACAGGTTGTCATCTACCAGGAAGCAGCAGGTAAAATCCCAGAGCAACCGCGTGCCCGGAGTGGTCTACTGCGGCAGCTGTGGGTAGGGCTGGGCATACCTGACATGCTGGATCAATTGGGCATCAGCAAATACAGCGGCTTATCGGCCGACGCCCTACTGTTCGTCCGTGCCCAGTTCGGTGTGGTCAGTGCTCGTTCAATCCAACACCTGGTCGAACTGGCAGTCGAAGATGTATTGTTGCAGGAGTTGCTGCCGGTGCTGGCTGGGCTGAACGACAAGGCCCTGCACTACCTCCTGAAGCGCACTGAGCCGGACAGCTATCGAGTCTTGCAGGGAGAGATCATTCGCGCCCTGCAAGATGACCCGCGTATGGCCAGCCGTCCCGACGGGGTCACCATCGGGGACGACACCATCGAATTCAAGAGCGGGGCCAAGATGCCCGGCATTCAGGTGTTGTTCAAGGCCAGCGAAGGCCGCTACAACCTGGGCTATGCCCTCCCTTCGACCCATTACGCCGACGACGAGAAGGACTACCCCCTGCTGTTCGACATCCGTCGTCGTTCCGAAGCGGAGGAGAAAGCGGTAGCCCAGGAGCGTGAGCGACGGGCGTTGGGATTGGATCTGCGCAAGACCAAGGATTACTTGCGCTGGATGGATCACCAGATCGCCCAGGGGGAAGAGCCAGTCCTGGCGGTGCTGAAAGCTGCTCGCTTCAACGGGATAGCAGTAAAGGGTGTAGAGGAGCGAGATGTGCCCTGGCTGGGCATCAGCCCCCGCAATCGAGTGTATCAGGACGCCCGAGGGAAGCGAGTATCGGCCAAGCGGTTGCTGGGACGCCGCATGAACGAGCGGGTCTGCCTCCAACTTCCCGACAGCGGGCGGTATGTCTTGCTCGAAGAGGGTCAGATGACCGGTGTGGGCGAAGTGCTCTTTCTCATCACCCAACAGGTCGCCAGTGGTGAGCGGACTCTGTTCGTGGTGCGCCGCAAGGAGGTCGAACAGGCCTTGAGCTTGCTGGACACTTTTCTCAGTTGGGAGCAAGCCGAGATCGAGACCAAGTTGCGCCAGATGGTCGAGCTGTTGACGCAAGTTCGGGCCTATGACATCCAGTCCGAGACCGCCAGCCTGGACCGCTGGTACTACGCCTCCGGGTTCATCCTGGAGGTGTTGGCCGCCGGCTACCAGCGGGTGGTTGTGCCAGACCGAGCCGACCGGCACTATCTCTATCAGGATCAGCGGATGACAGGGACTCAGATTCGCGCCACCCTCTCACCGGATGACTTCGAGCCCGCTGCTTACAAAGGCAAGAAGTGCCGTCTGGCTTCCCGCATCGTGGAGCACGAGGAACTGGGCCGGGTCAAGCTCGTCTTCGTCGAGGAGTTCAACAAGAAAGATCAGCCAACCCGTTGCTATGGGCTGATGTGTACCGACCCCGACTACTCTGATGAATTGGTGTACCGTGCCCACAAACTCCGCTGGAAGATAGAGGAAGGCTATCGAGAGATGCGTCAGAACCATGGCTTCGGGGCCTTCCACAGCCGCGATTGGAACGCCATTTATGGGCACCTCACCTTTGCCTTTTTGTCCCTGCTCCTGACCACAGCCATACGGCATTTCAATCAGCGTATTGCTACCCAGACGCTGGGCTGGGTCAAGGAGCATTACCTCAACGCTGTGGTCGAACTGCAGAGGGAGGCCGAAGCCCTCATCATCCGCTTCAGCCAAGGATTCCTGCAGCGGTTCGGTTTATTCCAACTTGTCCCAGGAATCGGTTATGTTGATTGGTAAAGTTCTGTCAATACATTCCTAGATTTGGCTCAATCAATGAGGTTGATTTTGAGTAGAAGCAAGCTAACAAGCCCACCCCTACGACAAAGCCGAGGGCAGAGACGCCCTCGGCTTTGTCCTTACATCAACCCTCTTTGGCCTAGATATCAAAGTACAGTGTGAACTCGTGTGGGTGTGGACGTGTGCGGACAGGGTCAACCTCGGCTTCACGCTTGTAGGCGACGTAGGCATCAAGCAGGTCCTCGGTGAATACGTCTCCGGCCAGCAGGAACTCGTAGTCCTACTCCAGGGCATCTAGCACCGCTCCGAGCGAGCCTTAGAAGATTTTGGTTATAGGATTGAAGTAGAGTTTGAGGTAATTGGAAAGTCTGGGCCAAGCTCATAAAATGGCAAAACCAAGAAGAAGCTCATTAATGAGAACGAGGGTAGAGAATCGACTCATTGTACGGAATGATGATCGGTGTCGGACCGTCTTCTGGGAATGCGGCGGCCCAAGCCTGTGGGTCATACGACCATCCAACATAGCAGTCATAGTGCGCCGGCACTACCGCTTTTAAGTTGAGCTTGATGGCCATGTCTACCGATCCCTGGAAGTCGGGAAACTCGCTCTGACCCTGCTGGGTGGTCAACAGACCGATGTCAGGCTTGAGGTCTGCGACGGGCTGAATGAGTTCGTCGTGATTGGCGAAGGTGCCAATGGGATCCCCGCTGATGTACAGGCAAACCGGCCCGATTTCCAGCACGTACCCAAAGTGCCAAACGTCAGGGGCGTTGATCCCTTCCTTGGGCGAACCTGCTGCGGGCTTGGACAACACAACGTGTGCGGTGATCGTCTCCAGGTGCACCCTTTCGCCTGCCGCAACCGTGTGCAACAGGCTCGCCGGTATTCCGCACTTCCTCATGCGTGCTGTGCTTTCTGACGGACCGTGAAAGCGTACTGTCGGGAAAGCCTTGTGGATACGAAGTAGAGACTCTATGCAAGTATGGTCGAGGTGATCGTGTGTCACCAAGACGTGATGGACCTCAAGGGTGGCCTCATCCAGTGGTGACTCAGAGTGGATGAATTGATCTGGCGGCCGATCTCTTGGGAAGTAGGGATCCACATGTAGGATGATCCCTGATGGGTCTTTTAGGGCAAATGAGTTCTGTCCGAACCAGTGGATACCAACTTTTTCCTTAGGTACTTGCAAATGCTGGAATGGATGCATTGCTATCGCCTCAACACGCTGAAGATCGTCTTAGGGGAGGAGGTCACATTCCTCCAGTTCGTCAGCCACTTCCTTCAAACCTAGCTCCTCCAGTTTGAACCTGCTCGGCCTGCCGGTGCGTGTGTCCCAGCCTCTCAACGTATAGTATTCGTCCATCAACTGTCGGAACCTATCAGGATGTAGAGTCTGGGCTTCGCCAAGCAGAGGGTTGACCCAGTTCTCGACGCTAGAGAAGTGCGGGATGACCGATTCATCGTCTTCCCTGGACCGGCCACGGTTCCTGACCAAGATGGCACGTTCCAGGTTGAGCACCCTTTCACAGGCCCGGTACAGCTCCTGCTCCTGCATGTCCACCCCAGTCGCAGGAGCAAACAAGTGATACTCAAAGGAGGGCCCTTCAATGCCGTCAGCCCGCGCGAAGTGATCGCTCGTGCGCTTGCTGAAGATGCGCGGGAAGACTTGGTCGTCCACGAGCAAGGAGTCCTTGAGCACGCTGCGGTGGGCGTGCCATATCGCTGGCACTGCCTTGCCCTCATAGCCACTCAGCGGATCCACTGCCTTCTCCGTGCCGTAGACCCGCGCTCCTACCGCCGTCAGCTCCTCCCAGGTCAGGCCCTCCTTCGGAGAGCGAACAAGCGACCAGCCCATCACGTTCGAAGCAAACCCGTGGCCGCTGCTCAGAGGGTCTCGGCTGTCCATGGCCCACTGCAGAGCGGTCACGAGCCAATAGGGGAAGAAGATGCGGTTGATGTGGTCTCCGTGCCCATCCCAGTGCCCCGCAAAGCCCCACGCAGGGTAGAACTCGCCCACCAGCTCCTGGCCCACCCCCAACAACTCGGCGGCCCTCCGCCCCCCCTCGGCAAGGGCATCGCCCATGCCCTCCCGATAGGCCATTCTCCGCAGCATCTCCACCCAGAACTCCGGCCTATCGAGGTCAATGGGTAAACCGTCCAGATCCTTCAACATTCCTGCCTCGACACATGCGCGCAGCCAGGGAACAAGGCCGAGGAGTATGTCCCAGTAATTCAGCCCATAGTCATTTGCGAACCTGCTGACCTCAAAGGCCGCATCAAAGCCCAGCTTCCAGCCATACACCGTACCCTTGCGCCCCTGAAAGTGTGGACCGACGCAGTTGAGCGCGCCGCTGTAGACTCTCGGGCAGACTCTGCCTGGCACATGCGTGTAGAAACGCGAATCCGCGCACCTGATGCTGCACTGCTGAGAGCAGGCATGGAACTTCTGCCCGTACTTGGCTGCGCGCTCTGGGTTGAGGCTGTGCTCCTTAGGCAGGCCGTGAGAGCCGTGGGCCTCCCGCGCTACGGCTATGCAGCGATCCATAAACTCCTTGGGCCGGGCTGTCCGGATTCCGCCTGTCCCTCGCATGGCTATCGCCTTGAGCTTCTTGGAGCCCATCACCGCCCCAAACCCGCCCTGCCCGGCCGCAGCTTCGGTCTCTGTGAGCGCTATGGCGATCCGGCTAAGGTTCTCCCCGGCTTGGCCGATGGCCACGATCCTGCTCTGCGCGCCCAGTTTCTGCATCAAGAGCTGTTGCGTCTTGTAGGCACCCAGGCCCCACAGATGCCCGGCATCCCGAATCTCCACCTCCCCATCTCGGATGCACAGATAGACCGGCTCTGAAGCTTGGCCGGTGATGACGATGCCGTCGTAGCCGGCGTACTTGAGTTCAGGTGCCCAATGGCCTCCCATGCCCGAGCGAGTGAACCATTCTTGCGGATGCGCCTGGGGGCTTACCGCGCAAACAGTGCCCCGCCCTGAGAAGGGAGCAGTCGTGCCCGTGAGCGGACCCGCGAAGAACATCAGCACGTTCTCGGGGTCAAAGGCGCCAACGCCCGCGGGTATCTCATCCCAGGCGATCTTGGCCGCAATGCCGCGACCGCCGATGAATGTGGGAACATAAGGCGCCGTGGGTACTATCTCAATCCGTCGTTCGGTCAGGTCCACGCGCACGATCTTGCCCACCCACCCATAGATCTCTTCGCCTTGCATATCGCCCTTCATCGTGATGCCTCAGGGTTGCCTTTCCGGTAGCTCGCCCGGTCGGCTGCATCGCACCACACCAGCGCGCCAATTGCACATGCCTTGACGCAGGCCGGATCACCGTGGCACGTGTGGCACTTGATGACCTTCTCGTCCATGGGGTCGTAGAACATAACCCCCAGTGGACACTCTGCTATGCACTGCTTACAGCCGATGCACGTCTCATAGTCCACATCCCAGTAACCACCGGCCTCGACGAAGTGGATTGCGCCCACCGGGCAGGCCCGCGCACAGGGCGCGGCCTTGCACTGCATGCAGAACTGGATGCGATGTTGCCCTCCGAATGGGTCCAACTCGACGTGGATCCTGGCCCTTGAAGGGGCGCTCATCCCCTCATTCTGCTGCGCGCAAGCCACTGCGCACCCCAGGCAGCCGGTACAGAGGTCTCGCTTGACGAGCAGCAATTTTTGCGTACGTTGAGTTCCCTGCAATTTACCGACCAAACCTCGCGTGCCATAGTGAGCGCTGCGGAGCCTACCCCCTTCAGGGCGCAGCAGCCGACTCGCTCTCAAATGCCTCAATCAGTTGACTCAGCTCCCTCTGGACAGCCGCGTCCAGGGGTTGCGCATGATGCGACTGTAGTATCCGCACGGCCGCTTCGTGCGCCTGCTCCACGACCGTGAGCGCCCCCTGCTCCTGCCATTGATCGTAAGTCAAGCGGTTGCTGATGTCTGGGTACCAATGCTCGCCACTTCGCATGTATTTGAGCGTGTGGTCTTCCATGAGAAAGTTGCCGTACGGGCACACCTTCTTGATCACATCCAGCGCGATCGTTTCTGGGTTGACCTCTATGCCTTGCAGAAGACGAAAGGCGATGGCCAGGATCTCATGGTCCAGAAGCAGTTGTTCGAGACTGACGGTCATCGCTGTGCCGAACATGCTCGAGTTGATCATCAGGCTCACCCCTGAGGCCAGAGTCGCGATGGCCGTGAGCATCTTCTCCCAGCCGTTCTGTTCATCGTAGCAGTGCGAGTCTGTGTCAGGCCCGATGCAGTGGCTGGGTTTGCCGTATGAGCGGGTAATCTGGAGGCCGGCTATCCTCAGCAACGCACCTTCTGGTGAGCTGAGCACTCGGGTGGCATAGCGCAGGTCGAAGGAGCCCCAACCGCCGCCACAAATGACGGGCGTTCCCTCTCTTGCCACCTGGCTGATCACGACGGCAGACAGCACCTCGGCATTGTGCATAGCCAAGAGCCCGGCCAGCGTGGTGGGACAGCTCACGCCGGCGAAAGGAGCTGTGTGGAAGCACATGGGGATCCCAGCCTGTGCCGCCAGAAGCACCATGTTTCCCAGGTCTTCTGACCAGGTGAGTGGGCTCTGGATGGAGAACTGAAACGTGACTATAGGCTTGACAGAGAGATCGCGGGTAGAGGCCACCACGCGCGCCATCTCCAGAATAGCTCTGGCCACCGGAGCTGTCTCTGGTGCGATGTAGAGATGCTTTGTCGTTGCCCCGAACACAGCATCGGCCGCGTGTAGATAGCACGACCGGGGCGATACGTCATGGGGTAGGGCGGGTGGGAAGACGACACTGAATCGGTCCAGCGCACCGGCGAGCCTGACTAGGTCTGATAGGTCGCTCTTCGTCGCCGGCCTGCGCTCGCCCGTCTCCAGGTCCTGGAAGTATATGGCGTCACCACCGCATCCCACATAGCTGGAGCCATCCCCAAGCGTTGCGGCCAGCTCCCCGTCGCGGTTGTAGAGTCTGATGCGAGAGGGGGCGGTCTTCAGCGCAGCGGCGGTCAGATCCTCGGGTATTCTGACTAGGTGGCTCTCGGGATCGACGGAGGCTCCTGCCTCGCGCAGCATGTGCCGGATTCTCTGGTTGCCGATGATCACGCCTGTCTCAGCGAGGATGCGCAGAGAGGCCTGATGGATCGTCTCAATCTCCTCATCAGAGAGCACAGAGAGAGTAAGCAGTTTCAATACTAGTCCTCCTCGGGCCTGTCAGCACATGGCGGCTGTTCCGATCACTCTCGGGCTCGGCAGCCGGCAAAGGGCGCCGACAGCATTCTCGGCCTGCTCCCTTGCGTCACAGGGCAGGGATACCGGATGCGCCAGGAACCAGTCTGGGCCTAGCCTCGGCGTTGCGAGCTCGCCCGTCTACGGTAGTAGCTCGCAATCTTCTCGATGGCCAGAGCTACGTTCTCGAGCTGATCTCTGCTCAGAAGGTTGTGTACGGGTATGGACAATGTCTCTGTGCAAGCCTGCTCTACAACAGGCAGACTTACTTGGCTGTAGTCAATCGATCCGCCGTAGAGTGGACAGCAGTACGGGCAGGTCGTATCCGCATGACCTCGTAGGTCCTGGATGAATGGCTGGCGGTAGTTGGGCATCGAATACTGGACTCTCGATTCCACACCCTCAGCCCTTAAGGCTTTCCGGAACTCATCGCGAGTTACGCCCAAAACATCGCTCTTCACGCGGATGGCATAGTGCCAAAACACGTGTTTGACGCGTTCGTCCACAAAGGGGGGCTCAACGCCCTCCACCTTGGATAGGCGCTCCGTCAAGTAGCGAGCGTTCTCAATCCGTTTCTGGTTGAACCCATCCAGCTTCCTGAGTTGCACCACCCCCATAGCCGCCTGCAACTCGGTCATGCGCGCATTCCACCCCAGGATGTCGTGTTTCAGCATCCCGGCCTCGAGACAGGACGGTCTGTCGTATCCGAAGGCGCGTAAGAGGGTAAGCCTCTTCGCGAACTCGTCGTCATTGGTTGTCACTATGCCACCTTCACCCCCTGAAGTCATGGCCTTGGGCGCGGTGAAGCTGAAAGCGGTCATGTCGGCGAGGGCGCCCACCTTACGGCCCTTGTACTCCGCTCCCAGAGAATGAGCAGCATCGTCTATCACCACCAGCCCGTGCTTCCTGGCGACGTCCATCAGCGGGTCCATATCCACGGGGTGCCCGAATATCGAGACGCACATGATCGCTTTGGTGTGCTCCGTGACAGCGTCGTCCACGGCTGCGGGGTCCAGATTGTAGGTGCGAGGATCAATGTCCACGAAGACGGGGATTGCGTTCTGACGCACAATGGCCGTCTGCGTGGCGATGAAAGTGAATGGGGTCGTGATGACCTCATGACCAGGGCCAATCTTGGCCGCAGCCAAAGCGGCCTCGAGCGCGCAAGTACAATTGAAGAAGGTAATCGCATGCTTCGTACCGACGTAGCGAGCAAAGTCCTCCTCGAATTCGGGGATGTAGCGGCCGTTGTATAGCCAGAGGCGCCCCGACTTCATGACGTCAGCCACGGCATCAATTTCCTCTTGCTCAACGATGCCGTCATGCTCCCGAAGAATGAACTCGGCGCTCACTGGCTTGCCGCCATTGATAGCCAATGTGATCTGCTCTGCACTGTCACACATTTCTTACTCTCTCCTTTCCTCCTGTTCTACTCGTGTAGTCTACACGTGTAGACCTGAGCGATTATAGCACAAGTCCTGTCTCCTGTCAAGTGTCCGCAGCCCTTAACAAGGGCAATTGCATTTATAATCGAATTCGCCCCAAAATTGAGGGCGTGCTGCTGAGGCAGCTATTTCAGTTCGGCTCCGACGTTTTGTCGCATGACTTCCAGTTCGATGATGAAGGATCTCGCTCGTTACCAACTCCCCACAGTTCCGAGGCTATCTCCTCCAGCCCGCAAGATCGTAGGGTCTCCAAGAGAGGCTTGCCCGTTTCATCGTCCCACCCCATTTCCCTATAGTACAGCCTGAGCATGCGCTCGAAGTGAGGTTGGATGCACTCGCCCCGAGCAGGACCATCTCTGGGCGCGGAAGCGTAGCGGGGAGATGGTTTGTCCAGATCGGCGCTGATGCCACTGCGAACGTTCATGGCCCGCATGATATGAACGGCCCTCCGCCCCACCTCCATGCCTTCTTCGAAAGTGAAGTCCCACCCAGTCACCGCGGATATGGCGTGGGCAATGAGTCTGACGTTCATGTTGGTGTTGAAACGACAGGTGACTGCCGAGTCCTCGAGCTGCATAGCGCCTTTCATCTTCGCCTCAGCTCTAGCCACCTCATCAGGGCCGAAGGGGTGCAGCTTGCTGGGCAGGCCGAATTGGGTGAGGTCGACGCGGGCCAGGCAGTTCTCGAGCGCGCCCGTCTCTGATACACACGTGTCGAATAGCTCTGTCCAGTTTGCCCGGTGGTCGTGGCTCCTCGGTGTGCCGCCCTTGAGGGTGTAGATACCGATGGCCTCGCTACCACGCCCTATGCGTTTGACCGCCCGCCGCACCCCCTCTGCGAGCACGTCACCCACGCCCTTGCGTCTGGCGATCCTGTGTAGCAACGCGCGCGCAGCCTCGGCGTCGCCCCAGGCCACCTCGAGGCCGTCCAGGTCCTTGCTCGTGAGAATACCCTTTTCGAAGCACTCCATGACGCAGCCGCAGATCCAGCCGGCTTCGTTGGTGTCCAGCCCCAGGCGGTCTACTGTGTTGCCCAACATCATGGCCGAGCCTATCTCATTTATGCCCAGGTTGGCGCTGAATGCGGATAGCTGCTCGTATTCGGGCTCCTCCACCTGCAGGCCTGCGTAGCGACCCTCTGTTATCGTCATCATCTGACAGTGACGGTTCGGGCAAGCCCAGCACGGCCGAGTGCGCCTGGGAAGGAAGTGTTCGTGCATGTAGGGGCCGCTGAACTTTCGGTACTCAGCTTCCGGGATGTCCCAGATGCTCGTCGTATAGTTGCGAACTGGTAGAGTGCCGCTCTCATAGTGCGTGTGGACCGCGAACAGCGTGCCATACTCGTGGATGCCTCCTTTGTCGGCCAGCACCGGAGCCATGAATGACTGCACTACCTTTTTCAGTACCCCGGCGTGCACGATCCTGACCGGCTTCCTCCCCCGCGCGACTGCGACAGCCTTGAGCCTTTTGGAGCCCATGACCGCGCCTACGCCATTGTGCGCAGCGGCGTGACCTTTGTCGACGATCACCGCCGCCCAGCGCACGAGGTTCTCACCCGCTGGGCCAATAGCAGCGACCGAGAGCTGTCGCTCCCCCTTGCCTAGGTCGGCCGAGATGGCGTCCACGGTCTGCCACGTGTCTTTGCCTACGAGCTGCTCGGCAGGCCGCAACTGTGCTTCGCCGTTCTCATCAATGGCCAGGTACACCCACCGGTCGCTCACGCCCTGAAGAATGATGCCGAGGAAGCCACAGCGCCTCAAGTAAGCGCCGAATACACCCTGCGCCTGACTCGCGGCCGCGCCCCCGGTCAGCGCTCCCTTGGTGCAGATTGTGAAGCCACCCGAGCCGGGCACCGGGGTACCGGTGAGGACACCAGCGAGGAACATGAGGCGGTTGCGAGGATCTGACCAGCCGGCGCGGGCCGGCACCTCGTCGTAGAGGTGGCGGGCGCCCAGTGCATAACCGCCGATGTAGCTACGTAGGGTCGAAGGCGTGACCTCCTCGCCCGTGACTTGGTTTCTGGATAGGTCAACCCGCAGAATCTGTGCGCTGTACCCTTCGCTCACTACTCACCCTTGCATGGTATGCGTCAATGATGATTCGGCCTTGGCGAGCAGACTCTAGTCGATAATCACGCCAACCCGTTTTGCTGCCTCAACGATTCGACGCCAGGTCTCGTCAGCAACTGGGATTCCCTCGGCAAGCCGCTGCTCACGCATCCGATGTTCAGGTGCCCCCGGCATTATCACTTCCGCGAAACCAGGAGCAGCTGCCGTGGTCGTGATGTAGGCGACCAGATCGTCCATGAGTTCCTTGAAACGCTCCGTGCCGCAAAAGGCATGTGGGCTGATCACGATTAGACAGAGACCGTTGATATAGCGATTCTCAATTGAAGTAGCCTGGCCAGCGAGGATGCCGCTCAGAATCTCCACCAGCAAGCTCAGGCCGAAGCCCCTGTAACCCAGCTCGCCTCCGAAAGGTAGAATTGTACCCCGAGGTGGGCCATAGAAGGTCGTAGGGTCGGTGGTCGGGTTGCCTTGCGCGTCCTGAATACATCCCCGGGGGACATGTCCGCCTTGCTGCACTAGGATACGGATCTTCCCCTCTGGCAGCATGGATGTCGACATGTCGAGCACTATCGGCCCATTGGATGTCGGAGCAGCGAAAGCCAACGGATTCGTTCCCAGTCTGCCTTCGCGGCCGCCCCATGGCACGACGAAATGACCATGCTTCGAACTGTTCGCAGCAGCTACGCAGAAGAGATCCCGTGCTGCGATCTTCTCCGCATAGGCGCCCAGGCGGCCGACATGGTGACTGTTCTCGCTGACAACGCAGACAACGCCATTCTGCTTGGCTTTCGCGCAGGCGATGTCGACCATTCGCCTAGCGCTGACCGGCCCGAAGTTGAAGCCACAATCAACGATCGCAGTAGTCTCACTCTCCTTGACGACGCAAGCCTGCGCACCTGGCCTGATCTTGCCCTCCAGTACATCCTCAACGTACTGGGCGTAGCGCATCACGCCATGAGAGTCCACTCCCACCAGGCTAGCTTCTACAAGTTCGTCCGACACGATAGCTGCATCCTCAGGTGGCGCCCCGCACGCGGAGAAGATCGCGATCCCAACTCGCCGCAGGTACTCAGCAGGAAGTATCTTCATGGTCTAATCCTCGGTGTGAACCCTCCCCCACCACACAAGGGAGCCCGCGTCCTTCGCGCTTCCCCCTCGTCAACGACGTTGATGGCGAGCCGGTGTGGATGAGTACATAGCGCGAGCGGCTCGCGTTCACCTCCCAGTCACTATACTGTTCCCTGCAGCGAACCCTCCACCATGCCTTTGACGAAATACCTCTGACCTAGCACGTAGGTCAGCACGATGGGTGCGATGACGACGACCGACCCGGCGCATATGGCTGGTACGTTTATTTCGTGCTGGGTGCGAAAGGCGATGAGCGCAGCGGGCAATGTCCGTACTTCATCGAACTGCAATAGCACCAAGGGAATCAAGAGGTCGCTCCAAACCCAGAACGCTCCCACTATTCCCTTTGTAACGAGGGCAGGAACCGACAGTGGCAGCATGATATTCCAGTAGATCCGGAAGGTCGAACAACCATCTATCCGCGCAGAGTCGATTATGGGCTGCGGGATATCCTTGAAGAAGCTTGCGAGGAAGAAAGTAGAATACGGGATCATGAAGCCCAGGAACACAAGCATTGCCGACAAGTAGTTATTGATGAGGTGCAGCTTGGCCATCATTATGTAAAGCGGGATGATCGTCACGACTACTGGAACCGCTATAAGGACGATCATCAGATTCTGGATGTGTCTCTTTCCGGGGAACTCCATCCTACTGATGGCAAAGCCCGCGAGACTGGCGAAGAAAGTGCCAACCAGTGTTGTGGGGATAGTGACGATGATGCTGTTGATGAAATACCTGAGGAAGCCCACTTGCCACACGAGAGCGAAGTTGGTAAGGGTCGGCTCTTGGGGCAACCATAGCTTGTTGGTGTAGAACTCAGTCTTTGTCTTGAAGGCCGTACAGATCAGGAAATACACCGGGAAGAAAGTAATCAGGGTCAACGCCAAAGCTGTAGCCTGCCTCCCAAGACCGGTGAAAATGCGCCCAAAGCTTGCGAGCCCGTGCCGTCTGTTCACCATTCTAGTCTCTCCCGCATTTTGGACTGAACCAGGGTTATGGCGGCAATGCCAATGAACAGAATGACCGAGAAGGCAGTGGCTTGGCCCATTGAGTGATACTTGAAGGCCTGCACGTAGATGTAGTAGTCGCTCACGACGGTGGCATCGGCAGGGCCGCCACCTGTTATCTCATATACGTAAGTGAAGATTGAACTGAAGGAACCGATGAGCAGGGTCATGGCGTAGAAACCAATGACCGTCGCGAGTTGGGGCACAGTCACATGAACAAGGCGTTGCCACCAGGAGGCACCGTCGACCGTGGCCGCATCATATAGCTCCTGTGGCACAGACATCATTCGTGCCAGAAATAGCACGATCCCAAAGCCAAGGGAGTGCCATACCATGACGCCCATGATGGAGAAGAGCGCCAATCTACCGTCTCCGAGCCAATTGAGGGCCAAGAAGTCAAGCCCAACACTCTTCAAGACATAGTTCAGGATACCCCTCTGCCGCAGGATGAGACGAAAGGCCGCGCCCACCACGACTATTGGCAGCACGTAGGGCAGAAAGAAGATGGTCTGGTAGGTTCTCCAACCCCGTATGCGCTCGAACAGTAGCGAGGCGAACACAAGCGACAAGAGAATGGTGATGGGAATGCCCAAGAGCAGGATGAAATTATTTCGTAGGGACCTCCAGAACAGCGGGTTGTCAAGCAAGTACCGGTAGTTGGTCCAGCCGACAAACACCGTGTTCTTGCCTGCCTCCTTCTGAAAGCTGGACAGAAATAGCGAGAACAGCGGGTAGGCATAGATGAAAGCAATGACTACTAGGGCAGGAACCAGATACATGTACGCTATCACCGCCTGCCTCCATTTGCGGGCGTTCATGGTTTCTCCCCCTACCTATGGCGGACCGAGGGGCCTGGCTGAGCCAGGCCCCTCGGTGATGCCCGGGCCCACTACGACCGTACCTCTGCGCGGCTGTCGTGGGCCGCACGAAACACCACTACTGAGACAGCCCGACACCGGCTGCCCACTTGCTCAGCTTCTCGACCATGTCAGGGTGCGTCTCGCGCCACTTCACTGCATAGTCCTCAATGTACTGGGCACCCTCCTCTGGCGTGATCTCCCTGGCAAAGATCTTGTCTATCACCCAGCCGGTACCCTCCTTGTCGATCTCAATGGGCAAGTAGTCCTGGAACCACATGCTGCCCGGATGCTCCTGCAACAGTTGGAGGACCCGCTTGATGTGCAGGTTTTCTATGTCGTCCCGACCCAAGAGGTCCGTCGCCGGGAGGGTCGCGCTCTGCTCGTAGCAGGTGCGAACGCGATCCGGATCGAGCAGCATGAACGCGACAAACTCGGCTGCCAATTCCTTGTGCGGCGAATACTCAGCAATCACGAAAGTGGATGTGTTAAGGTCCGACGTGCCGGCCCCCTTGCCCTTGCCAAAAGCAGGCATGAACATCCAGCCGTACTTGTCCCTCCCCTCGGCCTCGTTGTATCGGAACACATTGGTGTAGTGACACACCGCCATGGCCACTTCGCCAGCAGGAAGCAAGTCCATGCCTTCGAAGTAGGTCAAGGAGGTCACGTCATCGTTGAAGACGCCGCGCTCGATGGCCTCGTCGAGGTACTTGATCCAACCTGTGTATTTCTCCTCGACGAAGCTCGCTTGGCCAATGACGGGAACCAGGATCTCCGCGTTGTTGTCCATCCCCTGTGGGATCCACATTCCAACGAAGGCACCGATGCCGACGTCTCCCGAGCACCCGTAGCCCCAGGGGGTGACTCCGGCAGCCTGCAGCTTGTCACTGGCTTCCATGAATTCGTCCCAGGTCTCAGGCGGTGCTTCAGGATCAAGCCCTGCCTGGGCGAAAAGGTCCTTGTTGTAGCCTAATCCCATGGCGCCCGCATTGTAGGGCACGGACCACATCTTGCCCTCAAAAGAGTTGGCCTCTACGGCGGCAGGGAAGAAGTGGGCAAGCTGCTCCTCCGTCAGGTAGTCGCCGATGGGAGCAACGTGCCCCGCCCAGACTTCCTCCATTGTCCAGGTGCCCGGGAACAGTGAGATGATGTCCGGGCCCACCCCAGCCTTTGCCGATGCCCTGAACGCCGGATAGAGGGAGTCCATTGACTGCACGACTTCCTTGACGGTAACGTTGGGATGCGTCTCCTGGAAGAGCGCGATTGTCTCCTCCATCCAGGTCCGGTACGTAGGTTGGGTCATCATCGACCAGATCACAAGAGTGATCTGCTCGGGCTTAGGTGCTTGCGTGACCACAACCTCCTTCTCGACCACCACGGTCTCGACCACTGGCTTCTCGACCACTACCTCCTTCTCGACCACCACGGTCTCGACCACTGACTTCTCGACCACTACCTCCTTCTCGACGACCTCAGGCGTCGGGGCGGCGCAGCCAGTCAAAACCAAGCCGAGGGTCAAAGCAAGCAACACGAACAAGTTGAGCTTTTTCATTTTTCACTCCTCCATCAGTTGATTCTAGTGTAGCGGGCGCTTGGCGCCCAAACCAGTAATAAACCTCTTGGTCCCCTTGCCTCACCTCCTCGCATGATATGTTTGGTGTATGGGGGCGCCAGCCCGCCGCCCACTTAGAATGGGAACTCTCTGGCATCCTGGGGGCTGGCCCAGGGAGGGAAGCGCTTCACCTCCTTGTTTCCCTGCTCCTTGGGAGCAAATTCTACGGAAGCATGCGCCCCTCGTCCCGATGGGTACTTCTAACCCGCATCTTGTTCGTAACCTGTCACCACCCGGGGCAGCAGGCCCAGGGCGCACCTGGCGGCAGGGGGAGTTCTCACTGATCGCGAGGCTGTTGACCTCATCGGGTTCCAGGGATCCCACCTCTTACCGCATCGCTTCGGTGCACCGCATGAGAGCGGCGCGAGTTTGGCATCCAGTAGCTGGTGCGCGAAAGACGTGGCCTTACTCGAAAGTACGTCTAGGGAACGCGTCCGGAACGAAACGCAAGGCGCCGAAGACATATGAAAATGGATAGTCTCGGTACCCTCTAAAGCCGTGATCTGCGTCCCAGGCAAACTCGATCGTCGGGAAGCGAAGACGGCCGCTGGCGCGAGGACCGAGAGGAGCCCCGTAGGATTGCTGTCGACGGTTGAAGTACCAGTTTCCTAGTGGAATGTCGCGCAGGCCTCCAGAGCCATCTACCAGAGACAGGGTCGAAAGGGGAAAGTGGAAAGCTAGCCGCCGCCGCAGATAGCAGACCTCGTCGCGACCATCGCCATTGTAATCGCCCACCACCATCCCAGGGCCAACCGCCACAGAACTGGGCTGGTCTGTCAAGGCTCGGCTCTCGCCTCCTAAGTGGATCACTCGCAACATCCCACCAGCGTCCGCATAGACCACACCAGGCACGCGCTGACCATTCATCCGAACAACGGCCACCGCTGACGTCCATCGAGGTACAGCCGGTTCGCACACCCTGAGAACGCCATGCTGCAGCGAGTACACGCCGAGGCGCATTTCGCTGTCTACGAAAACCACCTCTGACATGCCGTCTCCGTTTAGGTCCCCTGTAGCAATGGCGCCTGCTGGTGCTACAGGCCCCACAGCCTTGCGATTGCCCAAGCTGTCCAGGACGACGAGCCGTTGTGCGTCGTCGCGATCTGCACAGACGAGTTCCAGGTGCCCGTCCCCATCCAGGTCGCAGATCCGGACACGGGGCTCGAAGGCAATGCGTGCCGCTTGCTTGGGGATGGGCGCCTCCGGAAACACGCCTTCGGCGGCTGCTTCGGGCGCCAATCCCGATGGGCGAACCTGAAGCAGCCTGACGTTCCCTGCCCCATTCACTACAGCCAGGCAACCCTCCTCCGCTGAGCTGCCGGCCAACACTACTAGCTCGTCTCTGCCATCCTCGTCGAGGTCTCCAGCCGCCAGAGGCCCCGTCAAGAACTGGCCCTCGGCGAGGAGCTTCAGGTCCTCAACCGGGCTCCAAGAATACAGCCTCCCATCCACTCCAAGGTACACGATGCGTGCCGACCCACTCCCGTAGGGATCTGCAAAAGCAAGTTGAGCATCCGCGGCCACCGGCCCTTGCTCCAGAATGATCCGATTGCTCCAGCCATCCGAAACGGTCACACGTCCCTGCACATCCAGGTGGGCTATGCACCAACGCCCTGGAGCCACAGACCCGCTCCCTCTCTGCCCGTCTTGCAGTGATGCCAAAGCTTCAGCGGCAGCGCCGGTGAGCGGGTTCGGGTAGAGGGCCATTTGCCCTCCGCCTATGACCCCAAAGCCGTCTCGCTGCATACGTTGGAAGACAGCCACCATCTGTTGGCCGCTGTCAACCAATGATTGGAAGTACTCTCGGCTTTCGTCAGCCCAGTCGGGGTACTTCTCTGAAGGGCCATCCTCAACAAGCGACTGATAGCGCCTCCAGTGTTCATCGAATGTCGGCACCAGATCGGCTTGGCGCCGTCGCGCCTGAACTATGCCAGCACGTCCCCTGACCAGGGCCCACTGTCGACTCCTCAGAGCCCACTCTGGCATCAGACCTTCTGCTTGCTCAAGTAGTTGCCGTATCCGCGGGTTCACCTTCGGATCAGCCAGGCCCTCAGCCACAGTATGGGGTCGCTCTTCTTCCATGAGATAGAAAGCTTCCTTGAGGAGAGGCGCTGCTGTCTCCCCGAAGTAGTAGCAGCACAGATCATCCAAGATACCGTCTACGTCTCGATTGGGATCCCAGGCTAGCTGCATCATGACTATCTGGTTGATGAAGTCATGAGGCCCCTCACTGTAATTGCCCAGGCCATCCCTGATCTCGCAGTCATGCCAGATGTGATTGAACATAGCCTCGCATAGCTTGGGGCACGGATTGACCCCCACGGTTTGATAATACCCACCTGTGTGGAAGTCGGTGATCCACATACCGAAGTAGACGCGCCGGATATCCTTGGGAAACAAGGGTGCTATGTCGGGGTCATCGAACTCAATGGCGGCCAGCCAGCTCGGCTTCCAACCCTGCTGCACCTTAGTGGCTAAGAGGTAGGAACCAGGACACGCATACAGGCTCAGTATGATCTGGACATCGGGGTTGTGCTCCTCGAGCAAGGGATGGATGATCTGGTCCACCAAATCAGCATAGGTGCAAGACCAAGGAGCCACCTCGGGATCGAAGCACCCCCCGCCGTCAAAGCCATTCATCAAGTAGTTCACGTCCTTGACATGCGGCATGTTGTCGAAGAACCACTTGCGAAAGCGATGCAAGACCTCCCTGCCCCTGGCGAACTTGGGGTTCACGCCATTGAAGTCGAAGCACATGTAGTTCAACTCTTCAAAGTCGGGAATGCGAGTCGGCCCGAACTCGCCATCCTTGGCTGCCAGCGTTGCCTGAGTGAGATGAACCACCTCCAATCCTAAAGCCCTAGCCAGCGGTACCCGCTCAGCCCACTTGTTCCACAGGTACTCGGCCAAGTGAGTCTCTCGTGGGTCTCCCTGGTGCGCCGGATCACAGCGCATGGTTACTGTCGACAGGCCCCACAGGACGTAATCGGCCCAGATCTCTCTCCATCCCTCCAGTTCGGTGTTAACGTAGCCAAAGTGATCTCCGAATCGGATGCGTCTCTGCCAAGTAGCTGGTGCGGTGGAAATGTCGAGTTCGCCAGAGACAACTGCCGAAACTTCTGAGAATCGCATTTTGCGCAACAGCCAGCCGACCCCATGAAAGGTGCCCAGATCATCACTGCCATCTATCACTACCGTGCCCATGCCGTCCAGGCGGCCGGACACCAGCATGAACCCTTCTCTGCCGGGACGGGTGGAGATGGCGGGTTCGTGCCCCAAGCGAGCGAGAGCATCTTTCGCTCCTGGATGTCCATCCAACGTCGCCAGGTATATGACCGTTCTGCGGGATGCCTTTGAGGGCCTGGCCAGAATAGGCAGCTCTGCACCGGTTCGCCGGCGAATCTCCTGCCGTAAGGTCAGGGCAGCGTTGCGAATCACTTCCCCCGGCTTCGGACCGACCACGATCTCCGCTCGCGCTTCACCCCTGCACACAATGTCGAGGTTGTAGTCTTCATCACGACTCTCGGGCATGCCAGAGTCCTCCTGTCCCTTTCTCTACTCGCCTTGCGAATATACGAGCCTGTTCTACTCGTGTCGTCTACTCGAGTAGACCTGCCTCAATTATAGCACATTTCTTGTCTGTTGTCAACCCGCCGTTTCTTTCTCAGGTGCTCAGGTTGATCTCTTGACAACACAGGTGCATTATGCTATAATAGGGCACTTCTACTCGTGTAGACTATTCGAGTAGAGTAAATCTGTGCTGAATGGAGTTGAACCGTGACTGTTACTCGAGACGACGTGGCCAAGCTGGCTGGTGTATCGGTTGCTACTGTATCCTACGTTGTCAACAATGGGCCTCGCCCTGTGTCAGACAAGACGCGAGAGAAAGTGCTGTGGGCGATCGAGCAGCTTGGCTATCGTCCAAGCGCAATAGCCCGAAGCCTCAAGACTAAGCGTACCCTGAGTGTTGGCGTTGTCATCTCTGACGTTCTAAATCCCATCCTCGCTGCCATCTCCAAATCGGCCGAGGATCTCTTGCTGCAGCAGGGCTACAGCCTTGCCGTATGCAACAGCGACGAGTCACCAGAGCGCGAGTTAGTTTGGCTAAGGCAGTTGCTCCAGAGGCGTGTGGACGGCATTGTTCTCCTGCCCACTGGCGGCAATCGCTCCTTGTTGTTCTCTGCCATGCACTCCGGTCAACCGTTCGTCTTAATAGACCGTCAGATCGACGGGCTGAAAGCGGACTGCGTGCTCTTCGACAACGAGCAGGGGGCCTATCAGGCAGTGCGCCACCTCATTGAGCTGGGGCACTCGCGGATCGCACTGCTTAACCTCACTTTGACACTCACTCCGGGCAGAAACCGACTCAGGGGCTACGAACGAGCCTTACAGGAGGCCGGGCTGCAGGTCTACCCAGAACTCATCCGTGAAGGGAGCTTCAAGGCGGAAGACAGCTACGCTGTAGCAGGCGAGCTTCTGGAGTTGCAGCCGCCGCCGACCGCGATGCTGGTGTCCAGCAACCGGTTGGCGTTGGGTCTGCTTCAGCAAGTGAAAGCCCGCGGGCTGCGCATGCCTGACGACTTGGCGCTGTGCGCCTTCGATGATGTGAGCTATTACACTTGCATCACCCCCTCCATTACGGCCGTGTCCTACGATGTCCAGGAATTCGCGGAGGTGATGGTTCAGTACCTAATCGACCGCATCGATAAGGTATACACAGGCGAGCCCCGAACCACGATGATCCCGTGCCACCTGGAGATCCGTGAGTCCACCGCAGGTGTGATGCAGAGGTGAAACAGGTTCCAGATGTTTACGACCCTCATCACGACCTTTCCGCGTGAACTAGATAGCCGATTGGTCTGCGGCTTGCTCGAAGAAGCTGGCTCGCTTGTTCGATTTCACTATCCTCACACTACGCCGACTGAGGAGGAAATGATCTCCCTGCTCCAAGGAGTACATGCGCTGATCGCTGGCAGCGAGCCGCTGACCGAGCGCGTGCTGCAGAAAGCCAGCAAACTGGCCATCATCGCACGTACCGGGGTGGGGACGGATAACATTGACCTCAGAGCAGCTCGTGCGCGCGGCATCCGCGTTACGATAACCCCGGGGCTGACGAGTAGGGCTGTGGCGGACCTCACCATGGGGCTACTCTTATGCCTCGCGCGACGCGTGTGCTTCAGCGACCGGGCAGTCCGTGGTGGGAAGTGGGAGCGGAGCATAGGCGTAGACCTAGAGGGCCGAGTCCTAGGCATCCTCGGCCTCGGCGCGATAGGCAAGCTCGTCAGCAGGCGTGCTCTGGCGTTTGACATGAGGGTAGTGGCATGTGACCCCATCCGCGACGAGGCCTTTGCTGCCAGCCACGGCATCCAGTACATAGATCTCCAAGACCTGCTGACACAGTCGGATTTTGTGAGTCTACACCTGCCACTCACTGATGCAACTGTGGGTCTACTGGCCGAGCGCGAACTGCGGGCGATGAAGCCCACAGCCTACCTAATCAATACGGCTCGCGGACGCCTAGTGAAGGAAAGTGCTCTGGTGCGGGCATTGCGCGAGCAATGGATCGCTGGTGCGGCTCTGGACGTCTTTGCGACCGAGCCGCCTACAGGATCACCTCTCTTAAGGATGGACAGTGTTATCCTCACGCCCCACATCGGCGCCTGGACCGCGGAAGCATGGCAAGCTATGGCGGAGCAGGCAGCCGCGGAGGTCGTCCGCGCATTGAAAGGTGAGCCAGCTCTGCACGCAGTATAGTGCCCGGGCATGAGAAGGGGAAGAGGTAATCAAAAGAATGCTGACACGGAGTTTGGCACTTAAGAAACGTCTGCGCGATGGTGAGACGACCGTAGGTGCGTGGTTGTCGCTTTCCTGCCCAGCCGTCGCTGAAATCATGGCCGGAGCGGGCTTCGACTGGCTACTGATCGACATGGAACATACGTCCATTACTCTGGAGAACCTGGAATGCACCCTGATGGCCTTCAACGGTCGGCGTACGGTACCGATCGTTCGCGTGCCGTGGAATGACCGGGTGCTGATCAAGCAGGTCCTGGATCTGGGCGCGGAAGGAATCCTGGTCCCCCACGTGGACTCGAGGGAAGAGGCCAAGCAGGCCGTGGCGGCCTGCAAGTACCCACCGCAGGGCTATCGCGGATTCGGCCCCCGGCGTGCTTCCGACTACTACCGCAACGTTGAGGAGTATATCTGTGAGGCCAACGAGGGGATCATCGTCGCTGTGCAACTCGAGCACTCCAATGCCGTCGAGTCAGCAAGACAGATCATGGCCACTCCAGGCATAGATGTTGTACTGCTGGGACCTATGGATCTGTCAGCGTCGCTGGGACTGCTAGGTCAACTTGATCACCCACAGGTCGTCAGTGCCATCGAACAAGTCATTATGGAAGGACGTCGCTCCGGGATACCCGTAGGAGTGCCGATTGATGCCCCATCCAATACCTTGCTCAGTTGGGCGGATCGCGGCTGCAGATTTGTGATCGTAGGTGAAGACCACAGCTTTCTGCGGCGAGCCGTGGATCAGAGCCTGGCCGACTTTCGGCAGCATCTGGGAGGCAGGTGAACTCAGGCCATGTTCCGACTGCTTTCTTTCAGCCTATCAGAGAAGACGCCGGCACCTGGTGGCCGGCAGGCGTTGCGCATCCTGGTGGACGAAGCATTGGATCGGGGAGATCCTGGCAACACATTCTACTTCCTGGCCTGGAATCATGCTGGTACTCACATTGATGCGCCAAGCCACATGTTGGCTGGGCAGACGGCAGTGGCCGATCTCGACATCAATGACCTGGTGTTCAATTACCCCTGCCTGATCGACGTGCCCAAGGAAGACGATGAGCTCATTGAGGTTTCCGATCTGCAATCTCATGAGGCAGCGCTGGAAGCTTGCGACCTCCTGTTGCTACGGACAGGATTCACTCGTTATCGGAGCACTGATCCAGCGCGCTACCGAGACCGCAACCCCGGGCTGTCGCTGCAGGCGGCCCGCTATCTCTCCTGCGCGCGTTTTCTGGGAATGCGGGCCGTAGGCATCGACAGCATCTCCATGGCTGCCGCGTCGCGCGTCTCGGAGGGCGTGCAAGCACACAAGGTCCTCTTCGGTCGGCCCCACGCTCCGGTGCTCTTGATCGAGGACATGGACCTGAGGGATGGCCTGATAGGCGTGGCACACGTTATCGTGGTGCCGCTGTACATCCAAGGGCTCGATAGCTGCCCGTGTACCATTGTCGCCGAGCTCGCGCCGGGCTGTGAGGAGAGGTAACGATGAGGCTGAGGGACAAGGTGGCCATCGTGACCGGGGGCGGCACAGGGATCGGCCGAGCTACCGCGCTGCTTTTCGCGCGCGAGGGAGCGAAGGTGATGCTGGCGGGCAGGCGTCCAGAGCCGCTGGCAGAGACCGTCAGGGAAATCCGGGCTACAGGGAAGGAAGCCCGCTGGATGTCCTGTGACGTATCGAAATCCGCTGACGTTCAACGGCTGGTAGACAACGTCATTGGCGCTTTTGGAAAGATTGACATCCTGTATAACAACGCCGCGGTGTTCGTTGGACTAGGCAAGACCGTGATCGAACTCACGGAGGACGAGTGGGATGCCGTGATGGATGTTAATCTCAAGGGCGTCTTTCTCTGCTGCAAATACGTGATTCCACATCTGATCAGCAATCGCGCTGGCGCTATCATCAATTGCTCCTCGATATCTGGACACGTAGGCCAGAGGAGGCAGGGCGCCTACAACGCTGCCAAGGGCGGCGTGGAGCTGCTCACCAAGTGCATGGCCTTGGATTTTGCGCCCTATGGGATACGGGTCAACGCTGTCTGCCCCGGTTGGGTGGAAATCGACCTCAATCGCGAAGACATCCGACGACTCGGGGATGAGATCGCCAGAATGCATCCGATCGGGCGGGCGGGCCAGCCAGAGGACGTAGCCAAGGCCGTGCTGTATCTGGCCTCTGACGAGTCATCTTGGGTTACGGGTACGTCTCTGCTGGTTGATGGTGGCTATACTGCCCAATAGGCGAAGGAGGCCCGAGCGGAAGCTTCAATGATGAAGGATAGGAGAATAGATGAAGGATAGGAAGATAAAGGTTGCGATCGCCGGAGTCGGCAACTGTTGCCAGGCCTTCTTGGAGGGCATCGAGTACTATCGGCAGCATCCTGAGGACACCCGTGGGTTGATGAATGTCGAGATCGCCGGGTACAAGGTCACAGACATCGTGCCGGTGGCGGCGTTTGACATCAGCGCCAACAAAGTTGGCAAGGACCTGAGCGAAGCCTTGTTCTCGGCGCCCAATGTAGCCTATCGGTATCCTGGAGTCAAGGTCCAGCCCTATGGCGTAAGGGTCCGCATGGGCCCGGTCCTCGATGGGAATCCTCCGCATCTAGCTGAAGTCGTGCCTGTCTCGGGTGAGTCGCCGTGTGATGTGGTCAGGATTCTTGAGGAGAGCGATGCTGAAATGTTACTCAACTTTATCCCGACCGAGTCACACCAGGCCGCCTGCTTCTACGCTGATGCAGGGATCATCCATGCGCAAATCGGCTTCATCAATGGCATGCCAACCCCGGTTGTCTGTGATCCCAAGTACCAAAGAACTGCCGTTGAGAGTGGCGTACCCCTCATCGGCGATGATGTCAAGAGCCAGTTCGGCGGTACGGCGATCCACCGGGCCCTGGTCACCTTGATGCTTGAACGCGGTGTCCACCTGTCCGAAACCTATCAGATCAACTATGCCGGCAACACCGATTTCGCCAACCTTATGGCGCGCGGCAAGAGCAAGCACTTGACCAAGCAGCAGGCGGTGACCAGCCTGCTGCCCTATCCAGTGACCATGTCCACCGGCTTTACCCACGTCGGTCTGATGAAAGACCGCAAGACCAGCATCTTCTACATCAACGGGGGCAACTTTGGGAACGCTCCCCTGCATTTCGAGGCCAAGCTGGAGGTCGAGGACAGCGCCAACTTTGCCGGCGTGATGGTGGACATGGTCCGTTGTGCCAGGCTGGCGCTGGACCGCGGCATTTCCGGTGTACTCGAGTCGGCCTGCGCTTTCTTCACGAAACATCCCCCAGTTCAAATGCCGGATGCGGTGGCATTGGAGCATCTCAAGGAGTTCATCTTAGGCACGCGGGAGCGATAGCCTATGTCTAGACCATTTGACCTGGTCTGCGTTGGCCACATCGTCCGGGAGATGATCCACTTCCCAGACCGCATCGAAGGACCATTTCTGGGCAGCCCGCCCGCCTACTGCTCGGTGGCAGCGGCCCGCCAGGGGACCGTCGTAGGACTCGTCACCAAGGTGGGCCCCGATATGCCTCAGGATCTGCTACGACCTATTCTCGAAGCCGGCGTGGATACTCTTGGTGTCTCCACCTGTGCGCGGAGCACCGCCAGCGAACTGATCTACGATCTGGCGGGGAACAAGGAAATCCGCTACCCGACCCGGGCTGATCCCATCCGAGCAGAGGACGTGCCGATGGCTTACCATGGCTGTTCCATGGTCTACGTGTGTACCATGGAGGACGACGTCCCACTTGGAGAGCTACCTGCTGTCGCCCGCTTAGGTAGATGGAGTGCGGTTGACATTGGCGGCTACGGCGGAGTGCACATGAGCGTCGCCCAGCGCTTGGCTACAGCCTCCCTGGCCGAGCTGGCCTGCGAGGCCGCTAGACACTTCAATATCGTCAAGGCCTCAGACGAAGATGCCACAGTCATCTTTGGTGAAGACAGGCCGGTGGTGAGCGCCCAGCGGCTTTTGGCTTGCGGCCCCCACGTGGTGCTTATCACCTTGGGGGCCAAGGGTGTTCTGCTTTGTACGGCTCAGGGCCACTGGCACGTGCCGCCCTTGCCTGCCAGAGTCGTGGACACGACGGGGGGCGGCGACACCTTCATGGCGGGCTTTTTATCGGAGTACCTGCGCAGCGCGGACCTGACACGGGCAGCCCAGTGGGGATGCGCTACGGCAGCCTGCGTGATCGAGCGTGGAGGCGGGGTACGCCTGGAGCGCATGCCGACCCGCGCTCACATCCAGGCGCGGGTCGTTAAGGGTTGCCATCAATAGACGCCGCAGAGGCGGAAGGAGGACAAGATGTCGGAAGTCAGGATGGGTGTCATCGGATGTGGCAGCATCTCCGAGTTGGCGCATCTCCCGTCAATTACCGCCCGGCCCGAAGTGAGGCTAGTCGCTGTTTGCGATACCAACGCCGAGCGGGCGCGCGCGGCGGCGGCTCGGTGGGGTGCCCAACAGTGGTTCACCGACTACCGAGAGTTGTACGAGAAGGCCGGGCTGGACGCTGTGGTAATCGCCTCCCCCAATAACGTGCATTGCAACCAGGCAATCGGGGCAGCCAAAGCCGGCATCCACGTCGTAGTGGAAAAGCCCTTGGCTGTGACTAACAAAGAGGCCTGGGATATCGTCCACGCCTGCAGACGGGCCGGCGTCAAGCTTATGGTAGGCTGTGATCGCCGCTTCTGGACGCACAACCAGTGGGCCAAGCAGTTGATCGAGGCGGGCGTCATCGGTCGGCTGCTCATGAGCCGGGCATCGCTGCATGAGCACTGGCACCTCTACCAGAACCACGTGGCCGAGACCGACTTTCGCCTGAGGTGCGAGGTGGCCGGCGGTGCAGCCATCAACGATACCGGCGCGCATGCCATTGACCTCCTCACCTGGCTGAATGGGAGCCCGGTCAAGCGAGCCGTCGGCGTGGCCAAGCGACTGGCCATGCCCGAGAGCTATACACTGTGCGACGACACGGCACTGGCCATGGTCGAGTTCGAGAATGGCGCCTACGGCACCATCAGTTGCAACCGTTTCTCGCCGGCGGTGAACCAGGCCACCGAGCTCTGTGGAACGGAAGGTACCATCTTCACCGCCACCGATGCGACTAACCCCTTCCAGAGCTGGCCGATGGCGGTCTACACCAACAAGGAGTATAGCGTCCACACGCTGCCGAAGATCCTAAAGGACTATCGCTGGCCGGAGCTGTTCTGGGTCGAGGATATCATAGGCGAAACCGTGCGCAGGCGCTGGGTGCCGATCTGTCCGCCTCGCCACCCGAACAACTATGAGCGCATGACCGAGCACTTCCTCGACTGCCTGATCAACGACAAGGAGCCATTGGTGAGTGGTGAGGACGGGGCACGGGCCATCGAGGTCATGTGCGCAGTTTGGAAGAGCATGGAGACAGGGGGGTGGATAGAGCTACCACTGGATGAGGAAGTCATCCCCCCCCACTACAAGCCCCTGCCGCTGGAGGTGTGATGGCTATGGAGAGCGTGCTCGTGACCGGCGCCACCGGCTATGTCGGCGGCGAGGTGGTACGGCAGCTTGCGGCCCTGGGCAAGGAAGTGACGGCCCTGGACCGAATGCTCCCTCGGGAGAAGCTGGCCTTCATTCAGGCCGATCTCACCGATGTGACGCAACTACAGCAGGCGCTCTGCGGGCGCTCCTTCGACTGCGTCATGCACCTGGCATCGCTGCCCAGCGACACAGGGGATGCCACACAGATGGTCCAGGTCAACGTCAACGGCTGCCAGAACATACTGGAATGGGCTCGCCAGGCGAAGGTAGGCCGCTTTGTGCTGGCCAGCAGCATCTCGGCCTATGAGTGGTACCCTGCCACCAAGTTCAGTCCACCAGACTACATGCCGGTCGACGAGGAGCATCCCTGCCGGCCGCGCGACATGTACTCTACGACCAAGCGCATGCAGGAGCTCCTGGCCATGACGTACTTCCACCAGTACGGCCTGCCCACCACCGCCTTGCGTCTGACCGCCGTGGTAGGCCCGCACGGCCGCGGAGGAGGTCGCAGCTGGCGCAAGTTCGCCGAGAGCCTGGCGGAAGGGAAGCGTGTGCAGGTGCCCCACTTCTCGGCTACAGAGCTCTGTCATTACGTGGATCTGAGGGACGTGGCGCGCATGTTCATCGTGGCCGGCGAGCATCCGGCAGCGGTGGGAGAGATCTTCAACTGCTGCGGTCCCCGGCCCACCCGGGGTTCTGAGTTCGCCGAGATCCTCGAGCGGCTGGTGCCAGGAATCGAGGTAGATTTCGGTTTTCCCTGGAGCATGGCGCAAGGGGGCGAGATCGCCTTCGACGGCTCGAAGGCCAAGAAACTGCTCGATTTCGAACCCCTGTATACGATGGAAGACAGCATAAGGAGTATCAAGGATTGGGTAGACGCGGGTGGACTGCAGGCGAAGTCTGTAACCTGCGATCAAGAGTACGGCGCCGGCCTTGCCAAATAAGAACACTGGATCAGTCAAGGTCTTGGTCAATGTGACACTCGACCTATTGAGCGCATAGCCGGCCGTGCCTGAGATGGAAGCGGACCGGCAGGAAGAGGCATGTGCGGGAGGTCTAACGATGACTAGGATGGGTAAGACGGCGATCCTTGAACAGCCCGACGGCAGTTTTGTCGTGCGCGAGGCGCCTGTCCCGGAGCCCAAGGCAGGCCAAGCTCTGATCCGCCAGGAACTGTGCGGGGTATGCGGCACTGATGTGCACGTGTATCACGGGCACTTGCCCGGTACCTCGTACCCGATTACTCTGGGGCACGAGGCTGTCGGGATCGTGGACAGGTTGGGCGCTGGTGTCACCACGGACTATGCCGGGCGGCCTGTGCGCAAGGGGGATAGGGTCGCCGTCTTCGGCGGGCTTGTTGACAGGACGTGCTACTTCTGCTCGGTGGTCAGGGAGCCAACCCTGTGCACTGGCGACCTGGGCTGTTATGGCCTGGGTATACCCGGCGTGCCTCTAGATTTCCAGGGTGGATATGCCCAGTACATATACCTCAGTCAGCCGGGATCCGCTTTTCTGAAGATCAATGCTCCTGCAGAGGCGGCCATCTTCTTCGATCCCCTGGCGGTCGCTATCCATGCCGTAGAAAGGATTGCCAATCTACCTGTGGCAGCCACTGTGGCGATTCAGGGCGTGGGTGCCATCGGTATCGCTGCCCTGGTCGCTGCCCGAGAGCGGGGCGCTAATCGCATCATTACTATCGGCGCACCCGAGTCACGGCTGAGCTTGGCCAGAGACTTTGGGGCTGACGTGACGATCGACATTGAGCAAGTCCGCGATCCGACGGAACGAGTGCATCTCGTCCGTGCGGAGACTCCGGGACGCTACGGAGCGGACGCTGTCCTGGAGTGTACTGGCGTGCCCTTGGCTATTCCTGAAGGGATTGACATGGTGCGTCGAGGCGGCAGCTACGTGGTACTCGGTCACTTCACCGATGTGGGAGAGGTGGCCATCAATCCCTTCCGACACTTCAACCACAAACAGCTCTGCCTCCACGGTAGCTGGGGATGCCACGTCGGGGAGATGATCAGGGCCTGCAACCTGATCGAGGCCGGAAAACATGACTACGCGGCACTCATCTCCCACAGACTGCCATTGGAGAGAGCGCAGGACGCCATGGTTGCGTTGTCAACCGAGTATCGGCTGGATGGAAAAGAGATCCGCAAGATCGCCATTGATGCCTGGCTGTGAGGCGGCCGGAGCGCCGCACGCATACCTCAGGAAGGCCGGGGCGCGAAAGAGGCCATAGCTGTGAGACAGGAACCCGAAACGAGGCAGTCACGTACACCACCGCTCCCTGCCAGCCCCCAGTCACCCAGAAGGTGGGTACGGTTCTGCCAGGTGGCGGTGCCAGGCGAGACCGCACCCGGGCCAGGCGCTCATCGAACTTGTCCAGGTCACCACGAAAGTGATAGGCGCTAAGCACCCAAAGGGGCAGCACTTCGCATCGGCTGGCCCTTTTTTTGTTGCTTTTCGAACAACCGCCTCCCCTTTTTTGACCATTACTGACTTCAGATGTATAATTCCCCCACTCGCTCAACATTTTCTCCTTTTGCACACGAAGGTCCACAACTCGTCCAGTTGTACCTGGCCTAGTTCCAGTTCCTGCATCATGTACGCCGACACCGCTTCGCAGTGCTGGCCGGCATTCCGCAGCCACTCCAAGACCGTGTCGGGCTCCACGTGGTGGATACGAGCCACGGCTCTCACGCCCAGCCCCTCGGCTAATTCATTGAGGGCGATGCAGACCGTCCTCATCGGCGTCTTGAGACCGAAGAAGCGCGTGCCGACCGTTTCGGAAAAGGGCTTTTCGCACACATTGCACAGGTACATCTGCCGCTTTTCCCCTTGGGCCGTGGTGTAGGTGCCATTCCCCACGATGCCGCGATCGGGATGGGGGTCGTACCCGTCGTCTGTACCAGCGCCTAAGCTTGCGGAGCAAGCGAAGGAGTCTGGACCATTTCCGTCTGGGACGGCGGGGCAGACACAGGCATTCTGCCCACACATCCCATGTCCACCAGCCAGCCACCGGTGGCTGATCACTATGAAGCGGCGTCCTGAGCCCGTCGAAGGCAGGAGGGCGGCCAGGATGAAAGCGCCACCCGGTAGTCTCTAAAATTGAGAGGAGGGACAATGCCTGACATAGACTATGTGCAGATGGCGTGCGTATTCAATCGTCTGAGAGAGCCCGTCCTTCGTTCTGCGATCCAGGCACTGCAGTTCCCTTTGGGGAGCCGGGGTCTGGATGCAGGATGCGGCATCGGCCTTCAGGCCTTGTTGTTGGCAGAGACAGTGGGACCTGCAGGACATATCACTGGCCTTGATTTGTCCGCCGAGTTCCTGGTTTACGCCAAGGACATAGTGAAGAAGGCTGGCTTGTCGGAGAGGATTTCCTTCCGAAAAGGAGACGTGAACAGACTTCCCTTCGGTGATGATACCTTCGATTGGGCATGGAGTGTGGATTGCGTGGGATACGCGCCTATTGAACCTTTGCCGTTGGTGAAGGAACTTGCACGGGTAGTGAAGCCTGGCGGCAGCGTGGCCATCCTGGCCTGGTCCTCTGAAAAACTCCTTCCGGGACATCCTCTGCTGGAGGCCCGCCTTAACGCGACATCCGCAGGGATTGCCCCTTTCGTCAAGGGCAAAAAGCCAGAGTCACACTTCTTGCGCGCGCTTGGTTGGTTCCGTGACGCAGGCTTGGAGGAACCCACGGCCCGAACCTTTGCCGGCGACGCTCATGCCCCGCTGACTGATGATCTTCGCAGCGCCTTGATAGCGCTCTTTCAGATGCGCTGGCCAGGAGTGGAGTCCGAACTGAGGCAGGAGGATGCGGATAGCAGACATTCGTGGGCAGAGTATCAGCGTCTTTGCCTACCAGAGTCACCGGACTTTATTTTGGATCATCCAGATTACTACGCCTTCTTTACCTATTCGATGTTTCATGGCAAGGTCGCTGAGAGGAAGTAGCTATGTCTAATGAATCATTGAGTCAAGACATCGATCAGGACAAGGTTCCGCAGGACAGAGTAGGGACTATTGTCCTGATGTTTGCCTGGGCCGCAGTCTGGTTCACATTGCTGATCTACGTTGTCGGGCAACAATTTATCCCTGTAGGTGGCACTAAGCCGACTTGGCTTCGATTGTTGATCACCGTCCTGGGGACTGGCAAAGGGACAAGTTCGCTCGGAGCGCCGCCCGGCATCCTTCGCCCACCGGCAGCGGTCGAGATGAAGAAAGCGGGGCGGTTTGCGTTTCCTCGTTGGACATAGTATAATGGGTTTACCTACTGTCGAGGGTTTTGTATCAGTTGGGCACAGAACCCTAAGTGTACGAAAGCTCAATAGTTTGAGTAGTTGGAAAGGGCTTGAAAATCATGTTAGAAAACCCAAAAGTCAAGAAATATGAAAGAAAAATAACTCCTTTAGAACGCATGTTTGCACGAGCCCCTTATTCTATCGTGACTGTTGTAGCTCGGATTAAGGGGAATATATCCGAAAGTATGTTAATAAATGCCGTTTCCAGAGTTCAGCAGAGACATCCAAATCTCAGGGTTCGGATTAAGGAGGATAATGATCACTATCTATGGTTTACATCGGAAGGGGTCAAAGAAATCCCAGTAAAGATAGTACCTCGAGAATCTGATGATCATTGGATTGACGTATTCCATGAGGAATGTCAGATCCCTTTTGAATTTGATACACAGCCAGCTATACGATTTATTCTGGTTCGATCTCCCATCCAATCTGAGTTGATCGTTTTCTGCCATCATATAATCTGTGATGGGTTGTCATTAGCATATCTTGCCAGAGACTTAATGGTTCATCTTGGGGATCCAACTCGAGAAGTGGAAGTGTTACCTGACCCGATTCCAATTGACAGAGATACCATACCGAAAGAAGTCTCACTTAACGCTATTGTCAGGTTCCTAATAAATCGGATAAACAAGAAATGGGAAGAAGACAAGATCTTTTTCGATCAAGAGGATTACAGAAACCTCAATGAAGCTTATTGGACGAATTACAAACACCAAATGCTCTCTGTTGAGCTGTCCGAGGCTCGGACTTCTGCATTAGTTGCTCGATGTAGGGAAGAAGGCGTAACTGTAAATAGTGCATTAACTACCGCTTTTGTAGGTGCACAATGCATTGTTCAAGGTGACAAACCCTATCATTCAAGTATGGGCGTCGCCGGTAGCGTGAGAGACCGTCTACAGAGACCTGCCGGCGAAGTCATGGGATTTTATGCCGGGTTAGTGACTCTGAAGTTTAAATATAGTAGGAAAACGAGCTTCTGGGAAAATGCCCGAAAGCTTCACCGCAAAGTCAAACCACTCTATACAAACAAGAATCTGTTTGAAGATCCCATAACATGGTGTTATCTCGAACCAGGTATTCTAGAATCCCTTAGTTTCAAAATGCTCGGCGGGCTTGTCCCGCCGCATTTCACAAGGTATAACAAGCTTTCTGCCTTCAGCAAACGAGATGACGTTGTCTTATCAGTTCTCAAAAGAGAAAAGATGGACTCTCTTGATAGGATTAATATGGGAACGGCCATCACGAATCTCACCCGTCTGGATTTTCCGACAAAGTATGGACCATTGGAGCTAGATCGTTTGATCATGAATCCTGGTGGTGCTTGTCCTTTGGCTCTTGTCAATCTAGTCCTAGGCGCAGTTACTTGTGCTGGAAAACTCAGCCTAGTTCTAGAATATGCAGAAGAAACCATTGATACAAGAACTATGGAGAGAATTAAAGATAAGGCAATGGAATTCTTGCTTAACGAATAGGAGAATACATGTCTAGACAGATTGACACTGATAGTTTCAAGAAGGAACTCTTTGACTTGCTCGAGGAAACATTCGAGCAGGTTCAGGGCATTTATCTTGATAGAGGCACATCGTTTTTCGAGACGCTGGAAACAATCTCTGCTGAAGAGGCTTCTCGTCCGGTATCAGCGAAATGTGCAAGTATTGCTGCTCAAGTGGAACACGCCCGCTTCTACCTTCGAGTACTCCTTGAAGGCTGCCTACAAAAGAAAACGATTGGCAAAATAGACTGGGAAGAAAGCTGGCAACTGAAGGAAGTGACGCCGGATGAATGGGAAGCACTCAAGCAGGAACTCAGAGAGACCCACCAAACTGTATTGACGGCAATGAAGAATCTCGCTATCTGGGAGGGAGAGGATGATATTGGTGCTTCACTTGCCATTCTGGCCCATACGGCTTATCACCTGGGGGAGATAAGACAGGCGCTATGTGTGGTCAAGTGACTGGGGACCATAGAGGATACAGCCAGATCCGCTGCCAGGTCTGCGGTCAGGTAACGTGTCAGGAGGACGTGGGGCGGTGTCACGCTTGAACCACGAAGAATACGAAAAAGGAAAAGGAGGTTATAACCAATGAATTCGTTTCTTGAACGCATTTCGATAGACCCCAATATCTGTTTTGGCAAGCCCTGCATTCGCGGCACTCGGATCTGGGTCTCGCTCATCCTTGATTTTCTTGCCAGTGGCACGAGCATAGAAGAACTTCTGGAAGAGTACCCCCAGCTAACGAGGGCAGACATCCTGGCTGCCATTGCTTACGGGGCAGAGATGACACGCGAGCGGTATGTTGAGATTCCGATCGAGGCGGCAGCATGAAGTTTAAGCTTGATGAGAACTTCGGGGGACGGACCCAGCGTATCTTTGTAGCCGCTGGGCACGATGTACAGACCGTCCGCGATGAGTCTTTGCAAGGAACCTCCGACCAACAGCTCTATGACCTGTGCTGTACAGAACAGCGTTGTTTGGTTACCTTGGATCTGGATTTCGCGGACGTAACGCGGTTCTCACCCAAGAAGGCTAGTGGCATTATAGTCATCCGCGTACCACGAAACCCAAGTCTGGCCTTATTAGAGAGGTTGGTTCGACAGTTCTTGCAAGCTGCTGCCCAAATGCCTGTTGAGAAGAATCTGTGGATAGTTGAAGTCGGTCGCATACGAGTACATCAAAGTGAAACGTGAGGGGGGTGTAATGCAATCACTAGAAGACATCCGCGTCATTGACCTGACCCAGGCCCTGGCGGGTCCCTACTGCACCATGATGCTGGGCGATCTTGGCGCCGACGTGATCAAGGTGGAGCCACCCGGCCGGGGCGATATGGCCCGGGGGTGGGGGCCTCCCTTCATCGAAGGGGAGAGCGCCTACTTCTTGTCGGTCAACCGCAACAAACGGGGGCTTACCGTCAACTTCAAGACCGCCGAAGGCCAGCGCATCCTGCACCAACTGGCGGAAGAGGCCGACGTCTTCACCGTCAATATCCCCAGGATGAACTCGCTCCAGAGAGGCGGTATTGACCCCGACACCTTGCAGGCCCTCAATCCCCGCTTGATCTACTGCGCCATCTCCGGCTACGGCCATAGCGGGCCTAAAGCCGGGCGTGGTGGGTACGACGTGGTGGCTCAGGGGGAGGCGGGACTCATGAGCCTGACGGGAGAGCCTGAGGGCGGCCCAATCCGTTTCCCCACCCCCATGGCCGACATCAGCGCCGGCATCTACGCCACCATCGGCATCCTCTCCGCACTGCTGGCCAGGGAGAAGACGGGGCGGGGCCAGTTCTTGGACGTCGCCCTCCTCGACTCACAGGTCACCTGGCTGGCCAACGTGGGCGGTAGCCATTTCGCCACCGGCCAGCGACCCCCGCGCCTGGGCAACGTTCACCCGACCATCACCCCCTACCAGCCCTTCCGGACCAGGGACAAACACCTCATCGTCGCCGTGGGCACAGAGCGGCTCTGGCAGCGTTTCTGCGCTCTGCTGGGCATAGAAGACAGCATCATGCTTGATCTCCACTTCGCCGCCAATGCTCAGCGCAACCAGCACCGGGATGAGTTGATCCCGCTGTTGCAGGAGATCTTGGAGAAGGAGAGCGCGGACTATTGGCTGGAGCGGCTCGTGGCTGCGGGCATCCCGTCCGGCCCCATCAACTTCCCCGACGAGACCCTGGCCGACCCTCAACTCCTGGCCCGAGGCATGATCGTAGACCTGCAACATCCTCTGGCTGGTCTGGTTCGCTCCATCGGGAATCCAGTGCATCTGTCAGAGACGCCAGTCACCTACCGCTTGCCCCCGCCACTGTTGGGGGAGCACAACGGGGAGGTGCTTTCGGCGCTGGGGTATGACGCTAGGCAGGTGGAGGCGTTGCGGGAGCAGGGGGCGATCTAGCCGCGGCTGGAGCATCGTGCATCTGCCTGAGAAAGAGCACTTGACACCACTTTGGATTGGTAGTATACTAGCGATGTCTGCAAAAACCATAAGAAAAGGAGGAAAGAAACAATGCGTAAGCAACTATTCGTATTAATGGTACTTTTGATCGTTCTCGCTGCTGGGTGCGCTGCACCTGCCACCCAAGCGCCGACCTCCGTCCCGACCAAGGAGTTCAAACTGGCGGGAATCCTCCCAGGAGTCATCACGGACGCCGATTACAATACGCTAGGCTACATAGGCGTCACCTCGGTGCAAACAGACCTCGGCATCGAGGTGGCTTACTCCGAGAGCGTGCCGGTACCGGACGTGGTGAGGGTCATGCGTGAATACATTGACGCTGGCTACAACATCATCTTCACCCACGGCGGCCAGTTTGTCTCGCAGACCAAGGAACTGGCCAATGAGTTCCCGGATGTGTACTTCATCGCAGAGGGCGACGCGCCCGTGGAAGACGCCCCCGACAACCTCTGGGTCATAGACAGGAACTTCCAGGTCGGCTTCTATGCCATCGGCGCCGTGGCCGCCAAGCAGACCCAAACCGGCAAGATCGGCTACATCGGCGGGCTGACCCTGCCCTTCTCCTACGCTGAAGTCCACGCCATTGAGCAGGCGATTGCTGACCTGGGCTTAGACGTGGATTTCAAGCCAGCTTGGGTCGGGGACTTCAACGATCCCACCAAGGCTCGGGAACTGACTGACGCCATGATCGCCGAGGGCGCCGACGTGATCATGGGCTCCCTCAACCTGGGTATGTTCGGTCTCTTCGAAGCTGTAAAGAGCGCGCCTGGCCAGGTGTTGGCCACGGCCAAGTACACCGATAAGTCCACCTTTGCCCCCGACAACTACATCACCGGAGTGCTCTACGATTGGGCAGGACCGCTGAAGGAGATCACCCAGAAGATAATGGACGGTGAAACGGGCGGGTACTACCCCCTGGGGTTCGCTACCGGCGTCTCCATTCAGTCCCCTCTTCGGAATGTCTCCGACGAACTAAACAGCGAGATAGAGCAGATCGTCGCTGATGTACGGTCTGGCAAGATCGAGGTCGTCAAAGACATCACACCCATAGAATAGGCCGCTCTATGTGAGACCTGACAGGTTTCAGAAACCTGTCAGGTCTTGGCGGTATCCGATGCAAAACTCAACCTTACTTCAGATGAAGGGCGTCCACAAGTCCTTTGGGACAGTGGTTGCCCTCGACAATGTCAGCTTACAACTAAATAGCAAAGAGATTCACGGGCTTCTCGGAGGGAATGGCGCGGGGAAGACCACGCTGATGAACATCCTGTACGGCCTCTACAAGCCGGACGCTGGCGACGTCTACCTGCACGGCGAGGGGGTGGAGATCCAGTCGCCCAAGGATGCCATCAGGCATGGCATCGGGATGGTTCACCAGCACTTTCTCCAGATAGATAACTTCACGGTGACTCAGAACATCGTACTGGGAACCCCACTGAAGAATAGGCCCACCCTGAAACTTGATCAGGAAGGGAAGCGGATCAGGGACTTGTCTGAAAGATTTGGGCTGGAGGTCAACCCTCGCGCCTTGATCGAAGAGCTCCCTATGGGGATTCGCCAGAAGGTCGAAATTCTCAAAGCCCTCTATCGAGGCATCGTCATCCTGATCCTGGACGAGCCGACCACAAACCTCACCCCTCAGGAGGTGGATTCCCTCTTTCAATCCCTGCGAGTGATGGTCGAGGAGGGGATGAGCGTTGTCTTCATCACCCATAAGCTGAGGGAAGCGCTGAGTGTCTGTGACAGGATTTCGGTGCTCAGGGACGGCAGGAACGTCCTCACCGTGCAACAGGATGAGGCCTCCGAGGAGACTCTGGTCAGGGGGATGGTGGGCGAGGAGCTGGACATCGAGAAAAGCGTCCTGTTCTCCACGTCAGGCCTCGACCAGGAAGCTCTGCAGGTAGGCAAAGAGCCCGTCTTGCAGGTCGAGGGATTGCAGGTGGTCGGCGAACAGGGCGGGCCGTTGATCAAAGACTGCGCTTTCCAGGTCCGCGAGAAAGAGATCCTGGGCGTCGCGGGCGTGGCCGGAAACGGCCAACAGGAACTGGCCGAGAGCGTGGTCGGCATCCGACCGATCGCCGAAGGCCGCGTTTGGATTGACGGCACGAGCGTGGCTGACACAGACACCAGGCAATTGCTAGAGGCGGGAGTCACCTACATCCCAGAGGACAGGTTGCACGACGGCTTTCTGCCGACGGCCAATGTGGCTCAAAACCTGATGCTGGGCTTCCATCGCCAGGAGCCATATAGCAAGGGGAGATTCCTCGACTGGAAGGCCATCTTCCGAGTGGCTGGGAACTTGATCTCCGAGTACAACATCAAGACGCCAGGCCCCGGAGAGGTGGCGGCGAACCTTTCAGGAGGGAACATCCAGCGGGTCATGCTGGCTCGGGCCTTCTCCCGGCCAGCCAAGCTCCTCGTTGCGCACAACCCCACCAGGGGTCTGGACATACCCTCGACGGAGTTTGTCTACTCCAAGCTCCTGGAGCGAAAGAAGCGGGGGATGGCTACTCTGCTTCTATCTGAAGACCTGGATGAGCTTCTTCTCCTGTGTGACAGAATCGCCACCATCTACCGGGGCGAGATAGTGGGAGTCCTCGAGAGGAGCGAGTTCGATAAGTACGAAATAGGACGGATGATGAGTGGAGTCAAAACCCGTGAGTGAGCGAGCTATGGAGCCCGGTCACAGCGTAAAGACCCTGGCCGGCAAATTGATTCCTTACCTCCTGGCGGTGGCCGCTTCTTTTGCTGCGGCGGGGATATTCATTGCCGCCATGGGTTTCAACGTGCCAAAGGCCTACGCCACCATCCTCTTCACCTCTTTCAGGACCCCCAACGGATTCGTTCAGACCCTGCTCAAATTCGTGCCGCTGTTGTTGCAAGCCTTGGCCTTCACAGTGCCCCTGGCGGCTGGCAAATTCAACATCGGGGGGGAGGGACAGCTCATCGTCGGCGCTATCGGGGCGACTGCCGTTGGTATCCTGTTCGCCGACCTTCCCCCTCTTCTGCTGCTGCCTATGCTCATCCTAGCCGGCATCCTGTTCGGGGCCTTTTGGGCCGCCATACCCGCCTGGCTGCTCTATCGCTTCGGCATCAACGAGATCCTCACCACCGTCCTGATGAACTTTGTCTCCTTCAGCCTCATTGATTATGTCGCGACTGAGATCTGGCGAGACCCTATGGCCGGACACCCCACCACTCTCCCCATAGGCGCAGGTGGTGAGCTTCCCTTGCTCGTCGCCAGGCCCCCTCTGAATGCTGGCATCATCCTCGCTGTGTTCGTCGCTGTCGTCGTGTACCTCTACACCAACCGCACAGCCGCCGGATATGAGCTGGTGGCGACGGGCGCGAACCCCAGAGCCTCCATGGTCTACGGGATAAACGTCCGCCAGATGTTTCTGCTCTCCTTGATACTGGGTGGCGTCCTGGCCGGCCTCTCCGGGGCCATCGAGGTGGCTGGGATTCAACACCGGCTCATCGAGGGGCTGCAATCGAACTACTTGCTTCTGGGCATCATCATCGGTCTCATCGCCAAGGGCAACAACCTGGCCGTTCCATTCGTGGCCTTTTTCATCGCTGTCCTAGAAGTCGGCGCCAGCGCCATGCAGAGAACGATGCTGATACCCATCGAGATGGTATTCATCGTCGAAGCTCTGGTTCTTCTCTTTGTTCTCTTGTCAGACGTGGTCAGGAGGCGATAGCCAGTGGGACAGTTTGAGATACAGATCGTAAACTTCGCCAAGCTGGTGATGCTCGCCCTGGTTCCTTATGTCCTCGCCAGCCAGGGAACCATGTTGGGCGGCAGAACAGGCATCTTCAACGTGGCCCAGGAGGGTATCATGCTCGTCGGGGCCTCCGTGGGGTTTCTGGGTGCCTACCTCGGCGGCAGCCTGCTCTACGGCCTTCTCCTGGCAATGCTGGCAGGAGCCCTCTTTGGCCTGGCCCTGGCCTACTTCACCACCACGCTGAAGATGGACCAGTTCGTCATTGGCCTGGCGCTCTTTTTCTTTAGCCTGGGCTTGTCAACCCTTTTCTACAAGATCGTGGTTGGAGTCACCTTACAGCCCCCTCTCATTCCCACCCTCCAGGACGTGCCGATACCCGGCCTGAGCCAAATACCGATCCTGGGCGATATCCTCTTCAACCGAAACTGGCTGGTTTACCTGGCGATTCTCTTGTCTGTCTTCCTCTATTATCTCCTCTACAAAACGAGCATCGGTTTAGAACTGAGGGCAGTTGGCGAGAACCCTAAAGCGGCGGATAGCCTGGGCGTGAACGTCTCGCTGATGCGATACGCGACAACCATCGTGGGAGCAATGCTGATGGGTCTGGCGGGCGCTTATCTGCCCATGGTCTACACCGGGACCTTCACTGAAGGAATGGTGCAGGGCAGGGGCTGGATTGCCATCGCCTTGACCTTCTTCGGAGGTTGGAGTCCCCACCTGATCCTACTCGGATCCCTCTTTTTCGCCGGCATAGAGATACTGGCCCTCAGGGTACAGATTGGGGGATTTGGAATCCCCTACCAGTTTCTACTGATGCTACCCTACATCGCCACTATCCTGGTCATGATATTCGCCCTCAAATGGGTAAGGGTCCCTGCCTTCCTGGGACAGAACTACGACCGCGAAAGAAAAACCCTCTGACCAGGTGCTACCGCCGACGCTTCGCAAGGATTCCATCCCAACTGAAACGAAACACACCTAAACACTTTGGAGGTAGCTATGATGGCTGTACGAGTGGAAGTTCGACGC
>CAYMKL010000036.1:0-51823 GCA_964390805.1 uncultured Anaerolineae bacterium | reverse complement strand
CTGTGACATTTTCCACCGATTGAGCTCTAATGGCCGAAACGAAGATCAAGGCCGAAGATTCAACCTATCCAACACATCCTCAACTGTCGTGCTATTGGGAACATCGAACACCAGCAAATCCTGTTCCTGACTTCCATATCTCCTCAGAGATCCGTAGAGTATGACCGTGATCTCCATAGACTGATCCCCAACAACTGCTTTGCTTGCTATTCCTCCGTTGCCAACTCTTCAACGATGACCTCTACTAACCTTCTCCGTGTGTCGACCTCAGCTCGGCTCCAACATCCTGTCGCATCACCTCCAGCTCAACGAGGTGAGGAGGATCAACATTGGCTATGTTCACATTTGAACCAAAGTGATCAATGAGCCACCTCCACGTCTGGTGCTGATCATAGTGGTGGACTCTGGGTGCCCACGTAGATGGTGTCTCAAAGATCAGTTTTTCAATGGGCACAGAGGCCGACAGCTCAAAAACCAGATCCTCCTTGAAACCTTCCTGGAACAGTTCCCTCGCCTCGACAAACACCTTCCACGCTCCCGCTTCAAGGCAGTTGTGGATATCCCCGATCATCTCTCGTGGGTCGGAAGTTTCCTCCTTCTTTCCAACTTCGCCTAGAACAAGAAGGCCAAACTCCCTGCGTGCCCGGCCGATGATTTCCATCTTCTCTCTTGCAGGCAGATCTATGTAGTTGTCAGAGACCTCGACAGCTTGGTAGCCCATATCAACAACTGCCTGGAGGTAAGGCGTGATCTGTCCTCGTTGATATGCCAATTCCAGGAAGCCCCCGCCAGGGAATGTGATGGCGTCGTAGTCTTGATACACTTGGATCTTCTTGGCGAGATACTCCCGGCGGAGAATCCCGGAGATGCCGACGGCGATCTTGGCCAGATCAATATACTCTCCGGCCAGGTCCAGATAATCCTGCTGAAGCCTGAGGCCGATCCCCCAGTCGATCATCATGGTGATACCTTGTTCCCGCGGCTTCTTCGGTCTCTGCGGGAGATCTTGCAAAAAACAAAATGCATCATTAGCCAGAACCATGGTAACTCCCTCCTTATCAATAATCAATCAATGCTTGCCGACAAGCATTGAGTTCTCCCCTATTATCATGTTGACTAAGAAAGAATGATGACTAGAGGTCAGACCACCCGAGCACCACTATACCACCCAATGAGTTGTTTGTCAACAGGGCATGAATTGGAGGTGCATGTCAGTTTGGGGGCGGGCAGCAGACCTTGCGCCACATCAGGGTAAACCGATGACTCATAATGGCTGCTCCGATCGGAGTCAGCTCTTCTGCCCCTTCATGGCTCCTGTGCATTCCCGGACCACAACATCGGGCACTGACATGCGGCGGAAAACCAGTTGCAGGGATGTCTTGGGTACAAGAACCATTGGCGAGACGCTAACGCTCACTCCTTGCCGTAGTAGGCCTCGAATGTCAGGTCGCCGCCATCTAGGGGGATAAATGCATAGGAGCGCTGTTGCGCGGTCATGGTCCTCACTTCCAGTGGCTCACCTGCCCGTCTCAGCTCACTCAACGTCTTGCCGTTATGGTGGATAGGCAAGCGCAGAGTCAGACCCGCGTCGCCTACAATACCGGTGACGCTGAACGTTAGGCGTCCGCTGTTATCATATGCCAACTGTTCTATTCGCGCCATATCCCGCGCCTCGACAAACGACAGCCAATCAAGCGTACCCCAGATTGGGATCTCATGCTCTCGTGCAAAAGCTAGCGTGCGATCCAACCATGGCCCGCTGTGGCGGACGTAGCGATGCGGATGGACATTCATCACGATCGGTGTGTGGTAATGCTGGAAGCTAGCGGTCAAAAGCCGCGAGGAGAACAGAACCCCTTCGTCACTACTCAGGTTGTACGTGTGCGGATTTGGGCCGTAGTGGGGGCTGTGCAAAAGTATGTCATCTTCCAGCTGCGTTGCTTGCTGCCAAACGGGGAGGACCTCTCCCATCTCGCTGACAAAGCGCACCGCACGCCCTGATCCTGTCATGAACTTGCCGTGGCTGGGGCGCGTGCTCAGAAAGTTGAGATCCATTGAGATACCCATTTCGGCCCACAAGTGCGCCTGTTCCATATAGCCACACCACCGGACCCCGTGACAGCGGACAGTGCGGCTTGGGTGTCCAAACTTGGCTCGGAAGAGCGCTTCCTGCCGAGGGAACTCTTGGCGCATGAGCTGTACCGTTGGCAATGATCCGGCCCAAGGGTGTAATCCGAAACCATGCCCTCGTGCCCGCCATGTCGCTTCTTGCTCCGGTGTGATGCGGGTGTTCTCCATCAGGTAGAAGTTAATATGCCCCCCATAACGCTCCACGCCCTCGATCTGGGCGCGGAAATTGGTCGGATCGGTCGCTTCGCCGTCGCCCGTTAGGATCAAGATTGCTCGGGCTAGCCCGGGTAAATACCACAATCTGGGTAGCGGCGCTGGGCTCAGCATCTCGACCACGCGGGCCAAGAGGGCCTGCTGAATGTCCGCTTGGGGCATGTGCTCCTTGCCGACGTCGATCCACCCAGCTCCGAACAGATCTCCCGGACGAGGGCCATTGGTCGTGTCGTCCAGCTTGGCGAAAGCGCAACGCATATTGCCCTGGCGGGTGGTTGCGACGCTCTCGCTCAAGTCAAAGCTGAAGGTGACGACCCGTCCTTCACCATGGCTGTGTAGCGCCACCGCCGGAAAACCGGTAGGCGATAAAGCATCGCTATACAAAGTCGCTAGCGTCTGCGCCCCGGCGCTGAGCCAATGCCGCGCCACCCCATGTAACTGAAACGACTCGGCCGGAAGTCCATGGCCCACTGCCTGGCTGATCACCAGCTTTAGGTAGCCATCCAACACGCCCGTCGGCAGGGGTATCAAGCCGAGCAACGGCTCCCAGATGGTCTCAGGCGCTAGAATAATCAATTGCCCGCCTGTGGCGACATAATTGGCCAGGAGATCCCGCGTCTTTTCCGTTATCGAGCAGCGGGTCAGGATCACCACGCCGCTCTGCGCTAGAAGAGCTTCGTTGACGTTTGACAATCCCTCCAAGCGAAACCCGCTTATGCCTTCCGCGCGCAATAACTCACCGAGATATGGGCCGTAGGTGTTATTTGGACTCGTGTTGTCTATTATCACGAGCAAAGCGTTCTGCATGGTCTCTACCTGTACGGGGGGCACTCAATTGTCTGCCAGGCTTCACTGTGCACCTGTTCCTGAGGTTGGCGATGTCCTCGCGGGTGACTTGTGGCTCATCTACCATTCAACTACTGCCTGGAGGTAGGGCGTAAGTTGTCCCCGTCTGGTCTATGCGCCCTCCAAAGTTGAAACAACAAGACTATACACCGGAGAGTCACTCTTCCAACATCCCCAACTTCGCTATGGAATCTCCCAGATCGGCTCGCTGTGTCGGCGTGAGGTCAGGTGTTGGTGGCCGCATCGGTCCGCCTGGCAATCCACCTAGGTCCATGCACGCTTTGATGGTGGCTACCCAGTTTAGGCGTCTCATCAGACCAATGTATGGTGACACGACATTGGTGATGAAGTCGCAAGCGTTATCTAGCGCGCCTCGCCGTAGATCGCTGTAGAACTTCAAATCAAGATGCGGCGCGAACTGCCCCATCCCTGAGATGTAGGCCGGTGAACCGCAACGGTAGGTATAGTAGAAGGACGTTGGAGTCCCGTCGTCGATCAGCGCGATCTTGTCCCCCAACCGGCCCAGCATCTCAAAGGCCATGAAGAGGCTGGTGGACTCGTCCTTCATGCCAACCACATTGCCAATGGCAGCCACCCGCTCAATGAGAGGCATGGACCAGATACGTGCTGTACCCCGCCCACGCAGCGCCCGTAGGTGAAAGAGGACAGCCGATTTGGTCGCCGAGGCCACGGTCTCGAAGTGACGATAAAGGGCATCGTCGTGGACACTGGGGTCATAAGGCAGGTAATAGAGCTCTGGGGGTATCACCATAAGGGCATCAACCCCAACATCTTCAGCATACTTTGCGAACTCGACCGCCTGGCCAGTCCACCATGGACCAGTTTCGGCGATGACTGTAGCTCGCCCGGCTGTGGCCTGAGCGACGGTCTGGGCTACCATCTTAATCTCTTCGTAGGAAAGGCTGCCATACTCGGAGACGCCTACGCTGAGCATTAGCACCTTGATGCCACGGTCGATCAGGAAGTCAACGTGCTGATGGATTCCGGCATAGTTGACCTGGAAATCCTGGGTGAAGAGTGTAGGCAGGCCGACCACCGGCCCCTTGATCCTGCTGCGTATCTCTTCGGGTGATGACATGATTCCTCCTCCTCAAATGTAGACCGGTAGGCTGTGAAGTCTAGGTTTGAACATACGACCAGCGATCAGTTGAGTTCTAAGAAGCTGCCGCCGATATAGCGGGGATATCTGCCGTGGCCGATGCTCTCTCCTGCACTGTTGAAGTAGTAAGCAGTGAAGACACGTCCATCGTCTAGCTGTGTGGCCACCGGATAGCCCAGATCGGGAGAAGCGCCGTCGTCACGGATGATGAACTCCTCGTTCCAGGTGCCCCCCTCATCCTCACTGACCCTTCCACGTATTCCATATGGCTTTGACTGGCGCCAGGCGTAGATCAGCAGGATGCGGCCGTCCTTCAGCCGCAGGGAATAGGGTGAGGTTCCCCACCAGCCAATGCGCCTGAGTTCGCTCCAGGTCAGACCTCCGTCATCGGAATAGGTTAACCCCATCCATCTTACCGTAGCCCGCGGATCGAGCCAAAGGCCCAACGTGCAGAGCAGGCGTCCGGTGGGCAGTAACACGAAGTGCGGGTACGAACAACGGATCTCGTCCTGGGGATCCCGCCAGATGGTTGTTCCATAGAACCAACTCACGCCGTTGTCAGTGGACCGATAAAGGAGCACTCGAGAGGGGTAGTGGTTGTCTCTTTGCATGTGTCCCAATACGGCCAGCAGCAAGCACCCGTCTGGCATCTTCACGTATTCAGTTACTCCTCGGATCTGATTGCAGTGGAAGGGAGGAACGATGATCGGCATCTTCTCCCACGTATACCCTTTGTCTGCCGACCTCACCACGAAGGTGACCGGGCGCGACAAGCGCTCTGGCGGGGTGAGCCAAAGTGCCTGTGCACTGCGCACTTCGCAGCCTAGTGCGAGGCCACAATAGAGGATGGACTCGGGCTTGGTCATGTCGATCACCGGCCGTTCTATCTCCTTGTCCGCGATCATATTCTCTAACCCGATACTGTTGTCAAAGATCATGACCTCCAGTTCTTGGGGCCAAGTCTCCCCGTGATCCAGTGAGCGACGCAGCATGACCTTCGCGCGCGCCTCTACCTCGTAGTGGTTGATGAGCTCGTCGGCCTGATAATGCCAAGGAGCCTCAGCAAAAGCAACAGTGAGCTCACCGCTACCAAAGTTGTGTATGCCGCCTATCCAAGGCCAGCCACAGTAGTTCGTCGGGGTCCCGGCGACCTTGACATGGCTGATGTTGGATACTTTCACTTGCTCGACTTCCATCTGACTCGACACCAGTTTTGTCCTCCTCTACCCGCTGCCTGACCTCAGAGAGGCTGCTGGAGATGCGATCTTCCTGCCCGACGGAGCATCTCATATTCGTCTTCAGCAAGCACGAGTAGTCTCTGCCTCGGGAGCGATGCGATGGTTCTCCCAATCACCACAAAGTGAGCGGTGGTCAACCGCAAAGTGAATCGCTGATCGCTACTTGCGCCAGGTTCCGGGGAACGCGCCAAGGGCGCGTTCCCCGGAACCTGGCTTCCTTGCTGTGGAGGTGTCTAGTGCTCGGCGATCCAGATCTTCTCCAGATCCCATATCTGTGTGTTAAAGCCGTTCAGGTTAAGATCCTTGACCCATGGCTTCACCAACAATGGTTGGTAATAGGCCCAGCCTGGAAGGAACACGTACTTCTCACAGATCTTGCGGTGAGCTTGTTCGTAAAGGGAGATGTATTCCGCGTCGTCGCTGACTTCGTGTGCCCTCTCGATCAGCGCATCGACTTCGTCATCCTGGAACGGTGTCCACCGCAGACGCGGCTCCGACTTTCCCCAGAAGAACTGTTCGATCTTCGGCCCAGGCCACTGATCGGAACGCGACGTACGGACCTCAGTCAAATGCATCTTACCAAGCTCCTCATCACTGATCATATCTGTGATCTTCAACTCCATGGGCACGCCCAGCACGTCCTTCACCTGTTCCTGGACCGCCTGGAGAAATCGTGCCTGTTCTGTGCCAGGACTGGCGTAGGCCCGAATCACGGGCACGCTCGTCGCATCGCCAGCGTAGCCTGACTCTTCAAACGCCACCTTGGCCCGTTCCACGTCCTGCTGAATCCCGCAAGTCGTACCTGGCCACATTGGACTCGGCGCTGTGACTGCGTCTAGGGGCAGGTTATATGGCATGATCTTGCTGATGATCCCGTCGATGTCAAGAGCGTAGCGGAAGGCCTCGCGGAACTTGGGGTCATCAAAGGGCGGCTGGTCTATACGCATAGGCCAGTAGCGCCAGTTCATAGCCTTCTGCAATCGCAGATTCCCAGACAGCGGGTTGCTCGGGTCTGAGATTGCTGCTATGTCAAGTCCGTTGGCCCAGATCACATCCACCTCGCCACTCTCGAACATGAGAAGGCGCGTCTGGGGATCTGGTACGTTCAGATAGGTGATCCTCTGCAGTTGCGGCGTCTCGCCAAAGTAGTACGGATTAGGCACCAGCACTGCACTCAGTACATCGGCATCGAAACTCTCGATCACATACGAACCGGCCCCGCCACCACCGTCTTCCATCCAGCGCTTCTCTGCTGTGTCGTCTTCCACCTGAGCGGCCTCGACCACACCTAGCGACGCGACAGCACAGTAGTCCAAAAACGCGCGGTACATGGCTGTCATGCGGACCTGCAACGTGTAGTCGTCCTTGGCGATGATCCCTGGAACCTCGTCCAGTTCGCCGTCCTGGAACGCTCGGGCGCCCTCGACGTTCTCGAAGAACCGGATAGGCCAGACGCCAAACGCTATCGCGCGTTCCCAGGAATACTTGAAGTCGCTGGCCAGGACGGGGTTACCGGTATTGAACCTGAGATCCTTGCGCAAGTGGAAGGTATACTCTAGGCGATCCTCGCTCACGTCGTAACTTTCCGCCAGCCACGGCATGATGCCGCCATCGGCATCGTATCTGACAAGCGTCCCGAAGATGTAGGGGGTACCGGCATAGAAGTCGAAGCCGGTGGCCCTCGCCGGGTCCCACCTCTGTGACCAGGGATTGGCCCAGACCAATTCCTGCGTGTCGGCGCGTTCGGTCAGGGGGGTCGGGATAGGAGGTGCAGTTGGTGTGACCACCACTTCCTTCTCCACGACGACCGTTTGGACTACTTCTTTCTCTACCACGACTGTCTGGACTACTTCCTTCTCAACCACCACGGTCTCGACGACCTTTTTCTCGACTGGCACTTCCTTCTCAACCACCACGGTCTCGACGACCTTCTTCTCGACGACCACTTCCTTTTCAATCACCTCAGGGGTGATGGCCGGAGCGCAGCTCACCAAAGCCGCAAGCACCAGCGTGCCAAGCAACAGGGCAGCAGTACACTTCACACGGGGTCTCATCTTTATGTCCTCCTTACTTTGGGCCGCAGTTTGCGGCGGTTTCACTTGCAGGCACGGCGAACGGCTCCCCTGATCTTGTCGGTCAGGGTTGGGGGCCTTCACGGGCCGTTTGCCATGCCCAATTAAATCCGCGCCCCCGATAACTTTGGACTCATGATCGATAGCCGTTACCTCCTTTCTTCCCTCGGTTGAGCTGTCTGCATCATGTTACACAGCCCAACGTTGCTTCTAACTCAGACCCTGCGCTAGAATCTTCAAAACCAATTCACGCCCCTCTCATCATGGTGACCATGAAGGAGGCCCTAGGGTTCGACCTGGCTTGCCAGGGGCCTACACCTGATACAGACTTGCTGCTCCGCAAAGTCAGCAATGGCCTGCAGGACCGATTCCGGATTGACACGAAGCAAAGATTGTTTGCCTATAAGCCCTTGAGGTATTCTAGAAGGTCGTCTACTTCCCTCGCCGGCATCTCCTGAGCAGGCATCTCCCCGTGACCCTGGACGAGAAAGCTCCGCATGCCCGCCTCTGTCGGTCGCTCCCCGTGGGGCAGGAAGTAAGCCGCGCCATCGATGGAGTCTGCGCGTTTCATGATCCATCGAAGCCCAGGCCCTACTTTCTTCTTGTGGCTAGTAAAGTGACATTCTGCGCAGCGTCGCTCGAATACTTCCCTGCCCCGCTCCGCGCTCGGCCTTGGTGCACAAGCGGGCAGAACCAAGCCGATCGAAATGCCTGCTAAAACCGCTAGTGTTAGAATCTTCCTTTCCATACCCCTGTGCTCCCTTGTCGCTGGCATATGACCCCCGCTCTTAACCTATTGCCCCTTCACGGGAGTCAGAATGCGCGGATTCAATGCGTCGTTCAGTCCGTCGCCGAAAAAGGTGGTGGCGAGAACAGTGACGAACAGCACGAGACCAGGTATTAGCACCAGGTGCGGTCTGTAACGCCACATGGTCAGATTCTCGCTGATCATCCGACCCCAGCTAGCCGCAGGTGGCTGCACCCCCATGCCCAGATAGCTCAAGGATGACTCCAGTAACATGGCCGTTCCAAAGGCTTCACTGAGGAAAACAACCACCGGGCTGAAGGTATTGGGTATTAGATGCTTGACGACGACGTGCCACTCCGTACCCCCACTCAACCTCGCTGCCACAACATAGTCATTCTCGCGCAGCGATAGTACCTGTCCCCGGACCAGCCGGGCTAGCCTTGGCCAACCCGTGATCCCTAGCACGACAAACAACGCCAAGTAGTCCACGTATGTCGTGCTGCGGAGGAAGGCCCAGCCAAACTGTGCGAAAATATACTCACCGAGCTGTGCCAAGAGGGGTTCCGCCCATGCTGCCAGGAGAACGGCAAGAAGAAAACGGGGGAATCCCAGTAGGACATCTATCGCCCTGACAATCGCTGCATCCGCCCATCCACCCACGTGTGCGCTCAGTGCTCCAAGCAAGACGCCGATCAGCCCCGTCAAACCAGTCGAAACAATCGCCACCGTGATTGCTGTGCGCCCTCCGGCCAGGATTCGGGAGAGCATGTCACGGCCCAGATCGTCGGTGCCTAGCGGATGAGCCAATGTAGGTCCCTCCGCAATCCGGTCCAAGTCCTGATCAAGGTGATCATAAGGTGTCAGCAAAGGGCCAAAGAACGCCATGATCAGTACGGTGGCGAGAACAAAGACGCTGCCCATTGCCAAGCGATTGGCGATCAGCTTGCTCCAGGCATCCCGCCACAGGCTCCTCTCCTTGCGAATCTCGCTGTTTGCGAAACCAGACTCTGCGCTGAAGTGCGCGCTGCCAGCAGTATGTCCTTCCATAGGTCTTGTCAGCTCACCGTTTTCCCCGTGCGGACTCGGGGATCCAACACGCCATATAAGATGTCGGCGACTACGTTCATCACCATTACGATTGCTGCCGCGATCGTGGCCGTGACAGCCAAGACAGGATAGTCCAGGGTCACAGTTGCGTCGTAAGATAGCCAGCCATAGCCATGGATGTTGAAGATACGTTCCGCGAACAGGCTGCCGGTGATGAATCCGCTGAATGCTGCTGTAGTGATGGTCAGGATGGGAGTGAAAGCGTTGGGCACCACGTGGCGCAGAATCACCATTCGTTCACGGAGCCCCTTGGCCCGCGCGGTACGCACATAGTCCTGGCTAAGCGTCTCCAGAATACTGGATCGCATCTGCCGCACCAAGCTGGCAAGCCGCCCACTGGAAGCAACAACAATCGCTGGCAGAATGATCTTCTGGCTCAAGATCCCGTCCCATCCGAAAGTGCTGTCAATGAGTGGAATCTTCAGCACAAAGAGGATCATCAACATCGGCGCAAGCACAAAGGGAGGTATCGTTGACAAGGCAACTGAAGTGGAAACGATGACGTAGTCCAGAGGAGTATTGTGAGATAGCGCGGCGGTGATGCCAAGGGTGATGCCGAGCACAAACCACAATAGCATAGCCACCAGACCCAGCTGGATACTCTTCCCCCAGGCTCCGGCCAGCATTGTGTTGATGGATCGCCGAGAGACGATCGATTGACCCAAATTCCCCTGCGCCAATTCGCTGATCCACTCTCCGTACTGGACTAGGAAAGGACGGTCAAGGCCCATTTGATGGCGCAGCCGGTCTCGGGACGCGGTATCCTGATACAATTCCTCTCCCATATACTGCTTGAGTGGATCACCAGGGCCGTAGAATCCCACAAAGTAAGTGATGAAGCTTGCAATGAGCAGTGAGGGCACAATATAGAGAAGGCGACGGATGATGTATTCAGTCATGGAATTGGATTCCTCCGCCCCGGCTAGGGCTGAAATGCAGTCCTAGTTTCAGGGTGACTGCTCAGGCTACCCTGTGCCGCGATTGAAATCGCCTCTCCAGGGCTTTCAGCCGGGCGTCCACCTGCGTGGACGTCGCTGTCCACGTAGGTGGACAGTCAGCTTTAGCTCTCCAGGCGCGGTTTCAACCGCCAGCCTGAGTAGTAACGTTTCAGGGTACAAATCGCCACCCGAGCAGAATCGTACGCTCGCGTCTTGTTCCTGCTGCCGTCATGACGGTCTTTGCTCTTCTTGAGCTAGCCAGTGTGAAACTTCTCCAGTAGCTTCTCATAGGTCTCACGCAGTTCTGGGGTAATGACCTCATCCCGGGATGGCGGGCGCGACCGGCCGCCTTTCAACCCGGCTGCCTCCATAGCTGGACGTACAAAGACTGCTTCACCGCCCGTTACCGCCTGTACTCGTGCGGCTAGTCTCAGCCAGGGAACCATACAGCGATCCCATTCTTTTTTTGCCTCGGCATGTTCACCGGCTATGAACAGTTCATGGACCCGCCAGGAATGTTCAGGATAGAAGTTGGGTATGTGGCTGACGTGGCAACAGGCGCCAAGTGGATAGGATAGCTCTGGCAGGAATGCATTGTCCACTATGACGGCTCTGGAACGGAATCGCCGTATTCCATCCATAAAGGTAAATACATTTGGCGATCCCCATTTCACTGCTACACTATTGGGAATGTCCAGCATCTCGTCGATCAAGTCAAGAGGCATATCATAGCCTGTGTACCAATTATTATACACGGCAAAGCCTACGCCGGAATGCTTGGCTACTTCCTTCATCCAGGCCAGAGCATCACCAGGCCGGCCCTCATAGTAGTATGGTCCCGATAATTGCACAGCATCTAGCCCGACCTTTTCACCGAATTGGCAGATCTCGATACAGACGCGGATATCGGTGCTCTGGGCGCTGGCCATAACGGGCACTCTGCCGCCCGCTACATCGCACACAGTTTTGATGACCTGTTTGCGCTCTTCAGTGGTCATCGAAGTGAAGTCGCCACCTGAGCCGGCGGCCAGAAACACGGTGCTGCCCGTGCGGGCTCCCTTGTCCATAAGCCACTGAACGTTGCTCTCCAGAGCTGAGAGGTCCAGGGAGAGATCCTCCTTGAAGGGAGTGATAAGGGGAATCACCACTCCTTGCCAATTTTCCCTTAACTCCTCTACAGTGATCATGTTCGCTCCTTAAGACTGTTGTGTCCCGAATGAGCGCTGTCTATCGCTGCTGGCGGGGGACCCACTGGCGAGCGGTCTTGCCAGTCAGCCAGCTTGCGGGCTCTGGTAGCCCAGGGCCTGGGAGATGTCCAGGCACACTCGTGTTAGCAAAGCTGCCACTTCAGCGTCGCGTTCGCGCGGCATACGCTTTGCAAGAGCCGTCACGCTCACTGCTGCCACCACCTGACTATTGTGATCGCGGATGGGGGCGGCCAGGCACCGCACCCCTAGAGCATACTCTTCATTATCCACGGCGTATCCCTGTTGCACTATTCTTGCCAACTCTGTACGGAGAGTGGATAGCGAGGCAATCGTATGGGGTGTCAGTGGTTTCAGCTCCAGTGAGGATAGCAGGGACTCTTGCTTGTTGAAGGCGAGGTGTGCCAACAAGACCTTGCCCATGGCAGTGCAGTGGAGGGGCATCTGGGTCCCTGGGGGCAGGTAGAAGGATAGAGATGAGTCCGAGGCAAAGGTCTCGAGATAGATAACACTTTTCTCACTCACAATGCCCAGATTGATTGTTTCGTTAAGTTGCTGCCGGAGGTCGGTGAGGTGAGGAAAACCTTGGCGGGCTATCTGACGATGGCGTATGGCCCGAGCCTGCAGGCTCAGGATCTTGAGTCCCAGGAAATAGCGGTTGGTCCTGGGATCCTGTTCCACATATCCACGCTCGATCAGGGTGACCAACAAGCGATGCGTAGTGCTGAGTGGATAGCCGGCTCGCTCCGCCAAGTCAGTCACGCGGAAGCCGTCCTCCCTCTCGGCCAGAATCTCAAGCACTTCTAGGGCCTTTACAATGGAACGGTTGATCTGAGTCATGATGTTTCCGCATTATGGAATTAATTCCCACAATATAGTATATCATAAAATGAGCTTCTTGTCAAATCCGCACATTCATTCATGTAAAAGGGAGGTCTGCATAAGAGTTCCTTCGCAATCCAATACGACCACAAGAGCCGGCTGAGCGATGCCTTGAGGTCTGGGCGTCCAACCTGATGTGCAACGACGACGCAGGCGATGTAGGCTGTGCATCGCGATAGGAGATACTGTGCCACCTGCGTCAGGCCACGGATGTGCAAGTTCTTTAGCCCGAAGTGTTGCTTAAGTTGCGCGAAACTACGCTCGATCAAAGCACGCAATTTGCGCTTGGCCTCCAACCACGCATCTGGATCGTCTAGATAGGTATATTTCTCCTGCCGCTTAGCACCATCCCGCTTCTTCTTCACTAAAGTAGCCAGGATGCCCCACAGCTTGCTGGGGGGAGGAATGGCCGGCGGGGGTTTGGGGGCGGCCGCCCCCAATGAAAACCTTCCCACTGACAATGCCCCGCAGCTTGCTACGGGGTGGTTTGCTAGAAAAGGTTAGGCCACAATGATGAATTATACCATCCTATGAACTCTTTGTCAAGGGTCACAAATTGCAGGTGACTGTCAAGATCGAGATGCTGCAAAGCACAATAACACTATATGTAGGGTCTAATATGCATGAAATATACTATATATAGAGCATAGCAATGATGGGTAGCTGCCAAGAAACAGGCGATGTTTTGGCGATCATTGGCTTGACAATTTCATTGGGCTGTGATATAATCTGAAGAGGTCAGACCATTCTTGTTTTATCCTTGCGTGCGCTACCCCAGGAGGGAAAGTCCGATGAGCAAGAAACAACAAAGTAGCTCTGTTTTCGATACATTGCTTTCCGAATTACAAAGCATTGTGTTCCAGCATCAGCCTGGGGACAGGCTGCCGCCTGAGCGCGTCTTGGCTGAACAGTTGGGCACCACGCGACCTTCAGTGCGCGAGGTACTGAAGGTATTGGAAGGCTGCCGACTCATAGAGATTCGCCATGGATCTGGCATCTACGTAGGGGACTACCATTCGCGAGCAACTGTAGGCTCTTTGGCGCTAAGGCTAACATCCCCTGAGGGCCTCGCCCACGGGACCATGATAGAGATTTTTGAAACTCGACGCATCATCGAAACGGCGATAATTTACAGAGCTGCGCTTCGTGCCACAGAAGAGGACGTTAAGGCCATGCAGGATACGATTGACGCACAGCGCCAAGCCGTCGAAGCCGACAAAATGGGTATGATCGAGGCGGAGGAGTTTCACCTAGCGATTGCTCGAGCAAGCAAGAACCTGGTGGCCGCCAAGATACTGAATGACTTGTACCTTATCTCTAATAGCTGGCGCAGTAGGTATAACGTCGACTTTGGGTTCTGGCAGGAGTCTCCAGATGAACATCAGGAGGTCCTGGACGCCATCGCGCAGCACCGCCCGGTGCTTGCCATCCGGCTCATGCAACATCATCTCCTTAAGTTCGAAAGAGCAGTAGTTGACATGTTGGGCTTGCAGGACCAGTGGCATTTCGAAGCGGACTGGCAAAGCATGCAGGACTCTACATCCGTCTATCCTGCCTTGATTCCTCTGGATATGGCGGAATGGAGGGTCTGACCTGAGCTTCACTAATCCGTACAGGACAAAAGTCTAGTTGTCATATTACAGGAGACCAGATGCTCCATCGTGACCAACATATCATATCATGGAGGTGACCATCTATGCGCAACAAGAATGTCATTTTGCTCACCCTGGATGAGGTACGTCCGGACCACCTTAGTTGTTACGGCTACGAGCGTATTTCCACTCCGAACATTGACCGCATCGCCAACGAAGGGGTACTCTTCGAAGAATCCATCTCCTCTTCCAACTTCACGCCTATCGTCCATGCCGGTCTCCTCACCGGCCTCCACCCGCCTTTCAACGGCGTCCGTGATCCGTTCAGCCACGTGCAGGCCAGGACATTGGCGGAAATGCTAAGCGATCGCGGTTTCCGAACAGCCGCTTTCGTTGGCAGCGGGGTCGTAGGTTCTCAGCTTGGCTTCAACCGTGGTTTCGATCTGTTCGACGATCCTAAACCAGACGAGGAATCATGGGAGGTTCACCGTTACCCCGGGGCCGAGGAACGTGGCGAGTTCGTGTTGGGAAGCTGGTGGGTTCCGCGACTATTAGAATGGATAAAGGGTAACCACCAGTCTCCCTTCTTCGTCTGGGGGCATTTCTTCCATACCCATGAGGGGTCCGAACACCAACTGCTGAGAGACGGCCGGATCAATGAGGGAGAACTGCCAGAGTTCTCTTACTATGATGCCAAGATCCAGGTAGCGGACAGAGATCTAGTGGGCCCGCTAATTAAGTTATTGGAGGGACTTGGCATCTACGAGGATACCATGATCGCCATTCTGTCCGATCATGGTACGACTCTGGGTGAGCACTGGAATCCTCCGATTCCCTGGCGTGATGGCATCGTCTACCCTCAACACATCACCATGTACGATGTAGACCTGCGGACAGCTTGGATAATGAAAGGCTGTGGCTTGCCATCGGGAAAGCGAATCACGGGACAAGTGCGTCTCATTGACTTCACACCTACCGTCATGGACCTATTCGGCTACACAACCGTTACGCAATTCAACGGAATAAGCCTTTTGTCTGCCATTGAGCAAGGGCAGGCTAAGGAACTTGTGGCCTATGCCGAGGAGATGTACGAGAAACGAGGGTGCGGCGACCTGCAAGCTGTCCGCACCGATCACTACAAGTACATCATTGACCGTCGCAAGGACGATGCAGAGGAGTTCTACAATTTGCAGTCGGATCCTGATGAGCAGTTTGATCTCATCGACACATTGGACGAGAAGGAGCAACTGGTTAGGAAAGAGGCTCGTGAGTTGTGCAATAGGTACATGGGTGTGCAAGCTAGCAAAGCCCCAATGAGTGACGAGGAACGTGAGAGGGTCAAGGCTCGGCTGCGAATGCTGGGTTATGTTCATTGAAACACTCGAGTGAATCATCTAGCAGAGAGGATACTGAGAGATCGAAATGGAAAACCTGAATTTAGTCCTACTTACCCTGGATGAGGTGCGACCGGATCACACAAGCGCCTATGGATACAAACGCATCAACACCCCCAATATAGATCGAATTGCGCAGGAGGGAGTGCTTTTCGAAGAGGCCATCTCGTCATCCCCTTTTACTCCCATCTCCCACGCAGCTATGTTGACAGGCCTCCATCCACCATTAGATGGTATGCGCGATGCTTACAGCTTCCTGCAGGCTAGAACGCTGGCGGAGATGCTGATGGATCGTGGCTACCACACGGCGGGATTCGTGGGTTGTGGGCAAATGGGAGCCCAGTTCGGGTTCGACCGGGGTTTCGGGCTCTTCGATGAACCGAAGCCTGGCGACGAGTCGTGGGAAACTCACGTATACCCTGGCGATGAGCAGGAGCAGGCTTTTTCCCTGGGCAGTTGGTGGATTCCACGACTTCTAAAGTGGGTTGAAGATAACCACGCATCTCCGTTTTTCGCGTGGGGGCACTTTCTGCATACCCACGAGGGCTCAGAACACCAATTGCTGTCTGAGGGACGCATCAAGGAAGGGGAGCTGTCTGATTTCTGCTACTACGATGCCAAGATCAAGCTTGCCGACACGGAAGTGGTCGGTGCAGTGATTCAGCTTCTGGAGAGGCTAGGTGTCTATGACAATACAATCGTCGCCATTCTGTCGGATCATGGCACCATATTGGGCGAGCGTCCGTTGCCCATCATTCCTTGGCGCGGTGGCCATGCCTACCCCCAACACATCACTATGTACGACCTGGACTTGCGCATCCTTTGGGTGATGAAGGGACGTGGACTGCCTGCAAGTAAACGAATCCGTGGCCAGGTGCGGGCAGTGGATTTCGCTCCCACTGTGCTAGATCTAATGGGTTTCTCTACCGTGAAGGATTTCAGCGGCACTACTCTGCTGCCGGCCATCGAAAATGGGATCTCAAAAGGGTTGGTGGCCTATGCTGAGGAGATATTCGAGCCCAGGGGATTAGGGGTATTACAGGCCATTCGAACGGATAGGTACAAGTATATGATCAATCGTACCCAAGGCGACACGGAGGAGTTCTACGACTTGCAGTCGGATCCTGATGAGCAGGCCAACCTCATAGACATCTTGGACGAGAAAGAGCAACTGCTGAGGAAAGAGGCCCGCGAGCTATGTGATAGATATATGGGTGCACAAGCCAGCCGAGCTCCTATGAGCGACAAGGAACGCGAGAAGGTCAGGGCTCGGCTGCGAATGTTGGGATACATCCACTAAAAACAGATACCAGTCCAAGTTGTGGGAGGCTATGCGGCATACAGCAACGCCCAGGTATTCTACTTAAGCTAGCCCCGTCATCGAGGAGATAACGATTGAAGGGAGAAAACAAGAACCTCGTGGGAACCATTGAACCTCATGGTGGGGTACTCGTTAATCGCTTTCTAGAGGAGCCAGAGGCCAGGGCCGCCGAAGAGCGCGCCCGCGGCCTGCCTACAGTGCGCCTGGACGACCGGCAGTGGTGTGACCTCGAGATGGTCGCCATAGGTGCCTACAGCCCGCTGACAGGCTTCATGGGTCAGGCGGACTATCGCAGCACCATTGAGACCATGCACCTGTCTTCCGGTCTGCCCTGGACCATCCCCATCACCCTAGCAGTATCTCGGGAGATTGCCAATCAATTGGTAGAGGGACAGGAGATTGCCCTGGCTGGGGATGATGGCACGCCCGTGGCATTGATGAGGCTGGAGGAGAGGTATCTTCTGGACAAGGAAGAGGAAGCTCTCGCTGTCTACGGCACTAATGATTCCAATCACCCTAGCGTGGACGTCCTGTGTCGTCTGGGGGAAGTGGCGCTCGGTGGTCCGATCTGGCTCTTCCGCCGTCGGAAGTATACTGGCTTCCTCCAGTACCGCCTGGATCCGGCCCAGACGAGGGCAGAGTTCGCTAAACGAGGCTGGCAGACGGTGGTGGGTTTCCAGACCCGCAATCCGGTGCACCGGGCGCACGAGTATATCCAGAAGTGCGCCCTGGAAATTGTGGACGGCCTGCTGTTGAACCCCATCGTGGGAGCGACGAAGGCAGGCGATGTCCCGGTGGACCTGCGCATGCGCTGCTACGAGACGATCCTGCAGAACTACTATCCCAGGGGTCGGGTGCTGTTGGCAGTATTGCCGACCGCTATGCGGTATGCTGGCCCCAAAGAGGCCATCTTTCATGCCATCATGCGCAAGAACTTCGGCTGCACACACCTCATCGTGGGGCGGGATCACGCCGGAGTGGGAGACTACTATGGCACCTACGATGCCCAACAGATATTCGATGAGTTCGAGCCCAGCGAGTTGGGAATCGTGCCATTGAAGTTCGAGCACGCCTTTTACTGTACTCGCTGCGGCAATATGGCTACTTCCAAGACCTGTCCACATGGCGGAGGGGATCACGTATTCTTCAGCGGGACCAAGATACGGGCCATGTTGAGGACGGGGGAGGTGCCTCCGCCGGAGTTCACGAGACCGGAGGTGGCCAAGGTGCTCGTTGAGGGGATGGCAAAGCGGAGCGAGGACCGCTGATGAGCAAAGGGGACAAGTGACAGAGCAAGTGGTCGTGCGTTTATCGGTGAAGGCGAGACAGCAAAAGCAACCAGCATTGATAATGCACTCTTCCACAGGCGATCAGACAGAGAAATAAGGAGACCTATGACTTGGTTGAACTATAATGAATAAGGAGATACTCAAATGAAGAACGTCATCCTTTTAACAATAGACTGCTTAAGAAAAGATGTTCTTGGGTGCTATGGCAATCAAGACGGGCTGACTCCCTTTATTGATTCAGTCGCAGAAAAGAGTATAAAGTTCACAAGAGCGCAAACTGTTGCCCCATATACCCAGGCATCATTTCCAGGAATACTAACCTCATCCTACTATTTCGACCATGCGAAAGAAGAAAAGCGAACAGAAAGCCTGTCACTGAAAAGGACGCTCATATCGAGAGTGCTCAAGCGGGCTGGGATAGCCGCCACAGCATTTCATTCGAATCCCTACCTGGGCGAATACTTTGGATGGAACAGGGGTTGGAACAAGTTCTATGATTCCATGGAAGAAGAGGAAGTTTCTCCCATCAGCCCTTTCGTCAAAGGGGACGCCATTAACAAAATGGTAGATAGGTGGCTTTCTTCTCACGTCAGCAGCCATGACTATAGGCCCTTCTTTCTGTGGACTCACTATATGGATGTCCACGAGCCATACATCCCTAAGAAGAAGTACTCAGATGTCGTTGATCCATCTATCCACCTTGGCAAAGACGAGATGCTTGCACTATTCCAAGAGGTTGTCTTGAAGCGAGATGTTTCCAATGCAGAAACGGTGAGCTTGTTGTGGAGGCTCTATCTGGCCTGCGTTCGAGAGGTCGATGATCACACCCGGATGTTTTTCGACATTCTCCAGAAACACGGCGTGCTAGATGAATCCGTTGTGATGATCACCACCGATCATGGTGATGAGTTCGGAGAGCATGGGGGGCTATCTCATAACGGTAAGATGTATGCGGAATTGATTGACTCGCCTCTCCTGATTTACAACCAGGGCGAATCTCAAGTCTGCGATACCCTGGTGAGTGGTCTGGATATATCGCCCACCATGGTACATCTTTTCGGACTGGACTCCGCAGACGGTTTCCAGGGACAGTCCCTACTCCCTCTGGAGGACTATCCACAGAAGGGTTGCTATGGCGAGGCCATTGGTAAACTGGGCCATAGAGTGAGGGATACGGACAGACCAGTGTATTTCTATCGGGAAAACGACCTCAAGATTATTTACCGTGCGGAAGAGGATATCTCGGAGATGTACGATTTGCAGGCCGATCCCAAAGAGCAAAACAACATCATCAATACTTCGCCCATGGCGGAGGAGATGAAGAGCAAGTTGCGCCCCAGGATCAACAGGGAGCAGAGATAAGGAAAAGGAGGGCACAGATGTCTAAGATCGAACTGGATGAAAAGAGGGTAGAGGAACTCAAACAGAAGATCGAGAAATCGGAAGAGATCTTCAAGATGGCCTATGATCGCTCCGACCCAGACGAAATGCGCCTTATCTGGTCGGGCGGGAAGGACAGTACGTTAACTCTTTGGATCTGCAGGCAGTTCTGCCAGGAAAACGATTTGCCCTTGCCAAGAGCCTTTACCATTGACGAAGGCGATGCCTTTGAAGAGATCGAAGAGCTTTTGGACAAGTACAGCCAAGAGTGGAATGTCGAACTCGACTGGGGCGAGAACGAGGACGTTATCAAGGCTGCGGGGTACGAGCTGGACGCCGAAGTTGTGGTAGCAGACCTGAACGAGAGAAATCAGGCAGAGATCAAGAGGATTGGTTTTGACCTCGAGAGATTCCCGTTTGAAGCCGAATCCTACGTCGGGAACCACCTCATGAAGACAGTAGTGTTCAACACCTATCTTGAGGACAACAACGTGAAGGCAGTGTTTCAGGGCCTTCGGTGGGATGAACAAGAGGCCCGAACCAAAGATGAATACTACGACGATGTAGAGGCAGCGGAATTAACACCGGCACATACTCGCTATCGCCCTATCCTTCATTTCACCGAGAGAGATATCTGGGACACGACCTTGTACTTCGACATTCCCTATTGTCCTCTTTACGAAGAGGGATATCGTTCCCTGGGAGCCAAGTCCACCAGCCGGAAGCTGACCGATATTCCTGCCTGGGAACAGGATTTGGAGAACACCGTGGAACGAGCAGGGAGAAGACAGGACAAAGAGAAGACCATGGCGAGATTACGAATGCTGGGATATATGTAAACAATCATCCAGGCTATCAAAGGAGATCATTCTGATGACCGCCCTTACGCGAGCAGAACGGGTTGCGTTGCGACCAAACCGAGTGCTGGAGCGTATTCGTGCTGGCAAGTACGTGCTGTGTTGCAATCCCTCGCCGTGCTCGTCGCCCAAGATTCCAGAGATGATGGGCCTTATCGGTTTCGATTGCGTCTGGATCGACATGGAACACGGAGACTACTCCTACGATCAGGTATTCAATATGAGCCTGGCTTCTCGTGCTGCTGGCATGGAGCCGATGGTACGAGTTCGTAAAGAGGGGGATCACTCATTCTTCCGGGCCTTTGAGGCCGGCGCGACAGGCATCATTGTGCCTCACGTCCGCACTACTGACGAGGCTGAGTGGGCCCTGAAGTTCTCTCGCTTTGCACCGGTGGGGCTACGCGGCATGGATGGCAGTGAATCGGCCGCCAAATATGGCCTAGCCCCCATTCAGGATTATATGGCCTGGACTTTGCGTGAGACCTTTGTCATCTTTCAGGTGGAGGACAAGGAATCGCTGGACATCATTGACGAAATCGCTCGCATGGACGGACTTGATGGCCTCTTCTTTGGTCCCGCTGATATGTCGCAGTCCTTAGGTATCCCCCTTCAGTTTGATCACCCCCAAATGCAGGAGGTTCGCCAATTGATTGGTGCCACGGCAAAGAAACTTGGGAAGTTCTGGGGCATGCCGATAGGAAAAGACGCAGCGCGGGCTGCCAAACTCCACGAAGAAGAAGGAGCTCAGTTCTTCTCTTGTATGGCCGCGGTCAGGATCCTCAAGGATGGATTCCGGGAGATCCGAGATGATTTCGACAAGGTGTTAGGTCAATAGCCTATTCCGCATTTGCTGTATTCAGAACAGAATGGTTAGCAGAGTTTCCGGTTAGCCTGTTGGCATCAGAGTCAAGGGAGGGTTGCGATGCAACTGTGCGACTTCTCGAGGTCGTTTCTGTGGTTTGTCACAACTCGTACTCAGAATACGGCTCGCATCCAACTGGACGCCCGTTGCGAATTGATCAACGAACGTAGAGGCGCCACTGCATAGTTCTTTCTGGTCGCGCCGTGCAAGGGCGAAAACATGTATGTGCACGAGGAGCTCCTGAAAGTACCCAGCTGTGACTGGTGCGCCATCTTTTCGTCAGACGACCACTCGATTCTGCGACAGCACGCAAGGTACGACCCGAGTATCCATACCCCGAGCGATCTTGACGGACGTGAAGTGGCCAAGAACGAAGCACGTTTCGATACTTTTGATCGAGCAGAGTTCGTCATCCGTCAACCCACACCTATCCTAGACGGCGACCGCGAGCCCTGCCAGGTGCAGCACTATAGTGGTATCAAGGTAATGCCCGCCAAGCACACCATCTTCTGCGTTGAGTGAAGCTAGCTTCGTAACAAGGTAAATAAGTAAAGTAAAGGAGGAAGCGTGCTATGTGGAGACGTCTAGCGCACGACGAAGGTCACTCAATGCCGGCCACCAATCCTTACTATCCGGCAATTCTGAGTCGCTATGAGAATGTACAGATGCAACACCTCTTTTTCCAAGCTGATCCAAAGAAGCTGAGGCCGTTGCTTCCGGAACCGCTTGAACCAGACCACGATGGGCTGTGCGTAGTGACTTCCCTTGATGCGGAGTTCATCGCGGGCTACGGTCCCTATCATGCCCATCGCATTGTGGTAGGTGCGTTCTTCCGGGAGGTACATTGCTTCTACAACCTGCTGATCTACGTCAGCAACCCAAGATCAATGGCCCATGGGCGGGAGCGCTGGGGGGCAGCCAAGGAGCTAGGTGACATATTCATTGAACGACACGACAATTTGCTCGTGACCAAGACGGTTCAGGATGGCGTGACGCTGATCACCCAGACGGGCCAGATGTTTGAGCCCATCGATCCTGGCGAAGTTCCACCCATTGCTCCCCACTACCGACTGAAGGTAATCCCCCGTGCGGATGGCCCTGAACCGGCGATTAAGCAGTTGGTCAGCAATACTGGCGGGGATGTTATTGCCATCAAATCTTGCTACCGTGGCGGAGGCACAGTTCAGTTTGGCATGACAGCCAATGTGGATCTAGCGCCCCTCCAGCCAGTCAAGTTCGGGGAGTGCTATACTTTGGTAGTGGACTACGAAGAGAGCTATGGCGAGATCGTGTACGACTACCTCGCGGCTGAGTAGCTAACTAGAAGTCTGTCAGGGCACGGACCGGGCGGCGCCGTAATGGCCGTTCTCTATGATGTGCTTGCTGATTGTCTTGGAGGGTGTTTATCATGTCAGAAGCTTTGTCTGGGATCGGTGCCACTAGGACTTTGCAGACCGACGTGCTTGTCTTGGGAAGCGGTGGTGCTGGGTGCCGGGCGGCGATCACGGCCCGAGACGAGGGCGTGGATGTGACCCTTGTCACCTCTGCGCGGCTGGGCGTCAATGCATCAACCTTCTACCCCGGCAATCTATCCCTCGGCATGGCTGCGGGCGCCAACGAGTCAGAGATCGAGCAACACTATCAAGACATCCTGGCTGCTGCGATGGGCATGTGCGACCCGAGCTTGGCCCGGATTCTGGTGCAGGAAGCTCCGCTGCGCTTGTCAGAACTGTTTGAGTGGGGCCTGCCATTCGTGGGCGCTGAGGGAGAACGCATACAGATTCGACCCGATTTCGGTCGCCCTCTGCGAATCAGGCGTGCCAGGTTGCCAGACATGCGAGACGCCTTTCGGCGTCTGATCCGCGAGCGGGGCGTGCGGGTAATGGAGCACACCCATCTGGTGGACCTGTTGGCAGATGAAAACGGCACGTGCGTGGGTGCGGTGTGCTTGGGGACGGATGGGCAACTGCTCAATGTCAGGGCTGGGGCGACTGTACTGGCGACAGGAGGACCAAACAACGTTTTCCTGTATCACGTCAACACGCCAGGTCTCACAGGCGATGGGCATGCGTTGGCGCTGAAGCTCGGCGCCGAGCTGGTGAACATGGAATTCTACCAGATCATCTTCAAGATGGTGGCCCCATTCCGCGGCCTGAACTTCGCCGGAAACTACATTTCCCAGATACCCCATTTCACCAATGCCCTCGGAGAGAACTTCCTTCCCAATTACCTACCTCCTGAGATCAGTGTGGAGGAGTGCGTGCTGGCCAGGGCCAAGCACAGTCCTTTCTCGTCGGATGCCATAGGAAGATATTTTGACATCGCGCTGATCTCGGAGGTAAACGCTGGGCGTGGTTCCCCCAATGGTGGGATCTGGTGTGATTTCCGTGGAGTCGACCGCGTCGCCTTGCGCCAGGAACGGCCTGACTACTTTGATTGGATGATGGAGCGAGGGCTCGATATGGCGTCCACGCCGGTGGAGATCATGCCCGCTCCACATGCCTTCAATGGCGGGGTGCTGATCAACACGGAGTGCGAGTCGGCTGTCCCCAACCTCTTTGCGTGTGGAGAGGTGATGGGCGGGCCACACGGTGCCAACCGCGTCGGCGGTAACCGGTTCGCGGATACCCAGGTCTTCGGTGCTCGGGCGGGCAAGTATGCTGCGGCACGGGCGCTTCAGTGGCGAGATCGGGCCAAGGTGGTGTCCCCATTCTACCACTATGTAGCCACCCCTGAAGCATCGCGGGCGGATGGCCCAAGTCCTAAGGAAGTTCAGAAAGCGGCACAGCGAGCGATGTGGGAAGAGATGGTGGTGGAGAAAGACACTTCGAGCTTGAAACGTTTGCTTTCCAGGTTAGAAGAGATAGAGGCCGACTTGCTGCCGCGAGTAAAACCGCGTAGCCAACAGGGGCTAAGGCTGGCGTACAGTTTGCCCCACCAACTGCGCATCTCCGAGGCGATTGCCCAAGCGGCACTGATGCGCGTAGAGAGCCGAGGGCCGCACTATCGGAGCGACTATCCGAAGCGAAACGACAGTGATTTCGGCAGGCCCATCATCATCTCCGCCGAGGGCAGCACACTGCACCTAGAGATGCGAGCCCTTGGCGGTTCGACAACGGATTTGGAGACATGATTGCATGAGAATTCACGACTATCGCAACTGTTACGTCCTCTACACGTCAGCTTGCGAAGGTGTGGAGCGTAACAATTGCCGCATCAAGATTCTCTCGCGCTGTGAGCTGACCAACGAGGAAACAGGTAAGAATCATGAATTCTTTCTGGCCAAAGCTTGCATCGGCGAGCACGTCTACCCAGAGGAAGGTGGGATTGCCCAGATCCCCACCAGCGAAGCCTGCATGATATTCACGGACCGCGAGCGCAAGCTTGTAAAAAGGTTTGCTTCGCATAATATGGACCTGGTGCAGATTGCAGGTCTGCAGGAAGAGACCACCACATTCAGCGGGCTAAAAGTCTACGTCACCGATGTGCGCTTCTCTCTTCCGATGGCCCAAGCCCGCGTCTTGGAGACCCGTGACGATATCATCAAGGCTACCCTGGCCTTTGAACCGATAGTTGGTCGGACAACGATCTGGGATGCGGACCGTCATTGGGGCGCTGCCATTGAGTTTCCAATGATATACATCAATGTGCTTCCCCGGACCAAGGGCTTTCAGCCAGATGTTGGCCCAGTCCTGTATCCGGATTTCGCCTCGACAAGCATGCCACTGATCTCTCGTCTGGAACTGGCATACGTCATGTTCCAAGATTTCAGTAAAGCCGAGTTCGCGGTTCGTGTGCCGACGGCCATTGGAGCCGACGGAGAGTGCAAGACACTCCATTATTCGAAGATTGTCCATACAGATGCAAAGAACGAATTGTTTAGCCTGACACCCTGATAGCGTGTGAACACATCTAGGCAAGGAGGGTTACAAATATGTCACTAGTATCAATGGTGCCTCTTCTCGACAAAGCCACGAACGGAAAATATGCAGTGGGCTTGTTCGTAGTACACGACTCACTTATCGTCCAGGCTGTCCTCGACGCTGCTGTGGAGAAACACTCGCCGGTGATTCTGGCCTTTCCGGAGGTCTTCATACCGTTGTTCGACATGGAGCCACTTGTGGCCTTGATGAGAGATTCGGCCCATCGGCTCCCCATCCCCGTGGCCCTGCAATTCGACCACGGCGAGACCCTCGAGGGCATCGTGCGGGCGATTCGCTGTGGCTTCACGGACGTGATGATGGACTCCTCGGCTTTAGCGTACGAAGAAAACGTGCGGATGGTAAAAGAGGCCGTGAGATTAGCCCATGCCGTGGGTGTGGGAGTCGAGGGCGAATTGGGCATTGTCGGAACGGCAGCAGACTATGGGGACGTGGAGTACCGAATTGCCCGATACACCAAGCCGGATGAGGTCGCGCATTTTGTGGCTGAAACAGGGATTGACGTGTTAGCCATCGCATTCGGCACTACCCACGGCATTCCTGACGAGGAGCAGGTCCTCGACTTCGAGCATTTGAAACGGATCCGGGAGGTCACCGATCTTCCGCTGGTGGCCCACGGAGGCGATGGCACGACGGCGGAGTCATGGAGGAAGGCCATTGCTCTGGGACTGACCAAGATCAACATTGGGGCCACACTTGCTCAGGCGGGCCAAGTGGCGCTCAGAGAGGCGTTGAATGAGGGGACCCCTTATCGTGAGTCGCTGGTTGCCCAACGAAAGGCCATCCAACGGGTGGTGGCTGACTACTTGGAAATATTTGGATCCGCTGGCAAGGCCGATGACTGAACCTGAGAAAAGGGGAAAGTAGTATGTCTAGGACAGAGAAGTTGACCGTTTTGGATATCCAAGGGATGGCCAAATGTGGCGAAAAGATCGCCATGTCGATTTGCTATGACGTCCTGTTTGCACGATTTCTGGATGAGGCAGGCGTGGACATGATCCTGGTAGGAGACTCGTTGGGGATTTTGTTCATGGGCCTGGACTCGCCGCTGCCGGTGACCATGGACGAGATGATCCATCACGCCAAGGCCTTGAGCAGAGGGGCCAAGCGCGCTCTGTTGATCGGAGATATGCCCTTCATGTCCTATCAGACCGGCAAGCAGGATGCCATTGCGAACGCCGGCCGTTTTCTGAAGGAAGCCGGTATGGATGCCATAAAATTGGAGGGTGGTGTCGAGATGGCGGAGACAGTGAAAGCCATCGTAGATGCAGGTATACCCGTTATGGCCGAAATCGGCTTTCTTATGCAACTCCCTTCGAAGCTAGGGAGTCAATTGCAGGACGAATCGGAGAAGACAGCAGAGGCTGCGATACAGATGTTGAAAGAGGCGGAAGCCCTGGAACAGGCCGGCTGTTTCAGCCTCATGTTCAATCGCGTGCCTAGTCGCCTGGCGAAGCTGATTACCGACACCATCTCGATCCCGACGATTGGATCTGGTTCTGGCCCCGGCTGTGATGGATACATAGAAGGCGCACATGATCTGCTGGGGATGTTTGGCCCGGAGAATCGCGTCGAGACCGTGACGAGGTATGCGAACTTTTACGCTGACATCACTCAGGCTTTCGGTCAGTTCAAGAAGGACGTTCGATCGGGCGCGTTTCCCACCCCAGACATCGTTAATGCGACCTTTGATGACGAGGTATGGGCCAAGGTGAAAGCCTAGCCAGACCATCGAAGCCATCCATCATAGAACCCAACGGGACGTGATACTGAAGGAATGAGATCTTCCGGAAAGTCCTTGAAAATGCTCTCAGCCCCCGTCCCCGGGGGCGTCGCCAGCGAAGTCACCCTGCAAGAGTCGCCCCGGGGACGGGGCTCCGAGCACTTTCCGGGAAAGCTCGATTGCGAAAGGAGGTGGTCAATCGAGCAATCTCGTTGTTTAACAGCCCTGGCGCTCACTGAGGGCGTCGCCAGTCAAGTCTCAAAAAGGAAAAGAGCGAAATGGAAGCACCAGTACGGCTGGCCCTGGTTGGTTTAGGAAAGTGGGGACAAGCTATCATGAACGCGACACTAGCCAGCCCCAAGATTGATTGGGTCTGGGTGTACAGCCGCACAGAAAGTAGGCGACTAGCGTTTGCCGAGAAGTACAGCAGCCGGCCCGCTCCCTCTTATGAAACAATCTTGGAAGATCCCTCTGTTGAAGGCGTCGTTCTGGTGACGCCCAACGACGTTCATCGGGAACAAGCGGTAGTTGCCGCCAGGCATGGCAAATCAGTCCTGGTTGACAAGCCCATTGCTAACACACTGGACGATGCTATTGAAATGATTGCCGCTTGTAAACAAGCCAATGTAACCCTGGCTGTTGGTCACCAGCTTCGACGTGATCCAGCGATCCGTCGAATTAAATCTATGCTAGACTGTGGAGAGCTCGGGACGCCTATCACATTGGAATCTACGTTATCTTCAGGCAGGGGATACCAACTTTCCCGGGGAGAATGGCGGTGGAGTAGAGAGCGGTGTCCTGGCGGTCCTCTAATGCAATTAGCTATTCACCCTGCCGATACATTACAATACTTGCTTGGACCCGTCGAGCAAGTACTTGCCTGGCAAAGACATCGCTTCATTCAGGCTCCTATTGATGATTTGACGGGAACCATGCTGGAATTCGAAGGTGGCGTCCTTGGATATATCTCGTCTAGTTATGCTGTGGATCACCCATACTACCAGATCACGCTACGATGCAGTGAGGCATCAGTACACTTCGACAAAGACACCGGACTGACATTGATACGAGAAGCCGGGCGAGAAAAGATTCCCCTGCCCGAAAGCGATATGAGTAGTATGGTACTTGAGGAAATAGAGGAATTTGGATGCTGCATTCGGACGGAAAAAGCCCCCGAGGTAGGTGGAAGAGAAGCAGTCAGAGCTTTAGCCGTTATCGTTGCTGCTCTCAAATCTCAGCAAGAAGGTAAAGCTGTCATTGTTAGAGATATCTTATGCTGAGTGCTATTCTCCGAATACAGTGGATAGGGCAGCCGTCAAAACAGAAGTCATAGTGAGGGCAAGAAGCTTCATCAGCCGGGCTTTTGCTCGGTATAGAGAGGACGTTCGATCGAGCGCGTTTCCCACCGCCGGCATCGATAATGCAACCACTGATGATAGGGTGTGGGCCGAAGTAGAGGTTTTTGACGCAGGGCCGTAGCTCACAGTAGCTGAAGCTCATGAGAGGAGGTGATAGATCGAGCCATCTCGTCGTTTAACAGCCCAGACGCTCGATGAGAGCGTCGCCAGTCAAATCTTAAAAAGGAGAAGAGTAAGTAATGAAAAGGTTAGCCAGTTTGCTAATGCTTGTGGCCGTACTGGCCAGCTTCTTGACCGCCTGCGCTACGCCCACCCCAGAGGTGGTCGAGAAGGAGGTCGTCGTCGAGAAACAGGTCCCGGTCACCATTGAGGTGGAGAAGGAAGTGGTGGTCGAGAAGGAGGTCCCGGTCACCATTGAGGTGGAGAAGGAAGTGGTGGTCGAGAAGGAGGTCGTCAAGACCGTTGAGGTCGAGAAAGAGGTGCAAGTCGTGGTGACGCCCACGCCGCTGCCACCGCCCACCCCAACCCCGGAGACAGAGGCCAAGGAGGGAGGTACACTATACGTGCTCTTCGAGGCCAGCGCACCTGGGATCTGGCCCATCTACAACCGCGGACGGGAGACCCTTTGGATTTACCAGTTGGCCCACGACCAGTTGCTTTGGCAGGAGTCCGACGGGTTGATCACGCCGCGTATGGCCGACAGCCTCGACATCTCAGACGACGGCCTGGTGTACACGCTACATCTGCGCAATGATGTCAAGTGGCACGACGGCGAACCGTTCACAGCCAAGGATGTGGTGTTCACCCTCAAGCTCAACTTGACCCCCGAGGCAACGCCACAGGACTACACGCGGTGGTTTGGCATCGTAGGCGCGGAGGAGTTCTGGAACGGCGAGGCAGATGACATACCTGGCCTTGAGATGGTGGATGAGTACACCATCAGGTTTACCCTGAAGGAGCGCAACCCCAGCTTCGCGCTCCTCTTCGTCAACACAGCCTTTGCCTCTGTCGTCCCGGCTCATCGTTTCGAGCACATGAAGCCCGAGGACATGGGCAAGAGCGAGGAGGCCAGGGACTTCGTCGGACTTGGCCCGTTCAAGCTCGTAGAGTGGGTTGAGGACGATCACATGACCTTCGAGCGATTTGACGACTATTACTTGGGCAAGCCGCACATCGAGAAGATCATCGCCCGCATCGCCAACGTGGACACCGGCCTGGCCATGCTGGAGCGGGGTGAGATTGACTATATCATAGACCTCCCAGCCACCGACTACGACCGCATGGACGCTCTGCCCAACGTCACAGTCCTGGAGAGGTCCAATGACACGTGGCCGTGGTTCGTAGCGCCGAACTGCGAGGGCGTGTTCGCCGACAAGCGGACGCGTCAGGCACTGTATTACGCCCTTGATCGCGAGGGCTACGTGGAATCCGTGTTGGGTGGACATGGCCGCACCATCCCCAGCATCCCCATCCAGCCTGGGTGGGCTCTGCCGCCTGAATCCGAGTTGAACCTGTACGAGTACAACCCGGACAAGGCCAGGCAGTTGCTGGAGGAAGCCGGTTGGGATTTCGACTACGTGGTGCGCTATTTCTACTACCCCGGCAACAAGCTGCGCGGCGCCTTCGCTGAAATCGCACAGGCGAATCTCAGGGACATCGGGATGAAGGTGGACGTGACCTCAATGGACGTTCAGCGTTGGATCGAGGTAAGTACATCCGGTGAGTGGGACCTCTTGCAAGCCGGTGCGGGGGGGTTCTGGGATCCTAACGATTGGCTCCCAAGATACGGCTGTGACTACTGGTTCACCAAGGGAGGGCGTGGCCACCAGCGCTGGTGCAACACCGAGTGGGATGCACTGATCCTGGAGGCAGCCCAACTGACGAAGATCGAGGATCGTGCTCCGCTCTACAAGGAGGCAGTGAAGATTCAGAACGAGGAAGTACCCATCGTTTGGTTCGCTGCTCCGACCTACATGTCGGCGATCAGCACACGGCTTGTGGGCATGGATGCAGAGTGGGATCCCAATACTAACCACTTAGCCCGATTCCGGGACGTTCATAACTGGATGCTGAAGCAATAGAAATCGGTGCAGGGATGGGCTGCCGCGCTTGCCGCGGCAGCCCATCTTACCCTCCCCAGAGATGGTCCGAGTGTCGGGGTGGAGTCAACACCCTTTATGATTAGGAGAGATGCTATGGCACGCGACGAACTCAAAAAACTGATGCAGGGACCCATGGCCGCGGTGTCCACCCCGTTCGATGACCAGTTCGAGGTGGACTACGGGCGGATGGCGGCTGTCACCCAGTACTGGGTGCAGAACGGCTTGGTTGCTGGGAAGGCGGTGATCAAGGTGGGTGCAGCCATGGGTGAGGGCCCCATGCTGCGAGAAGATGAGTGGCCCCATCTCCTGCGGACAGTGGTGCAGGCAGCAAAGGGCAAGGCGGCGGTGGAGTGTGCTATCCACTACAAGGACACCGTACGCGCCATCGAGGATGCCAAACGGGCTCAGGACCTGGGGGCTATCGGGTTACAGATATCTCCCCCCATCTTCAGCGCACCAACCCAGGACGACATCCTGCGCCACTTCGAAGCCATCTCCGAAGCCATTGACATTGGGATCATGATCTATAACACCCACTGGCTGCGCCATGGCAGCATCGCCCCGGAGACCTTTCTCAAGATGGCCGACTTTGAGCATGTGGTAGCTATCAAGTGGGGCGCAGCAGCTATCCCGTTTCCGTCGGGCATCAAGTATGAGGATATGCAGAAGTTTGCCCACATCTTCAACGTCATTGATAACAGCAAGAAAGTGGCGTACACCCATAAGCTGGGCGCCCGAGGTTATATCAGCCACACTGCCGATGTCTACCCGCGGCACGATCTGCAGGTCTGGGAGCTGTTGGAGAGCGGGCAGTACGACGAGGCCAAGACTCTGTTTGACCGAGTCTTTACCCCGGTGTGGCAGTTTCACAGTAAGGTTACCCGGCAATCGGGAGGGCTAGCCCGTGTGAAGAAGGGGATGATGGCCCTCATGGGGTATCCTATGGGAGTCTCGCGCCCGCCATCGCTGCCCCTGAGCGGGGAAGAGATGGCCGAGCTGCGAGAGTTGCTGGTCAGCCTTGGCTGGCCTGTCGTGCAATAGATAAGCATGTGGCCTGAAAAGGCGCGGGATGAATATCTTCAACGATGCGCTTGGAGGATCTGATGGGTCAATTCATACTACGTAGGTTTCTTATCACCATTCCGACGTTCATCCTTGTGACATTTCTGATCTATACATTCATCAATCTGGCGCCGGGTGACCCAGTCACTGCTTTGATCGATCCTATGTCGTCTGGGTTTGATGAGGAGTTTCTCCAGGCCACCCGGGAGCGGTTGGGACTTAACAAGCCTCTGCCAGTGCGTTACCTAATCTGGCTGAAAGAGGTGTTGCGTGGGAACCTAGGCTATTCAGACTTCACCGGCCAATCTGTCCTGGCACGCATCGCCCAGCGGTGTGGCGCCACTTTACGTTTGACGCTGGCCGGGTTCCTGCTTGCCGTTGCCATCGGGGTGCCTGTGGGCATCGTCTCCGCCATCAGGCAATACTCGGTATTGGACTATGTGGTGACGGTTTCGTCTTTCCTTGGGTTATCCATTCCGGTGTTCTTTCTGGGAATGCTGGGGATTTTCATATTCTCGTTGAGGCTGAAGGTACTACCCACAGCAGGCATGTCCTCCTTAGCGGAGACGGATACGCTGGCAGACGCGTTGGCGCACCTCATCATGCCAGCAACGGTGCTGGGGTTAGCATCTGCTGCCACCTACGCGCGTTACACGCGCGCCAGTGTGCTGGAGGTGCTGGGGCTGGATTATCTCCGGACGGCGCGGGGCAAGGGATTGAAGGAGCGCTGGGTCATCCTAAGGCACGCATTACCCAATGCTCTGATGCCCATTATTACCCTTATGGGACTTACTCTACCCCGATTGTTTTCAGGTGCGGTGATCACAGAGACCGTATTTGCCTGGCCTGGCATGGGCCGGTTGCTCGTGGATTCGGTACGCACACGGGACTACACATTACTGATGGGCATCACACTGATCATTGCCATCTTGGTGTTTCTGGGTAATCTGATCGCAGATGTCGTGTATGCCTATGCGGACCCCAGGGTCAGGTACTAAAGCGTCCTTGGAGCCATGCCACGCGATATCGGGTGTGGACGAGGGACGACAACACGCGTGGAAGCGATCGTCTTGATGTTGTCGGACAGGAAGTAACCGGGGGCGAGGTGGAGTATTGACAAAGACTGAGGGAACACGAATGGGCACTTCGTTCACTGGAACCGATCGCCTATTCTCCGCCACACAGAGAGCATCGCAATCTCTATGGCAACAGGCTCTGCGACGATTCTGTAGACACAAACTGGCCATGATAGGCCTGAGTGTACTCACGATCCTGGTGCTGATTGCCATCCTGGCGCCTGTTGTCTCGCTGAAAGATCCGTACTCGATTGACCTCAGGAGCGTCCTGAAGGCTCCGTGCAGGGATCACATTCTGGGCACGGACCTCAAAGGACGGGATGTGTGGGCCCGCCTGGTCTATGGGGCGCGTACCTCACTCGCAGTAGGATTGGTGTCGGTTTGGATTTCGACGCTCCTGGGTACCGTCCTGGGAATAGCTGCGGGTTACTACGGCGGTTTGATAGACAACCTGATCACGCGCTTTGCAGACGCCGTGTTTACCTTCCCGCCCGTAGTGATAGTCGTTGTGTTGGTAGCCATTGTGGGACCAAGCATATGGAACGCGATGCTGGTGATTGGGTTCGTCTCATGGCCACAGGTTTGCCGGCTCGTCAGGGCTCAGGTATTGGTGATAAAAGAGGCCGATTTTATTATGGCTGTACACTCTATGGGTGTAAAGGACCGACATCTGCTCTTCAACCACATCTTGCCCAACGTCAGCGCACCAATCGTCGTGTCGGCAACATTCGGGGCGGGCGCGGCTATCTTACAGGAAGCCGCCTTGAGCTTCCTGGGAATGGGCGTGAAGCCCCCCATGTCTAGTTGGGGGAAGATGTTGAACGAGGCACAGTCTCTGACTGTGCTCCAAGATATGCTGTGGCTCTGGATTCCACCAGGTTTCGCTATCCTGATAGCCGTATTGGCAATAAACTTCGTTGGGGACGGAGTCCGTGACGCCCTTGACCCGACGATGCAGATCAACTGAGGGGGTAAGTATCCAGAGTTGCGATTCTTACTTCACCCTGGTGATCGTCTTCAGTGGCGACTACCGCGTTGCGGTACAGAAGATCTATGGTCCTGATTATGCTCGCATCCTGCCACAAGTACCGACCTCGATTGGCTCGAAAGCAATCATGCCATTGCGAGACTATCTATGGAACTGGTCATCCTTGCTCCCGAAATGAACCACTTTGTCGGTGAGCACCTCTTCGCGCTGGCGCATCTGTTCGGGCGCAGAGGAATTTATACGTCGTGGTTCATGATGAACCCGAGGTTTCTCCATGAATATTACCAGATGTGTCTCGGTGGTCACCATCAGCAGGCGATCGCTATCTCCCAACGACTCACCAAATGGGTGATCAAGGCAGTGAAACCTCTGAAGCAGAAAGGTTACACATCCCCGGCGTTGGACAAAGCTTTTGCGGAGATGGGCGGCTGGCTGCCTGGCAACCGTCGCACGCGCAAGCCAAACCGCCCGTTGACCGATGAGGATTTTGCAGAACTGAAACGAGCTATTGCTGAGACTGTGCCGGAGTTCTTGGAGTACAAACCTTGAGACATATGGCCGAATTGTTTCGCGATCCTGCGACTAGCGAGAGCGAGAACGTGTCTCGTTAAACAAGACTGGGGACCGATTTCTAGAAGCCAAACCGAGGAGGTCGCCTTTGGGCAATGAGAGGATTACAGCGGATCTCCTGCTCCGACATGGGCTGCTACTTACAATGGACATAGCTCGTCACATACTTGTCGATGGCTCTATCGCGATTGGAGAAGGGCGAATCGTTGCCATTGGTCCCGACCGGGAGGTGGCGCCAAACGTGGAGGCCGCAGGTGTGCGCGACCTGGCTGGCGCCCTAGTCCATCCTGGTTTCATTGATGCCCACGTACATACCATCAGCGATATGACGCGTGCGCTCATACCAGAAAACATTGACCCGGGCCGAGCCTGGCGTGACATCAAGTATCCATTCTACGCGACGGTAACCTCAGAAGAGGAATATCTCAGCACACTGTTGTCGTGCTTGGAGATGGTAGCGAGTGGTACGACCACATACGCCGATACGGGAACCTCTTTTGAGTTGACGGCGACGGCTAGAGCCATTGACGAGGTGGGCATGCGTGCCATACCTGGCTATAAGGTGGCTGACGTACCCATGGCTGTAGATCGTTTCTTCACATCAACGGAAGAGTGTATCAACAAACTGACGCAGCAACTGGAACGCTACCCCTATCGTTCCGACCAACGCATCCGTTGCGCCGTGACACTGACAGGAAGGGGCTACGCCTCGGATCGACTGCTCCTCGAAGCCAAGTCTTTGGCCGACCAATATGGTGTACCCATGATTATGCACCAGTCCTGGGACGAGGGTGAAGTGACCCAAAGTCTCGAGCGGTATGGGAAGCGTCCCGTCGAACACCTGGCCGATTTGGGCATCCTGTCCCCCAATCTCACACTCGTTCACATGATTTGGGTCGAAGAGCGGGAGATCGAGCTAGTTGCAAGGTCTGGCGCCTGTGTAGTGCATTGCCCTGCCGAATCAGCTCGATGCGCCGGGGGCGCGCTACGGGTGGGCCGCTTCCCTGAAATGCTAGCCGCCGGCATCCCAGTGGCCTTGGGTTCGGACGGACCATCTGGGAAACACGACATTGCGCGAGCGGCTTACCTTGTGGCTATGATGTTCAAAGAAGTCAGAGGTCAGTTGCCGATGATTACGGCAGAGTCAGCGTTAGAGATGGCCACTATACACGGCGCCCAAGCCCTTGGAATAGAGGATGAAGTAGGCTCCTTGGAAATAGGGAAGAAGGCCGATCTTGTCATCCATAGGATCGACCGGCCAGAGTCTCATCCACGCTACGATCCGGTGTCCAATCTGATCTACGCGTCATTGTCTCAAACCGTGGATACAGTCTTCGTCAATGGGGAGGCGATCTTTGACCACGGTGAGTTCACGCGTGTGGATGCCCGCGAGGCCTATCGCCGTGTTGACGCCGCTGGGGCCGCGCTCGTGCAGCGTATCGGTGCCCCAATACTACCAGCCTGGCCGATAGTGGAGTAACGAGTCAAGACGAGAAAACGAAAGGGGCATTAGAACGATGGCACATGTGATCACCGTTCTTGGCCCGATTGCCCCTGATGATCTGGGCATCACGTTGCCCCACGAGCATATCTTCATTGACCTAACAATCTGGCCAGGAGGGAGAACGGTTGCCGGCGAGGATGCCATTATCGACCCGGTGCGACATACTGACCTTATGATAGGGGACTCCAGGTTTTCCAGGCTGTTGGCAGTCCTAGTCTGGTTGAACTCACTGTGCGAAACATGGGCGGGATATCCAGGCGGTCAAGCGCATTGCCGAGGTCACGGGGTTACACATTGTCGCTGGCTGCGGGTGGTATCGGGACTCTTACATGGACGACGATATCAACTACTGGCCGACAGACGAGTTGGCAGAGGAACTGGTCTGCGAGATCCGGCAGGGGATAGCTGGCACGGACATTCGTCCAGGGGTTATCGGAGAAATCGGCGCTGCCCACTATCACCTGACGGCCAAAGAGGGGCGTTGCCTGCGAGCGACAGCCAAGGCCCATCTACAGACAGGGTTGGCAGTGATGACACATCTGTTAGCTACCCTGGCTAGCATCGCCTGTATGTAGGTGTATACCTTGGGTTTTAAGCGGATTAGCAGTGTGACGTTTTTGGCGCAATCGGTCATTTCGCAGAGTATGTGCAACGTTTCCAACAAGGCCAAGGGAAGGAGACTAACAAATGTCCACGACAGTCCTAAGAATCAAGAAAACTGGAACGGGCCTTATCTATAGAAATCCAAAACCTAATGTTTACAGTGTGCATGCCTATTTTCCGTCCGTTGTTCTGATGGCAAATGGAGAGTTGTTGTCCACCATCGTATTAGGCGAGGCGTTTGAGTCTCCCCATATGCACACATATGTTGCCCGTTCCGCAGACAATGGCGAAACCTGGCAACTAGAAGGGCCCATCTACCCTGGCACCACAGATCGCTTGACTACAGATCATTCTCGAACCACTGCCCTGCCAGACGGAGAAGTAGTCGTGTTCATGTCGCGTAGGGATCGCACTGATCACCCGGATCAAGTTATTAACCCTGAGACTATGGGAATGGTGCCGACCGAACTCATGATGTTGCGGTCGCACGACTATGGACACACCTGGACCGAACCGGAAGCATTGACGCCTCCGCTGGTAGGCCCATCGTTCGAGCTTTGCTGCCCCGTCACACCGCTGAGTGACGGGCGCTGGATCCTACCTACTCATACTTGGCCCGGATGGGATGGGTACTGCCCCAATGGGTTGAAAATGGCGGCTTTCGTCTCCCATGACCGTGGGCAGACCTGGCCAGAATACGTGGATGTCATGAGGGACCCTGAGCAGCAAGTGTGCTATTGGGAATCCAAGATAGTGGAATTGCCTGACAGTCGGCTGCTGGCAGTGGCCTGGGCCCACGATATTGTTTCTTCCAAGGACCATCCCAATCAGTACGCGATCAGTCAAGATGGAGGCAAGACCTGGTCGTTGCCCAATTCCACTGGACTGCTGGGCCAGACTTTGACTCCTTTCATCGTAGCCGATGGGCATATCCTCTGCGCGTATCGCCGCATGGACGAGCCGGGCCTGTGGGTCAATCTATCCCACCTGGAAGGCAATGAATGGGTCAACGACTCCTGCGAACCACTGTGGGGAGCACGGACCATTGGACTGACAGGTACATCCGAAAATACATTGAAGGATTTCCAGGCACTGAAGTTTGGTGCACCCTGTATCACGCGCCTGCCCGACGGAACAATCTTTGTCGCTTTCTGGTGTTACGAGGACTGTGTCTCTAACATTCGCTGGTTCAAGCTTCAGATTGACTGAAGATATTCGAAATCTAGAAGACCTTGGAGGTTTGGAGATGACAGAACAACTGTACGGATATATGGGAAAGCTCCTACGCATAGACTTGAGCAGTGACAATATCACTAAACAAGACATTGCAGCAGGTTTTGCGCGCAAATGGGTCGGCGGCACCGGTCTCGGCGCTAAGTTCCTCTATGACGAAGTGCCGCCCGGCGTGGAATGGGATGATCCCGATAACCGCGTCATCCTGGCCTCCGGCCCTCTGGGTGGTACCAAGGTAGGCGGGGGCACGTACTCAGTGGTTTTCAAGGGGCCGATGACGAACGTGGCTGGGGCGAGCCAAGCGAATGGATTCCTCGGCGCTTTCCTCAAGCTCTCCGGCTTCGATGCGGTGATTATCGAGGGAGCTGCTTCTGAGTGGTGTTATCTTTACATTCACGAGGGAGAGGCTGAACTGCGCGATGCTCGGCACTTGCTGGGCAAGGATACCTGGGAGACGGAAGCTGCGATTGCGGAAGAGTTGGGGGTTCAGGAGCATCAAGTGAGTGTACATAGCATTGGCCCTGCCGGTGAGAACCTGGTTCGTTTTGCTAGCCTGGCCGGTGACAAGGGACATGTTGCTGCCCACAATGGCATAGGAGCAGTACTGGGAGCGAAGAGACTGAAAGCTATCGCTGTGGCTCGCGGTTCTCGCCGAGTTCTTGTGCACGACCGCGATCGTCTAACTCAGGCAGTAGACAGGCTCTTTGAGGACGCTTCTACTGAGTTCGCTGGCGGCGAGCTCTACACACTCGGGACGGGCGGTGCAATACCCAGTGTCCATGCTGCAGGTCTCCTACCCGTTAGGAACTATACTACCAATTTGTTCCCCGAGTACGAGAAGATAAGCGGTGAGTACATGCGCACGCACTTTGAGATCAGCGAGCATCCCTGCTGGGCGTGTCGTCTGGCTCATGTCAAGATGGTCAAGGTCACCGAGGGGCCATACGTTGGTTTGGAAGGAGAGGAGCCTGAGTACGAAGCCCTGGCTGCTTGGGGACCTCAGATTGGTCAAAGTGATTTGGGGGCGATAGTTATGCTGTCAAACCTCACAGACCGTCTGGGGCTTGACGTCAACGAGTCCGGTTGGGTAATGGGGTGGTTAATGGAGTGCTACGAGAAGGGCCTCATAACTCAAAATGACTTGGACGGTTTAAACATGACGTGGGGCAACGTGGAGGCAGTCGAGCATCTTTTGCACAAGATTGCTAATCGTGAGGGCTGTGGCGATTGGTTGGCCGAGGGTGTGATGCGGGCTTCGGCCAGAGTGGGGGGAGAAGCGCCCAATCTGGGCGTTTACACCCTCAAAGGAGCCACCCCCCGAGGTCATGACCACAGAGCTCGTTGGGTTGAATTGCTGGATACATGCGCGTCGACCACCAGCACTATTGAGGCCACCGGTTTCCCTCCCGGGCTACTACCAGATGCGCCCGAGTTTACGGATGCTTTTTCACCGGAGCAAGTTCCGAGAATCAATGCATATTCTGGCGCTTGGCGTCAGTTTGAAGACTGTCTAGGGGCCTGTCGCTTCTGTTTGAGCGATCCTTTGGCAATGCTGGGTAGCTTCAATGCTGTCACGGGTTGGGAAATCAGCAAGGATGACGTAGTGGATATAGGACACCGCATAATAACCCAATTGCGCGTCTTCAACTTACGGCATGGTCTAGATCCGGCGTCAGAGGCGCCGGCGCCGAGGTACAAATCGACGCCCGTGGATGGGCCGGCTGCTGGTAAAGGCATTGCGGAGCATTTTGACGGGATGAAACGAGACTACTGGGAGAGGATGGGCTGGGATGCTGAGAACGGCAAACCACTACCTGAGACGTTGCAGCGCCTGGGTTTAGCTGAGTTGATACCCGATTTGGACTGATGCATACAGCGGCCAGGCAGGGGAAAGTGTGGAGAGCGAGGGATCAATCGGATGCAAGTCCAGGTTGAGATCTTTGCTTGGTTCAGCAGACGTATTACTCCCATGCAACACGGCCCTTTGTTGCTGAAAGAAGAGCTGCCCTCAGGCGCTTCGCTGCAGGCACTGCTGAGCCAGTTGGCTGAGCGCTACAAGGGCTTTGCAGAGTGTATTTACGATACGCAAGATGATAGACTGCACGGTCAGGTGCTGATTACCCACAACGGGCGCTTACTCACCCCGTTGACCAATTTGAATGTGACGTTGCACGATGGTGATTCGGTTAGCTTCATACCTGTCTATGCCGGCGGCTGAACGGAAAGGCACGGATCCTCCGCAATTTGCCCGGGTCATTTTCGACCTGTGCGATTGAGGCCGACAACCCTCCCGCAGGTTAGGCAATCATGTCAGTTTGTAGCTCGAACTCGACTCCATGATGCGTTTCTAGCCAGAGTTGCTCCCGAACCTGCGGGAGGGTGAGTGGTTAACCGCACAGGTTGTCATTTTGTACGCGTCGATGCCTGGAACGGAAACGGGATTAAGAAAGGGGGTGAGGCCACACAGTATTAGATGAATTAGCCGGCAGTGCGTCTCGGGAAGAGAGGACGATTTCAGCACAACTAGCTAGGAGGATATGAAGATCTACTTCACACTCACGTAACTATCAAGGAGGTTTGGTTTATGAGAAGCAACTACACTGTACTGCAGAGCCTTCAGCTCAAGGTACTCTCTGAGAGCCAATTGGAGGAGTTACACTCGGCCGCTTTGGAGATCTTGCGCCGAACAGGGGTGGAGGTACTGGCAGGAGAGGCTCGCGAGTTATTGAGAGCCGCAGGGGCAAAGATAGACGGGAGTAGGGTAAGGATTCCTCCTGGATTGGTGGAGTGGGCAATACGGGTTGCTCCCTCTCAGGTGGTGATTTGCAACCGGGATGCTAGCCCGGCCATGTACTTGGAGCGCAGGAGGAGTTACTATGGAACAGGCTCCGATACCCCCAAAGTCATTGATCCCTACACCGGCGAGAGGAGGGTGCCCAAAAAGGCCGATGTTGCCGGGGTAGCCAAGGTTTGCGATTACCTGTCCAATATAGACTTCGTGATGTGCATGGGTATTGCTCGTGACGTGACGGAGTCTATCTCGGATTTGCACCATTTTGAAGCGATGGTGAATAACACCAAGAAGCCCATCGTGTTCACTGCTTGGGATTTGGAGAATCTCAAGGATATCGTGGAGATGGCAGAGGCGGTGGCTGGCGGGCCAGAGGCCCTGCGTTACAATCCATTTATCGTACTTTACCTTGAGCCCATTTCTCCTCTCCAGCTCGCCCTGGAAGCAACCGAGAAGCTTCTATACATCGCCAGCAAGGGGCTGCCAACTGTGTGGACCCCGGGTCAGGTGAGCGGGGCCACGAGCCCGGTGACTATTGCTGGGGCTTTGGCACAGGGAAACGCGGAAGCTTTGAGCGGGCTGGTGATAGCGCAACTGAAGAGGGAGGGGACACCTGTGATCTACGGTGGGTGCGCTCTCCTCATGGACATGGCCACCACGTCGCCATCCTATGCTGCGCCAGAATTCATGCTATCTGTCGCTGCCTGGGCTGAACTGGCCCACCACTATGGTTTGCCCGTATGGGGCTATGCAGGGTGCTCGGATTCCAAGGTGTTCGATGGGCAAGCTGCTTTGGAGGCAGCAATGAACACACTTGTGGCGACTTTGAGCGGTCAGAATCTCGTTCACGATGTGGGCTATATCGAATCGGGCATTACCGGTTCCTTCGAGCAGTTGGTGACTAGTAACGAGGTCATCGGCATGGCAAAGCGAATCACGAAAGGGATAGAGATCACTGAGCAGACCCTTGCTTTGGACGTCATTGACGCGGTGGGGCCGGGTGGACACTTCCTGGCGCAAGATCACACACTCCTTCACTTCAGGGAGAATTGGTTCCCCAAGCTAATGGATCGGAACAACTATGAGACCTGGGTGGAGAAGGGCAAAAAGACTCTCGGCCAGAGGGCTAATGAGAGGGTGAGGGAGATCTTAGAGACCCATGCCCCTGAGCCGTTGCCTGAGGAAGTGAGGGGGAAGCTTGAAGCAATAATCGAGAGAGCGGAGAAGAGAGCTGGCGAAGGAGCTACGGGGTCTTTAGAGTGAATCATCTAGCCGTCATCTACCGGCAAGTGCTGGTGGATGACGACGCACGTCCATGAAGAGGAAGCTTCTTACATAACAGGGGTCACGGTGGATATAAATGGCGGGGACTTGATGATCTAACCCGTTCCCCAAAGCCATGTTTCACGTTGTCGGATATGCTCGGATATTGAACAATGATGGGGGTAGAGATGTCAGCAATAACGGGCAAGCTAATTCGTATGAAAAGGTTGATTGAACCTGGCACTGATTCTTGCCTCATCTGCGCCTTGGACCACGGGATGACTTCTCCGAGGTTTCTCAGTGGTCTGTACGATACGCCGGCACGCATACAGGAGGCTATCGCGGGCGGGGCGAATGTATTCATGTTAAGCCGTGGGTTTGCCAACCGAGTGGCCCAATACTTCGCGCCTACCACGTCACTGGCCCTGATGCTTACCGCTTCGGCTGCTGGTCGGCCCGGCGGTCCGGTTATCACGCCCATCGGGTCTGTGGAAGAGGCGCTGAGTATGGGCGCCGACGCTGTTGTCGTCTACGTTGCATTGGCCGGTGAGGACGAGCCTGATATGATCAGGTATCTGTCTCAAGTTGGCGAGGCATGCAGCCGACTGGGCATGCCACTCATCGCTGAAGCCGAGTACCCTAGTGCCTACCAGGATGCGGCCAAGATGGCTACTGAGCATGGACCGCAGTACCTGAAGCGTAATGCGCGGCTGTGCGCTGAGATGGGAGCGGATATCATCAAGGTCAATTGGAGCGGTGACCAAGCGTCGTTTGGAGATATTATCCGTGCCTGTGATCGGCCGGTGGTATTGGCTGGCGGTACACTAATAAGTGATGAGGAACTGCTGGATCGCATGGAAGCTGTACGGGAAGTGGGGGCAGTTGGTTGTTCTGTGGGACGCAATGTGTTCCAGCACGAGAAGCCCGAGTTCATGATGCGCGCCCTTGCCCGTATCTTCCGTGACAAATGGTCAGCCCCAGAAGCTTACCAAGAGCTTCGAGAATCGCTGAGCAGTTGAGGAATGAAACCACATGAATGGAGCTCATGGAGTAGAAATCAGAGTCCCTTGCTCCACGTCCAATCTGGGACCAGGGTTCGACGCTATCGGCCTGGCTTTGGAGCTGTACAATACCTTCACCTTCCAGCGTCTGTCCGATGGCCTTGAGATCACCATTGAGGGCGAAGGCGCTGATCAATTGGACACTGGACCCGACAACCGTACTTACCGATCCTATGCATCTGTCTTCAAGGCATTGGATTTGTCGCCCTATCCGGTGCGTATCCATCAACATAACGAAATACCCTTGGCTCGTGGATTGGGAGGGAGCGCTACCGCTGTGCTGGCTGGCGTGATGGGTGCCTTGGTCCTGCTGGGTAAGGAGCCGAGGGTGGAGGATGTGCTGGGTTATGGCACCCTCATAGAGAATCATCCAGACAACCTCACACCGTCAATGGTGGGAGGGTTAACGGTATCCTTCTGGGAGCCGGGGCGGATCGTGTACGTCCGGCTGGACCCGCCAGAACGACTGACTTCTGTGGTCCTCATCCCGGACTTTGGCCTGGAGACCGGCAAGGCACGGGAGGTATTACCAAGCCAGGTGCCGTTGTCGGACGTCGTCACCACCCTGCGTGGTTCAGCAATGATCATGGCAGCCATGGCTAGCGGCGAGATCGACAAGCTGGGGCTAGCTATGAGCGATAAACTGCACCAGCCGCATCGAGCCCCACTGCTTCCTGGGATGTACGATATCTTTGACGCTGCATTGGAGGCAGGGTCTCCCGGCGTGGCGCTAAGTGGCGCTGGCTCCGGTATTTTCGCCTTTGCCTTAAGAGATGAAGATCCCCATGCTATTGGACAGGCCATGGTACGTGAGGCTGCAGCACATGGGATGAGCAGCACCTACTTGATCCTGGCCATTGATCGGGATGGCACGCGCATCACGCAGATTTGGACTGGCGATGCAGAGGAGGCGCCTTGACTTCACACGACGCACCTCCGATACTGGCGCTCACTATGGGCGACGCCGCAGGCATCGGTCCCGAGATCATCGTCCGAGCTCTGGATCGCGCAGAGACCTACGCCCTAGCCCGCCCCTTGGTCATTGGCGACTTTGATGTGTTCCAGGCGACGCTGGATGGCATGAAAGCACCGTTGACATTGCATGGCGTCGAGAGCGTGACACAAGCCTTCTTCCGAGTCGGTACCATTGACCTGCTAAATCTGAACAACATCCAACTGAATGAACTTACGCCAAGACAGATATGCCCGGCGGCCGGCAGGGCGGCCGTTGAGTGTGTTATGAAAGCCATTGACTTGGCCATGAGCGGCTCAGTGGACGCCATCGTCACTGCCCCACTTCACAAGGAAGCTATGGACCAGGCCGGGTACCACTATCCTGGGCATACGGAGATCTTGGCTGAGAGAACCGGCACAGAGGACTACAGGATGATGTTGGTCTCGGGGGGATTGCGGGTTGTCCTAGTGACCATTCACGTGGCATTGCGCAAGGCTCTGGACATGATCGATCCAGATCGTGTTCTACAGACCATCCGTATGGCCGACGACGCGATGCGTCGACTCGACATCGAAAACCCTAGGGTTGCCGTGGCGGGCGTTAATCCCCATGCAGGCGAAGGCGGCTTATTCGGTAGAGAAGAGATTGACATCCTGAAGCCAGCGATAGCGATAGCGCGCGCTGAGGGAATCGATGCCCAGGGTCCACTTCCCCCCGACACGGTGTTCTACCGTGCCATCAAAGGCCAATTCGACGTCGTAGTGGTTATGTACCACGATCAGGGACTGATTCCAATTAAGTTGTTCGGTTTTGGGCAAGGAGTCAATGTGACGCTGGGATTGCCCATCATTCGGACCTCGGTGGATCATGGTACAGCTTTTGGCAAGGCCTGGCAGTGGCGAGCGGACCCGGGTAGTATGATCCAAGCCATTGAAATGGCTGTGAAGATGGCCCAAGGAAAGTCCTAGGAAGATAGCCTAACTTAAACAAGGAGGTACTACGTTGTCAGAAAGTCGTAAGGGAATGATCATGGTAACGGGCGCCTGCGGTCAAATCGGCTCCGAGTTGACGATGGAGCTACGCAGAACACACGGCAACGACAACGTCCTAGCCACCGGGCACAAAACAAAGCCCAGCGAGAAGCTGTGCACGTCAGGCCCTTTTGAGTTCATTGACGTCACCAAGAGGGAGACGGTCGAAGAGGTCGTAGAGAAGTACGGCATAGACACAATCTATCACCTGGCTGCCCTCCTCTCGGCTGTGGGGGAGGCAAAGCCCCAACTGGCGTGGGACGTGAACATCAACGGCCTGTACAATATTCTCGAGATGGTCCGGGAACGCAAGATGACTCGGGTTTTCTGCCCCAGTTCCATTGCCGTCTTCGGGCCGGAGACCCCGCGTGACAACACGCCCCAAGAGACGGTCTTGCGGCCCACGACCATGTATGGCGTCACCAAGGTCGCTGGCGAGTTGTTGTGTGACTACTACTTCAAGCGCTTCGGCGTGGACGTGCGTGGGGTGCGCTATCCTGGCATCATCAGCAGCGAGACCCTTCCCGGGGGCGGCACTACCGACTACGCCGTGGAGATCTTCTACGAGGCCATCAAGCACCAGCGGTACACCTGTTTTTTGAAAGAAGATACAGTGCTGCCTATGATGTACATGCCTGACTGCATCAAAGCCACTATTGACTTGATGGAGGCAGACTTGTCCAAGCTCAAGCACCACGCCGACTTCAATCTGGCGGCCATGAGCTTCTCGCCTGCCGAGTTGGTGGCCGAAATCACAAAGCACATCCCTGAGTTCGCCTGCGAATACGAGCCCGACTTCCGGCAGGCCATTGCCGACTCGTGGCCCAGTACCATTGACGACAGCGCAGCCCGTGAGGAATGGGGTTGGGAGCCGAGCTACGACCTGGCAGCCATGACCGCAGATATGCTCGATAAGCTAGGCAGGCGGCTTAGTGAGTCATAGAACCCTAGTCCAATCAACTCTAGGTCGTAAAGTGACATCAGAAAACTACATCAAGGAGGACAGTATAATGAACGACAAACTGGCTTTCATCAAGGAAGACATGGCTGGTCTGAAGGAGCAGAAGCTGTTCATCAACATCCGCACCATGGAATCGCCCGTGGACGCCTGGATGGTGGTGGACGGCAAGCGGGTGCTCAACTTCTGCACCAACAACTACCTGGGACTGGCCAACCACCCCAGAATCAAAGAGGCGGCCAAGCAAGCTATTGACGAGTGGGGCGTCGGCCCAGGGGCGGTGCGCACCATCGCTGGCACGCAAGCCCTGCACCTGGAGCTGGAGCGGCGCGTGGCCGAGTTCAAGGGCGTGGAGGCCTCCGTGTACGTGCAGGGCGGCCTGGTTGCCAACCAGATAGCCATCCCCGCCCTGGTGGGCCGCGAGGACGTGATCTTCTCCGACCGACTCAACCACGCTTCCATCATTGACGGCTGCCGCCTCTCCAGAGCCAAGATCGTGGTCTACGAGCACTGCGACCCCGGGGACGCCGAGCGGGTGATCAAGGAGAACATCGGCCAGTACCGCCGTGGCCTGCTGGTTACCGATGGGGTGTTCAGTATGGACGGCGATGTGGCTCCCCTGGACAAGCTGTACGAGGTGGCCGAGAGGTACGGCGTGATGACCATGGTGGACGACGCCCACGGCGAAGGGGTGCTGGGCCGGGGCGGACGGGGCATCGTTGACCACTTCGGCCTGCACGGGAGGTTCGATGTGGAGATGGGGACGTTCTCCAAGGCCTTCGGCGTGGTCGGGGGGTCGCTGTCTGGTAAGAAGCTGATCATTGACTACCTGCGCCAGAGGGGGCGTCCTTTCCTCTTCTCCAGCGCCACCACTCCCGCCGACACTGCTGCCTGCCTGGCGGCAGTTGACCTGCTGGAGGAGTCCACCGAGCTGGTGGACAAGCTGTGGGAGAACACCGGTTACTTCAAGGCCGAGATGAAAAAGCTGGGCTTCGACACCGGCAAGACAGAAACGCCCATCGTGCCGGTGATGCTGGGCGAGGCGCCGCTGGCCAAGCAGTTCTCGGCGCGGCTTTTCGAGGAGGGGGTGTTTGCTATGGCCCTGGGCTTCCCGACGGTGCCACGTGGCGAGGCCCGCATCCGCGTGATGAACACCGCCGCCCACAGCCGGGACGACCTGGACAAGGGGCTGGCGGCCTTCGAGAAGGTGGGCCAGGAATTGGGGGTCATTGGCTAAGGGGTAGGCAATGAGGAACGAGGGAGCTGGGGGCCTTGCCTCTCAGTTCCCTCTTCTTTTTTTCCACGAGCGCAGTCAGCATCATCTGAATACCGCCACCTGCAGGCAATTGGCGGCGCTGCTGCATCTCCTGCGCTCTCTCCACCCTGGTCTGATGTCCTTAGATTTCTCCCCCAGCCGATCATCCGTCAGCTTGTCGTACGCCACTCGTGGCACCTCGATGTGGATGTCAATGCGGTCCAGCAGTGGCCCAGAGATGCACTTCTGGTAAAGGCTAACCATCGAGAGGGAGCAGCAGTTCGTCCGAGAAAAGGACTCCCCCTATTTCCTCATGCTCAGCCCGATCCGCCCCCGCTCAATATCAATGCTGATGACCTTGACCTCCACCACGTCGCCCACTGAGACCACCTCCAGCGGGTTCTTCACGTAGCGGTCGGCCATCTTGGAGACGTGCACCAGGCCGTCCTGCTTGACCCCGATGTCCACAAACGCGCCAAAGTCCACCACGTTGCGCACGGTGCCTTTGAGGATCATCCCTTCCCGCAGGTCTTCCATCTTCAGAACGTCGCTCCGCAGGATGGGCTTGGGCAGCTCGTCGCGGGGGTCGCGGCCGGGTTTGATGAGGTTGTCGAAGATGTCCGTCAGCGTGGGCAGGCCCACCTCTAGAACCCCAGCCAGTTCGGCCAGGTCGTTTTCCACCCGAAAGGTTCTGACCCTCTGAGCCAGGTCCGGCTGATCCCCCCGCACGCCCATCAGAGTGAACAGACCCTCCACCACGGGATACGACTCCGGGTGGATGAAGGTGTTGTCCAGTGGGTTCTCGCCAGCGGGGATTTTGAGGAAGCCCGCCGACTGCTCAAAGCCTTTCTCCCCTATCCCCTTGACTTTCCTCAGTTCCCGGCGGGATCTGAACGGCCCGTGTGCATCCCGATGCCTGACGATGGCTTTGGCCACCCGCTTGTTGACGCCCGACACGTACTGCAACAGGGCTGGCGAAGCGGTGTTGAGATCCACCCCCACGTGGTTGACGGCCGACTCGACCACCGCGTCCAGGGTCTCGGCCATCTTCTTCTGATCCACGTCGTGCTGGTAGAGGCCCACGCCCACGGAGCGGGGCTCGATCTTGACCAGCTCGGCCAGGGGGTCTTGCAGGCGGCGGGCGATGGAGACGGCGCCGCGCATGGAGACGTCCATATCGGGCAACTCCTCCCTGGCCAGCGGCGAAGCGGAGTAGACCGACGCGCCGGCCTCGTTAACGATGACATAGGCCCCATGCCTGGCCTCGGCGATGACTTCAGCAGCTAGGGCCTCGGTCTCACGGGAGGCGGTGCCGTTGCCGATGGCGATGACGTCAACCTTCCCCCTGGTGACCAGGCTCACCAGCATATCCTTGGCCTCGCTCCACTGCTTCTGCGGTGCATGGGGATAGATGGTCGTGCCACCCAGGAACTTGCCCGTCTCGTCCACCAGGGCCACTTTGCAGCCCGTGCGGTAGCCCGGATCAATGCCCATCACCACCTTGCCCCGCAGCGGCGGCTGGAGCAGGAGGTTGCGCAGATTGGCGGCGAAGACCTTGATGGCGTGGTCGTCCGCTTCATCGGTGGAGGTACCTCTCAGCTCACGCTCAATGGAGGGAGCGATGAGTCGCTTGTAGCCATCGGCGGCGGCCTCCCTGGCCTGGGCAGCGAAAATGGAGCGCTCGGTCTTCAAGTAGCGGCCTTCGACCTCGACCACGATCTTGTCCACCGGAGCTTCGAGTTTGACCTTGAGCACGCCGTCTTTTCCCCCACGGTTGATGGCCAGCCGGCGGTGGGGCGGGATGGCCTTCAGCGGCTCGGTGTATTCGTAGTACATCTGATACTTGCCCTGGGGATCGAGGGAGGCGTCGGCCACGGCGCAGATCAACAAGCCCTTGTAGAAAGTACGCTCTCGCACCGCCTTGCGCAGGTCGGCGTCTTCGGAGACCACCTCGGCCACGATGTCCCGCGCCCCGGCATAGGCGTCTTCCACAGTGGGCACCTCTTCGCTCAGGTAGTCCTGGGCGAATTGCTCCAGCGTCCCCTCGGTGATCTCCTGGGCAAGCAGGAGGTCGGCCAGCGGCTCCAGCCCCCTCTCCCTGGCGATGGTAGCTCTCGTGCGCCGCTTGGGCTTGTAGGGCAGGTAGAGGTCCTCCACCTCTTGCAGCACCATGGCTGCTTGTATCTTGGCCTCCAGCTCCGGCGTCAGCTTACCCTGGTCGGCGATGCTCTTCAGCACCGTCTCCTTGCGCTCCTCCAGGTGGCGCAGGTATTTCAGGCGGGCCTGGATGGCCCGGAGCTGCTCCTCATCCAGCCCGCCGGTGACCTCCTTGCGGTAGCGGGCGATGAAGGGCATGGTGTTATCCTCGTCAAACAGTTGGACAGTGCTGGCGATTTGGCTTGCCTTGAGGCCCAGTTCTTGGGCGATGGTGGTTATGATCAGATGGTTGGTCATGGTTTCTCCTGTTGAATTCCCCCGAGTTCGTATGAGCTGAGGAAACTCAGGGGAACTTGGGGGAACTTGCGGGTTCTTTCCGAGGGCTGAGCAGTTAGGAGCCCAGTGAAGTCAGCAAAAAGTCAGCCGTGGTCAGCGGCTTGACCTTGAGTTTGAAATCCATCAGCCGGCCTTCCTCGTCAATGGCGAGGTGGCTGCGGATGATGCCCTCGTAGGTCTTACCGTACATCTCTACCTACAGCATCTCTACTTGCACCCCGGTCTGCTCCTCGACTTCCTGAGCCAGGCGGGATAGAATGGTTGGTTCCAGAAGGCACGTGTCCGGTTGCGGACAGCCCAGTATGAGCATCGTAGGACGGGTCTCTACCAGGTAGCGGAGTAACTGGTCTTCAAAGCGCCCTTGGCGCACGGCGAAGTCGGCCTTGACTCCTGCGGCCTGGGCCTGATCAACCAGCCGCATCATAAGAAACTCGCCCATTTTGCGCAGCTCTTCAGCGGCCAGGCTGACGTGGCCCGTCGTGGCACGTCTCATGAACTCCAGGTCGGCGATGTACAGGAAGGTCAGCCCAAGCCCCCGTTCCCGCGCCAGCTCAATGGCCCGTTCAACCGTAGGCTCGCTGCCCTCACCACCACGGGTGGCGCAAACGATACCGCTAGAATCGTTGTTTGTTTGGTTCATTGCTCTCACTCCTCAGATCTGACAGGCCTCAGAGACTTGCCAGAGCCTAATACTCATCCCACCCACAGATCCAGTTCCTTTTTGAAAGACAGTCTTTCACTGCAATACCGATGCCAATTCTGACGCAAGTGTCCATAGATGCCAGGTTTAGGGTTGTAATTGGGATAAAGTGTCCTGAATTTCTCTTCGGCGGCTTCTAATGACTGTGCCGGCAACTCGCCAAGTCTGGCCGCCATGTACAGAAGGGCAATGGAGGGAGACCTGGAGTCGCCTCGGTTGCAGTGAACCAAGACTTTCAAGCCCTTGGCCAGAGCTTCATATATGAAGTCCAAAGCCACATCAATCATCTCTTTGGGGAAAAGCTCCGGGTCTCTGGCATCCACCATGTTCAGGATCAGACGGTAGCCCCGGCGTGCCGCCAGACGCTCAGGGTGACGCTCAGGCGCTCCCCGACCGCGGTACCCCAGGGCCTGCCTGTGGTACGGCTCCTTGCAGGCATGGACTACAGCCCATCCCTTCTGCGCCATCACGTTAAGCTCGTAATCAATCTCATCACCGACAAACAGGTTGGGATAGACCTCAATCATCGTTTAATCCTCCTGCGCCGATTTCCGGCTCCAAAGCCTGCCAAGTCTAAGTGTACCACGTTTTGGCCGATTTGTCACGAGCGAGTTGTTGAGACCTGTCCTTGTGGCCCGATTTCCAACGCCACGACGCCCAGCGCCTCTTTCTCCGGTGGGTAGATGACGCGCAAGCTTTCAAGGAGTTGGCCAGGGGGAACATCGGGTGCGATGGAAGCCGCCTCCTCACGGGCCAACAAGTCTGTGCCTGATTGCGCTCCCTTGCGCGTTTAGCTGTCTCATGCCGTACTAAGCAAAACGACGAGATTGCTTTGTAACTCTACTTTCCGCTAAGTTGGGCTTTTGAGCCGTTTTGGACAGCTTTTCGCTATGAAGCCCACGACATATAGTGCTTTCAACATCAGCCTGGCTACCACATGTAGTGCTTTGGCAAGTTAGCGGAAACTAAAGTTGTAAGGAGGATGTGATGCCCCAGTCTGTGAGTGTCAAAGTGAGTAGCCGGTATCAGATTGCCGTGCCCCGTATTGCCCGCGAGCGTCTGGGCATTAAGAGCGGCGACCGCCTGCTGGTGGACATTCAGGATGGCTTGTTGATCCTGCTCCCGCAACCCCAAGAGTACGCGGCCCACCTGGCCGGCCTGCACCGGGAGGTCTGGGCTGGTCTGGATGCAACTGCCTATCTCCAGGAGGAGCGAGACGCATGGACCGACTCAGCGAACGGTTAGCTGACCACGCCACACTAGAGAAATCAAACCCGAAAAGGCAGCCGCAACCGGCGCAGCAGAATCCCCAGTGGCCCGGCCGGTATCCGCCCCGACTTCGCATCCCCGTCATCGGCCCGGTTGCCGTAGACGTCGTGGTGCGCGATCTCCGATAGAGCCTTGCGAGACGTCGGAGGTGGGTCCTCGGCTGGGAACCCCACCGTCAGTAGCGCCACGATCTCCAGATGCTCTGGTATCTTCAGAATGCCGGCAATCGCCTTCCGATCCATGGCTCCGATCCAGCAAGTCCCCAGCCCCAGGGCTTTGGCCTGCAACATGATCTGCCCTCCCGCCAGCCCTACATCCTCGTGGAGGAACTGCCGGTAGAAACGGTTCCGAGCATTCCCACACAGGATGATGAGCAGTGGTGCCTCCCCCACCTGTGCCCACTTGATGAAATAGAAGGCAGCGTGTTCTGCTACCTGTTGGCGGATCGCTTCGTCCCGGACGACGATGAAGTCCCACGGCTGTCGGTTGCTGGCTGAAGGCGCCCAGCGGCCAGCTTCCAGCAGTTGTTCGATCATCTCATCCGGTACCGGGTCTGGCCGGTAGCGGCGGATGCTGCGTCGGCTTTTGAGCAGAGCCAGCAGCGATTCGGGAGAGGGGAGATTCTCTGTTTGAGGCACCTAAGCCTACATTTCGCACCTTAAGAATTGAATAGAGAGCTAGACTGGCGGAATC
>CAYMKL010000035.1:0-52717 GCA_964390805.1 uncultured Anaerolineae bacterium | reverse complement strand
CCGGCAACCCCTTCATCCCTTGTACTCTTGAGGGGTAGCCTGAGTAGTTACGATTCTAGATTGGTAAAGTTCGGTATTCGTGCAAAGTCCCTGCTAAGCTTCCACACCGACTTCAAAGGACTGTTTCCATGCCCTCATCAAAGGAAACTGTTGGTTCCCAACCAATGAGCGATTTTGCCTTGCTGTAGTCAGCGGCTTTACGCCGTTCCTCAAACTCTCCTCGCGGATTGGGGACAATGTACTCAACCTCCCCGCCGACCTTCTTGGCCACCTCGTTAACGGATGTCTCCTCAGATGTCCCGATGTTCAGTATGAGGTTCTGACCTGGTTGGAGGTCAGCTTGAGCAGCCATGATATTGGCTCTTACAACATCCCCCACGAAGGTATACGCCCTCGTCTGCTTGCCATCGCCATATACTGGGAGTGGCTTTCCTGCATCCCTCAGCCTCAAGAACTTCCCTATTACCAACGCGTAAGCTCCTTCAGTCACTTGTCTTGGACCGAAGACATTGAAGTACCTGAGGGACGCAATCCGCATACCAAACAGCCTGGCGAACACCGTGCAGTATTGCTCGCCCATCAGCTTATGGAGTGCATAAGGTGACATTGGATTCGGCACCATGCTCTCGGTCATCACGTGCGTAGCCTGGTCACCGTACACACTGGAAGAAGAGAAGCAGATGAGCCTCTCCACCTGACTCTCTCTGGCAGCCTGAAGAACACTCAGCGTACCGCTGACATTGACGTTGTGTGTGCCAAGCGGGTCCTCAATGGAGCGCGGAATTCGTGGCCAAGCCGCAGAGTGAAATATCCAATCTGTCCCGCTTGCTAACGCCTTCACCAATTCATAATCCAGGATTGATCCCTGGACGAACTCGGCGTCCTTGTTGAGATTCGAGAGTTTCCCTGTCGAGAGGTCATCAATGACTACGACGCTGTGCCCAAGAGCAAGTAGCGCATCAACAACGTGGGAACCAATGAAGCCGCATCCACCCGTCACGAGGCATTTCATGATTTTTCTCCTATTTCGCGCTCTTACATTCAGTCGAATCGCACAGCACTGAGATTTGTACTGCGGTACTGAGGTACATCAAGCTTAATATCAGTATACACCAATAAACCCAGAAATGCAATGACGCCAAAAGCCCCCTGTGCGGCTGCACAAGCGGCTTCTTGCGTAGTGTGAATCTTTATCTATTCGGCGCTGGTCACGGTGAACTTTACTCTGCTTTGCCTGATGTTCTCTGCCGTTTGCCGGCCTCAAGTTCCCTCACAGTGACAGGTAGCCCCTCGCGGTACGTTGGGTATTCTGGTTTCCAATCAAGATACCTCTTTGCCTTGGCATTGCTGACGCGGCAGTTCATGGTAGCGGTCTGATACAGCAGGCTCCCCAACACAATCCTTATGATGAACCCTGGAACCGCCTTGGGTCTTGGAACATTCATGCAATCTGCCATGAAATCAGCAAACTCTCTGGAAGTGCACGGGCCATCATCAGCGACGATGAACCTTTCTCCCAGCGGCATCTTTTCCAGCACCTTTGCATAGGCTTCAGCGCAATCTGCTACGTAGACCCTGGGGACGTAATTCTGGCCAGACCCGATTACTCGATACCTCCCCTTCTTCATCCATTCGTACATTGTCCTGAACAGACCTCCTGGCCCGTATATTTCGCCAGGGAGCATCTGGATCAAAGGGGGCGAGCCTCGTTCAGTCGCTTCTGCTATCAGCGGATCAGCTAACTCCCCTATTCTGGTCATCCCAAATCGCTCGATGGGCCAACTCTCATCCGCCACTTCGTCACCGACGGTGCGAAAACTAGTGCCCAGAGTAACAACTAGCGGACAGTCGAGCTTCTCGGCGACAGCAAGAGGTGTTGAGAAATAAGTCGTTGTTTGCTGCCGCAGGATGCGGAATCGTTTGCGGGAGATCCTCCCAGGCTGGAAGTCAGGCATGGCAATAGAAACCACTGCGTCGTGAGGCGTCAGACTGGGCACGAACGACTCAGGGTCAAGTAGATCACCCACTACCCCCCTGATTCCGCGAGATTCAAGGCCAGGGATTTTTGCTCTGCTGCGAGTCAGTACAGTAACGTCGTGGCCTCGTTGCAGAAGCTTGGGTAGTAGATGGGTGCCGAGAAAACCTGTTCCCCCTATGACAAGGACTCTCATGTTGTGTCTCCCATTGGCTGGTCTTTCACCAAACAGTCCCTAACTTGTCAATGGCGTCCGCCAGTCCGCCAGGGGCTCCGCTCCGCTCAAGCCCCTGGCTAAGTCTACAAAGCCCCGTTGGGGCTGGATTCAGCTTCATGCCCGGAAAGGGTCTGTGTGCCTGTCGAACTTCATGGTCTCCAGATCAATGGTGACATAGGTGAATGGACCAAGTTGTCCTGGCTGAATACAGACCGTGTTGCCGAGCCTGGCCCACCATCTCCCGCTGGTTTCGGGGGACTCATGAATGTGGCCATGGAGAGAGAGTTTGGGTTGGTTTTCCTGCAGGAAACTGTAGATCGCTTCCGATCCCACTTCGGGGCCATGCACGCATTTGTCCAATCCCAACCTAGCGGGTGGCATGTGGATCACGTATACGCTCTGCTCCATGTTCTGCGGACGAACCAAGCGATCTAGCTCATCCTCTATTGTCGGGAGCGTCCTTGCATAGGCAAACCAGTCATCGAGCTCCTGCCATCCGTCGGGTGTAGATAGCAGTCCTGTTCCGTATTGCTCCTGGAAAACGTAGTCTCTCGTATCCATTCTGCACCAATCCTTGAGACGGAATGGATAATCGACTATCCAATTCATTCCTATGAATTCAAAGCCCCCGATCTCGATTCTGCGCTGTGCTAAATTGACTACGAAATGATATCCATCGCATGTCGCTTCAAAGAGATCGAGAAACACTTTTGGATCATCATTGCCCATGAAACACAAGTAGTAAAGACCAGCAGCATCAAACTGTGCAAAGTGTCTGTCGAGGTAGTCGCTGATAAATTCAGCTTGCGCAAAACGGCTGCCGCTTTTCGGCAGCAGATCACCGCCATTGATCACCACGTCTGCTCGAAACGCCTGCGCTGCTCGAAACAGGCGATCATACTTCCATTGACTTCCATGCAAATCTGTAACGAACAATATCTTCATGAAGACTGCCTTTGGTGAAGATCAGCGAGTATCGTGGTCCGACTGCCAGTTGCCCAATGCGCCCCACAGACCTGAACCGAGTCCTTCAACCCTTCGGCAAAGTATACACTCAATGTCAGTAAGCTAAGGTGTCCATCCCAGACCTGACAGGTTTCACAAGCCGCTTTTCGACACAAATGTATCCAGGATCAGGTCGAATCTAGCTGAAAACGATACCTCTCGGAAACCTGTCAGGTCTTAACAGGGTGTATCTGTGAGCCTTAGGTGTTCTCGCCATTCACCAACTTTCTCAACCTTTCAAAAGCGCCACTCCATGCTTGACCTTGCCACTGCCTCGCTGCTTCCCACTCCGCTGAGCTTCTCCACCCAGAGTGGATCAGATGCACATCCGTCCATTCGCCCTCTGGGATGAAGAAGACAACCGCATGTGTCAATGGATCAGCGTTGTTGGCAAAATGCTTGAACTGCTTTGGGCTCCGCCACTCAAAAGAGAGAAACTTGTCTGGTGCTGTGGCCGTCACTCGGCAGCCAATGGTACTGTTATTCTCTCTGTCATGTGGCTCCCAGAATAGTTCATACTTTCCACCTGCGATTGGCTCAACTTCTGCAAGCGTGACCAGCCACGACTCGAGCAATTCATTGAGGGTAAACATCTCAAATGCGCGATGAGCGTCACATCGCAACTGAACAGAATGATGAAGAATCTTGTTCACTTTGGCTCCTTTTCTCGTGTACTTATGATCTACGCTGGCCACTATCGCGGTAGGATTGCCAGGCGCGCAATAGCCCCCACAGAGGGTCAGTATGGTTTTTCCACAGACCCAATCACATAACGCATCATCGGCCTCGTTTCCGAGCGGCGGGCGACCTCTTTGAAGCCTGCGCTTCGGAACATGGAGGCCAGGCCGTGGAAGGCGAAGAGGTCGGGCGTGTGGCCCTTCTTGGGTTCGACAGGGTAGCCCTCCACAATGCTGCCTCCGCAATCCCTCACGTAATCCAGGGCAGCCTTCAGCAATCGCCTGGCGACCCCTCTGCGTCGGTATGATTTGGCGATGAAAAAGCACACCACAGACCACACAGCCTCGTCATCCACCGGCTTCAGGATTCGGGATCGTCCCAGCCTGGGGAACTCCTCTCGCGGCGCCACGGAGCACCAGCCGACCGGATGGCCCTCGTGGTAGGCAAGGACACCTGGAACGCGGCCGGAGTCCACGATAGCCTTCATCGCCCTTCGATTCCCCTCGCCTTTCTGGGCGTCGAATTCTCTCCCTGTCAACCGCCACCACATGCACCAGCAGCCGCCAGCAGCACCGCGCGGGCCGAAGAGCTCCTCGAAGCCGGCCCATCTCTCTGGAGTTAGTCTATGGAATTGCCAGGAACCTTCTTTCAGTTGGTCTAGAGTCATTGTATTCGCTCCTTTTCTGAGAGGATGCGCCGTCGGAGTAGGACTGCCAGTTCCCAATACTCCTCCTACAGAACCCGATGCAGCGTTCTCGCACCGGGCTCTTCAGGAATATCCGCTTCCGCCTTGAGCAGATAAGAGTAGGCTTACGTTGGATAAGGACCGTCTCCCCAAAAGATAGCCGTGTCGCCGGGAGTCTTGGTAACAGCTATCTTCCCCCGCCGACCATCTTGCAGCTCTATCATCCCGTGACCTGATTCTAGCGACATTGGAGTACACCACATCGCACCACCCCAGTCACCTAATTCAGATGGTGTTGGTGCGGGTTGGTACCAGACAGAGTAGTTGACTTCAGTTGTCTCGCCGTTTGATATCTGTGCTTTTCCTTGCCCCACCTCGATTGTCCCTTCCCACGCAAACCAGGGGTCCGGCCATTTTTGAGTCTTCTTACGCCAGTTTTCCTCCAAATCCTCGACGATCTGCCGAATCCAGTATCGCACATTAGGTAGGTGTGAGCCTTGAGCTAGATGCTCGCGCAGAGCTTGTATACAGGAATCGTCACCTGTGCGAACCAGTGCTTCACCATAACGCCAGGCATCTAAGATTTCTTTGTTGGTCTCTCCTTTTACATTCGTTACTATGGAGAGATACTTCTCCGCCCAAAGCCTGTCGCGCCGCTCTTTCCAGGTGCGTTTGGCGGTCTCTCGCACTGATTTCTCTGGATCAGTGACCAAGGTTTGATACAACTGTAAGTGCATTTGATCCATCCTCATCGCGTCTAATACCCACCCTTCGTCTACATGCTCCACGGGCACTCGCCGGGTCAGCTCCTCATAGAGTTCAGGCATACGAATCACACGTTTGCCCATTGCCCGGCATTCCATCAACGCCTGAAGTAGATCCCCACGCATCGTGTGAGTGATGGCCACAGCGATTCTGTCTACCCCGTACCTGTGGGCAATGTTGACCAGATCAGCACTTGTCCCCAGGACCGGCAGATTGGCCACTGTCAAACCCTGTTTGGACGGATCGTCGTCAATGAAACCAAGGACATGGTAGCTCGTGGCCTTTTGTCCTATCAGCATCTCAGCCAGTGTACGACCTGCCCAGCCCGCCCCGATGATCAGCAATCGATCGCGCAAGATGGGTAGGGTAAAGACTGTGGCATAGGTCCACCGCCACACGAGCATGCCTCCCAAGATGATTTCGGAGAAGAAGAGGAAGAACAGGCGCGGCAACGCCTCTCGTGGCAGCAGGAAGTAGACGACCAGGTATCCTGTGACGAGCCCCAGGCTCATGCTCAGGACCTGTCCTGCTACCTCCATCCGCCGGACGGCGAGCGGGACGTCGTATAGGTCGCCCAACCAGGCCAACGTCCACCAAGCGCCGACAAGAAGGGGGAACCAGAACCAGCGGCTTTGCGCAAAAGCAGGATCAAACGCGAGCCCATCCACCCAGGCCCACAGGCGCAATGCCGCAAGTACGGCGCCTATGACTATCAGGGTATCGCCGACAAGTAGAAGCGCCCGCCGCTCCGAAAAGGGTAGCGATATCCGCCAGTGCAGGGTAGCAGATCCCCTTTGATGCCGCACTGTAGGGCTAGAGGCCGGGACTCCTGCCTCGATGTCCATAATATCAAGTCCTTTCCCCCTAGAAAAACTCAATTCAGTTGCAAAACTCCGCGATACACATCGATTGTCCTTCGAAGCATCAGATCCATCGTGAAGCATTGTTCGAAACGCGCCCTACCGGCTGCCCCCATCTGCCGACGGACATCTGGTGCATTAACCAAATCCTGTAGCGCGCGGGCTAGCGCCTCTGGATCACACCGTGGCACCAGGTAGCCGTTTTGCTTGTCTTCCACCAACTCTGGAATCCCGCCTACGTCTGTCGCTACCACGGGTAGCCCTGCCCGCATTGACTCAAGGATCGTGATGGGAAGTCCCTCCCAATTGGAAGAGAGCACAGCAATATGAGTGCATGCTAGGATCTCTGGCACGTTCTCCTGCAATCCCAAGAAACGCACGCGTGCGGCGAGCCCTAGACTTCTGGCTAGGGCCCGACACTCATCGTATAGAGGACCGTCCCCCACCAGGATTAGTTCAAACGCACCTTCCAACAGGCTGGCTGCTCTTATCAGTGTTTCAAAGTCCTTCTGAGGTGCAAAGCGGGCAACCATGACGATGCGTACCGGCCCCTCATAGGTTGGTTCAGCCAACCGGTCAAACGACAAGTCCTCGATCCCGTTGTGAACGACCTGCAATCGATCCGCCGGAGCTACATGATGTCTCAGTGCTAGAAGGTGATCGTATTCAGACACGCATATTATCTGAGAGGTTAGCGGTGCAAACATCTTCTCTACGAGCAAAGCAAGCATTCGTCGTGACCTGGGGACTCCCTCTGAAAACGGCCAGCCGTGCACGGTGAACACAGTAGGCACGTCTGCCAGCGCGGCCGCTAGCCTGCCGACGATGGCAGCTTTGGAGCTATTCAAATGAACAAGGTTGAACCGTTCGTTACGAATCAGCCGCCAAACTTGAAGCAACGCCCGCATATCCTGGGTGAGGCTGATTCCTCGGATGAGAGCCGGCAGTACCACCACCTTGACGCCGGCTGATTTGAGTTGGCTGGTCAGCCACTCACCATTTTCCCCACAGGCAACCGTGACTTCAAATGACTCTCTAGGCAGATGAGTCGCCAAAGAATGCACATACCTTTGCGCCCCCCCTATCTCGGGTTTGGTGACTAGGAGCAGCAGCTTAATTCTGTCCATCTAGAACCCTCGACTGCTGATCTCGATCGCTCTTGCGAAAAAGGCTGTGCGCTTTGCCCTCAGCTTTGAGAGATGAAAATCCTGGACGCGCTGCCGGTTCTGATTGGAGAGGTAGGTCATCAACGCCGGATCGTTCGCGACCGCAAGCAGCCGCTGCGAGTACTCCACCACATTGCCCTCCGGCGCCAGGACCCGTTGATCAAGGACATCGGGAGCCAAACCCACAGATGTGCTAAAAACGGGGGTGCCTAGAGCCATTGATTCCAGCATCGTTCTGGGTCCCGTCTCTGTGGTAGATGCCACGAGCAGCCAGTCAGCCCTTTTGTAGAAATCAAAGAGAGTTTCTCCCCATGGGACTCTGCCGTGAAACCGAACGTGGGACTCAATTCCCAGATCCTTAGCCAGACGGCGCAAGGTTGGCATCCCTGGCCCATCACCCACGACGTCAAGTGTCCAGCCTTGAGGCAACTCATCCTTTACTCGGTGTAATGCGCGCAGAATCAGGTCAACGCGCTTGACTTTTTCCAGATGACCCACGTACAGAAACCGGCGCGCAGGCGCAGTATATGTCTTTGGTTGGCCAAAGATCTCGTCAGGGAGTTGAACATCGCTGATGGCCTGTTGGTGCTCACCAGCGACGGGGTATCGCTGCATCAGTGAGCGATTGAGGTAAAGGCCCGCGATAGCCTGTCGTCTGATGGTTCTAAATTGTCGACCAAAGATCCAGGCATAAACAATCCCTTTCGGCCCAAAACGCTGTGCCATATAGCGGCGGTTGAGCAAAACCTCGTTTCGCATTTCAATAACCAACGAGCGACCAACCCGCTGCGCCGCTACGGCAGTCAGATAGCCTTCTAAGGCAATGGCAGCCGTGTAGATCAAGTCGGCACCCTGAAACAACCGGCACATAGACGCTCGCGTGCTTGGCGCAAAGAACTGCCACGTGTTCAGCCAGCCTGCTCGCCCGCCAGCACCAAAGTCAGGCAGTTCAAGCACAAGAGGGACGCCAACATCATCCAAGCGTATCAACCCCATCACCATCTTGTTCAACGCACGACGACGCGCAACAAGAACTACTTCATCAAGAACAAGCCGACATAGCTCAATTGTCTGCTGGTAGCAGGTATCACCAAGATACAGAATACCACCTACGTCGAGTATAGGGTAGCCTAGTACGAGAACTCCTCTTTTCATTAGCGTATTGCTCCGACGCCGAGAGTCTTCATCCGAACTGTCGGCATAGCGTCCACAGCAAATGATGAGCCGCGTACCAGCCATGCGTAGCTAGCCGCTTTTCTCGGCGAGCTGCGCGCAGGATCACTCGCATCGAGTAGTAGGCATTGCGCCAACTTGGCTTGACATCGCGCCGGTAGTAGACGAGGGGGATATCAAGATTGTCATAGCGAAAGCGCCGATACCCTCGAAACCAAAGGTCGTAGTCCTGTGCGCGAGGCAGATCCTCGGCAAAGCCGCCCAACACCTGGAAGAAGTGCGGACGTGCCACTACCGTTGAAGTAAAGAAGGGACAGATCCGGTAGATGCTCTTGGCCAACGTGTCATGTCCAGCGGGCACTCGCTCGATCCCAAGCTCTTGGCCGGTTTCCGAAACATTGATGATCGCTCCACCGAGCACGTCCACATCTGGATGCGCTTCCATGAATGACACCTGCACTGCCAGCCTTTCCGGCAGTGCCCAGTCGTCGGCGTCCAACAGTGCGATGTAGTCGCCTCGCGCTCCTTGGATCGCGGTGTTGCGGGCCGCTCCTTGCCCCGCATTGGCCTGCCACAACACCCGTAGGCGCTTGTCTTGGGAGGCAAGAGTTTGGAGCAGTTCCCAGCTTTCGTCCGTGGAGCCGTCGTCCACGACAATGTGTTCCCAGTTTGTGTAGGTCTGGCAGCGGATACTCTCTATGCAAGCGGCCAATGTGCTGGCTGCGTTGTAGGCCGGAGAGATGACACTAACCAGCGGATTCATTCTCACGCCCTCAAACCTCGCTCGCCAGCACAGCGTCAGCAAGACGGCCTTGACTGGAAGCCAGGCGATCTACCTGTTGACGTTTCTCCCGCTTTATCCGAACCCAATCCACCGCCGCAGCCGCACCGATGGCCAGAAGGAAAGCGAGGTTTCCGTTGAAGATGCTGAAGCCAAAGCTAGCCGGAGATGCGGCCCATGCCATGATGAAACCAGCGGAAGGGAGCCAGGCACCGGGCCGTCCACGGCGCAAGTAATAGAGGTCGGTCTTGAGCACGAGGACAGTGATGGACAGCCAGACCAGAACGTACAATGCCCCCCCAATGATGCCGAACTCGATCAAGACGCGGAAGAAGAATGACTCTACTGCCAGGTCGCCTTCTTTGAAAGTGCCCAGAAGCGGGCCAGAGCCAGTCCCCCAAAGAAGGTGATGTTGGTACAGACGAAGACCTTGCATTGCACCGCCCAGTCTCGCCTCGACGAAGGTCTCCCACATCGTGTTCGCTCCTTCCCTGAAGAATAGAGGGGCCAGGAAGCCCCAAAGCAGGACGGGCACCACTCCGAACAACACCAGGGAAAGAGCGGGCTTCACCTTTGCTCGGGCAGTCAGGAGTTCCATAGAGCCAAGCACCAGGCCCGTCATCCAGAACGCAACCATCGCCGTACGGCCTGCGGACCAGAGGAATATGCCAGCAAGCAGCGCAAGCAGGCCAATCAACACGAGTCGCCGTATTCCACAGGTGCGTTTGATCCAGTGCACCACCAGGAAGATGGAGGAGGCAGTCATTTCGGCAAGCCCGGTCGCAGGCAAAAATCCACCTTGCAGCCGTGAAACGGTAAACCCTCCCAGGCTAATGAGACTTCTGACGCCGCCAATGGCACCCCGTATTGCACGCGGTGCCATCACCAACAGGGTCGCAACAGCCGCTACGATGCCCCACATGCCGACCGCATAGATCATCGTATACAGCCGAGAGCGCGTCAGTTCGGGTCGCCGACGGAAAATCAGGCCAAAGACACGCCAGCCCACGATGAATATGAGGATAAAGGAAAAGGCTCGGCGCACGGTTGCGGAACGGTCAAGGGCTACAAGGGGGGAAAAGATCACGAAAAAGCAGAAAGCAAACCAGGCAAGAAGAATGCCGGTCCGGTTCGGGATGATGAAGAGAATTCGGCCTACGTCCAACCGGTAACAAAAGATCAGAACCACTCCAACCAAAGCAATGAGGAACCAGGCCGTACCCAAGCCCCAACCCCATTTCGCGGTAATCTCGACGACGGGAGCCAAGTTGGCCGTAACCAGGACCAGGGCCGCCGAAGCCAATACCCACCGGTCCTTTCGCCCCAGTGCCGCGAGCGCCAGGACCAGGCAGGACAGCGCGGCGACAGCGACAGGCAGATTCCATAGAATTTCGTATTTGGACATCTCACGCGATCCGGTCAACGGGCAGGCTCAGGGCGGAGAACAGTTGTTGGAAACGGCGCTGATAGGTGTGATCCTTCAGCGCGCGCGCCCGGCCCGCTCGCCGCACCTTTTCGGCCTGGTCCGGGTGGGCCAGGTAGTAGCGTACCTTGTCCAACAGCTCGTGTTGATTGCGATACACCACCACTTCCTCGTCCGGCTCAAATATCTCTGCCAGTTCGTCCATGTACCCCGTGCAGTAGAGGGCGCCGCTCATCGGCGCCTCGAATTCACGCAGGTGCAGATGCCGCGTGACCGGGCGGGAAGGATCGTGTCGATCGTATACCTCCAGGAATCCCAGGCTGATGTGGCTGCGGCTGTACAGTGCGATAAGTCCCTCATCAGAAATCGGCAAATGGACATTGTGTGGGAAACGAAGGCTCAGACTGCGGCGGAAGTCATGATCGGCCAGCCGGGCCGAACCTGCGCTTCGGGCCTTTGGCGACCAGGCCGCCAGAGCCAGCAGCAGGTACTTGTATCGTCTGGCAAGCGAGCGCCAGCGGCTCGACGCCCCCCAGACCCACTCTGGCCCATAGGCATGGACCCCCAAGCCGTTCTCCAGCAGATGCGCGATGTAGCGCGCGCGTAGGCCATAATTGGCCCCTACAAAAGAAACGGGGATCGTGCGTGGCACGTCGACGGGCTTGAAATACCTGGGATTGGAAGCCATCGGCCACCAGAGCGGGTTGGCCCCTACAGACAGAAACTTCTCACGAGCATCCTTTTCCGAGTGCAGATTATAGTCAAAGTGCGGCGAAAGCGCTCCTACCAGATAGAACTGATGGATGTTATTGCACGAGAAGTTACAAGTCGGCACGCCAGCCTTTCGGATTTCGTCAATCGCCCCGGACTCGACCATGCCGTCCATCAGATAGGCGAAGAACAGATCAAAGGGCTTTTTGGCGTGCTCATGCCGAAACGCATCAAGCAGTTTCTGGCTAAACGCCGCCCGGGCAGTTGCGTCGCGGCGCTGGCGTGCCGCGCCCCCCTCATCGGTTGGAAATAACACGACCTCATGGCCGAGTTCAACCAACGGCTCATAGAGATTGCGGTACCAGGTGCGACTGTCGGGCACACTCGGATGGGTGGCAGCGTGGATGGCTTGAAAAATACGCATGGGCTATCCTATCCAGGCTTCTGAAACCAGTACATCCCACAGGCGTAGTCACAATGCTTGAACCTGTCGAAGGTGGCATGTTCCACCAGTTGCCCCTCGTCGTCCACGCCGGAGAACTCGACGGGGCGCAAGCCGGAGAAGAGGTCGCATACGGTTTCGGGCGCATGAATACGCTGCGCATTGAAACATATACGTGGCTTGCCAATCGGAAGGGCAAGGAACAAGCTGCCTCCCCGCGCCAACACGCGCTCAAGTTCTCTCGCTGCCTTGTGTGTCCCTTGTGGGTCCAGGGGATCCCCGTAGCGTCCCAAACCAATGTGTTCAATCACATGCAGGCAGGAAAGCGAGTCGATCGATTCATTGGCAAAGGGAAGGTGTAGAATACTCGCTCCCAAGCTCTCCAGACCGGCTAAATGGGCAAGCAGAGGACGATAATCCACGAAAACTAACGGGACGACCGCGCTGAGAAGATTGACAAACATGGTTTGTGAGCCGATGTCCACATGACGTGTTGGCTCTTGAGCAACGATCCGTCTCATTGCCCAGCCATTAACATAGTGATAATGGGTGTCAACACTGGTATGGCTTCGGCGATCGTGAACCCGAGGATCTGTGTCCACAAGATGGATGGTTTCTGCGCCTGGCAGGCGCGAATAGGCACGCCAATCCGCCAGGTACCACGCCAGTCCAGTGAACCCCCTCAAAAACCTTACAGGATCACAGGTTGCCGCCAACCAGCGGCGCAACCAGCACAACCACCTATTGGTTGGCAACTTTGCTCTGAGACCAGAGGACGCCTTGGCAGTCATCGATCAAGTTGCGACCAAGGCTTTGGAAGGCCTGGCGAGAGCCAAGATCCAGAGAAGATAGATCAACGAGAAAACGACACTTGCAGCTATCACACCACGCAATCCAAACCAATAGGCTCCACAGAAGTTCAGCGCACCGCCAAGGGATGCAGTGACGATCTTGGGGGCTATTATGGTCTCTGTATCGGTGCTGGTCAAAAGAGAAAGGACTGCAATCTGACCGGAAGCGAATAGTCCACCTGACAGAATCATCCACGGCAGGAGGGATGAGACCATTCGATAATCCGGCGCCACCAAGAGCGAGAAAACCTGCGCATGAAAGGCAAAAGCGATAAGGGTGATGAACACAGTTAGCAGAACAGCGCCCAAGACCAACAAGTTGTTCAGCCGGCGAGAGCGGCTCACTCTGATCGAGTCCGTTCCGTCACCTGCCTGACTGAACAGGATGGGAGATACAAGCTGCACGATCAGGGCAGACAGCAGTGTGATGGGATAGTAGCCTAGCTGATAGAGCACCGCATAGAGACCCACGTCGCTGGTTTCGGCAAATGACTGAAGCGCCCAACGATCGGATGTCATCAGCGCCCAGGTGAACAATCCCCAGGTGACAAATGGCCAAGCGTAGCTGCGCATGCGTTTGGTCCAATTGCCAAGATCGACTTGCCTGGACATAGCCTGATGGGCCATCATCGGGAGGATCTTGCGCCGCAGGAACACGAGCTGTGAGCCCAGCACGAGAGATGCGGCCAACGCATAGCCCATCATGGCCACTGAGCTAGATGCTCCCAGCACAGCAATCAGGGCCACTGCCGCAAGGAAACGGAGCCATTGCCCAATCCCTTGATGCCAGGCGACGACCACGCGCTGCCTCGCAGCGTTCTGTACACCATCCAATGCGCTGTTGTAACCAGAGAGCAGCGAAAACACAAAAGCAGCCAGAGCCAGTCCCAGCCACTGAGTATGCCCAAGAAGGCACAATGCCAACGTCAGCAAGCCAGCGAGGCCCACGAGAACACCCGTGGCTTGGCGCACCAAAACCTGGATGCTCTGCAAATAAGCGCCCAGTTGGTTTGCTTCGCGAGCAGGGGCAAAAAACCGCAAGAAAGCCCCGGAAAGTGGACCGAGCACCAACTGCTGCGCGAGAATCACCACAGTCATGCCCAGCGCAAGCTCTCCATAGCTGGTAGGGTCCAGCAGGTTGGTCATCAGCCGCACACCCACCATCCCGCCCAGCGCTGCCAGGCCCTGCCCAAACCCCACCCAGAAGAGCTCGCGTCCCAATCTGCGAAAACGGGTGAGGGTAAGGTTGGGCACCGCAAGGACCTTGAACATCACGTTTCCTGCGTTCTCTGTGCTTTCACCTGAGCTTCAATCCAAGGGTAGGTGAGAGAAATGCCCTCTTCGAGGAACACTTTGGCCTTCCAACCGAGCGAATGGATCCGAGCGTTGCCAAAGTTCCGGGACTGTACACCGACCGGTCCATCGATATGCTTGACATGGACTGTCTTGCCTGCCACTTTGATGACTGTGGCCACGAGTTCGTCCACGGTCACGTATTGGGGACAGCCGATGTTCACCGGGCCTTCCAACTCGGACTGCATCAGCATGTAGATCCCATCTACCATGTCGCTTACGTAGATATAGGCGCGGACAGCCGTGCCATCGCCCCAGACCTCGATGGTGCCACCATCTTGTACCTCGGCAACCTTGCGGCAAATGGCTGCCGGAGCCTTTTCCCGCCCGCCGGTCCACGCACCTTCCGGCCCATAGCAGTTCTGGAACCTGGCAATTCGAACCTGCATGCCATAGTTCCGGCCGTAGGCCAAGGCCACACGCTCGGAGTAGAGTTTTTCCCACCCGTATTCATTGTGTGGATTGGCCGGGATCGCCTGTTCCTCCGCCATTTCAGGTTCACCGGGCTGCATATCCCGGTAGACGCAAACCGATGAAGAGAAAAAGTACCGAGGGATCCCCATCTCGGCGGCTGTGTGGGTCATGTTGATATTGATCAGAGCATTGTTGTGCAGGACCTGGCACTCGGCGACGGATATGAACCCCATGCCTCCCATATCAGCGGCCAGTTGATACACCTCGTCGAATCGTCCGTCCTCCAGGCGGAGCGCGGCCCTGCAGTGTTCTTTCTCTCTCAAATCAAGCAGTAGGAATTCGTCGGCAGCCGTTGGGGCGAATTCATGCTCCTTGATGTCCACTCCACGGACCCAATATCCCTCGGTTTTCAACTTCTTGACCAGATGCCCGCCGATAAAGCCCCCAGCACCACACATGAGTGCCTTCTTCACAGAACCGATAACCTCCTCGTGATCCGAAACGCACCAAGAGCCAGACCTCACGCCAGCCTATCTTGCGGACCATCATCTTACCTGGAATCGAGTTGACCTATCCTCGACTGTCACCTCTGGGTCTATGACGATTTTCCGCAATTGCACGGCGTCAAACCATGTGTTTCCCATCCCCCAGCTCCTGAGTAGCGGCTGGACTGCCTCTGCCTCTCTCCCGCTATTCCAGCCCACAATCACAACCATCCGCCAGGCTCCGTCCGTACGCGGAAGCATCTGCTCGCCGGCAAAGAGGTTGTAGGGTCGGCGCGAGATCCACACCCCAGCTTCTCCCTCTCGCAAACGCTGCGTCTTGTATAAGAACGACAGGACGTAGGGCGTGTCCGGTTTCAGCTCTATCACATCGTGCCAATATCCCGCCCTTGCCCGTTCTAGCTCCGGTTTCTGCTGTGCCCAGAATCCGTCTACCCTCATAACTGTATCGTGTTCAGTTGCCAGCAAGCCATCGGGCCCACCCATAAACAAGGCGAGATTGCGTAGGTGGCCCAGCGCCATGTTGGACCAGAACCACCCTTCCGGCTCACCTGCCGACCACGCCTCAAATCCACAATTGCGCACCAGATTCGGCCCGAGCGCTACACTGTCCAATGGGACACCCAGTAGTTCGGCCACGACGCGCTTGTTGTCTGACCGCGCTTCAAGCTCTTGTTGTACTTCTCCCACTACCTCTTCCAGGAGAAGAAACAATCCCGCAGCGAGGATCTTAAGGGCAATGGGGGCCTTGCGCCTGTGTTTCGGGCGCAAGGCCTGCAAACAGGCCCTTTTGACCTGAGCGGGGATGTGCAACCGATTCCTCCAACACTTCTTCCACTGCAATCCGGATTTGCTCAGAGATAGTATACCAGCTTTCAGGATGCCTGGCAAAAAGAAGCCACCTGTACTGCCTACGCAGGTGGCTTCTTGTATAGTGCAGGTTCCTATGTCTATTCGCCGCTGGTCACCACGAACTTCCCCCCATCGCTGCGGCCAAAGACCTCGGGGAAGTACATCTCGTAGGCGTTGGCGGGCATGACCAGGAACTGGCCAGGTACGCTGGCCCGCATGAGGTAGGTGTACTCGTACGTCCCCTTGGGCAGGTAAGTGGCGAAGAGGACAACTTTCTCGTCCCTCATCTGGGTATTGCTAAACCACCACCAGCCCCAATCTTCATCCACCCGCGTCAACTCAGGAGGCTGGCCCACCACGCTGGTGGTCTTGAGGCTCACGTCCACGCCCTCGCAGCCGGCCGGCAAGGGGTCCTCCACCACCAGGTAGTGCAGGCTGCTGGGGGCGATGAGGGTCAGCTTGACCTGGATCACGTCGCCCACCTCTGCCCCGTCCACTAAGCGACCAGGGTCTTCGACGGGCGAGTACTGGCGAGCCACGATGATGCCGCGGTTCAAAGCCTTGACGTCCTCCACCGGCAGGAAGTAGCGCAGGTAGAGGGAATAGTAGAGCCGTCCCTTGCCCGCAGGCTCCGCGCGCTCGATGAGCAATCGGTTGGCCTCGTCTTTCAGGAGGTCGGCCACCTCCACCTGGAGCTTGCGCGTCTCATCAACGTCCGCTGTGGTCACCTGGCCTTCGCTCAGCTTCTCAAAGTTGAGGCTGACCCGATAGGCGTAGTCGGCCTCCAGCTCCCCGGTGGCCACCATCCAGTCGGTCAGGGCGATGAGGGACCAGGCCGTCTCCTGGGTGGTGAGCCAGTGGCCCTCCTTGCGGGTCACCATCAGCCAACGCACCACGTTGGGAGCGATGCCGCTATCGGGAGCCAGGCGCGCCAGGGCCGCCAGCACGATGGCCGTGGAACGGGTGTCGGTGTTCATGGTCCAGTAGTCCACCGCCTCCTCCTCCCAATGGGCGCCGGTGGCGCTGAGGACGGCGGCGCTAGTTAGATCGCTGAGGATGGCATCCATCCTCTCCCGCTGCTCCGGGGCCAGCAGGCCCAGAGTCATGGCCAGGTACGCCTTGCCGTAGTTGCCCAACATCTCGCGCCGCTCGTAGAGGGCCACGCTGCGGCCCAGGTCGCCGTGCCCGGACTCGGCCAGAACGTGGAGGAGGAATGCCTGGGTGTTGGCCTGGTAGGGCTCTTTCAACTCGGCGGGGCGCTTCAGGCTGCCGCGCAGGAAATCGGCGGCGCGATCCATCACTTCCTGATCCACCACGAAGTCCGCCCGCTGAGCCTCGGTGAGACCCAGGAGGACGTAGGCGCTGAGGAAGGGGCTGCTGTCATCGGACAGCCACCAGCCCCAGCCGCCGTCGTAGTGCTGCTCGGTGTAGATGCGCTGCAGGGCGATGCTCACCTGCTGAGGCAGCCGCGTCGCCAGCTCCTCATCCTCGATACCCAAGTCCCTGAGAGCGCGATAGGTCATCACGTTGGGCAGGAAGCGGCTCACCGTCTGCTCGATGCACTCGTAGGGGTAGTGCTCCAGATACTTCAGGCCGTCGCGCATCCCCGCCGCCAGCGAGGGGTCTATTTGCAGCGTCAGCTCGCCCTGGGTGGGATCGTGTCTTCTGGGCAAGTAGACGACCTCCAGCCGCGCTCCGGCCTCGTCCAACGTGCCGGCGGTGGCCACCACCTCAGGCGTGGAATAGTGATAGACGGGCAGGCTGATCTCGACCGCGTCGGCCAGGCCGCCGCCCTGGGCAGCAAACAGGAGCGTGGTCTCCTCAACAACCCCGACTTTTACCGGCCAACTGACCTTCTGCTTGCCGTGAGCGGGCACCTCCACCTGCTGGGCGCCGCCCTCGATCTCCAGCCCCTCGGCCAATAGCGATACCTCCACCCCAAGGGCCTGGTCAGTGTTGTTGTGGACCACGGCCGACAGCGTGGCCTGGTCGCCGATGACGAAGAAACGAGGAGCGACGGGCCGGATCAAAAGGTCCAGGGTGCTGATCACGTCGTTCGTGACCTCCCCAACCTCGGTGGCAGCGGTGATACCCTTGACGCCCAATCGCCAGGTGGTCAGATTATCGGGCAGTTGCACCGAAACCTGGGCTTGGCCATTTTCGTCGGTGCGCACCGCCGGGTTCCAGTAGGCGGTCTCGGGGAACTCCCGTCGCACCAGCCCTGCTGCCGCCTCCACACCTCCGTCCCCTCCCTTGGCTTTCTGAGCAAAGACTACGTTCTGCTGATCCACGGAGAGGGCCAGGCCGGTCGCCGTCTGCACCCCCACCCCGCGCTGGCCGTAGAAGTGATCCATCAGGGTGGGAGTGCGTGTGTCGGCCAGGGCCAGCACCGACAGGTCAACCAGGGCCAGCGCCAGCTCGGCCGTCACCCCCTCCCCTCGATAATCGGTCGCCCGTATGTCGTATGTCACCGTCTCCCGCGGTCCGTAGTGGCCTTCTTTGTCCGAGGTGATGGTAATCTGTAGCTCCTTTTCCACCGTGGACACCGGCAGAGAAGCGTAGCCCATCTTGAAGGAAGCCAGAGGGTTGGTTTCGTCTTGACCTTTGACGATGACCACCGAAACGTAGACGTTGGGCGCGTGCTCGGAGAGGATGGGAATTTCGAGCAGCTCGCTGTTGCTCCGCAGGGTGAGCAGTTGGTGGCTCATGATGTGCCCTCGCTCGATGGTGAGAAGCGCTTTGACCTCGCCCTGGTAGGGGGAGGGGACGAGGATCTTGGCCACCTCGCCCGGCGCGTAGGAGTTCTTGTCGGGAATCAGCTCGATGCGGTTGTGGCTCTCCTGTCGCCAGCTTACGAACTCGCGGCTGCTGACCCAGAGATAGGTGGAACTGCGGATCTCGTTCCCCAGTTCATCAAGGCCCACGGCCACCACTTTGTAGCTTCCGCCCTTCTCAGGGATAAAGGCGGCCGTTGCCTTCCCCTCGGCGTCGGTGGTCACCTCACTTGTGGACACCGGGGTGTCCTCGACCTTGCTGGTCCAGTAGAAGCTCCCGTCGTCGGCCTGCTCCTGGACACTGTACCACTTGTGCTCGAAGAAGGTTACCGTCAGGGGCACATGGGGCACGGGCTCGCTCTTCCAGTCCACGGTGATGACGTCCACCTGCTGCTCCTCGCCCACTGTGCCCACCCACGACCTGGGCTTCAGGCCGATGTAGAACAACCCCTTGTGGACCACGGCCTCGGTGCGGGAGCTGACCTGCTGGTCGTTGATGTCGGTCACAGAGGCCTCAATGGTAAACACCTGGCTCAGCTTCTTCAGGGAGATGTCGGCTGGTACCTTGAAGGTGAAGCGGCCTTCCGCATCGGTCTCTCCCATGCCCTGGGCGATGAGCTCGCCGAAGGCGCCGTAGTAGTCACCCCGTTCCTCCCATTCGTAATCAACGAAGTCGTAGCGGCCCTTGCCCTGCCAGGGGAAGAAGTAGTCCTGGCTGAGGACACTCCAGTTCACCTGGGCATTGGCCACCGGCCCGCCGAAGTAGTAGGTGGCGACCGCGCTCACCGCAATCTCGTCCCCCTGGACGTAGGCATCTCGGTCAGTCTCCACACCCACCTGGAATTCCGGCCGGCGGTACTCGGCCACCTGGAACCCAATTCCAAAGCTCTGATCAGCGAATTGCGCATTGATGAAGTAGTAGCCCAGGATGGCCTCCTCGTCCAGGGTGAACTCGCCGTGCAGGGTGCCCATGTCGCTGACAGGTAGGTCCGCGCTGTAAATCTCCTTGCCCTGGTCGTCGCTGACGGTCACCATCAGGCTGTCCACGCTCTGCGGCAGGCTGTAGCGGGCGTCGTCGTCGGTGCGCAGTATGCCCTTGAAGCGGACCGTCTGGCCCGGCCGGTAGATGGGCCGGTCGGTGTAGAAGTAGCCAGAGTAGGGCTGGCTGTAGAATTGGGCGGGGATGTTGAACTCCCAGGGACTGATGCCCTGATTCCAGCGGCTGATGGCTGCGGCGAAATCGTCGCCCTCTCCAGCGAAGACGAAGAAGGGCTCCCACATATCCTGAGGCGGGAACTCGGCCTTGAAGACACCATCTTGGCCCGTCCATCCTTCGGTGAGGATGGCGAATTCGTTCTCCAAGCTCACCGACAGGCCAGGGACAACCTGTCCGCTGGCCAGGTCCGTGGCCCAGACCAGAGCTTCCGTCTCGCCCTGTTTGACGGTCAGGTTGAGGCGGGAGACCACCATGATCTGACTTGAAGGCTGCCAGTAGGGCAGCGCTTGCATTTCAGGAGCGGTGAGCTCAAGGTAGTAGAGTCCTGGGGCCATGATCCCCCCTTCCTCGCTGGCCACCTTGGTGCTCAGCACACCAGTCTGGTTGAGGGAGGTGTCCGTAAGCGAAGCGACGTCCTCCGACCACTGGCGCACCAGGGCCGCAGGGTCGGGGCTGAACTCATCCCAATAGCGCCAAGACTCGCTGCCGTTGAGGCCCATGAAGTCCTCCCTGGCCAGGCGGTAGAGACCGAAGTCCAGGCGGGAGACGTTGCGATAATTGGCGTAGACGATGGTCTCGGTGTAGGCGTTGTAAGTGCCCACGTTGCCAGAGCTGGTGAAGTAGGCCCTGGGATCCAGGCCGCGCGTGGTGAAGCGCACCACCTTGTCTTCGCCCAAAGTGTTTCCACTGGGGTCGGCTATATCCGCCCCGAAGGTGAAGACGTAGCTAGTGGAGGGCTGAATGTCGAAGGAGATGAAGAAACTGTTGTTGTAGTCGTTCCAGTAGGTATAGACCTCAGTTGGCTCAGGGATGATGGTCGTGTTGGACATGATGGTGGCAATGTCCATAGGGCTAGCGAAGGAGACCTCCATGCCGCCGTAGGAATCCGCTTCCAGATCGCCGTCGGCCGGATAGGTCTCAACGATGCGGGGGTAGGGGACGGTGATGAAGCGCCAGGAGTAGGGTTCGGCTATGCGTCCCTCCCCCTTCGCCGCCCTGGCTCCTGCTTCCAGGGTGGCCACGTAGCCAGTCTCCAGCGCCAGAGGTGCAGACGATGCAAAGGCCATCGCCTTCTCACCCCAATGGAAATTGCCCTGCACAGCCGCGCCGGTCTCTGCTGCTAACGAGAACCGCTCCTCGACCGAAGCGTGATCCATGGGTTGGTTGAAGGTGATGCTGATGACTTGAGTCGTCGCCACCTGAACCTCGCTGTCGGCCGGCGTTGTCCACACCACGGACGGCATGGCCGTAGTGAAGTACCATAAATAGTCCTCGGCCAGGACGCCGCCGGTGGTGTCCTCCAGTCCGGCCGCCACCCGCGCCTTGTAAGTTGTAGCTGGATCGAAGCCCTCTGCGGGGCGGAAGGTGTATATGGAAGTGTTGAGCCACTGGCCCTGGCCTGTCACCGGGGGGATGAAGGTCAGGGGTTGGGGCAGGCCCGCCTGCTCGGAAATGGCGGTGAGGGGCACCACGGGGCGGTTGAACATCACCGTGACCAGGGCATCGGTGGCCACCTCGGTGGTATCGGGCGCGGGCTGCACCTCGGTGACCTCCAGGTGGCCTACCGTGCTGAAGCGGAAGCTGAAGGATTCCCTCAACGTCAGACCCTCGGCGCTCTTGGCCCCTTCGGCCACGCTCACCTTGTAGCTCTCCCCCCGCCCGAAAGGCGCAGTCGGAGCGAAAGCCAGAGTGGTATCGTTGGGCCAGTTGAAGCTCCCCCCTACAGCCGGCTGGATTACGAATGCCATCTCCGTCGAGGGCCGATCCATGGGCTGGTCGAAGACCAGGAGCACAGGCGCAGCCAGGCCCTGCTCCTCCCCTGGGGCCGGCGCCCGCTCGAGCACCTGCGGTGATACGGGAGGTAAGGGAGTGGGAGTAGGGCCGGGAGTGAAGGTGGGTTCAGGAGTGGCAGTGGGTTCAGGAGTGGCAGTGGGTTCAGGAGTAAAGGTAGGCTCAGGAGTGAGTGCAGGCTCAGGAGTGTGGGTCGGTGCAAGGATGGCCGTCGGTGTGGGCGTCTCCCTGGCACACGCGCTCAGGAACCCACCGATCACCATGGCGCAGATAATCAGGGTAGCGATAAGGGTATAATACTTTCTCATAGTGCCACCTCCTCAATGGGGTGTTGGATATTAGATATTGGGTATTGGGGCGTTAGCGCACAAATCTATTATACCCCACTTCGCCTTCCCTGGCAACTGGCCGATGGCTAGAGCTATTCGGTTTTCCAGACGCCGGGGCCGCTTCGCTTACTGCGGGGTAGCAGCGTGACCTTGACCAGGACACAGATTTCTGATATACTTCTCAGAAGCAGTTCATGGCACGTCGTTGCCTTTCTTGACCATGGGCCACAACTTTTCGATGAGGTTGAAGATGAAGACAGTCCTGGTGACCGTTCCTGCTCACTTCGACGGCACCCAAATCCGGCTCGATGCAGGGGTTGAACTGAAACCCGACACGCGCCTGCTGGTCACGATCCTCGGTGAGGAGCCGTCGAACGAGGCGCTGGTGTGGAATGCGATGAAGCTTTCGGAAGCAGCATTTGCCCGTGTGTGGGATAACGATGAGCAAGAAGAGGGGTTGGTCAATGCATGACCAGCCCCTCTTTGGCTTTTTCTCAGCTTGCTAGAATAAGCATTGTGTGGAGGATGCTGGCTACGAAATGCACGAGGACTACATAGAGTGGCATTACTGGGCAAGGGAGACCACCTGGCCAGGCCAACCTATCTTTTGCCAGGCAGCCCAAAATCTGCTATACTAAGCCCATCATCGAGGGAAGAGAACGCGAAATAAACGAAAGGGGAGGGAGAAATGAAGTTCAAAGTTCAAAGCTCAAAGTTCAAACTCCGAAATTTAAGCGTAGCCGTGCTCTTTCTTATTGCAGCAAGTACGATAACTGGCCTGGCCCTATCCAGTCAAGCCGAGTACTCCTACAACTTGCTGGTGAACCCCGGCTTTGAAGATGGGTACAGCGAAAGGCTAGACCCCTACGCACCCTGGGAGGGGCCCAAGGGTGAGCTGACCATAGCCAATGGTTGGGAGCTATGGTACGATAACCGTGACCGCTGCAGGGAGGGCCTCTGCTGCTACAACTTTCGGCCCGAATTCAAACCTGAGGACGGATACGTCTTTACCGATCCTCAGCGCGTCCGGTCGGGGCAGTACGCTCAGAAGTTGTTCACTCTGTACTCCACCCACACGGCGGGCCTCTATCAGCAAGTAGCAGTGCCTGAGGGTAGCCAATTAGAATTCTCCATCTGGGTGGTGGCGTGGTCCAGCTCGGAGTCCGACCCCCATCACTCAACCCTTCCCGGAAAATACTGGCTCTCGGTGGGCGTAGACCCCTACGGCGGCACTGACCCCTTCTCGGACCGGATCATCTGGAGCAACGAGATCGAGCACTACGACGAGCACGTGCAGCTTTCGGTGACGGCTGTGTCTCAAGCTGACCACGTCACCGTGTTCACCAAAGCTGCTCCAGTGTGGTGTGTGAAGCACAACGATTCTTACTGGGACGATGCTCGTCTCGCCATTGACCTCCCGTTCAAGGTTTTCCTGCCTCTGGTCTTGAAGAACTACGGCACGCCCATTCCACCCTGGACTCCAACAGCTACCAGCACAGCAACGCCAACTCACACCCCCACCAACACGCCGACGCCATGGCTGACAGCTACACCGACCGCTACCTCAACAGCCACAGCTACGCCCACCACGACGGCCACACCCACCACGGCGCCACCTGACCTGAGCACATCGAGCAAGACGGCTGATCACGAGATAGTAGAGTGCCTCGAGCCGGTGTCTTTTACCATCGAGCTGCACAACAGCGGTCCAGGCCTGGCCACGAGTGTCCGTATCACAGATGTAGTGCCTTCGCTCTTGACTTACATTGATGACACGGTGACCGGTGACGCTGTTTACGACTCGGAAACGGCCACCATCACCTGGGCCGGCTCACTGGCTAGTGGAGAGACACACACCATCACCTTCGCCTGTTTTGGACCTGGGCCGTCCGTCCCGTTTGAAATTCCTATCACCAATGAAATCGTGATAGACGATGGCGTGCATCCTCCCTTCACCCGCAGCGTCACTGTCTACGCCAACCCCTCACCAACACCCACGTCTACAGCGACACCCACGGCCACGCCCACAGCAACACCTACACCGACAGCAACGCCGACCACTACGCCCACCACGGCTCTACCCGACTTGAGCACATCGAGCAAGACGGCTGATCGCGATACAGTAGACTATTTCGAGACCGTCTTTTACATCATTGTGCTGCGCAACAGTGGTCCGGGCGTGGCCACGAGCGTCCACATCACAGATGCCATACCTTCGCTCTTGACCTACCTCGATAACACCATAAGCGGTGGCGCTGTTTACAACTCGGAAACAGACACCATCACCTGGGCCGGTTCACTGCCTGCTGGAGAAGCACACACCATCAGCTTCGGCTGTGACGGACCGGCTCCGATCGTCCCGCATGACAGCCTCATCGTCAACGAAGTCGTGATAGACGATGGCGTGAGCGCCCCCTTTGCCCGTAGCGTCACTGTCATCGGCAACCCCTTGCCAACACCCACGGCGACAGCTTCACCCACAGCGATACCTACAGCCACACTAACGCCTACGGTGACACTGACGCCAACAACTACACCTACCCCTGGGTGAATACAGTGTAGTTAGAGGTGGTTCACCTCTTTCAGCTTCGCAGTCCTTTGACTAACTTGGCCCAGGTGGAGGCAAAATGGATCAAGGGAGTGGTCAGGCGCCCCACGATTTGCCCCTGGGCCAGGCTGCACAGGAACTCGTCTTTGTCATTGAAGGCAGGCATCTCTACGTAGGCGCGACCGATCTCCCAGGCGACGTGGGCATCGCTGCCGGCGGTTGCCAGCAACCCCCACTCACGCGCCAGATCCAGCGTCCGGCGGTTGTCGGAGGGAAATGTGGTGCGGGCGTTGAAAGCCTCCAGCATGTCCACCTGCTCAATGATGCTTAGCAGATGGGTCAGGCCCATGGCCTCGCGGCGCCAGCGGTCCAAAGGATGGGAAACGCCAACCACGCCCCCCTGCTCGCGCACACGGGCGATGGCTTCCCGAATGGGGAGCCCCTTGGGCACCTCCTCTTTCAAGAAGTAGGCGATGATCTCCCCCACGTCGGTCTTGATCTCCTCGCCTACGATAACCAAATCGGGGGCCATCTCCAGAAGAGCCAAGGCCCCCGCAATGGTATTATGATCGGTGATGGCCACTTTGTCAAGACCTTTTTTCTTACAAACCTCGATCACCGCCTCCAAGGACGTAAACGAATCTCTAGAGTAGCAAGTGTGAACGTGGAAGTCAACTCTCCAATATCTAGTCTCCAATATCTAATCTCCCCCTCACCAGCCGCCACAACCCCCACAGCAGCCCACCAGCCAGGAGAGCCGCGCCGCCCAGGACGATGGCTGCCGTCTCGGGCTGAATGCCCGGCATCACTGCCTCCCCGTCGCCATAGCTCTTGAAGAGCTGCCCCCATCTGGTTTCCAGAGCCCTTTCCACCCGCTTGCGTCCCACGAAGGGATACCAGTAGACGTTGTGATAGAAGTTAGAGGCCAGGTAAGACCAGGGCACCAGCGGTGAGCGCAGGAGCAGATGCTCGAAGGGCTTGAGGGGGCCGTGATAGATGGCCTTCTGCCCGCGGCTGGCGAAGGTGTCCTCGTGGATAAAGCCCCAATCCTCGGCTGAGATGTCGTATCCCACGATTTCAATGTCTTTGGGATCGCCCACCCCCAACCCCAGCTCGTGGGCCAGTCGGATGAACTTAAGGGACATGGGGTCGAAGCCCTGTATCTTGGCGGAGATGGCATCAATGGCCACCTGGTCGGCCGATGCCAGGATGATGTCCTTCTCGTGCCAGCGCATGGCTCGGGGACCCGGCCCGTCGCCGGCGAAAGTGCCGTCCATCACGGCGAAGATGCCAGGATGGATCTCGTGCTGGATAGTCAGAAGATCTACAATGGTCTCGTCTATGACGGCGTGAGTCCAGTGGCGCTTCTCGGAGAGCAATCCACCGAAGGCGTTCTTCATAGCCCCCGTGATGACGGTGAAGACGTGGGTTTTGACAGTTGGCAATTGGATGATGTTCTTGCCGATAAACATCTTGGGAATCTTGATTCCCTCAGGATAGATGCGATCCAGCACCAGCATAGGCGCTTTGGGCTCATAGACCACCCACTCCACTTGAGGCTCGTAAAGGTGGACGTTCCTCACTCCGTATTGATCCACAATGATCTTCTGCTTGTTGTCCCGCTCGGCAACGTAGGCGTCAACCACCACGGTGCGATTCTGGCCAGCGATGAGGTCTCGGTAGCCATCGTCCTGCATGGTTTTGATCACGCCCTCCAATTGCCAGGGTACCGTAGAGCAGGCCGGGTACCAGGTCTGCCAGGAGACGTTGATCTTGAGGATGGTCTCCACATCTTTCGCCAGAGCTTCTTGATAACCCGCCAGATGCATCAACTGGCGATAGTCTTCTAACACCGTATCAGGCGTGGTCTTGAGCACAGCCACCTTGCCCCTGCCGGGGAAGTCTCTCACAGCCATCGAAGTCCTCCTTATTCATGATTCATGAGTAACGAGGTGATAAGTAACGAGTCAACAAGGCAACGGATGCCTCGTTGCCTTATCGCCTCGTTGCCTTATCGCCTTATCGCCTCGTTGCCTTATTGACCTTCAAGCTCGCAACTCGGCCCCTAGTTCCTGGGCCAGATGTCGCACGATGCGCTTCTGCACCTTAGCCACTTCGTCATCGGTCAGAGTCCGATCTTTGGCCTGGTAAGTCAGGGAGTAGGCCAGGCTTTTCTTACCAGGCGAGATCTGCTCGCCCCGGTACAGGTCGAAGATTTCTGCCCGGCGCAGGAGCCTTCCGCCGGCCTCGACAATGGCCTCTTCCAGCACGTGGGCTGGTAAGTCCTCATCAACGATCACGGCCAAGTCCTGGCTCACGGAGGGGAAGCGAGGGATGGGTTGCATGGTGCGCACCTTGCCCACGGCTATCGCTTGGGCCAAGAGAACTTCGAGGTCGAACTCCAGTGCGCCGACGGGCTGTGCTGGCAAGTCAAAAGCCTCGAGCACCAGAGGGTGCAGTTCCCCCATCACACCCACCACGCCACCCCCAACGCTTACCTGGGCACAGCGGCCCGGATGGAAAGCGGGATGATCTCCCGGCTCGAACATCCCTTCCAGTCCCAGTCCCGCCAGTAGCGTCTCCAGTACGCCCTTCAGGTCGTAGAAGCCCATGGGCGTGCTATCTTGCCCCCCCAACCACGAGCGGGTTTCTCGCGGGCCGGTCATCACCATGCCCAGGCAGAGTGGCTCATTGGGCAGCGGGCGGGCGAGCCCGCTTGGCCCCTCCACCGGCAGGTAGACCGCGCCGATTTCGAAGACGGCCACCCGGTCTAGAAAGCGCAGATTCTCGCGGGTGGTATGGAGCAGGGAGGGGAGCAGCGTCTGTCGCAGGTAGACCCGCTCGGCCGAGAGGGGATTGAGCACGCGCAGCCCCCCCTCTGACTTCGGCGAGCTCAGTCGAGCCGTCCCCCCCGATTTCGGGGGGGAGGAAGCTGGACCCTGGGGCCGCAGTTTCCCCTCGTCCTCAATGTTCACCAGTGAGTAGGTGATGACCTCGTCCAGGCCACAGTCGGCCAGGAGATCGCGCACGCGCTCGGCCCCTTCCAGGCGGGGATTGGCTCGCTGCGGCGGCAGTTCGTCGCGTAAGAGCGTCGTCGGGAAGCGGTCGTAGCCCCAGATGCGGCCCACTTCCTCCACCAGGTCTACGGGGCGCGTGACGTCGAGGCGGAGGGAGGGAACTGTTACGTTTAAGGTTTCAGGTTTCAGTGTTTCAGGTTCCCCACCATCGTCCAAACCTGAAACCTGAAACTCAAGGGAAGTGAGGATTCGGACGATTTCGTCCGTTGGTATCTCGACGCCCAGGACACGCGCGGCATAGGCCGGATCGAAGACGACGACCCGCTGCGGCTGGCGGCCGGGGTACAGGTCGCCGATGACGGGGACGACGGAGCCGCTGCCCAGCTCTGCCATCAGGTGGGCTGCCCGCGCTGCGGCCTTCACTGTCAACTCCGGGTCCACTCGCCGCCCGAACCGCTGGCTGGCATCGCTCGTCAGTCCCAGCAGGCGGGAGGTGCGGCGGACGTTGAGGAAGTTGAAGTTGGCCGCTTCCAGGAGGACATCGGCTGTGGCCTCGGTGACCTCACTGTCCAGTCCACCCATCACACCAGCCACGGCCACGGGGCCGCCTCCGTCGGTGATGAGCAACATCTCCTGGTCAAAGGTGCGCAGCTCTCCGTCCAGGGTCTCCATCTGCTCGCCGGGGTGGGCGCGACGCACGATGATGGCCGGTCGGTCATCGCCGGGCCCTTCGACATCCCCTTCGACAAGCTCAGGGCGACGGCTCAGGGCAGGCCTGGGGCGCAGGACGTGGTAGTCGAAGGCGTGCAGTGGTTGCCCCGACTCCAGCATCACGTAGTTGGTGATGTCCACGATGTTGTTGATGGGGCGCATCCCAGCGCGGCGCAAGCGCATCTGCATCCAGAAAGGCGAAGGCTTCACTTTCACTCCCCGGATGAAGGCCGCCGAGTAGCGCGGGCACAGGTCGGGGTCGGCAATTTCCAGCTCTAGAAAATCGGGCGTGGGAGTCAGTTCTGCCGGATGGTGCCCCCCCTCAGTCCCCCCCAACCCTGGGGGGGAAGTCAGATCGAAGGCGTCCTTCCTGAGCGGCAGGTCTAGCAGCGCGGCCGCCTCGCGGGCGATGCCCAAGATGGAATACAGGTGGCCGAAAGGTCCTTTGATGTCTAATTCCAGCACGGCGTCGCCCAGGTACTCGGCCAGCGGCGTGCCGACGGGGGCGTCATCGGGCAGGTAGATGATGTCCTCGTGCTCGTCGGAAAGGCCCAGTTCCTTCTCGGAGCAGACCATGGCCCGCGAGGATACGCCGCGAACCTTGACCTTCTTCAGCTTCATGATGCGCCATCCCTCGGCGTGGCCGTCGTAGAGGCGGGCGCCTTGCATGGCGAAGGCCACCTTCAGGTGCAAATCCTTCTGCCCCCGCATCTCCAGTAGGCTGGGAGGTCCGGCCACGACGACCTCTCGCTCCGGGCCGCCGTACTCCACCTCGGCCAGCACCAGTCGGTCGGCGTTGGGGTGGTAGTGGACGGCGCGGAGTTCGCCCACCACGATTTTCTCCGGGTCCCAGGGCAGCTCGGCCCCCGGCAGGCCGATGTACTCGATGGTCTCCACCTCCAGCCCGGCCAGCGTCAATCGCTCGGCCAGTTCCTTGACGGAGACCGTGATGTCTATGTAGTCTTTGAGCCAAGATAATGGTATTCGCATGATATACTCCTTATCAGAACTGCCTCAAGAACCGCAGATCATTCCCGTAGAACAGGCGAATGTCGTCAATGCTGTACTTGACCATGGCTGGCCGCTCGACGCCGAAGCCGAAGGCGAAGCCGCTCCACTCGTCGGGATCGTAGCCGCCGTTTTGCAGCACCACCGGATGCACCATCCCGGCCCCGCACACCTCCAGCCAGCCGCTGTATCTGCAAACCCGGCACCCTTCACCACCGCAGAGTATGCAGTCCATGTCGGCCTCGATGCTGGGCTCGGTGAAGGGGAAGTAGGAGCCGCGGATGCGAATGCGGCGCTCTGGCCCGTAGAAGCGGCGGGCGAACATGGTCAGCGTGCCGATCAGGTCGGTCATGGTGATGGCGTGCCCCACCGCCAGCCCTTCCACCTGGTAGAACTGGTGCTCAGAACGGGCGGTGATCTGCTCGTAGCGATAGCATTTGCCGGGCAGGATGACGCGAATGGACTCAGGATAGCGCTCGCGCATCACCCTGATCTGCCCCGGCGAGGTGTGGGTGCGTAGCAGGACATCGTCGCTGATCCAGAAGGTGTCCCACATGTCGCGGGCCGGATGATGGGGTGGCATGTTCAGGAGACCGAAGTTCAGTGCGTCGGTCTCGACGTCGGGGGCCTCGTAGACCTGGAAGCCCATCGCGCCGAAGACAGCGTAGATCTCTCGCAGGGTCTGAGTGGTGAGGTGCAGCCGCCCCACGCTGGCGGGTCTGCCAGGCAGCGTTACGTCTATCCTCTGTTCCCTCAGCGACCTCTCCAACTCCTCACGCTTGAGAGCCTCGGCCTTATCCTCGTGAGCAGCTTCCAGGGCCAGCTTGACCTCGTTGGCCAGCCGCCCCACAGCGGGCCTCTCCTCAGGGGGCAGTTGTCCCACATTGCGCAGGATATCATTTAACTCGCTCTTCCTACCCATAAGCCCGACGCGCCAGCTCTCCAGTTCCTCAGAATCAGAGACTATCTCCAGGGCCTGGAGAGCGTTATCTTTCAGTCGGTGTAGCTTTTGCAGCATTTTTTCACTCCTTCACGGCAGTAGATGGCAAAACTAACTGGAGTGCGGACGCTAGTCCGCTTTTGTAGGGCAGGCTTGCGCCTGCCCTCCGGTTCAAGTTTACTTCTGCAGGTGGCGATCCCGCCTCGGAAAGATGAAGGCGCATCGGATTCTTAGCAGTTGCGAAATCATGGCTGCCTCCTAATGAGAAACGGCTGCTCACTTCGTCAGGGACGAAGCTGCAACCGTAGTGCTCCGTGGTACCACCCTTTTTGACCTGCAACAGGCCCTCTCTCCACTGGCGGCCACCTTCCCAGCCCAAGTGGCTTACCAGTTGCCCCGCTAACGGTGGGCCTCCGGAACGAACTACTCTGGCGGGTGGCTAATAGCTAATAGCCAATAGCTGATGGTCATGGTATGCTATCAGCCATCTGCTATCTGCCATACGCCATCTGCCATCTGCCATTTCCCTCGTCGGCTCAGGAGCGAACTTCAGCGGGCTTCGTCCGGGCGGGGCTCTCAGTCCACGACCTCACCTCCCTGGCGGTCTCCCCCCGCCTACTCCTCTCCGTCACAGCCTTTATGTAGAAAGTGGTGCTCAATTATACTATTCAGATTATAGCACTAAAGTCGGATTCTGACAAATGCCCATCAGTTGACCTGTTGACAGAAAAAGCCACCAGTGTAATCCTGGTGGCTTTTTCTGTTGTCTGTCAACGGGATGCGGATGGGCTACTACCTCACGGGGAACCCCAATAAGCCACGGGGATGCCCTCGTATACCGAGGTAATGTCACCAGGGCCAGTGGCCTTGTTCACCACCACCACAGAAAGCATGGTTGGTGTCAGATCCTTTGCCCCATCGGCGTCCGTGTCGCACAACTGGCGCACGTTTGTGACCTCTACTGTCCCTGCGCCACGGAAGCCAGGATTCACATTGCCCACGTTGGCCAGGTCTACGAGCTTGATATGCCCAGGAGATAGCCAGAAGTCAGTCACATAGCTAACCACGGTCCCGACCCCTTCCCTGATCTCCAGCTTGAGCTCTATGTCGTTGCAGTTGGAGTTGTTGCGAACGGCGATCAGAGAGGTCTCGCCTTGACCATTAAAGGCCTTGGACAAGGAGGGAAGCATGACAGCGCTGGCTTCTTTCTTCTCGCCCTCGGCAAGAGCATTGTAGGCCCCACCTTGGATCTCACCAGGCATGGTGTGTCTCCAGCCAGGCAGCGACTCATCGTACACCTTGGTCTTCTTCAGGTCAACCACCGCAAAGATGGGCTGGCCGTCGTGATCTTCACCCGGATAGTCCACCTGGCTGTGCGACTGGATCACCGCTGCCCCAGCGTATTCCATACCCAGGTCAGTGACGGCCGGCAGGTAGAAGGTGGTCCCTCCAGCACGACAGACCCACTCGCCCAGGAAGAGAATGGAATCGCCGCTCTGGTCGAAGAACTCCACGGTGACGAAGGTGGGCATGGAATGTTGGGTCAGGTTCTGCACCTGGATGCTGGCATCCCAGCCGCTCAGCTCGCGCCAGACCAAGTCGGCAAAGAAGAGCGTGTCCGTGGTGAGCTTGTAGGGTCGGGCTTCATAGGTCAGCAGCGCCCCCCGATCCTCCGACGGCAGGAAGCTGGTCTGATCCATGACGATCCCCAAAGGTTCGTCAGCGGTGACGTAGATCGAACCAAGCCATTCGGCACCCAATATCTCTGGCACTCTTTTCCGTATGGATTCCCCCGGTGCCAACTGGGTGATTTGCTCCTCGTAGCTGAAGACGCAATCACCTTGCTCTTGATACTCAAGCCATACCTCAGTGCACCTCTCACCGGAATTGTGGATGATCATCTCCGTATCCAGGTCGTGATAGTGGCCCATGGCGTAGGGCGCAAAGTACTGATACTCAGGCCCACCCCCCTCCGCGTTCTCCGAGATGCCAGGGTAGGCGCTCGCAACCACGGTGCCATGGTCGTTAGGCCCTTTGCGCTGGACTATCACTGCTATCGGCTCGCCGGTGCCCCCATAATCATCCTCCCAGTGCCTCCAACCGGCACTGTCGCCCACAGCATCAGAAGCATCCCAGCAGGCCTCATCAAAGAGGTCCTCGTCCACCGAGTAGACTATCGCTGACTTGGCCGTGCTGGGGATGGCCTGACCCTCCAGGGACCAGAGGCCCTTCTCAGCGATCCATTTGCAAGCATGGCCAGATGGGCCTGGATCGCTGCTCGGGCACAGGCCGGAGTACTCGTCCCAGAAGAACACGACTGCTCCCGTGTTGTCATCACCCCCATTCTGCACCCGGATCTGGGTTTCCCAACCATCCTCGTGATCAATAGCGGGCAACTGGACGCGGCGCGGCTCGCGCACCAGCCTGAACCAGGTCGGGTCGTCGTCGTCACGGATCGGCGCGCCAGGCAGCGCGTAGTCGTCGAAGCGATCGCCAAAGTAGTTCGTGGGCTCAACGTCCACCGGAATCGCCGGCCAGCCGGGGAACTCAGGACGCTCGTATTCCCGCTGCGGCGTGCCAGCGTGGTTGTTGGCCACCTTGTTGGCTGCTGTATGGGCATCCGGATCCATCGGGTCGAAGTTCGGGAATCGCTGGTCGAAGACGCCGATCTCGTTGTACTTCACCCAGGGGTGGTTGAGGACGATGGTGCCGAGCCTCACGTACTTGGTCTCCTTGATCTGCACCCGGTACCTGATGCGCAGGGAGAAGGTGACCGGAATGGGCGGGTCGTAGGTGACATCGTCGAAGCGCAGCAGGTAGCCCTTCGGAGGGATAGGCAGCCGCGTCCGCACGAAGACCTCGTCGTCGCCCTCGTTGTTGCCCAGGATGATCTCTTCGTCCAGCACGATGGCCGAGTCGTAGGTCAGATCAATCCCTGGCGCCTGAGTGCGGAGTAAGAGGTCTTCGCCGAAGGCCAGATCTGGCGGCTGCACGTCGGCGTCAATGACGCGCCCGGTGACGGGGTCACGACCGTAGACGTGCATGGCGGCGGACACACTGCCGTTAATCAGCCAACCCGGCACTCGCAGGTCATCCGCGTCGTCAGAGATCCAGTTGTACAGCCAGTCGTAGAACCTTACGCCGGTGGCCTCGATAGCGCCGCTGTTGGGAACGTCCGCCACGTACTCGATGACGTCGCCTGGACTGGGCAGGCCGTCCCCGTCTCGGTCTTCGTAGATGTTCCACTGCGGGTCAGAATCTTCCAGCACCGGCAGGCCCAGGGTGTCATTGAGCAGATCGCTATTGAACACCAGCGGCACGCCGGGATACTCGGTCGAGTACTTGGTGGATGGGAGGGCACTCACCCCAGCTCTATTGTTGCCCAGAACTCGGAATATAGTATCTACCCATGGTAATGTGGACTCGATATACCACCGACTCTCGACAGTGTCGAAGTTGGCCGTCGAGTACCCTTTCGCCATGTCGAATTCGATCACAGGCGAAAGGGGCTGGCCGACAACCCACACGATGTAACTTCCGGGGCCCACGCCGTGGAAGGCATATCGCCCATCAGCATCAGTGGTCGTGCTGTCCAAGACCGTACCTGGGCCCGTGTCAGGCAACAGATAGACTTCCACGCCTGCTGGCGAGAGCGGCTCGGGCTGGACAAGATCCGGCGGAGGGCTATATAGCAGGTCCACCACGCCGTTCCCGTTTTCGTCCTCCCAGACAACGCCAGAGAGGGGGCCGAGTTCCGGGAAGTCCACCGTCACCCTGCGGGTGATGATGATCGCCGCGTAGTCGTCCTCCACGCCGGCTGGCGCCATCACGGCTTTGGCGTTGTGCTCCGTGCGGATGTTGATGGTCTGATTGATGGCCGGCGCTGCCGGGTCGAGGGTGATGGTTCCACGCAGCGGCGGCTGGTCGGGGTAGATCACGGCGTAGTCGGACGGATTCAACCACTCGAAGCCATTGGGCGCATCCTGTAGGGTGATGGAGCGCAGCCAGGTCTCGCCCGGGTTGGTGATGGTGTAGCAGTAGATGATCTCGTCGCCGGGCAGGACCAGAATGTCGTCTTGCGCTAGCGTCAAGCACCGCTGGACCTCCGTCAGATTCCCGTAGATCGGATCGTTCGGGATGTCTATGTCGCGCGGTTCGCTGATGTTGACATAGGCCTTCTTGTCCACAGCCACCCTGCCCGTCAGCACCGTGGTGGTCTCGGTGTAGGTGTTGTTGGTGAGGTCCTGATCATCGGTCGGCGTCCGGTCGTCCAGGAAGTCCGCCGGCTCGATGGGGTCATCGCTGGTCTCGCCCAAAGCGAAGGGGTACTCATCCTCAGCGACAGCCACCACCCAGGCCGTGTTCGTCAGGGTGCGCGGCGTGTCGCTCGGATCCACCTCCACAGAGAAGGTCATGGTCAGCACGCTGCTCACGTTCAGCCGTCCACGCTGCAGCTCGTCTTCGTTGTTCGGATCATTTCCGACCAGACACAACAGCAGCCCATCGTCGCGGAGCATGCACTGGATGTCGTCGGTGGGATAGAAGATTTGCCTGTCGATGGTGCCAGGCGGTAAGCGGAAGGTGGCGTCGGTCGGCACCCAGTCGTACAGCACCACCTTGGCCGCATCCGACGGCCCCAGGTTCTCAATGGTCAGGGTGTAGGTGTACACAAACCCTCCCGTCACCGGATCGTAGTGCAGGTAGGCATCCGGCAGGGTCGGATCCGGCGTGTCGGTCTTGGAGACCTTCAGGTCGGCCTCAGCGATGATCTCCGTCTGCTCGGTGTCCTGGTTGTTCTGTGTCCGGACGTCGGTGGTAGAGCTGGAGATGAACGCCGTGTTCTCGGCAATCAGATTTGGCTCCGTGCCGGTGGCGTCGGCATCCAGCTCGTAGCCCGGATCAACCTTGGTGATGAGGTAGAACCCGAACTGGTCGCCAGGGTTCAGCGTGCCGGTTCCTGCACTGGGAATGATGGCCTCATTGCCCACCTCCAGGAAGTCCACTGTCACGATGCCGCCTGCTTCGCTACACGTCACCAGGTCGTCCGGGTCCACCGGCTCGCAGAGCACAAAGGTCTCGCCCAGGATGCCGGCCTGCTTGAGGTCCAGCGTGTCGGTGATCCCCACCAAGCGGGCCACCGACGGCCCGTTGTTCCCAAAGGCGATCAGGTAGCGGTGCTCCTTGCCAGCGATGGCGTTGTCCGGCTCGAAGTATTGATTCAGGCGGGTCTCGATGGGGACATCCACCTTGGTCACGAAGATGTCCGCTACGGCGTTGACCGTCGTGTCGTTGGTGGCGGTGTTGTTGGACGTGACCGGATCGTGCGTTTCGCTGTCCACCGTGGCTATGTTGGTGATGACCTCCGTATTGGTCGGTCCGGCAGCCGACGGATCCACCCACACCAGGACGTAGACGGTGCGCACATCACCAACGACCATTGTCCCCAACTGACACGTAAGCTCGTCCCTGTCTATGGGGTCCCGGCGACAGATGGCGTCGCCGTCAGCGCTCACGAAGTGCACGGTGGCTATCGGCCCCGCTGGCGGGGGCAACGTATCGGTGATGACCACGCTCTGGGCATCCGACGGGCCTGTATTGGTGACCACCAGGGTGTACTGGAGCAGCTCGCCGGCCGTCACTTCGTCGTCGCGCTGTTCCTTAACGAACTGCTGCAGTTCCTCATTGTACTCAGTGACGTTGTCGCCGCGGGCGGTCTTGGTGATGACCAGGTCGGCCCGGGCGTTCGCCAGGGTCTGGTTGTGGGTCTGGTCATTGGTGTTGTCGGGATCGTGGTATTCACTGGACACGGTGGCGTTGTTGTCGAGGTAGAAGCCCTCGGGCACAGAGCTGGCCACAAAGCCCCAGATGACCATGGTGGCTGTGTTCAGGCCATTGGTAGTGGTGAATGGCAAGGTATCTATGTTACACTGGACATACCCATCTAGCAACCCACCCAGGGTACACTCGCCTGCCAAGCCATCCCCACGGGTAATGGTGGCCCCGCGCGGCTCAACGCCCGGCGGCACGTAGTCCAGAACGGCCACGTTCACCGCGTCCGTCGGGCCAGCGTTGGTGATCAACAACGTGTAGGTGATGAAGGTACCTGCCGTAACGTTATCAGCCAGCTCGATGATGGGGGCGGGCGCTGCAGGTGCATCCTGTACGTTCTGTCCCACCGCTGTCTTGGTGATCTGCATGTCGGACTCGGCCGTCACCGAGGTGAAGCGCTCCGTTATGTTATTAATCGGGTTGGGATCCTGGGCTGTACTCCGGACCTCCACGTAGTTGACGATGTGATCAAACGGGAAGTTGATATCGCGGTTGACCAGCACCACCACCTGGATCTCAACACGACCCGGGATCTGAGGATCATTGGGATCGAAGGGATCCGGCACAGTGATCGTCCCCAGCTCCCACACCAGGTCCACCTCACCCGTCAGTGGGTCTGGCGGGCTGACAGTCGTCGGCGCGATAGTCGCTGACACGAAGGTCACCTCCGGATCCAGGGTGTCGGTCATCACGGTGTTGCGTGCAATGGCTGGCCCCAGGTTATCCACCTGTATGGTATAGGTCATCAGCTCGCCGGCCACGACAATGGTATCAGGCCGCCCGAGCTTGCGCACCATCAGGTCAGCGAAGTCCTGGATACGAGTGGTGTGGACGACTGTGTTGTTGTCGGTGTCGGGATCATAGATGTCACTATCCACCACGGCAGTATCATTATATACCGGCACCTCCGGAACCTGGGTGAAATCAGTGGGGGGTATGGTGGGGCTGATCCCTACCGACACGATGAACTGAGAGGTCTCACCTGCGGCAAGGTCTCCCAGATCGCATATGAAACCGTCCGCTGTCCCAACACAAGTGTCTGTGCCATCCAGGTAGGTGAAGTAGCCGCCTGTCGGCAGGGTGTCGGTGACCACCACACGAGCAGCCAACGATGGTCCGAGGTTGGACACAACGAAGGTGTAGTAGGTGGTGAGGCCTGCCGCGGCCGGTGCGCCGGTGTCCACTTTGGAGATAGTCAGGTCTGCCTCAGCCACAACTGTTGTATCGGCTGTAGCAGTATTGAGCCCAGGGCCCGGATCGGAGGTCTGACTGGAGACGCTGGCCGCGTTGGTAAAGGTTGTAGCCGCGTGCCCGTAGGGCTCCAAGGCATCCTGCGCCACAAACACGTTGATGGTGCCGGTGATGGTCGTGCCAGGCATCACGTCGCCGATTTCGCAACGGATCGCCTCATCGCCGGCGCCTATGGTGCAGTTTGAGAGCAGTGAGAAGGGCGGCGTATTCAGCGCGATGTTGTAAATGCTGTAGGCATCCAGTGGCCAGTTGCCCATGGTGTCTTCAAACACCACGTCGTGCGCCATGGACGGACCAGCGTTGCTGATCTCGATATCGTATTGGAAAAGCTCGCCGGCGTTTACCGGGGCCGGCACGCTGGTCTTGCTCAGCGACAGATCGGCTTCCGTCGTGATCCTCATCCAGCCGTGATCCTCGTTGGTGGGCGGATATTCCTCCGTACCAAACTGCCAGGCTCGCACGTCGTGGTCCAGCAATGTGCCGGCCTCGAGGTGCGGGGGAACGATGACCACGATCGTGATTTCTGCGCTTGCGCCGGAATCCATGCTGCCAAGGGAGCAGATGCTTGGATCATCTGGGTCGCCCGGAGTCCCAACCTCGCAATAGCCGAGGCTCGACGAGACGTGAACGACGAGCACCTCCGGCGCCCGGTACTCAAACACCACCGCCTCGGCGGGGTTAGCGCCAGTGCCATCGTTCCTGACGTCGACGTGGAAGGTGAAAGCGGAGCCACCGGCCACCACGTCAGTTGGGCTGGTCACAAGAGGATCAAGCTCGGCGTCGCGGATGTCTACGAACAGATCGCCGAACGCGCCAACGGTGAGGACGTTGAGAGCCAGCGCCAGCACGAGCAGGCCAATGCCAATGACGACCGGCGCGGCGACCCAGAGCCCACGTCGGCCTGGGCGGACACGACGTGCGCCACCCGTACCAGAGTTTGCATGAATTGAGTCGTGTACGTTGTTCATTTGTAACTAACCTCCTTTTGATATAAAAGATTGATGCGCTCCCAAGGAGCACCACTAGGGCCTGCTGGAACACTGGCCACGATGATTGCCTGTATCCATGATGAAAACATCCCCCTCCAAACCGACCGCGTCCGGATACGTGTCCGGTGGGAGCCGGTCAACGGCAACGCCGGCCGGACTGTTGAATTGTTCTGGGTCCGTGCCTATGCCGTACTGTCCAAATTCAGTTGTGTAGCTTCCAGTCCCGTCGAAGTACTGGATGCGGTGGTTGCCCGTATCAGCAACGTAGACATCAACCAGCCGCTCACTGGTGGTGCTTACCTCCTCCAGCCGGATGCCCACACCTACATCTTGAGGGCGATTAAATTCGGTGGTCCCAATGCCATACACGCCAAACTGGTCCACGAATGTCCCCTCTTGCGTGAAGTATTGCACGCGATGGTTGCCCATGTCGGCGACGTACACGTGAGCTTCCCACGCCTCGGGGGTGGTGTCGTTTTGGAACATAGGGGGTTGCCTGTTGGGGAACTGAGGCTCTATGGGATCAATATCTATCCCTTCTGGCAGGTGGAACTGACTCTCCAAATCACCGTAGAAACCCCACTCGTCCGCCTCGCCAGCACCGCCTGGGATAACCTTGAACACCTGAATGCGGTGATTGCCCGTATCTCCCACGTAGACATAGAAGAACGAGTCTCCGAATGGTTGACGAAGCTGCAAACCGCTGACCGCTATACTGCTGGGGGAATGGAACGTGCCGGGGAGATCGTAGTATGTCCCAAACTCGCTCTGGTAATTGCCGTCGGCATCGAAGACCTGGATGCGGTGGTTGCCCGTGTCTGCCACGTACACCATCCCAAATGGCCCCACGAAGACGTCCTCTGGACTATTGAACTGCCCCTCACCAGCACCGTATTGTCCGAATTCACTGAGATAGGTTATGGTCCCTCCGGCGGTAGAGCCGTCGTACTCGAAGATCTGGATGCGGTGGTTGCCCGTATCGGCCACGTACACGCGCTGGGGCGGGACCGCCCCAGGTTCACCCACGTCTGTCCCAATACCACCTTTGACTCTCACATTGTCAACCACCCAGCCATAGTTGTTGGTCGCGAAGGATGAAACCCCCACCACGATCATGAACCAGCGCAATTGGATGATGGAGTGGCCAAAGGCCGACAGGTCAATCTCCACCTCCTCGCACGTTTTGTTGATTGACTTTATCATGAAGAACTCGCCACTGTTGACGGAGATCTCGACCCAGGCGATGCCGTTCGCCGGCGCCTCGAGGCAACTGTTGAACGTCAGCTTGATCGGCGACGGGACGTTATAGAGGTTGATGCGCGGCGAGATCAGGTTGCCGCAGTGCTGTCCCCCGCCGAAGGCACACAGGTCGCCTGTGGCGTACTGGGGCTGGAAGTCACCTGAGGTTACGCAGCGATAACAGGGCGGATCGAGCAAGGGGCATGGCCCATAAGGGATCGGCAAGTCCGGCTTGAAGTCCAAGGCCGGCTTGTTGCCATACCAGTACGCCGGCGCGCTGACTCCCGACACTCCGGTTGGCAGGATAGATGTCCTACTCCACAGTCCCTGCCCGGCTGCGCAGCCGGAGGTCTGCCATCCTGTGGCGGACGTAAAGTCCTCGTAGTAGTTAATGACCGAGGACGTGGCCATGCCCTTAGGCAGGTGGAATTCGCCGTCACCGTCGCCATACCGGCCAAAAGCGACGCGAGAGGGGGCCGCAATGACCGCGGCCGGGAAGGGCGCCGTGCCGAACGCGAAGCCCGCCAAAAGGGCCACAACCAGGACAGGCACAACAACTCTGGAGAGCGATGGCCGCCTGGATTGCCAGCGGGCACCTGTGGAACGCTTATTCACCATAACTCAACCTCTTCTGTAACTACTCAGGCTGTCATTGCGAGCGAAGCGAAGCAATCCCCAAGCTGCTAAGGAGGAGATTGCTTCGTCGCAAGAAAACGCTCCTCGCAATGACACGGGCTGGGCAGTTACCATCTTCTTTGGATGTAGATGTTCACCTTCACGGGCAAGTCTGGCCCCACTGAGCCGCCACCAGCACGATATCCACTACGGTGATGACCCCATCTCCGTCCACATCGTAGCGCGCATCCCAGCTAGGATCACTCTCCGTCATGCGCCATCGAGTGGCCACTGCCTGCACGTCACCGATATCCACCTCGCCATTCCCATTGAAGTCGAAGCAGGTGACGGTGGAGAGCGTCGCCGTGTCTTGCTCCGGGTCGGTCTCGTCCGAATCAATGGTGCTGGTGTTGGTCACCCGGATCGTCCCGGCCGCGAAGGAAGCTTGCAGGGTGCAGTCGAAGCTCACCGATCCACTGGCCAGCGCCGCAAGGGTTATGCCACCAGTGTCCGGCCAACGCAAGACTCCGGCGGCGTCCGAGAAGGTGGTGAAGTTGCCGTCTGTCGTCACACCACTGATGGTGGCGCACAAGTCACTGTAGTCGTCGGTGATGAACACGCCGGTGGCCTGCGCGTTGCCGGTGTTGGCGTAATTAATGGTGTACTGCAGGACGTCGCCGGGTTCAGCCAGCCCACCATTCAGGTCTTGCACTTGCTTGTTGATGGTCAGCACTGGCGTCGTCGTGTCCTGCACCTGGATGGTCTCGGTATCCTGCACCGGCCCCGTCTCGCTGCAGTCTATGGTGGCAGTGTTCGTCACCGGCGTGGTGCCGTAAGGGAAAGCATCGGCTCCAGCCAGGGTGTAGTCGTACTCCACCTGCCCCGACTCGCCCACCGCTAGCGGTGACGGTCCCCAGGAAATGGTATCCGCGTTGTCCACGCCAACCGCAAAGTGGGCGCTGCTCGTCATGCCCGACACAGACCCCTTGCTCTGGTCGTAGTCGTCCATGATCGTGACGCCAGTCGCATCCGCATCGCCCGTGTTGGCGTACTGGATCACGCAGTGCACCGTGTCACCGGGGCTATTCCCGGTAGCCGGCGTGCACTCCTTATCAATGGTCAGCACCGGCGCTGCGGTGACTGTCACCTGCTCCTGATCGCATCCGTCCGTCGGGTCCTCTTCGGGCGGCGTCTCGCCTGTGCAGTCAGGATCGGTCTGGTCGGAGTCAATGCTGCTCTCATTGATCACATCGGTGTTCCCGTTCGGGAAGGGGTCTTGCAAGGTGCAGTCGTACCTGACCGACCCACTGGCCCCCGCCGCCAAGACAATGCCGTCCGTTGCCGGCCAGCGCAGCACCCCAACGCTGTCACTATGGCTGGGGAAGTCCCCATCGGTGACGTTCGTGCGGGTGACACAGTAGGTGCTGTAGGTGTCGGCGATGAACACCCCCGTGGCTGGCGCATCGCCGGTGTTGGTGTAGGTGATAGTGTAGCGCAGGACGTCGCCGGGTTTCGCATCTCCACCGTTCAGGTCTCGTACTTGCTTGTTGATGGTCAGGGCCGGCGCTGAAGGGACCTCTATGCAATTGGAGAACTCCGAGGTGTTGCTGTACGGGTCGGTGGCTGTGGCGGTGATGAATTGCCCGGTCAGGTCACCGGCGACCGTTACGCTGGTGGTCGCGTTGCCAGACCCATCGGTGGTCGTCGTGTCCGTCGCCAGATACATGCGCCCCTCGCCAAAACCGGAGGGATCGCACGCCGTGTTGGCGAAGAACTGGATAGTGAACTGGGTACTAGCTATGCTGTTCAGCACGCCTTCGATGGTCGTGTTCGCATTGACGGAGGCGGAAGTGAGCACCGGGAAGTTCTGTAGGTTGTTGGCCCCCGCGTCGGGGTCATCGTCGTCGTTGGACGTCACGGCGTTGTCGTCGCCCAGATCAATGCCCAGCTCGTCGTTGTCGAAGATCGAGTTATCCAGGATCTGATTGCCGGTGCCAGAGAAGGTAACCACCCCGTCGCCGCCGTTATAGGCAATGGTGTTGCCCACGCTGCCCTCGCCGATGGCGTTGTCGCTGGGGTCGCCGGCAAGAGAGACGCCGTGCAAGCCGTTGCCCAGCGCGCTCGTGCCGTCGGCCTGCGTGCCGATGAGGTTGTGGCGCAGGCTATTGCCCGTGGCGTCGGTGCCGAGAATGACCACGCCCTCCCGGGCGTTGCCGGAGATCACATTGCCTTGTGCGGCAGTCGCGCCGCCGATGGCGTTGTCCGGCGCGGTGGTGATCACGACGCCAGCGCCCTGGTTAGGGACGGCAGCAGTGCCATTGACGTCGGTGCCGATGAAGTTGCCCTCGACCGTGTTGCCGGTGGCGCCGGACACATTGGCGCTGAAGGTGCAGCTATAAGAGTCACCATAGTTGGAAAGGGTCTGTGGCACGGAACACGTGCCTTGAAGGTTCAAGTCGCCGTGCTTGGTGTCCCACATCTTGTTGATGGTTACGCTCGAGCCGCTGATGTTCTTCACCATGACCATGAAGTTGACCGTGCCGTCCGGCGGAGCCATTCTGGTGGGGTTGGCCGTCTTGGTCACGCTGATTGGGGGTGGATTCCCGATGATCACCGTGGCACTATCGCTGCCGATGACGAAATTCCCGTTGGCGTCCGTGCCCGAGGCTGTCACCACGTCCGTCTCAGTGTTGTTGCCGCCCAGGCCATACACCGGGGCGCTGAAGGTGCAGGTGTAGAAACCGCCGGCGGTGAGGGTCTGCGGCACCGAACAGGTGCCCTGGCCGTGGAGACTACCGCGGAGCCAGTCCGACAGGCGCTTGATGTTCACGTCCACGGCGCTGGTGTTGGTGACGCGGATAGTAAAGGTGACCGGGTCACCCGCTGTTGCCACGCTGGTAGGGATGACGGTCTTGGTCACCTGGAGTGCGCCCGGCTGGTCAGTGATGGTCACCGTGGCACTGTCGCTGCCTCTAACGGATCCAGGGCCCTCGGCGGTCACCACGTCCGTCTCGGTATTGCCAGGGGGATAGGCATTTACGATGAGGACACCGTTCTGGCCGTTGCCGGAGATGAGGTTGCGCGCGCCCGCGGACGCACCGCCTACGGTGTTGCCCGCCGCGTCCGCGATCATCACGCCGCTCAGCGCGTTGGAGAGCGCCGCCGTGCCACTCACCTCGGCGCCGATGTAGTTGCCCTGGATGATGTTGCCGCTGGCCTCCCCGATCCCCACGAAAAGCTCCAGGTCGGGATCCCACGTTTTGTCGCTATTGACGATCGAGATCCCGTAGGCCCCGTTGCCGGAGACGAGGTTGCGCGCGCCGCTGACCGTGCCGCCAATGGTGTTGGTCATGGCATCGGTGATGTTGATGCCGCCGGCGTCGTTGGGGATGGCAGCGGTGCCGTTGACATCAGTGCCGACATAATTGCCCTGCACCAGGTTATGGCTGGCCTGGCCCCCGAGGATCATGACCCCGCTGCCGCCACTGCCGGCGATCACGTTACGTGCGGCGGGCGTCGTCCCGCCGATCTGGTTGCTGTCGGCGTCGTCTACGAACCCGACGATGTAAACACCGGCGTCGAGGTTCCCCAGGTCGGCGGTGCCGTTGACGTCCGTCCCGATGTAGTTGCCCTGCACGGTATTGCTGATGGCCGCACTCGTCAACGTCGCGGATTCGTTGAACGCTACAGCTTCGATGCGCACGCCGGCCAACTCGTTGCCGGAGATGATATTGCGTTCGCCCGCATTCGTGCCGCCAACCGTGTTGAACGACCCGCCGGCGATCCGCACGCCGCTGCCGGTGTTGCCCGTGTGCGTGAAAACGACGGTCTGAGAGTCGAAAGTGATTGTCTGCACGCCGGCCGTCAGCGTCACGCCGCCAGTGACGTCGGTGCCGATGTAGTTGCCGACGACCGTGTTGGTGAGGACCGAGAGGTGACCAAGAATTACATCATGGTTAGCCCGGATGGCGACCCCATCGGCGCCCGTAGCCGTGCCGTCGTCGGGATCGGGGGTACTGGTATCCCTCTGGAAACCGTTGCAGGTGATGACGTTGCGGTCCGCGGGGTCGGTGCCACCCACGGTGTTCCTGTTGGCGTCGGCGGTGCTATCATAGCCGCCGATCAGCACGCCGCTGCCCCCGTTGCCGACGCACGCTGTACCGGTCACGTCCGTACCGATGAAGTTACCGGTGATGGTGTTGGTCATACCCTCCCGGACCACGATGGCGTTGCCATGGGTGAAGTCTGGAGGGTCTGAAGTGGCATCCGTAACCCGGAAGCCGTGGATGTTCAGCCCGCGTATCGTGCTGCAGTCGGTCTTGAACTCGAAGCCGTTGACGCCATCCCCGGCGCTGCTACCATCGAGCACGATCTTCAGGATAGCGTCAGTCGTGGCAGTCGCCGTGATAGCGCCAGGCTGGGTGTAGCCGTTGATCGTCACCGTATCCGTGATGATCGGCAGGGGGTGGGGTATCGGGGGCACAAGCATGGTGGGCCGGATGGTACACACCCCCGTTCCAGCGTTACAGCCGGGGTCGGTTGCGGCGGGGATGTTGAAGCTGATCGCGTCCAATCCGCAGTTGGCGTTGGCCTCCTCGATGGCGGCCCGCAGCGTGCAGATGCGCGTAGGAACGGTGATGGTGCCGGTATCGCAGATGCCGTCGCCTGGGTCACCGTCGCCAGTATCAGCCGTCGAATTGACGGCCAGGGCGGCGTTGTAGAGAACAAGAGCGAAGTCCTGGTCGGTAGCATCTCCCACGCCCGGCACGCCGTCGTCAACGATGTTGGAGGCCCTTACCGTCACCGAGAAGGGGCCCGTCGTGCCAGCCGGCAGAAAGACGCTCTCCAGGGTGTTCGAGATATCGGCCGTTCCGCCCGTCACCGATCCGCCACCGACGAAATGGTTACCCAGATACGTATTACCCCCGATAGTAACCTCTAGATCCAGGTTGTTGTTCAAGCCGCCCGCAGGGACGGGCGCTGGGGCATCGGTCCAGGCCAGGCTGACACGGAAGGGGCTACTGGGATCATCTACCACGCCGTCCACTGTGAACTGCTCGCCAGTGTTATCGAAGATAGTGATCTGGTCAAAGACCATACGGTGTGCAGCACCTGTGCACCGTGCACCATCGAAGGCCATGCCCAGGTCCATCAGGCCCATACCCTGGTTGTTGGAAGGCAGAGTATCGTTGGCATGGGTGCCCGTCAGATAGCTGGATGAGTTGGTGAGGTAAGCCTTGGTCATGGCCGGGCTGGGCAGCGCGCAGAAGTTGTCTTGGTAGAATCGGTACAGAAGCGCCGCCCCGCCGGAAACCGCCGGCGTGGAGTGGCTGGTGCCCGAAGACCAGGTGTAGAGAGTTTGGGCCGGTGGTGTCCCACCAGGGTGGCCATCATTGACGTTGTCAGGGGGGTAGTAAGCATCCTCGTTGGGTGGATTAGGCCGAACTGCGTTGTCCGGCCCTCCACATACGCCGTAGCCGGTGTAATTGGCATCCTGGGACGCTGCACCCTGAATGTGTGTGCCAGGAGCAACTATGTCCGGCTTGACTCGACCATCATCCGTCGGACCAAAGCTGCTAAAGCCAGCGATATCTTGTACGTTGTCTGCATCCGTGTCGCCCTCTCCACAGCCGTCCGCATCGCCGGTAGCTCGGAAGTTCTCTGAGGCACCTACCGTGATCACGTTCTTAGCGGTACTTGGTGAGCCAATGCAGTGCCCATGAACCCTATCGTTGCCGGCGGCAACGATGATGATCATCTCCTGGTTGCCTGCAAGACCAGGTCGGGCATCCCGGACAAGAGCATCGTATTCCTGGGCTTCGTTGTCATAATCGCCGCAGCAGCCACCAAGCCACCCGCATCCCCAACTGTTGTTGGTGATTCGGGCCCCCAGTTGGTAGGATTGGGAGACCAGAGTGGTCAAGGAATTTCCAACATTGGTGAGGTCAAAGTTCCCCGCGTCGTTAAAGATTCTTGACGAAGCCATGCGGCCATAGGGATTCACGCCCAGACCGAACTGATAGCCTGCAGCATCTTCGTTTGGGAAGCCCGTTTCGGTGTCGTTGTAACCGCCGACAATGGCCACATTGATGTTCCCGTGTCCGTCCAAGCCATGGGGGTCGTTGTCGGCCGTGGCATCGACCGCGTATTCCACGCGGGAGGGGTTGGCATTGTTTCCCAGCTCATAGAAGTCATCATGAGCAGGCGCAGCCGCGTTGCCGGTATCGAACCCATCATCAGTAACATCGACGATGGGGTAATCATCTGGTGTAGTCGAGAATCCGAGCCCTGCAAGCCAGGCGAGGTACCCGGGGCCAACAGGTTCCGTGCCGGCAACGTTCAGGTTGCCCGCCACAATCTGGTCCTGCCGCTCATCTAGCAGCGTGGGGGGGGTCCAGGTCTCGACAGCCACCACATCGGCCATCTGCGCGACGCGCTGGAACTCGCTGGTCGGGATGCGCACGGTGACGTTGAAGTACTTCAGCACCGGGTGCGCGGGTTTCAGGACCTTGCTGGCCAGGCCCCTGATCTCCTCCAGAGTTGCATCTGCGCCCTTGTGTTGCACTACCTGAATGGTTACATCCACCTCAGCCCAGGCCGGTTTCACCTCCTTGACCATCTTCAGGAGGTCAGGCTGCAACTTGTATAACGGATGGAAGGGGCTATGCCACTGTAGGAAGGGGCGCTTCTGGCTCAGATCGGCGATTCTGCTGATGGCGTCGCTGTCAGCCCACACCAGATAGGCATTTTGCGGCACATAGGTGATGATCTCAACGTCACCCACCGCCTTCAACTCGTCAAGCCAAGCATCTTTGATCGGCCCGACGAATTGTACCAGATGGAGCTGCTTGCCAACAATGACCTTTAGGCGCAACTCCGCGGGGATAGCCGGCTCGCCGACCGTCGTGTCAAAGGGGCTGGTTTTGAGCGCGATAACGTTGAAATCGTCCCGGACCTGGATTCGCGTCCATTGTTCGGCGGTTAAGCTGCCCAGAACGATATCATCGGCCAGCAGTAGCCAGAAGGACTTGTAGTCGGCAAGCTCTTGGGCCCCCGCTTTTAGAAGGATCTGGCGTATTTCAGCGTCCTCAGCCGAAACGATTATCTTGTGTCCCATGCCTGGACGTTGAAGAACCTCCACGTCAAAGGCTGGCTCCGGGGCGGGCGGCGCTAGTGCGGCCGGCTCGATCGCTGTAGGCAGGTCCGCGGCGTAGGCTCCTGACGGTGGCGCCGAAGCCCAAAGCACCAACGGCACCAAAAGCAAAACCAACCCCAACAACACGACAAAGACAACAAAGCGAATTCTGTCCATTTACCTCTTCCTTATTTCGAGAATGTAGCCCATCGGGGGGATGTGGGCCAGAGCCGTTCGAGCGTACCGCGCTCTAGAGTTGGTGTGCTGCGCTGTAGTTGCGGAAATCAAAAGGGCTGCCAGGGGAACATCCTTCGGCAGCCGGACTGTCTGCAAGCCGGACACATCGTGGATGTGCTGCTTGGGGTCACATCCAGAGACATCCATGACAACTGGCAGACTCTCGACTTTGCGCCTCCCATCTCACGACGGGGTTGCCTTTTCGAGATATTCTGATCGGGACTATTCAGTTTTCAGGGCGCTACATATATAATCAATGGGTTGCTAGTGTATCACAAGCTGCGATACTTGTCAAATCGAGGCGCATCACCCCTACAATATAATAATACAAAAAGGGCGTCTTGGATACGGCCTGGAAGCACCAATTTGAGAATTTCTGAATGTTTTAAGGTTGTTTATGTCCAATGGCCGCTCTTCAGGGCATACACCTGGTCTACCACCGCTTGCTCCCTTTCGAGACGCACCACCCCTACAATATAATAATGCAAAAAGGTCGTTTTAGATACGGCCTGGAAGCACCAGTTTTGAGAATCTCTGAATATTTTAAGAAATTATGTCTAATACCTGAAGACGAACCGGGAATCGAGCGAAAGACCAGGCATTGACAAGAGGGCCCTACCGTGCTAGAATAGTTGTGGTTCGAGCGCCCTGAGGCTGCGTCTTGGTTTCGCATCCGAAGCTTCGTTGGCGTAAAACGAGATTCGAGGGCGACATGACTGCAGAGGAATTTCAGACCCTGGTAGCTGAAGCTCTGGCCGATTTGCCGTCGGAGATCCTTGAGAAGATGGACAACGTCGCCGTAACCGTTGCCTATTGGCCCAGTCGCACCCAGTTGGCTCGTGCCGGAGTAAAGTCGCCCCATACGCTCTTTGGGCTTTATGAAGGAGTTCCGCTGACCAGGCGCGGGATCCACTATGGCATGGTTCCTCCAGACCGAATCACCCTCTTTCAGGGCCCGATTGAAACGGCTTGTCGTACTCCTGCCGCGATTCGAGAACAGGTCCGCCGTACAGTCATCCACGAGATCGCACATCACTTCGGCATCAGCGAGCGGAGGCTGCGGGAGCTGGGCTGGTGAATCAGCAGAAAAGTGGGCCACCTGCGCTAATTGCCAGGTGGCCTTGCTCTTGCTAACGCGACACGAAATCGTTGCCCTGGAGATAGAAGCGCCAGGGGACACTCATAGCCACCTCATCGGCCTTGATGCCGATGCGCGGGCTAGCCTCGATTTCCTTCGGAGCCACCATTGGCCTCTCCTCAATGAAGAGCCCTTCGCCAGTGCAAAGGTCCACTCCGTTGAAGCCCTTATCTATGGCCATGGCCTGGCAGAGCTTGGCCGGCCCGTTGGTCAGCTCCCTATCGGGCTTACCGGGGCGATAGCAGCGCATGATCTCCAGGCCCTCCAGCGGCTCCAGGGCCCGGATTAGCACCGCGGCGGGGAAGCCCTCTTCCTCGGTTACGACGTTGAGGCAGTGATGCATGCCATAGATGAAGTAGACGTAGGCGATGCCAGGCGAGCCGTACATGGCCTCGTTGCGCGTGGTGCGCCCACAAGCGGCGTGGCAAGCTGCATCGTCCTCGCCAATGTAGGCCTCCACTTCCACGATGAGGCCCGAGATGCACTGATCATCCACAACCCTCACCAACTGTTTGCCCAGCAATTCCCGCGCTACCGTCAGGGTGCTTCGCCAGTAGAAATCCCGCCCCAGCCTGCCCATCAGTCCTCCAGGTATTCCAGGCCGTGCACGACCTCCCCCACCACCTGATCAATGGTGAGGCGGTCGGTGTGGACCGTCCAAGCTGTTCACAATTGTACCACACAGCTATCATAAAAGCAACACGGACTCATTGGGCATAAGGAATCCAGCCGAGCCACGTGAGCAGTCACCGATGGGCTTTGTCTACCAACTGGAGATGTAGTATAATCATAGCTGGCGGAAAAACTTGTTAGAAATGAGGGCACAGCAATGACCAAATCAGCTTTCATCTACTCGCCAGATTTGTGGCAGCGAGGCCACGGAGCAACCCATCCCCTTAGACCAGAGCGGTTGCAGCGTACGTACGAATTGCTAGCGGCTTACGGTGCTTTTGCTTGTCCTGAGCCTTGTCGAAGGGACGGCCCGGACTCCATGCTGGTGCAGCCACGGCAGGCAACTCCTGAGGAGCTTGCCCTCTTCCACACTGAAGAGTACATTGAAGCAGTGCGCAGCTTGAGCCAGGGCAAGAAGGGGTTCAATCCCAGACGCTACAACTTTGGCCCGGGTGACAATCCCGTTTTTCCTGAGATGTACGAGACGGAGGCGTTGAAGGTCGGATCTACTTTGGTAGCGGCGGAGCTGGTGGCGTCGGCCCAGGTAGACGTGGCTTTCAGCTTCAGCGGGGGAATGCACCATGCCGGCCCCGCCCACGCCTCGGGCTTCTGCGTCTTCAACGATGCTGCCGTGGCCATCCAGTGGCTACTGCAAAAGGGCCTGCGTGTGGCCTATATTGACATTGATGCCCATCACGGTGATGGAGTGCAAAACGCTTTCTACGAGACCGACAGGGTGCTCACCATTTCCCTCCACGAGACTGGCCTCTACCTGTTTCCCGGCACCGGATTCGTCGAGGAGATGGGAAGAGGTGCGGGACGCGGATACGCCGTGAATCTCCCCTTCGCACCTTACACCGATGATGAAGTCTATCTTTGGGGCTTTGAGGAGATTGTGCCGCCCCTGGTGAGGCGTTTCCAGCCAGACATCGTGGTCAGCCAGTTGGGAGTGGACACCCACTACCGCGATCCCCTCACCCACCTTCGTTTGACCGTCTCGGGCTATATAGCCGCTGTGACAGCCATTAAAAAGCTAGCCCAGCGCTGGCTGGCACTGGGCGGTGGGGGGTACGATGTGGATGTGGTAGCCCGGGCCTGGACTTTGGCCTACGGTGTCATGTCAGGCCAGGAGTTCCCTGATAATCTGCCATCGGCCTACGCGGAGAAGTATGGCCCGGGTAAACTACGCGACCGCGAAAAGCCCCGCATTTCCTCTGAGCTTCGGGGGCAGGCCCAGCGCTATGCCGAAGCAGGTGTGACCGCTTTGAGGCGAGCGCTGGAGATCTAGCCACGCTTGAGCAATTGAGCGAACTGGCTCAAGTCAACCCGTGAGCTCAGATCGAGAGTCAGGGGGGAGACGGAGACCGCCCTATCCCTCACCAAAGCGAAGATGTCCGAGTCTGGCTCCAGGGTATCGAAGTCCACCCTCACTTCGTAGTCAATGGTGCTGGCCCCCGGTGAGCCCACAGAGTCGCCTTCGAGGGGATGAAAATACCTCTGCCGCGAGACCCTCGTCAGTCGCCAGGGGGTTTGCTCGGTTGCATCCTCAGGCACGTCTACCTTCAGGACGTCTACGTCGGGCGGGAGCTTGACCGCGAGGAGACATTGAGCGAAGATCCGGGTAAAGAAAGCGGCTGCTGTGAAGTCCATGTCATGAGAAAGGCTGTAGTGATATTCCTTGGACGTCTCCAGGGAAATAGCCAGGCTGGGGATGCCGAAGACCGCTGCTTCCAGGGCTGCCCCCACAGTCCCAGAGGCGGTGATGCCTGTGCCCAGGTTCTCGCCATAGTTGATGCCAGAGATGGCCAGGCTTGGCTGCCTGGGAGCCACTTCCAGCAAGGCATACAGCACCGCCTGGGCCGGTGTGCCTTCGATCGAGAAAGCGGACACCTTTTGTCCCTCTACGATGACATGTTCTTCCTGGACGGGCAAATTGTCAAAGGCAAACGTGCTTCGGCCTGCCCCTGTTTGTTGCTGCTTGGGAGCCACCACCAGGATCTCGCCCAGGTCGTGCACGGCCTCCACAGCAGCCAAGAGCCCCGGCGAATCAATCCCATCGTCATTAGTGACCAATATCAGTGGCTTGCTTTCCTTTGACACAGAAGTTTCTTCTCCTCAATAACCGATGGCAATGGCATTATAGCGCACGGCGGCGATTTGGTCCACCGGCTGAAGCATCGCATGAGCAAATGAAATAAGTGAAGTGAAATGAAATGAAAAGAAATGAAAAGAGGGAGTCCCGAAGGACTCCCTCTTTTTTTCCTGGCAACGACCTACTCTCCCAGGGGCCTGCGCCCCAAGTACCATCGGCGCTGGAGGGCTTAACTTCCTGGTTCGGGATGGAGCAGGGTGTTTCCCCTCCGCTAGAGTCACCAAGAAAACCTTGATCACAACTAGCACCCTAAAAACTGAACAGAATGATTGGGCTGACTCAATGCCGCGTCACACTAGTGAATTAAGCCCTCGACCGTTAGTACCGCTTGGCTGAACACATTGCTGTGCTTACACCTGCGGCCTATCAAACCGGTAGTCTCCCGGCGGTCTTACCCGGTTAGCCCGGTGGGTGACCTCATCTTGGGGCGAGTTTCCCACTTAGATGCTTTCAGCGGTTATCTCTGCCAGACATGGCTACCCAGCTATGCCCCTGGCGGGACAACTGGCACACCAGCGGTCTGTCCACTCTGGTCCTCTCGTACTAAGAGCAGCTCCCCTCAAGTCACCTACGCCCACAGCGGATAGAGACCGACCTGTCTCACGACGGTCTGAACCCAGCTCACGTACCGCTTTAATGGGCGAACAGCCCAACCCTTGGGACCTTATCCAGCCCCAGGATGCGATGAGCCGACATCGAGGTGCCGAGCCACGCCGTCGATGTGAACTCTTGGGCGTGACTAGCCTGTTATCCCCGGGGTAGCTTTTATCCGTTAAGCCACGGCCCTTCCACACGGTACCGTGGGATCACTAAGGCCGACTTTCGTCTCTGCTCGACTTGTAGGTCTTGCAGTCAAGCTCCCTTCTGCCTTTACACTCTCCGGCTGGTTTCCATTCAGCCTGAGGGAACCTTTGCGCGCCTCCGTTACCTTTTAGGAGGCGACCGCCCCAGTCAAACTGCCCACCTGGCACTGTCCCCCTGCCGGATCACGGTCAGGGGTTAGGGCCAAAACTTAACCAGGGTGGTATTTCACCGGCGGCTCCACCGAGACTAGCGTCCCAGCTTCTCAGCCTCCCACCTATTCTACACAAGCTAAGCCCTAACTCAATACCAAGCTACAGTAAAGCTCCACGGGGTCTTTTTGTCCTGCTGCGGGTAAGGCGCATCTTCACGCCTACTTCAATTTCGCCGGGTCCCTCGTTGAGACAGTGCCCCACTCGTTACGCCATTCGTGCAGGTCGGAACTTACCCGACAAGGAATTTCGCTACCTT
>CAYMKL010000034.1:0-53208 GCA_964390805.1 uncultured Anaerolineae bacterium | reverse complement strand
CCCGGCTGTCACGGCTCAAGTGGCGGTCGCGGCCTAAAAACCTACCCTTGAAAGATCCCCCCCTGCCCCCCTTCTCCCCCCGACCCTTCGACTGGGCTCAGGGCAAGCATCAAGGGGAGAAGGGGGGAGAGACTCCCCCTCTCCGTTGGCGGAGAGGGGGCCGGGGGGTGAGGTCAGGTCGTACACCGTCTCCGGATGCCGCAGCGGCATGCAGGGCTGGAACTTGCCGTAGGCATCCACACAGCCCCCGCCCTGGCCGGAACCGCAGGCGAAGAGAACATCGCCAGGCGGTCTGGTGAACTTGGAGCAGAACTCCTTCATGTTCTTGAGGTAGCTCTCCGGCCTGCGGGCCAGTACTGCAAAGCCCTCCTCGGGTGAGGGTCTGAGCCTGCTGATGAGTCGGTTCTTCTCTTCGGAATCCCGCCGATTGCGCAGGTCGAAGAACACGGCGTGGTCTGGCGGCCTGTCCATCCAGGGGAGGGTGGCGGCCCAGGCGTCGAACTCGGCCACCTCATCTCTGTTGGGCGGCAGAAGGGCGCCCTTGACCACGAAGGGCACTTGACGCTCCAACAGCAAGTTGATGCCCCGCCAGGCGGCCTCGAAGGAGCCGGGCACCCGGCTCACCGCTTCGTAGGATTTCCGCTTCATGCCATACACCGTGATCTCCATCTTCTCCAGCGGCGGGAAACGGGCCAGGAGATCGGCCAGGTGGGGCGTGATCAGCGTGGCGTTGGTGAAGACCAGCACCCTCAGGCCCAGCCTGCGGGCGAAGAGGTACAGCTCCTCGAAATCCTCTCTCAGCAGCGGCTCGCCGCCGGTGTACCTCACCGTCATGCAGCCCAGGGAGGCGGCCTCTATCAGGATGGCCTTGATCTGCGCCGTGGAAAGCTCCCGCTCCCTGGCCGCCTGGTCATCGGCCGGCAGGTTGATGCAGCAGTGGATGCAGTCGTTGTTGCACCGCTCCGTCAGCTCCATGTCCAGCCGGCCCAGCAGCGGCTTCTTGTCTTGCCAGAGGTTGGCTTGGCCTATGTCGCGTTCCACGACGTAAGAGTTGCTTTCCATGCTCTGTCTCTCGTATCTACCAGCCGCTATCTTTGCTGCCTCGCTCCCGCTGGATCGCCAGATCCAGCGGCTTGGCGGCGGGATCTGACGATCCCTTTAGAGCAATAACGAGGAGCAACATTCAAGAGAGAGACTATCAGCGCCCTGAGCTATTCGTTCAATCCCCCTGATTCGCTGTCATATTTCACAAAGCCGCCTCAACACCCCCACCACCCCTCCACTCAAATCAAAGCGCAGGACGTAGCAGGGCACCTGGCGGGCGATGTCTTGCGCGATGAGCAGCGACTTGTCCCACCACTCGGCAGTGGCCAGGGGCTTCACCAGGCAGGCCAGGAGCTTTCGGATCACGTCCATCCTGTCGTCGAGGCGAATCAACCGATTCTCCGGCGCCTGTTCCAGCCACAAAATCGCCCTCAGCGGCGCCGAGGCGGCCGAGATGTCCTTGGGATCTATGCTGGCCCAGACGCCGTGCACTCGATACCCACCCGTTCCAGGGTGGGCCCCGTCCAGCCACCGGCCTATGACGTTGCGGTCATCGCCCAGGATCTCAACTCCTGCTTCGTCTTTCAGCATGGCTCTGATGGTGGACTTGCCCGCGTCCGAGTAGCCCAGGAAGAGAAGCCCCTGGCCGTCCATGATGGCCCCGCTGGAGTGGATGAAGCAGCCCCCACGGTCGGCCAGCACCTGAGCCAGAGCCGCCAGCGTCAGGAAGTTGTGGTCAGAACGAAAGGAGTACAACCCTAACGGTGAGTCCAGATCGCCGAACACCCTGGCCCTGGTGTGGTCGTGGTTGAAGATGGCCAGCCGCTCGATGCGCTCGCCTCCATCGGCGGCAGTACGAACAGCGCCGGCTGAGTAGGAGCGAAGCGACGTATCGAGGCCAAGCGGCTCATTCGCAGAGCCGCTCGCTGGTCTCGATACGGCCTGCGGCCTACTCAACCGGCGCTCGCTCCCCTTACTTCTAGTTTCACTCGTGCGAAGGTATATCCAGGCATTGCCCTTCTTGTGGACCCGCCAGCTCCTCATCCGATACACCTCTTCTCCCAGGTTCTGGCCCACCAGATCGGGGAAGCCGGCGTAGTGTCGGATGCTGATGGTGACCTCTTCCGGCCTGTCTACCTGGAAGAGGTTGAACGTGGGGTGAAAGGAGGCGTCGGTGATGGGCAGATCGGATTCCACGCGGAAGGTGATCCCCGCGCACTCGTAGTAACGGCGGTGGCGCTTTTCCCAGTCCTCCTTGAACTGCCTGGCCTCCCTTGCCACGTCACAGAGATACTCTACCCTGGCCGAGAAGCGTCGGTGCTCCAGGTAGCCGTAGACAGGGCACCAGCGGCAATCGTCCCGTAGCTCGCAGGCGGCGCAGTTCTCCAGGTACTCTCGCCCGCCCCGCACCTGGTCGGCCAGCGAGGGGATGAACACGTCCCACGCCTCCTGAAAGCTCCCCCGCCGCAGGTCGTAGCGCAGGGCCGGATCCTTGATGAAGCCGCAGAACGTCATCCCGCCGTAAGGGTTCACGTGGAAGTCGCGCCGCCCGGAGATGCAGGCCGCAAACAACCGATCGTCACCCTCCACATGGCGGTATTCGTGTTCGCTTGTTGTCATTGCGAGGCGCGGTTTTTGCGCCGAAGCAATCTCCACCCCCGAACTTGGGGATTGCTTCGCTTCGGCAGAAGCGCCTTCGCTCGCAATGACAGATTGATACCACTCTTCGTAGGACGGGTCGGGCTTATTGAGCTCAATCACGTCCCTGGGATCAAGCCGCTGGCGCATGATCTCGCGGTTGCGCTTCGGGTCGCCGCAGGCCGACAGGTACAGCCAGGCCGCGCCGCAGCGATACTGTCGGCTCAGCGACTGCGCCAGCGCCTCCATCTCGTCCCACTGGTGGAAGTTGTCGCGCATGGGGATGAGCTGCACCTCGAACTCGGCGCCGGCCTCCTTCAAATAGGCAAAGCCGCGCATGGTGCGCTCGAAGGAGCCGGGCGTGCGGGTGACGTGGTCGTGCACCTCGGCCGTGGCTCCGTAGACGGCCACCATCTTGCGTCCCTCTCTCCTCATCAGTTGGGCGATCTGGGGCGTGATCAGGGTACCGTTGGTGTTGAGGGAATAGCGGGTGGCCTTGCGGGTGACGTAGTCGAAGACCTCGGCAAAGTCGGGCCGCAGCATGGGCTCGCCGCCGGAGATGCTCCACTCGCGGCAGCCCATGCTCCGCGCCTGGTCCACGATGGCCTTGATCTCATCGAGGGTGAGTTCGTATTGCTTTTCTGGGGATCCTGGTGGGATGCGCAGCCAGCAGTGGCGGCAGTGGTTGTTGCAGCGGTAGGTGAGGTCGAGGCTGCCTTTCAGGGGGAGGCGAGGCATAGTCTGCATGACTTTTGATGTCGCGTACTCTGGCATTGATAACTCCACCAATAAGCTGAGCGAATTGTACCACAGTTTCATGGATTTGCAAAGGGATTCATCTCGCTGGAAAAGTGGATTATCTTCTAGACCCTGGGCCTTCTGACCAGCGCAACCGTGAGGGTGGCTAGCGCAACGAGCGTCACCAGTCCCACCCATGGCGCCAGAAGCTCAACCTCGCTCACTGGAACGACAACCCCTCCCACGGGGATTGGCGTGGGTGCTGGTGTTGGAGGTGTACGGTAGATATCACCATTGTAAGTACCGACATAGTAACGGTCGCCTAGCACCTCTAGCGCGTTCGGCGTATCGGTCACCGACGCACTGACCACTTCCTCCCAGTCAACCAGGTCGGTACTGCGATAGATAGTGGCGGTGTAGCCAGTTGGGTCAGGATCACCCAGGTTGCTGAGGATACAGCGATCGCTTCCTGAGTCCAGGACGAGGATCTCTTTGCCATTCACCACTACATCCCGCGGGACTTTGTCGTCGAAGAAGGGGATGCGCTGGCCATCGCCCCCAGGCGAGGCTTGATAGAGAGCGTGCATCGGCCTGTAGCATTCTGCAAGGTCATCCCATTCCCAGCCAATATAGACAACCTCGTCTCCGAAGTTGTGCACCCCGTCGCGCACCGCATAGTAGCCAGAGCCCACGTCGGGTAGCAAGTCACGGCCACTCGACTGGAAAACTGCACCGTCGTACAGGTACACTGGCGACTTGGGCACCTCCCGGGTGATGCCTTTGACGGCGTACAGCGTACCTCCCTGCTCGAACAGCTCATAGAAGCGAGTGTTGTCCAGGCCATCAATCACTGGCACCCAGGTCTCACCGTCGTCGTCCGAGGCCTTCAGCGCCTTCCCATCGTTTGGGCCGATGGCTACGAAGAGCCTTCCCTGGAAGCGAAGCATGTCAAAGGCATGCAGCCCAGTGGGGATGGTCCGCTTCTTCACCCAACCAGTGCCATCGTTGCGATAGAAGTTGCCAAAATCCCATCCGTCGCCGCAGCAAGGATCCGTACCGGGGATGTAGAGGTCTTCGTCAATGACACAGTAGCGGTCAATGGATTCATCATCCACCGGCGCTGCTGGCCGATCCGGGCCGACGTAGACGGTCTCGCTGATGAAATCGTTGGCGATGGGATCGTAATACCAGATATCAATGGGTCCCAGGTTGGCGTACCAGTCTCCATAACCCAGGTAGACCCGGCCCTGCCAGACTTGCAGGTCGCGGATGCCCCGAGCGGTGTATGGACGGTCAGTGATGGGATTGCCCACCCACTCGAGCCCCAGCCGGGCTGAGTGCGGCACGGCGGTGACCGCTCCCACACACCAGAGGATGGCTGTCAGGAACACTGTCCGCAGTACCATTTGCAGCGCCTTCTTCTGTTTCATAGTGCCCTCATCCAGGTCGTGCTCCGCCAAAGATGCTACTCCAGCCCCAATTCCCGCCGCTTCTCCTGCGTGGGGCGGCCATCGGCGTCCCATCCCATGGCGGCGTAGAAGTCCCGCACCATGAACTGGATGGGCACGGTCATGCCCTGAGTTGGCCCATTGGGCAGCGGCTCTTCGGTGAAGCGGTCGGGGAGGTCGTCGTCGGCCCGCGTGGCGCCGTGGCGCAGGTTGAACAGCCGCTCGGCGTTCAGGATGCGCTCGCCGATGGTCAGCAGGTCGGCGGCGGTGAGCGGCCAACCGCTGAGGGCCGAAGCCAGCGCCGCCTCGTTCTCCAGGCTGAAGTCCCCCATCACCGACAGGATCGGCACTTTGCACAGCCCCAGCGAGTCCAGGATGGCCGAGACGATCATGGATCGCTTGATCAACGCACCTTTGCCTTCGATGGAGAGGCGGTCCACCGCCTTCTCAGTGCCGAACACCTCCCGACCTTGCGCCGCATCCCAGCGGTACTCAGGGATGGCGTAGACGCTGGTGAAATCGGCGCCCCGCGTGGAGACAGCGTAGCCCAACGCCGTGCCCAGCGCGCCGCGAGGATCGTAGGCGGTTAGTTCCAGTCCCTTGCTGTGGAAGGCGTACTGCTCCGCCCCCCGGCCGATGAGCTGCGCCGCCCGTCGCACCCCTTCGGCCAGCACAGCCCCTGGCCCCTCCCGCCGGGCGATCTGGCGCATCAGTGTCTCCATGGCCTCTGCGTTGCCCCAGGTGAGCGCGACCCCGCCGGTATCCTCTTCGGTCAGGATGCCCCGCTCGTACAGCTCCATGGCGAAGGCCAGGACGCCGCCAGTGGAGATGACGTCAATCCCCAGTTGCCCGGCCAGGTTGTAGAGGTACAGCAGCGCCTCCACGTCGTCCAGACCGCACTTGGAACCCAGGTTGATGATAGGCTCGATGTCGGGGCGGTCCCCTTCGGTGGCGAAGCGACCGCTGGGCACCTTCAACTCAGCCTTGCAGTGCACCGGGCAGCGATGGCAACTCTGCGACCGGGTAACGTATTTGATGATCTGGCGGCCGTCAATCTGTTCGGCCCCCTCGAATTGGGTCTGGCGGTAGTTGCGCGTGGAGAGAAGGCCCTCCTCGCGGGCCCAGGTCACGTAGGCACTGTTGCTGTAGCGAGCGTAGATGTCATAGCGGGGGGCACTGCGTATCTGCTCAATGTATTGCTTTACCAGAGCGCGAACCCGCTCGTCCCGCTCCCCACGCCGTTTTTCCCCGCGCACAGCTATGGCTTTGAGGTTCTTGGAGCCCATCACAGCGCCCATGCCCGTGCGTCCGGCGGCGTGGCCCCGGTCGGTCATGATGCAGGCGTAGCGCACCCCGTTCTCCCCACCTGGCCCGATAGCCAGAATCTTGGCCCTTCGACTGGGCTCAGGACAGGCCCTGGCTTCGCCCAGCTCCTCCTGCAGACGGCTCTGGGTGGCCCAGGCATCCCGGCCCCATAGATCGCTGGCGTCCCTGATCTCGACCCTGCCATCGTGGAGCCAGAGCACCACCGGCCTGTCGGCGCGACCGCGGATGAGCACGCTCTGGAAGCCAGCCGCCCGTAGCTCGGCCCCGAAATGGCCGCCCACGTTGGAGCTGCCCAGCAGGCCCGTCAGCGGTGAGCGAGCGCCGACGTGCAGCCTCGACGAAGCCGGAGCCTGGGTGCCGGTGAGCAGCCCGCAACTGAGGATCAGGACGTTCTCCGGCCCCAGAGGATCAGTCCCCGGGCCGACGTGCTCCAAGAGTTGCCGGGCGTTCATCCCCCGCCCGCCCAGGAACTTGTGGGCCAACTCCTCAGGGAAGTCCGCCACTTCCACTTCTTGACTGGCGAGATTAACGATCAGTGATCTACCCAGAAAATCGGACATGGCATCCTCTCCACCGGCAGACCCTTAGGGTTTCAAAAACCCTAAGGGTCTCACGCCAGCGAATCGAGAAACTCCTGCACCTCCGGGATCCCCAGCAGTTTGGCCTTGAAGAACTCGTTGACCAACTGCTCCACCTTGGCCCGCGAATCGGCGATCAGTGGTCCCCAGTCCTTGCCCAGATCCACCCGGCCGGTGATGTCGTCCCGCAGCCGGATCAGTGCCATCACAATCTCCACCTCCAGCGGTCCTTCGCAACACCCCACTACGTCCCGGATCAGCGCATCGGTCTGCTGCACCACTGCCTCACGGTCGAGGGCCGAATCGGGCCGGCTTGCGCGATCAACCGTGTCCAGCAGCGCCCAGACCTGGTAGAGGAGGGCGGCGGGCTCGTCGAACAGCTCGCGGATCAGGGCAGCAGGCTGGTGACGGCCGGTCAGCCGGAAGATGTTGTACATCCGCTTGGCCGCCTTGCCGTAGTTGACGCGCTTGTGGGTGTACTTATACACCTCGCCGGTGAGTTGCTGAACATAGTCGTCCAGGGCCCGGGGCGAGACGTGATGGGCCAGTTTGGTGAACAGCGGCACCGACTCCGCCTCCAGGTAGACTTCCTGGAAGTAGGGATCAATGAAGCCATCCAGAGGAGTGATCGAGCCATCGGGGGCCTCCCAGGTCACGTCGAGCATGTTGCTGGCGTTGACCACGCGCCCTTTCTCCGGCTCAGCGATGACCCAGTCCATCTTGCACCAGCCAGGGTCCAGACAGCCGTACTTCCACTCCACCTCCCACGGCTCGCCTGAGGCGCGGAAGACGTGCATCTTCCCCGCTTTCACCTCATCGGGGTTCCAGGAGATGGGGGACTCGGCCTTGATGCGCTCACCATCCTTGACCACGTCGGTCTTCCAGGTGCCAAACCTGACCTCGATCAGTTGATAGCCGGGCCCCTGGAACGTGTCCAGCGCCTTGTCGCGCATCAGGTCGGCCAGGATGCGGCATGCCTCCTCTTGTGTCTCCACCTTGATGTTGACGCGCTCAAAGTAGTCGCAATCGCCGGGGTAGCGTTGGATCACGCCCTGGGCCGCGCTGCCGGCCAGACTGATGGCGGTCTCGACGTTCGGCAAGTCGGGCAGTTGGACGATGTCGGCGATGCGGCGGTAACGATTGAGGGTGGCCTTGTCGAAGTCCAGCAGCGAGATCTCGTGCCCGTAGATGCCGGCCTCTTCGTCCACCTCCCACTCCATCGCGTCAGACGCAGCCATCGCCGTCAACCACTGGGCGACATCGGTCTCGTCCACCTCGACCCCCAGTGTTTTGGCGGTTTTGATGATTTGGTCTACTTCTTGTTGGGCGTTTGCCTGGTTTTTGTCGTTTATCATAGCCAACCTCCGTGATGAGTGATTCGTAATCCATAAAACGTCAAAAGTCGAACGAGAAACGGCAAACGTGAAACGTGAAACGGCAAGGGCGGTGCATGTTCAGGGCGTGATTACGGTGCGGACGTCAGGGCCGAAGGACTCCAGGTTGTCCAGGGCGGCATTGATGGCCTGGGCGTCCAGAGGCACGGTGCGGGTGATCACGGACGACAGGTCCAGCACGCCGCGACGTGCAAACTCGACGAGCAGGAACAGCTCTGACAGGAGATGGTCGGAGCAGCCGATGATGTGGGCCTCTTTCGGGATGACGTCGTGGTAGGAATGGAGCTCGAAAGGTTGTTCGGCGATGCCGACCAATACCGCTCTCCCGAGCACTCCCAGCGAGTGCACCGCCTGCTCTATCGTCTGCCGCAAGCCGACCAGCTCCAGCGCCACGTCTACACCCTGGCCGCCGGTCAGCCTGCTGATCTCCGCTACCGCATCGGTCTCCCTGGCGTTGACTGGGATAGCGCCGTAGCTTTCGGCCAGCTTCAGCTTATCGGCGCTGATGTCCACGGCGTACACGTCCAGTGCGCCGAAGGCCCGCGCCAACTGCACCGCGGAGATGCCCAGTCCGCCCACGCCGAACACCGCTATACTCTCACCTGGCTTCACCCCCGCCTTGTTGAGGGCGTGGAACGACGTGGCCGACGAGCACATCATGATGGCACCCTGCTCGAAGGGAATGTCGTCGGGCAAAGGGACGGCGTTGTGCGAGGGCACGACGATGTATTCCGCGTAGCCGCCGTCCCGGTACTTGCCGATCATCGAGCCGGTGGGACAGAACTGCTCGCTGCCCATAGCACAGTAGCGACAATCGCCGCACGATACCAAGTAGTGCAGGCACACCCGTTCGCCCATCGTGACGTTCCTGACAGCCGACCCCACCTCCTCGATCACGCCCGCTACCTCGTGCCCCAGTGTCCGGGGCAAGTCGGGGACCGTCGAAGTGCCAGCCCGGTAGTGCATATCTGAGCGGCAAATGCCCGCCGCTTTGACCTTGACCAACACATCGTTCACGCCCCAATGGGGCACGGGAACCTCCTGCATCTCCAGAGGCTGCCCTGGTTTGATCAAACGAACCGCTTTCATTGTTGCCTCCTATCAGCCATTTGTCAAAAGGCTCGAGCAAAGTAATCTGCAAGGCTTCTTCAAGGGTGAAATGTCTGGATTCTAGCAAGCTAGCAGCACTCATCACGCTTCAGTCTCCAGGATCTCGACGATCCCCTGCACTCCGTCAACGCGCACGCGGTCTCCGGTATGCAGGCGCGTGGTGGCGTCGCCGCAGTTGACCACCGCCGGGATGCCCAACTCGCGGGCGACGATGGCCGCGTGGGACAGTGGCGCACCGATGTCGGTGACGATCGCGCCGGCTCTTGGGAAGAAAAGCGTCCAGCCGATGTTGGTCTGCGATGCCACCAGAATCTCGCCGGCCTGAAGCCTGTCCCCTTCCTCTGGGCTGTCCAGGCGGCGCACCACGCCCTCGACCCGCCCTGCCGCACCCGGCATGCCGAGGATCACGTTCTGGCGCGGAGACTTCACGGTCAGCTTGGGGAGCAGCCCATGGGAATCAAAGACGTCGCTGCGGCGGTCTGGGTCTGCTGCCCATCGGAAGGGATCGAAGCGGCCGCGGATCATCAACGGGTAGGGTGGCAGGGTCTTGTAACGTTCGTAGGTCTGCCGCCGGGCGGGGATCGTTGCCGTGGGCGCATCCTGGCCAGCCAGAAGGGCATGCAGCTCGTCGAGGGTCAGGAAAAAGGCGCCGTCGCCGATTCCGGTCAAATCGCCGGCGCGGACGACCCAGGTGCGAGCTACCCAGACGACCCGCGCGCTCTCAGAGCGGGCCGCTTCCCGCATGCGAGCCGCTTCGGCGGCCTGTTGCAGCCGACGCCGCACCGACTTGACCTTGCGCGGATGGCGGTGCTGAAATCGCTTCCAGGCGGCATCGAATTCGGCGCGCTGCGCTGCCAGCAGTGCTTCGACGTCCACCGGTGACCGGGTGAACGTCTCCAACTGTTGATCTAGCCAGTCCGGGTCTTCGGCTGGCCTGGGGACGGACGCCTCGGTTTCGAGCGCCCCCCGATGGCCCCACTGCTCCAGGTACGCTTCGCGGCTCATCTCGCCACGGGCTACCCTGGCCAGGCCCACCATCGGTCCCAAACTCGCCAGCAGCTCATCATGGCTGCTGACGTTCGACAGCAGCGCATCGGCATCGGCAGCGCCCACCAGTTCTACTAGCTCGCGGCGTAACTGGCCAACACGCTCGCTGTAGCGCAACGCAGTGGCGTAGTTCCGCCAGAAGGACTCAAGGCAGCGGGGCTCGATTTCGTCCATCAGCAAAACCAATTCGTCCTTGGTCTGCGTCGCCTGTATCCGCTGGCGCATGGCACGGCACCAGCCCGGATTCTCGGCCAGGAATACCGCTAGGTTCTTCAGCCCTTCTCTCTCCTTTTTCCGCACCCGGATGGCGTTGGGCAGGATGGCCCAGAGCGTTGCCTCCGGCAGAGGGATCAGATACTGATCCATCGTCTCCAGATACTCGTCGCGCACGCCCCCCAGCTCTTTGGCCATGTCCTTGAAGTTCTTGCCCAGTGCATGGAGCACAGAGGTCATCACAGTAACGTTCTGGTATAGGCGACCGCCGATGTTGCCAACTGAGGAGTGTCCGGGTAAGATGTTCAGCTCGCCGAACCCCGCATACATCATGGACCAGGTGAACGGCGTCATCACCACTGACACTGCCTCGCCGACGTTGACGCAGGACCAGACGTAATCACCCGTCAGGCTGTCGTTGAACTCGCCGCTGACAGGGTCGAATCCCATCAGCGTCGTGATCGGCCGCGATTGGAGGATGTAGACCTTTCCCCCGGCGATGGCCCACTCGATGTCCTGGGGGCTGCCCAGGTCCCGCTCCAGGCACATAGCCAGCTTGAAGAGACGCCGGGCAAAGCGCCTCAGCTCGGGTGGACCCTCGTAGCGGCCCTTCGGTCGTTCCAGCGCAAAGGTGTAGGGCTGGATCTCGCCGGCAACCAGTCCCTCGCCAAGTCCGTGGACGTAGTTGCCCGCCATCCTTGTGCGGCTGCCTGAGACGGGATCGGCCGTAAACAAGACCCCCGAAATCTCGGCCCGCACGAGGCGCTGCACGACGATGGCCATCTCGTGGCCCCCATCGAGATGGGCAGTGTCCAGTCCCCGCGCCTGGCTGTAGGCCTGCACCCGCTCGCTGTGCCGTGACTGCCGCACCGCTCGGATCGCTGCTCGGACCGCCTCGTCGGTACGCACATCCAGTACCGTCTCGAACTCGCCCGCAAACGACGCCCGCGCCGAATCCTCGGCGCGGGCCGAGGAGCGGACGGCGAACGCGGCCTGGGGGTCACCGCCGCGGAGTCGCGCCAGGTGGACCTGCACCTGCGCCCAGGTCTCCGGCGACATTCCGTCCCCGGCAAAGGCAGTGGGCAGCACGACCAAGCCGTCGGGCACGGGGTAGCCTGCCTGGTAGAGACGGGCCAGGACGCCACCCTTACCCCCGGCGGAAGGCTGCTGTTCTGGCGTCAGTTGGTCGAACGCGTGGATCGTGTTGGCCATACGATTGCCCCCTTAGGCAGTCGGCTACAGCGAGTTTCAGGCGGCGCTCGTTGTCCTTCTCCGCTCCTTCACACTCCCCAGGAATAACAGTATGACGCCTACCACAATGGCAACATCTGCCAGGTTAAACATTCCCGTATGAAAAGGACCAACCCCAAGCCTTACGAAATCTATTACTGCTCCGTCGTTGAGTATGCGGTCAATCAGATTCCCCAGACCTCCACCAATGAAAAGAGATAGTCCAATCCATTGTCCCGCGTTTAGACTGCGAGTGCTGACTGCGAGTGCAAGTGAAAGCAACAAGCTCGCGCTTGTCAAGATGACCAACAGTAGAAAACGGACCTCACGCGGCAGATTCGATCCGAAACCAAGGAACGCTCCCAGATTCTCGGTATACTCAAATCGAACGGAATCATTCAGCAAAGAGACGGGAGAAGAGTAGGCCAATGATTGCCTTGCGATGGTCTTTGTCGCTTGATCACAGCCCGCACAGGAAATAAGCACCAAAACAACCAGACTGAATCTCCAGATCCTTCTCATACTACACATCAAGAATCGTCACCTGGGCTGATCTCGTACCAGATGTTCGCCAGAAAGCCCTCGGCATCCGGCTCGACCAACTGTTTGACGATCTCAGGCGCACCGTTCGTGCAACGCCATTCATAGACCGTCGCGCGGCCTGTGACGTAGGCTGGAATGAAATCAGAGTTTGGATTGGCCTTGCAGAAATCCGCCATATCGGGTGTGGGTGTGCGGCTGGTGTCTGCCTTGGTTGTACACGGTAAATTGGCGCCGACGAAGCAAGCCCAGACCCTGCCGTCCATGCAGCGCCAGAAGGTCCCTGCAACGAACGGTTCCATTGGGGCGTCATCGGGTGTCCCCAACACCTCCCTCAAACCGTTGACGACCGCCTCGGGTGCCTCGGGGCCGGTATATCTCGCGTCTGGTGCATCAACAACGCCAACCGCCGCGCAATAAGCGAAGGGATCGGTGAACTGGGCCTGTCCCGTTGCCGCACTCGGGCTGGCAGTGGGAACGGCAGTGGCTTGTGGCGCACCGCAGGCTGACAAGAAGAACACGACAGACGTAAAACCGATCATCCATTTTAGCAACCTTTGGTAGTTCATTGTCTCTACTCCTTTTGTGTGATTGAGGCCATTGTGCCCAATGAGGCTTTCAACTGCGATGGCCTGAGGCGAAACTCATTAGTTATCCCACTTCACTTTCACTTCGTCAGCAAACACGCCTAGCAGCCAGTTGCCACATCGCACCCAACCCTTGCGGTTGTTCCCCTGTTCATCGCGAATCTCAACACGATAGACAGCCTGCCCCTTTGCTGACCAGAGGAAAGGCCGCTTGCGGATTGATCTGTATTCCGCATGCAGCAACTGATACCGGCTCTCGTTAGCCCATTTTTCTAGCAGGCGCTTTGATCTCGAGAAATAGGCATAGAAATACCACCCGAGGATTGCCAGTATCACCAGAACTCCAAGAGCTTTCTCTAGCATCGTACCTTCCTTAGTTTTACATTGTCAGAACTCGATCGCAAATTCCCCGTCCTTGTACAGCAGTTCATCGTCTACCCAGATCGCGCCTCCCGCGCGCATGTCGCAGATCATATCCCAGTGGATCGTTGATACATTCTTGCCACCTGTTCGGGGATAGCTTCGGCCCAGCGCCATGTGGAAGCTGCCGTTGATTTTCTCGTCGAAGAGGATCTGCCGCGTGAAACGGGTGATGCCTTTGTTGGTGCCGATGGCGAACTCTCCCACGTACCGCGCTCCCTCGTCGGTGTCGAGTGTCTGGAGCAGGAAGTCCTCGTTCTTCTCCGCGCTGGCCTTTACCACCTTGCCGCCCTCGAACCACAGCCGGATGCCGGCCACCTCTCGCCCCTGGTAGATGGCCGGGTACGAGAAGTAGACGTGCCCCTCGACGCTATCCTCCACCGGCCCGGTGAAGACCTCTCCGCTGGGCATGTTGTTCTTGCCGTCGCTGTTGATGAACGTGCGCCCGGCGATGCTCAGGCGCAATTCTGTCTCTGGGCCGACGATGCGCACCTGCTCCTTGCCCTCAAGCCAGTCCACGATCTTCTGCTGCCAGGCCGAGAAGCGACGCCAGTAGCCCACTGGGTCATCCATGTCCGGCATGCAGGCACTGTAGACGAAGTCCTCGTACTCGCTCAGGCTCATCTCCGCGTCTTGAGCATGGGCATTGGTCGGGAACAGCGTGCCGACCCAGCGCAGCTCACCGGCTGCGGCGCGCTGCATGTAGATTTGCATGATCTCCGCTTGCGACTGGTTTCTCAAGACCAGCTTGGCCGGGTCTACGTTGCTCAGGGCCTTGGTGTTCGCCGCGCCTCCGATGCCGATAGAGACGTCGTAGGTTTCTATGGCCAATTTGAGCGGTTCGGGCACGTGCTGCAATTGCTCGTCCGAAGCGTAGCGGAAGAACAGCTCCTCCGTCTCAGGCAGATGGATCACCGTCAGCGGATGCCCTCCCGCCTGTAGCACTTTGGCATAAACTGCCTTGAGCAAGGGGCCGCTAGGAGTATCTCCCTGCACCAGCACCTTGTCACCCGGCTGCACCGCAACCGAGTAGTTGACCAATACATCGGCCAGTTTCTCAACTCGTGGGTCTGTCATTGTTGCTTGTCCTTCCTTATTTGACAAAACATTTGTTCTATGGTATAATATAGGCATATTAGCTAATACAGCCAATTTGGGGGTAAATGTGACTACGAAAACTATTCCATCAACAGAAGCACAGAACAATTTTGGGCGTATTCTCGATGACGTGGTTCAAAATGATACCAGATATATAATCAAACGCCGCAACACATCGCAGGCTATACTGCTTAGCCTGCCAGACCTTGAGAGATTGCTGGCGGCTGGAGAGGGAGAGAGAGAAAAAATAGGAAATGTAATTCGAGAACTCAGCCCAGCTTATGACTTCGGAGAAACGGTCGGCCAATAGGTGACAGCCATGACAATGGACCAACTTCAACAGCTTTACGCTTTAGATTACGAGTTCTACTCATTCACGACTTCCATTGTGATTCATGCCGATTGCTTTGAATGGATGAGTAGGATACCACAAGAAAGCATCCACGCAATTGTGACAGACCCACCGTATGGCGTAAAAGAATATGACCCCGATCAACTGGAAAAACGAGCAAATGGTAACGGCGGCATTTGGCGCATTCCGCCTTCGTTCGATGGGCACAAGCGTTCTCCTCTGCCTCGATTTACTGCGCTTAACCACAAAGAAAGAAAGCGGATACGACAGTTTTTTTCCAGGTGGGCTGAACTTGCTCTGCAAGCTCTGAGCCCTGGAGGGCATGTCTTTCTTGCTTCGAATGTTTTCCTTTCTCAGATGGTCTTTACAGCTATTGTAGATTCGGGCTTTGAATTCCGCGGCCAGATCATTAGATTGGTAAAAACACTGCGCGGCGGTGATAGACCAAAGAATGCTGAAAAGGAATTTCCTGATGTTTGCACAATGCCACGAGGCTGTTATGAGCCATGGGGGGTATTTCGCAAACCTATCCCGAATGGCATGAGAGTAAGCGATTGTCTGAAAGAATTCCAAACAGGAGGACTACGTCGAAAACCTGACGGCAATCCCCTGAAAGATGTTATTGAAAGCGAACGTACACCTCAAAGAGAACGCAAAATCGCTAACCATCCAAGTCTAAAGCCTCAATCATTCCTGCGACAGATCGTTTATGCTTCTCTGCCGCTTGGCGAGGGCGTTGTTGCAGATCCATTTATGGGTTCTGGCTCCACGGTTGCTGCTGCTGAAGCCATCGGTTATTCTTGTATCGGCATTGAACGCTACGAAGAATACTACACAATGAGTCAGCAAGCCATCCCTACCCTGAGCCGCCTCACTACCAGAGAAGCTCAATTGAGTCTACCCCTCGCCTGAGTCCTCATATACCCAGTTGGCTTTCATTTTCCCCACACCATTTCGGTTTACACTGGCAGTGATCGTCCGGCGGCTGGTGGCTGAACGCCCCGAAAATGTCCAATCCTCTTTTTCGAGCTTAGCACCATACACGCCCTTGAAACGAAACCGCTTGGGACCGATACCCTTTCTCTCGTCATTGGATGTGTTGCTGTCAAAATGGAACACCACAAGCCAGACAGACTCCGGGTTGTGTCCCTGCCATCCCCTTGCATGACGTGATCCTTTGATCTCGATACCGTCTTGCGCATACTGCACCGCATTGTTGGGGAACATCCCACTTGGAATCAAATCAGGATGTCCGTTGTGATACTGGTTCTTCACCAGGCTAGAGCAGTGCTTCGGGATACTGATGTTCATAAACTCGCCCACCATGCTACTGAAACTGGCCGGCATCAAGAAACTCTCAAGACGAGGCATTTCCTTCGTGTGAAGCTGCTGGTTGATGAAACCCAGGAAGTCTACAAAGTCCATCATAGCCTGACGAATGTGCTCTGACGCCAAGCCGTAAGGAAGAACGCAATGTGGATGGAAGAAGTCGGGATTTACAGGTACAGGGATACAAGCCCGTGCTTCTCTATCGTTAATCATAGTTCACATAGCCCCCCCCCAAGGCGTGTTAGCTGACTTGTCTGGACTGAGCCTGCACTGTCTTAATGAAAGAGTTCAGTCACCTGCAATGGCGTCGTCACCTACTGGATCAGCTCACTCCTGCTGTTTCATGAGCCTCGTCAGCCATTCTGGGACCTTGAAATCCGTCACAACGATCAAGCGACCTCGCTCCCAGTCGGGGTACGGCTTGATATCCAATACAGGCGTCCCATCATAGGCGTCAAGGCCTCTCACCCAAAGGACATTCCTCTCCCGCTTAACGAGCTCCACCAGAGTCAGTCCTATCGGATTAGGATGAATGGGAGACCTCGCGGCAAAGATTCCGACACAATTACCTGGGTGGCGCAAAACGGGTTCGTCACTACGTACCACCCTGTCTAGCCAGAAGATCACATAGATGTGTGACCAGTCTTCTATTCCATCCAAGGCTGGTCCAAGATCCTCGTCAAGCACAACCTTTGCGACAAGGCTCCTGTCTCTATCGTTCTCACTCGCTGAAGTTCGGCTCACAAACCCTATGGGTCTCATTTCGATGTTCTCGAGATCACGATCTTCCATCTCTTCCGTTCCATTCAAATGCGAACCTCGCGTGTGCCCCATCAGCGTGACCTGACTTGAGCAGAACCAGTATCTCGGAGGTAAGCTGACATGTCCGAGCATGCAAACGGGTTAGCACCTCAAACACATAGTCATCCCGCTCCACAACTCTTGGGCGAAACTCACGATTGAAGTCATCGCCAGCTTCAAGCGCAGTAGCCAGAAGCATTTCCAGTAGTGCCAATGGTTTGTGCCACACTTTGGCAAGACGAGCTTAAAACGAGGTTCTATCCTTCTCGCGATCTCTCAGCATTGAAAGGGCATCTTGCTTAAGCTGTTTCAGAATTAGCTCGGAGAGATCTACCACAACTTCTCGTAATGCCTCCGACAGATCTTTAGTAAGTTGGTCAAAGAGTTCTTCTATATCCTCCTCAGAATCGCTCAGATCAACCCGTAGTAGCTCCCGGATATCCTCTTCTGATTTTAGGTCAACGGCAGGTAGTTGATCTTCATCAATTGGCGTATCACCCGGACATTGATGCCCCGGCCACCATAGGCTCATACACATCCTCCATGTCGAGTTCGCGAAGACGCTCTCGGGTGGGCCAACCCCTTTCGGCGTCCCAGCCGTGCAGGGCGTAGAATTCGTCCACTAACGGTGGAGCTAAGCGGCCGTCTCACTGCTCACCGAATCCGCCTCCGTGTGCGTTCGGCCGCGTACTCGACCTTGATCGGATTTGCCTAGCTTGTCACAGCCGATTCGCGCAGGCGATCAGCCAGAATGACGTTGACTAGTGTCTCAATGGATACCCCCTGTGCACGGGCATGCCGCGCGAGTTCATCCGCAATCCCGGGAAGAACTGCAACACGAATCGCTCGCTTATTTGGGGTCTCAAAACGAAACCACTCTCCATCGTCTTCCATGAAATCGGCGGTGTCAAGATTGTCCCAGAATACAGCTTCCTCCTCGTAGGTCTTGAATTCGGGTACTTGTAGCTCTTTATCCAATCTACTGATGTACATGAGCCATCCTCACGGTCTACTTTCTTGCTTTTCAGGTGCCCAAGGGATCAAACGCGCGCGCTCTAATTCCGAGATCGGTTGACCTCCCTGCCCTTGCCGCCCCGGCCACCATAGGCTCGTACACATCCTCCATGTCAAGCTCGCGCAGACACTCCCGGGTGGGCCAACCCCTTTCGGCGTCCCAACCGTGCAGGGTGTAGAATTCGTCCACGACGGGCTTGAACTGCTCGCGATCCAGGCCGTAGCGTTTATCCAAGAAAGGATTCTGGTTCAGCTCTGTCTGCTCAAAGTAGGGCAAGACCATCTCGTCTGTCTGGCGATCACGCCCCCAATACCGCACCTGCAAGGCCCGCTCAATAGTGCAGACGCGCGCCGCGGCCCGCTCGAACTCCTCCTCAGACCAGGGCACACCAGTACCGGCGGCGAAAAGATGGTACTCAATGGAAGGCCCCTCGATGTCGCCGACGCCGCTACGTACATGTGATGAAGCGGCTTCGATGTCGCGCAGCCGCCAGTAGCCATCGGGCGCGTTCTGGCGATGGATCAGCGGGAAATGAGCGTCCACGGGCACGCAGTCCTTCATCACCGAGCGCAGGGTTTGGTAATATCCCGGATATGCCTTGCCCTTGTAGCCGCTGCATGGATCCACGGCGTCAGGGCTGTGGTAGACGCGCTGCCCGATGGCGCGGATCCGATCCAGCGCGGCAGCCCGTTCTGCATCGGTAGCCAGCTCAGCAGCGCAGTTGGCGGCGCTATTTGCCCACAGGTAGCCGTGTCCGCTGCCGAAGGGATCGCGGGTATCGGACAGCCACTGCAACGCGGAGACCAGCCAGTAGGGGAAAGTGATCCTGCCCCCCTCGAGGCCATCACAATGCGAATTATGACCCCAGCCGGGATAACGACGGCGCGCCAGATCCTCGCCCAGTCCCAAGGCCCTCGACGCTGCCCACCCGCCCTCGGCCAGGACATCCCCCAGGCCCTGGCGATAGGCGATAGCGCGCAGGAACTCGGCCCAGAATGTCGGCGACTGCCAATCCATGGGCAGGCCGTTGATCTCGGATATCAGGCCGGCCTTTTGGCAGGCGATCAGCCAGGGCACCATGCCCGTGATGATGTCAGACTGGCTCAGGCCGTAGCGATTGGAGAGGACGTTCAGTTCGAAAGCGGGGCGACGAGCCAATTGCCAATCGTAGATCGCCCGCAGTGGCGACGTATCCGCAGGGTCGAAGCCATGAAACCTGGTTCCGACGCAGACCCAATGCCCGCTCCATTCGCGGTCGTACACAACCCCAGGCATATCCCGAAAGTATGCCGCACAGGGGGTGATGCACGACTCGGTGCAGGCGCGGCATACCGCCCTGCCGCCTCCTTCTGTGGCGAGTTGCTGGTTGAGCTTTTCGAGATCACCGAAAAAGTCGAGCGGGCCGGTCCGCCCGTCCTCAGCGAACATCCGGGCGAGGGTCCGGGCGATGGACGTGATGGTCTCTGGACGCGCCAGGGACACCTGCCCCGAGCCGGCCACCGAGATGGCCTTCAGCTTCTTGGATCCCATGACTGCGCCAAAGCCCCCCTGGCCGCAGACGGACGAGCTGGCCGCGTGGATGGTGGCGATGCGGCTCAGCCGCTCACCGGCAGGCCCGATGACCAGGGAGCGCACACCCTTGCCTTCCGTTGACGCTGTGGCTTCCAGCGTGTCCATGGTGTCCAGCCCCCACAGGTCATCGGCGGGCAGGATGCTCACCTCATCATCGCGGACGCGTATGTGCACCGGCGTCTCGCTCGCCCCGATCACGACGATGCCGTCATATCCGGCCCGCTTGAGCTCCCCGCCGAAGTGCCCGCCGACGCTGGAACGGGTGAACCAGGGATGGGGAAATGCCTGGGGACTGAACGTGCACACGATGGTGCGTCCCGAGTAGGGCGAACGCGATCCGGTCAGCGCGCCCGGAAAGACCATCAGTGGATTGGCGGGATCAAAAGGCTCGACAGGCTCCGCATACTCTTCCCAGCACAACCTGGCAGCGATCCCGCGAGCCCCGAGGTACTCCGGCACGTAGGACGCTGTCTCCTGTGCCTCGATGCGCATGTCGCTCAGATCAATGCGCAGGATGCGATTTGCCCAGCCATGCATGGTCCGAAAGCGCGTGACCTTCTTGACAACTGGCCTCACCAGAGACACTCCTCACTAGCTAGTTCCGGCAGCCGGGAGTATGTCCTCCATATTCAGCATCTTTCCCCACAATCCTCCAAATCTTAGGGATTCCCCAAGCTGGTGATAGTCCCGATGCCTGAGATGCTCTTCTTGAGCGTGGGCGTGCCGTAATACTCCACGCTGCCAAGACCCCTGATGACCACGTCCAGGTCTTCGACTGCCCAGACCGTAGCCTGCCCAGCGCCTCTGAGGTCCACGCTGGCGCGTTTGCTCTCCAGCTTAGGAGCGCGGTAGCTCCCGGCGCCGCTCATCGCAATCCTCTGCTCCCCCACCTTGCCACTCACATTGATCGCGCAAGCGCCAGGCAGGTCTACTTCTAGCACCTCTGCAGAAAGCGCCTTGATGTTGACTTGGCCGGCTCCGCTCAATTTCAGCGCCAGGCGATCGGTTTCAATGTCGGAGGCCTTGACGCTGGCAGCGCCGGCAATCTCCAGGCCGGTGAGCTTCTTCACTGTCAGGTTGTATTTGATCCGCAGTCTGATGAGGCCGGTGGAGAGGGCGTCGCCTAGCTTGTCCAGCCAGGTTCCGCTGATCTTGATGACGAGCTTGCCAGCCCTTACCTCAGTCTTGATCTTGGGCAGGATGTCTGGATGGGCCTCAATGGTAAGAGATTCTTGCCCGCCTTGCGTGATGACCAGTTCGCCATAGTCCCTCAGAGCAACTCGGTCAAAGTTGCTGATCTCTCTGGACTCGGTGACACGATTGCCAGTACTCATTTTCATTTCCTCCTTCTTACTTACTGGACCTTGGACAAGTGAAAACGATCGGTCATGGAAAGATCGGTTGACAAACTGGCCGATACCTGGGCTCCGGGATTGGTTTGCCCTCAGCCTGCGCTGCTTCAAGCCAGGCCGATTTTGCGATCTTGACCTGCCTGAGTACCTCCTCGGGCGTATCCCCAAAGGCAGAGCAGGCTTCCAGGTCAGGGATGTCTGCAATATATCCATCATCGTCTTCGCTATAGAGGATGTTGATGTGGTGGTCTTTCACGCCTGCACCTGTTCTTCGATTGTGGCTAGGACGGTCATAGCACTCGGCACATCGAATACAGGCTGTGGAGGGCCTTCTTTGGTGTGAAGGTGATGGGGCGCATTGGGCAGATCCATGTGGTGCTTGACGTTGTCCCAACGGCGGATTAGCTCTCCATCGGCGTCCTGCCAATGGAAGCTGTACTTCCGCAAATCAATCCGCCCCTTTTCCTCCGCCACGTATTCGAAGAGCTCGAACAGCCCGCCGTCTATTAACGTGGCTCGGATGCGGAGCTTGCCATCGGTGGGCGTGACTTCTCGCCGAGCTTGTTTGTAAGAGATAACTACAGGGCTATCTATCAGCCGCATTTCGATTTCATCGAAGTAGCTGGCGATGATGGGGTTCATGAGGGGCTCGCTTCCTCCCCTCCAAGGATGGACAGTCGGTGTTGCAAGTTTGCGGCCATCTCGTACGTTGCTGACCACTCGACGAAGTCCATGGCATCGCCCAGCTCGCCTTGTTCAAACCTCTCGTAGAACTCTTCGGAGCTGAGGGAATACCTCTGCTCAAAGTCAGCCAGTTGTTGCTCCAATCGGGCTTTTTGCGAGATCAAACGAGAAGTCTCCCTGTCGAGCAGCTTACCAATGGTCAACTCCAACACGCTATCAAGAGACGAAGCGTTGGTCGAGGCCATGTATTCCTCTAGCCTTCTGACCTTGCTCAATACTGTGGACATCTTTCATTCCCTCCTTACTTTCAAAGCCACGATGCGTAGCGGATAGACGCCACCCCCTCATCCGCTTATCTGATCCTATCCGTTGCCACCACTGCAATCTCTCCCTCCGCTAACCCATACAACTCATACACCAGCGCGTCAATCCGCACGCCCGCTGAACCGCTGACTCCGCTGAAACCTCTGAGACCGCTGATGTCCCTTTCAGCATCATGAGTGTTCTCAGCGCCTCAGCGATCCAAACCCTCCACCACCGCAATCTCCTCTTCCGTCAGCCCATACAGCCTATAAACGATCTGGTCAATAATGGCCGCTCCCTCATGCTCCTATCCACAGTTCGCTGGCACTGACACAGCCACGAGCTACACCAATGTATGTGTCTGTTCTTGCCCCAGTCGTTGAATTGCTGCTTGTGCCAATTCTTTATACTCTTCATACTGTGAATTCGAATGCCAGTACTTTTCGTATGACTCAATGGCTTTCGCCAGTTCTCGTTTGTGTTCATACAGGAAGGCCAAAGCGTAGAGTACCTCGGGCTTCTCCGCTGAGACGATTGCTTCTAGGTCCTCTATGGATTCGTTAAGTACTGGCCCAGTATCCATGGTTACAGCTTGTTCATACCACGACATACTGTCCTCGAACTTGTCTAATAGCACACAGCATAACCCAAGATTGTAATAGGGGAAACTCACAGGCACTGACCACTTCTCATGCTGGAGATTGGTAGCCTCTAGGCTGTATCTGTAAGCGGACTCCAGATCACCATTTTTATAATACGCCCACCCTAGAAGTCCAGTTAAGAGAGCATTATCGGGGAATCTTCTCAGACCATCAGTCAATTCATCTATTGCATCTTCTACGCCATCTTGTTGCAGTAGACTTCTTGCGTTGGAGAAGATGCTGTTTATAGCGGAAACATCGCGGATTTGATAATGAATCACTTGCTCTCTGTACCACATCCTATCTCGAATAGGCTGAATACTCACCTGGCAAACTGTCTGAGCTGGCTGCTCGGATTCAGGTCCCACAGGAAGAAAAGATCTTTCCTCAGACTCTGAGAAACCCTCAATGACCCTTTGCCTAAATGTTGCCACATCAAGTGCAGAACCATGGGTGATTTGAATAGAGATATCACCCTTCTGTAATGCTTCGGATAGTTCTTGATTCTTCTCTTCTTGCTTGAACTCTATCTTCGGAAGCATGCGCGGGAAAGGTCCTAGAAATTCATCGGACTCTAACTGTCCATTTGGAAAATATGTTGAGACACGGACTGTAGTCCAGTCACCCTTTGATTCCCTCCCTATTGCCAAAAGCTCGTCACGAATCTGAGTCACACTCATATCATCTACAGCTTTGGCGAGTTCTGTGATCGCTACTCCTTGTTGAGTATTGAGCACGATTGGGAAAGGAATTGGCTCGCCAATTTTGTGCTGCAACTGAACCAGACATCGCAAAACGTCGCGGTAAGGCTCAGCAACGAAAGGCTCAAAAGCTCGATCTTTAAGATCTGACCCTAAAGCCTCTATGGTAGACAAAGCGACTTCTGGGGGAAGGAGTTCTTTTTGGTCAAGTTCTATTACAAGGCGATGAAAATCCCCTGACTTAAACCAACGAAACATCTCATCGATCTGAAGTGCTTGCTGTACATCGACATTTGTATAATGCACCGAGGGACTAAAAGTCGCGTTCTTCCGATCCGAACGCGTCGTCATACGAACAATAATTGGGTACTTAGAATAATCTCCTGTCCTCTCTATGTCGGCAAGTAGAGTAATTCGCTTTCTGGCATGGTCAAGCTCCACTCTACAAAACATGACCCCACTCAGAGGAGACAGTCTTGGTCGATCTGGAGTGATGATCAAAGAATCAGGCGGAGAACTGATAGCTTGTGACATCCTAGGGTCTTCACTCGAGAGTTGTACTCTGGCTCCCACGAGTTCCAGCTTCTCGCCCGATATCATCGAAGCTTTGAGCAGATGTGCAAAAGTCATACCACGCTCAAGTTCAACGCTCGGATGGGACACAGTTAACGACAACTCGATTTTATCCTTTGAGTCGGTGTCTATTAACTCTGGAGGTGGTACCAAGTCGTTAAGTACATCCTGGAAATCTCTCTCCAAGTCAGGACCGACAGCCCTTAGCAGACCTAGCAAGGATTGACTTTCCTGGTCTGCTTTGTTCTGAATTGCCCTGATAGCGGATGCAATACCTCTGATTTGAGCAATCTGTGGGAATCGAAACACATCTGTAAAAAAGCCAAGTAATATTGCCCTATCAAGAATCGCCCGCCTCGGCAGTATTGTCGGTTCAGCCTGAAACTCGGAAACGAAAAGGAGCAGATAGAGGCCGGTCGGGGAACTCTGCAAAACCAGAATGCGGTCCTCCTTCTCCTGCAAGTCGTAAACGGCATCGAAGCGTTGGCAGAAATCGTCAAACGCGAACTCTTCTATGCACCTGTGAAGATATGGTGATAGTACGAATTGAATCTCTTCTTCCGTTTTGAGGAACTGCTTCAGCAGATACCCAAATGTACGACTGTTCACAGCCAGGCGTACAGAATCCGGTCCCTCCGCGGATTCGGTGTAATGGAGTTGGCCGAGGTCTTGTAAGCAGCTCTCAATGTCGCCTAGTGATTCGTCTAGCCTTGCGGCCAATCCATCCTTGTGACTTTCGCCAAATCTTGCGAGGTGCAAAGCGACTTCGCGCTCGACTACCTTCCTACGCTGCAAACCAAGCTTGATAGTTTTCCACGGCAGATTGTGTTGAATGAATATCGGAACTACTTCGGTCAGCTTCTCTTGGATCTCCTCTTCCATTTGGCGCAAAGCTCGTTCTTGTGCAGAAGTCTGCACAGTGGCACTAATCTGTATGATTCCCTCAGACGAATCAAGTGGCCCAACACCGCCGATGCTCAGGTGTTTCTCAAAGTGAGATATGCTATCCTGAGGTGGCTGGATCGCGTCAAGTACGATTTGTGGCGCTCGATATGCAGTCAGGTCCAGTTCATCGGCAATTCGTATGGCAGCACAGAGCAGTTGCATTCTTATAAGTCTACCTTGTGGATCTGGAATATCATTGACGTCCTCGATTATATTGACTTTTCGGTGCGAACGACATATTTCGCTAATGGCATCGGCCTCCGGTTTGTCTAGCTCCAAGCTTTGGTAGTGTTCTTGGACATACTGTTCACTTCTTAAATGGTGGCTGTCTCGGATCTGCTTTTGAGCCTCCTGATCACCGACTTTGCCGACCACATCTAGCATTCCAATATCATGAAGAAGCGCTGCTGCTAACAGGTAAAACATCTCTAGGGCTGATAATGGATTTGCCATATCGGCCGGCAAAAGCCAATTCAAAATAGTCATCACCTGCTGTGAGTGATATCTGCTGTGGTCTGTGTATTCTGGGAATATTGAGTAGATTCGAGATAGCAAACGATCAGCAATGTTTCCGAGCCTTCTTATGCGTGTTGCCAGGTCAGGGGAAATCTGGTGCAATCGCTTGACAAGGTCAATTTCGTTAGTCTCAAACATCTTGTCCTCCATTCACCATATCGCTTGCAGGGAGTTTACTATGTCGCCTCCACTATTTCGCCCTCTCTCCGCCAACCCATCCAGACGGATGGTCTGACACCGATAGTATATTACAAAAGCCCTCCTGCGTCAACTGCACAAGCGGCTTTGCCATCACCAAACGAGGCGAGAGCCCAAACCAACTCTAATGAAACTCTAACATTCTCCTCACGGTTTCTTAACAAAAACATGGTATACTTAATGGATAGAGGATTATTAACAGAGGTGGCTTCCATACCTGCCCTGAGCCTGCCGAAGGGCTCAGCCGAACGGCGTGGGCGCTTGCCCTGTTTCAGAATCTCCACCTACTGATATGATCAACGGCTAAGTCGTCCCCAACTGAAATCCTCCACGCATCAGCTTGCACAATCTCGGAAGTAGGTGTATAATTCTCCCCGTCGCTGGCAAGCGACTTTTTTATGATGAGTTCTGGAGGTAGAAGCGATATGATTGAAGTGACCAACTTGAGCAAGTCGTATGGCTCGACCGTGGCGCTCAGCGGGGTCTCTTTTCGCGTCGAGAGCGGAGAGATCATCGGCTTGCTGGGCCCCAACGGGGCGGGCAAGACGACGATGATGAGGGTGCTGACCGGCTTCCTGCAACCGGACGAGGGGCAGGCGACGGTGGACGGCCTGGACGTGCTGACCGACACGCTGGAGGTGCAGAAGCGCATCGGCTATCTGCCAGAGAACGCGCCCCTTTACCCTGAGCTGTCGGTGCAGGCTTATCTCAAGATGATGGCTGACCTGCGCCAGATTCCGGCCGACGAACAGCCGGCGCGCCTCTCCGAAGCCGTCCGCGCCACGGCCCTGACCGACCACCTCACCCGTCCCATCGGAGAACTGAGCAAGGGCTATCGCCAGCGGGTCGGGCTGGCCCAGGCCATCCTGCACCAGCCCAAACTGCTGATCTGCGATGAGCCTACGGCTGGCCTGGACCCCACCCAGATCGTGGAGGTGCGGCGCTTGATCCGGCGGCTGGCCAGTCACAGCACTGTGCTCCTCTCCACTCACATCCTCTCTGAGGTGGAGGCGACCTGCGACCGGGTGATTATCCTGCTGAACGGCGAGGTCAAGGCCGACGCACGCCTGGCAGACCTGGCGGCCACGACCGACGCTGTCTTGGTGCTGGCCGAAGGCGCGCCCGACGCCACCAACAGCCTGAAGGCCCTCGCTGGCGTCCAGAAGGTCGAGGCTTATCCCACGCCCGACGGGCACGAGTATCGGGTTCGGGGTGCCAGCGGAGTGGACCTTCGCTCAGCCATCTATGGGTTGGCCCGCGAGAAGAACTGGCCCCTGCGAGAGCTGCGCCGCGACGTTCGCACCCTCGAGACCGTGTTCAACGAGCTGACCACGGCCCTTCGACAAGCTCAGGACCCTGCGGCGAACGCAGCGCAAGGAGGTGATGCATCATGAAAGAGTCATGGAAGCAATCGCTGGCCATAGCGCGCAAGGAACTGGGCGCGTACTTTGGCTCCCCCATGGCGTTGATCTTCGTCGGAGCCTTCCTGGTGGTCACACTGTTTTCATTCTTCTGGGCGGAGACCTTCTTCGCCCGCAACATCGCCGACGTCCGCCCGCTGTTTCGCTGGATGCCGGTGCTGATGATCTTCCTGGTGGCCGCGCTGACCATGCGCCAGTGGAGCGAGGAACAGCGCGGGGGAACCCTGGAAGTGCTGCTCACCCTGCCCGTGCCCCGGGCCAGCCTGGTGTGGGGCAAGTTCATGGCAGTGGTGGCTCTGATCGCCGTGGCCCTGGCGCTGACGCTTTTCCTGCCTCTCACGGTCACTATGCTGGGGCCTCTGGACTGGGGGCCGGTGGTGGGCGGCTACCTGGCGGCCATCCTCATGGCCTCGGCCTACGCCGCCATCGGGCTGTTCGTCTCGTCGCGCAGCGATAACCAGATCGTGGCCCTGATGGTCACTGTGCTGATCTGCGGCCTGTTCTACTTGCTGGGCGCATCGGGCGTGACGGACTTCGTGGGGGATGCCGTCGGCGAGGTGCTACGGGCCATCGGCACGGGCAGCCGCTTCGAGAGCATTGAGCGAGGCGTGATTGACCTGCGAGACCTGATCTACTACCTGTCGCTGACCGCGTTCTTCCTGGTGGCCAACGTCGTTTCGCTGGACGCCAAGCGCTGGAGCCGCGGCCCACGCACCGCTGCGCATCGCCGAAGCGCCATCCTGAGCCTGGCGTTGGTGGCCGCCAACCTGCTGGCCCTCAACTCCTGGCTGTTCCCCGTTCACGGCCTGCGGGCCGACCTGACCGCTCAGGGCGAGTACAGCCTATCCTCAACCACCCGCGACCTGGTCAGCAACCTGCAAGAGCCGCTGCTGATGCGGGGCTACTTCAGCGAAAAGACCCATCCGCTGCTGGCCCCCTTGGTGCCGACCATCCGCGACCTGATGCGCGAGTACGAAATCGCTTCGCGCGGCGCAGTCAACGTCGAGATCATAGATCCCAGAGAGAACGAGGAGTTGGAAGCGGAGGCAAATCAGGTTTACGGCATTAGCCCCACGCCCTTCCGCATCGCCGGGCGCTACGAATCGTCGGTCATCAGCTCCTACTTTGACATTCTAATCCGCTACGGCGATCAGTCGGTCACCCTGGGATTCCAGGACTTGATCGAGGTACAGTCTACTGGCGGCGGCGACGTAGACGTTGGGCTGCGGAACCTGGAGTACGACTTGACTCGCTCCATCAAGAAGGTGGTCTATGGTTTCCAAAGCCTTGACGCGATCTTTGCCAGCATGGAAGAGCCCATCAAGCTGACGACCTTTGTCACACAGCAGACGTTGCCGCAGTCGCTGGCGGAGGTGCCGCAGCTCATCCAAAAAGTGGCCCAGGACATCCAGGCGGAATCGGGGGGCAAGTTCACCTTCGAGATGATAGACCCCGACGACCAGAACAGCCCCGTCACCCGCCAGACCCTGTTTGATTCCTACGGCCTGCGGCCCATTGCCGTCTCACTTTTTTCGGCCGATTCCTACTATCTTCATACCATCCTGCAGATCGGGGACGAGGGACAATTGTTCTATCCGTCTGGCGACATGAGCGAGGCCGACCTGCGCGGCGAGATCGAGGCGGTGCTGAAGCGTGCCGCGCCGGGCTTCCTCAAGACCGTTGGCCTGTGGCACCCCTCGACCGAGCCGATACAAAGTCCTTACGGCGGCACGGTCAACCCCATTTCCAGTTGGAACATGGTGTGGCAGCAATTGATGCAGAACTATACCGTCACATCGGTGGACCTGAGCTCTGGCCGCGTGCCGGGCGACGTGGACGTGCTGGTGGTGATCGCCCCCCAGGGCCTGGGCGACATGGAGCGCTTCGCCATTGACCAATATCTGATGCGCGGCGGCGCGGTGGTGGCGGCGGCAGGCAACTACATCCTCTCGCCGCTGCAGTTCGGCGGCAGCCTGATGATTGAAGCCGTGCAGGATGGTATGAAAGAGATGCTGGCCCACTACGGCGTAGACGTAGGGGAGTCGCTGGTCATGGATCCTCAGAACGAGCCCTTCCCCGTCCCGGTTCAGCGCAACGTGGCCGGGATGACGGTGATGGAATACCGGCAGATTCCCTTCCCCTTCTTCGTGGACATCCGCCAGGACAGCATGGCGACGGAGAGTCCCATTGTGGCCAATCTGTCGGCCGTCACCCTGCAGTGGGCCTCGCCGCTGGAGGTGGACGATGCCAAGAACCAGGATCGAGAGGTAGTCACGCTGTTACAATCCACTGCCGGGTCCTGGCTGCGAAGCTCCATTGATGTCAATCCCGACCTGAATACCTACCCTCAGTACGGCTTCCCGGTGGAGGGTGAGCAGAAGGCCAGCCCGCTGGCGGTGAGCATCCGCGGCTCGTTCGAGAGCTACTTCAAGGACCAGGCCCCGCCGGTCCAGGCTGGCACTGAGCAAGGCCAAAGTGAGGGCGAGACGGAGGCAGCCACTCTAGGGACCATTGAGGTCTCGCCGGACTCCTCGCGCCTGGTAGTGCTAGGCAGCGCGGAGTTCGTGGACGACGTCGTCCTGGAGATCTCGAGCAGTTTCTCACAGGATCGGTATCTGCTGAACCTGCAACTGTTAGAGAACACCGTGGACTGGGCCGTCGAGGACGAGGATTTGCTCAGCATCCGTTCGCGAGGCACCTACGCCCGCCTGCTCCGACCACTGGAAGAGGATGAGCAAGCCTTCTGGGAGGGGCTGAACTACGCCGTGGTGCTGCTGGCCCTGATCGGCATCGGCGTGGTGTGGAACGTTCGGCAGCGCAGCGAGGAGCCTATGACGCTGGTGGATGTTGAGACTCAATAGAAGGCTCTCAGCGGATCGTCAGATCCGCTGCCTGCTGGATCTGACGATCCAGCAGGAGCAAAGAGAAAGTGGTCTTGAGAACAGGGAGGAGAACAATGAGTCGAACCAATCGGATTCTAGCCGCTATACTGGCGGTGCAAATCGTGGTGGTTGCTGTGGCCTTTTGGCCGAGGCCGGCCTCAGTTGCCGGTGGTGAGAGCCTTTTTGCCGACCTCAAGGCCGAGCAGATCACGCGGCTGACCATCAGCGACGGAACAGGTGAGCAAATCAATCTGGCCAACGAGCTGGGGAGCTGGGTGCTGCCTGAGGCCGACGACTATCTCTGCACGGAGAATAAAGTGCCCGAGTTCCTGGAGAAGATCGTCGCTCTGACGACCAACCGACTGGTGACCCAGACCCCCGCCAGCCACAAACGTCTCAAGGTGGCCGGCAATGCTTTTGAGCGACGGATCGAGCTCGAGCTGGCCGACGGGACGACCCACCGGCTATACCTGGGCAGCTCGCCCAGCTACGGGGCAATCCACGTGCGCGCCGATGGCCAGAACGAGGTCTACCTGGCTTCGCTGTCGGCTTCGGAGGCCGGGGTCAATGCCTCCAACTGGGTGGATACCCTATACTTCTCGGTGACTCAGGATCAGATAGTGGCCTTGACGTTGGAAAACGCGAACGGACGGTTCGAGTTCGAGAAAGATGAGGCCGGGACGTGGACGATGAGAGACTTGGCCGCCGACGAGACACTCAACGAGAACAACGTGAATTCGCTGGCCACCCGGGTGTCTTCCCTGCGGATGCTCCGCCCGCTGGGCAAGACCGAGCAGGATGGCTATGGCCTCCGAGAGCCTAGTGCCGTGGTCACCATCCAGACACGAGACAGTGAGGTCAACACAAAGACCTATGCCATTCGCGTGGGAGCGGAGAGCGACGAGGACAACAGCTACGTGGTGATCTCATCAGAATCGCCCTACTACGTCCGAGTATCCGAGTACACAGTGAAGGATTTCGTCGAAAAAGCGCGCGACGACTTCCTTGAGCTGCCGCCCACTCCGACGCCAGAGGAGACCTCATAGCCTATCGCCGCCCTTTAACAGCAAAACAGCCCTCTTTCTCCAACAGGAAGGAGGGCCGTTTTGTTTTAAGGTGCAACGCACTTCAGCTCAACCATTGACTTGACACCGGCGGCTGATTGTGCTATCATATAGCTACTTTATACTCCTTGTAACGAAAATGGGCACTAATAGAGATGAATGGGGAGCAAACTATGAATAGCCTGCGAGGGGAAGCCCTCAAGCTTCTACTAAAGCTCAGCGGCGCCGGCAAGACCATCTTTACCGTGGAGGAGGCTCAGGCGCTCACGGACCTCCCCCCTGATCACGTGAACACCCTGCTGTACCGCCTGGTGCAGAAGAAGTGGCTGGAACGATTGGAGCGGGGGAAGTACCTCATCCTCCCCCTGGAAGCGGGACCGAATCGGGAATGGAGCGCCGACCGTTTTCTGGTAGCCTCTTACCTCGCCGATCCCTGCGCCATTGGCTACTGGAGCGCTCTGAGCCACTGGAACTTGACCGAGCAATTGCCCCGCGCTGTGTTCGTGCAGACCACCGCTCGCAAGCACGAACGGGAGAAGAGCGTGTTGGGCACTCGTTTCGTTTTCGTGACCCTCTCGCCCCATCGCTTCTTCGGCTTCCGCCCCCAGTGGTTCGATGGGCAGAAGGTGCAGATCACCGATGTGGAGAAGACACTGGCTGATTGCCTGGACCGAACGGATCTATGCGGAGGGATTGTGGAAGCGGCCAAAGGGGTACGCATTGGCTGGCAGGAAGGGCGACTGGACCGCGAGAAGCTCGTTTCTTACGCTCTGCAAATGGGGAATCGGGCCGTGATCAAGCGCTTTGGGTTCATCGTTGAGACTCTGGGGCTGGCCTCGTCCCAGGAAACGGAGCCCTGGCGAGCTCAGTTGAGCAGTGGATACAGCCCGTTGGATCCACAGTTGCTTAGAGAGGGCCGCTACGATAGTCGCTGGCGGTTGTTGGTCAATCTGGACCCGGCGGCGTTCCAGCCCCGAGGGGTATAGCCTATGATCAGTGTAGCTGAGATCCGCAGACGAGCCGCAGGCATGCCCGGCGGCGAGGCCATGGTGGAGCGAGATTATCTACTCTCGTGGGTATTGAAATCGCTCTACGAGACCAACTCTTTGGGGGCAAGTTTCGTGTTCAAAGGCGGGACAGCTTTGCGCAAGCTCTACTTTCCTCAGACCCGCTTCTCTGTTGACCTGGATTTCACACTGGTGAAGAGAATAGCGGAAGCGCGCCTGCGAGCCAGCCTGCTCGACCAGGGCACGCAGGTGGAGTCGAGGTGTGGTCTAGAGTTTCTGGCTCCCCGATTTCGCTTCGAGAAGGTCCAAAACGAATACGGAGCCGAGACCTTCGAAGCCAGACTCTACTTTCGCCGCCTGGTTCACCCAGCGGGCGCCCCCTTGAGCATAGTGATTGACGCGACTTACAACGAAGTCATCGTGTTGCCGATCAAGGAGCATCCACTCTTCTACGATTACTCTGATATGGCCGACTTCGGAACGGTGATAGTGCGAGTCTACAGCCTGGAGGAGATTGCCGCTGAGAAGTTGAGGGGGTTGTTGTTCCAACGAGTGAATCCATCGCCGAGGGATGCGTACGATCTGTGGTATTTGTGGACTAACGGGACCGTTGACTGGGAGCAGGTCGTGAGCGTGTTTCCCCAGAAGTGCATCAGCCGCGGGATATCTATTGAGGATCCCTTGCCCGATGTCTTGCACCGGCAAGAGGCTGCCATTCGCGGCGTGTGGGGGAGCACACTGAGGGGGTTGATCGGCACGTATCCACCCTTCGAGGAGGCCTGGGGCCTGATCAGCGAATTGGCTGCCATGTTGTCTCGTCCTCGCTGATGCAAGAGGTACCCCGCGCTCTGCATCAACTTTCAGTATCGTTCCAACCCCGTCGCTTTCGCCCACTCCTCCCACTCTTCATCGGTGCCCCACTCCTCCTGCCACGCCGAGTCCGTGGTGGCATAGCTGTAGTAGCCGCGCGGCTCGTGATCGCAATCTGGCCCTCCCAGGCAATCCAGGCCGGCCCAGCATCTGGGGTCGTACCAGCACTGACGGGGAACCGGGCGATGGAAACCGGGCTCAATGGTGTAGAGCGGGCCGCGTGGGGCGTTCTCGCGCATTAGCAGGTCGCGGATGTAGGCTCCCCAGAAGCCATCGAAGAACAACCAGTCGGGCTCGGTCTCGGTCAGGATGCGCGGTGCGCCCCAGTCGCCGGGGCCGATCTCCTCGCCATCGCCCAGCGCGTAGTCATTCACCCCGAAGGGGCCTACACCGAGCCGGTGGATGGCTGGCTCAAAGTAGCAAGCGTGGGAGCCTCGCGCCACGTAAACCACCGGATGCTGGCGCGCTTCACCGGCACACTCGATCTCCTCCCAGGCGCGGGCCTGTTGGCCGTGATGAGCCGAATAAGCGGCGTACCTGGGCCGCCACTGGTCCTCCTCCTGCAACAGATAGATGGAGATGCGCTCCCAATCTCCCTCGTGGTTGTTGGTGCCTCGCACGGCGGTGCGAAAGTCGTTGAAGGCGTAGAAGAACCAGTACTGGACGACGCGGTAGCCGCACTGATCCACCACCCGCCCGTAGTAGCACACCCCCCGCCTCCTGTCCGATAGGGTCAGCTCGTCGTATTTGCGGCTGGCCTCATTGTCGGTACCGCGCGGCAGAAACCAGTGGCGGATCCGACGCCGATCCCAGGGCGCGATGGTCTCCGCGAAATGGAGGAACAGCATGCCGGGGTTGAGCCAGGCCGAACGGAAGCGGCGGATCCTGGATTCGAGGATGCGGCGGGCCTGCTTGAGGGGATAATCCGCCATAGACTTGGCCTGGGCCAGTTGGCGCTGGACGTGCTGCATCCGCACGTACCTATCCTCTGCCGGCGCTCTACCAAAGTCATCCTGATCCAGCTCGGTGTTGAGTTGGATGTGGGGGTGACTGCGCAAAAGCTCAAACAGACCCGGCATGGCGCGCTTTTCATAGGGAGTGTCCACGATGTCCTCCCCCTCCCGGCTCTTGAGGGGGATGTACCAGATAGTGCTGAAGAGCAGGTACAGGATGGCGCTCGTTGGGAAAAAGCGCTCGCCCTCGTGGAAGCGCAGCACAGGTTCGTACCTGCGCAACAAGCGCCGGATCTCGTTTTCTTCTGTGGGATCCAGATGGACGCTCCGGCGCTCGAATTCCTCGACTACACGCTGGATCATTTCACCACTCCCAACCGTCGCCTCTAGTGCACCACCACCAACGTACCCACGGGGGCCCAGTTGTACACCCATTGGGCATCGCCGATCGTCATGTTGACGCAGCCATGGCTCATGGGCCAGCCGAAGTTATTGTGCCAGTAGGTGCCGTGTATGGCGTAGCCCCCGTAGAAATTCATGATGTAAGGGACATTGGGCAGACGGTAACCAGGGCCAGCCATGGTTCCCGAACGAATCTTGCTGTAGATACGGAAGCGGCCCTTCGGGGTGGGTGTCCGAGCCGTGCCCGTGGAGACAGTGGCCCAATAAACGGCTCGCTGACCCTCATAGGCCACCAGACTCTGGCTGGCTAGCTTGATGTCAATCCATTTCCCAGCAGTGGGAGCTGAAACAGAAGATGAAGCTGGCGCCGGTGCCGGGGAAGCTGAACCTCCTCCGGAGATAGTCAGCCTCTGGCCTGTATAGATCAGCGACGTGCTGGCAAGGTTGTTGGCCGAGGCGAGGGCCTGAACTGTGGTACCATAACGCAGAGCTATGCGGTACAGGTTCTCGCCTCTCTGCACCACGTGAACGGAACCTGACGAAGAGGTGCTAGGCGTAGCGGTCGCCCCCGCCCCTGGGATAACCAACCTCTGTCCCCTGTGAATGAGGTTGGGATTGTAGATGTTATTGGCACTAGCGAGGGCCTGCACCGAGACACCGTGACGGTAGGCTATGGAAGAAAGGGTGTCGCCGCGCTGGACGACATAGCTCCCAGACGTGGCGACTGACTGAGCTGTCCCAGATGTGGGCACGACCAACCGCTGGCCAACGTAGATTCGATTGGAGTTCGGCAAGCCATTGGCCTGAACGATGGCGTTCACCGTGGTACCGTAGCGACGGGCCACAGAGTAGAGGGTATCACCCCTGCGAACAACGTGGACGGGATTGGCTCCCTCTGCCAGGCCCGCTCCTATCACCAGTTGGGACATCAGACAGATCAAGATCACCGACACTCGCAGCTTGGTTTTCATTGTTTTCCTCCTGGATTCTATAGGTTCTTATCTTACCACAAATCAGTTGACTTGGCAATCTGAGGCGAGCCTTCGCAAGGCTGAGGCCCCGCTTGCCAGGCAGGGCAGGCCAATGTAAAATAAGTCTATAGACGATTACTCGGAGGCTTCACCGTAGGATGAGCGAACCCACCAAAGGTACCTACGCCCTGGTCTTGCACATGGAGCACAGAGAAGAGATAACCGTCGGCAAGCTGGGCACGTTTACCTTTCCCGCCGGCTACTACCTCTACCTGGGCAGCGCGCTGGGGCCTGGGGGCCTGGAGGCACGCCTGGCCCGCCATCGCCGCCGCGACAAGAGGCTCCTATGGCACATAGACTACCTGCTGGAGCGTGCACAACTGATGGAGGTCTGGAGCGCGGCTTCGACGGACAGATTAGAGTGCCTCTGGGCTCAGGCCGCGCGGGAGCTTGCCGGCGGTGAGATACCTGTTCCTGGCTTTGGCTCCTCCGACTGCCGCTGCCCTTCACACCTGATCTACCTGGCCAGGAAGCCAGCCTACGAGGAACTCACCGCCAAGCTTCCGATTTACCCCCCAATGACGCTCCCCTGCATATCCGGCGGAATCGGCAATCCAAAGGCCTCCAGTATGGTCGGCGCGATGTCCATGAGCTGACGGGCAGTCACTCGCTGGCCGCTGCCTTTCGCCCGAGGGTCGGTCAGGATGAACATCCCGTTCTCCGCGTGATTGGCATCATCGGGACCGATGTCATTCTCAAAGGTGTAAATGCCCCCGTGCCCAAAGCTGCCCACCGAACGCCAGGAGAGGTCGCCAAAGTAGGCAATCAGGTCGGGAGGGATATTGCGCACCTGACGGTAGACCTCCTGCGGCTTGAAAATCCGCGTCCCGATATCGCTCCCGTCCGGGGAGGGAATGGAGCGGAGCGCGTCGGCCAGATCGTCGCGGAACGCTTCGTACCCCACGGCAGGGACCGTCCCCTGCGGCTCACGCCCTTCCACGTTGATGAAGATGCGCGCGTAATAGCCACCAGAGCCCCACACTTTGGTCTTGCGCCAATCCACCTTCACTTTGCCAAAAGGAACCAACCCTTCGCCCTCAGGCTCCTCCTGCAACACCAGATACCCCTCCCGGCGCAACCATTCGTTGGCGCATAAGCCGCCGTGCATCCCCTTGACCCCGTGATCCGAGACTACTGTAACAATCACCTCGTCAGGCGCCCGCTCCAGCAGCGTCCCAATCTGCCGGTCCAGGTGAACGTAGTAGTCGCGGATGGCGTGTTGATACTTGTTGCTCGGCTCGTGTTTGGGATGGGTCGTATCGTGATACTTCCACATCCCGTGGTGAATCCGGTCCACCCCCATATCCACAAACATGAAGAAGTCCCAGGGCTTGTTTTCCATCAGATAGCGCATCACCTTGAACTGCTTCTCGTTCATGGCGTAGATCTGCTGGAGCAAGAAGTCCTTGTCCCCGGTGCGGAACTGACGCACATCTACGTCGTACTCTTCGCCGTCCAGCACCCGGTCAATCTCGTAGCGCAGCTCGTTGGGGTAGGTGTACTGCTTTTGTACCGACGGGGTGAGAAACCCGGAAACGAGATAGCCGTTGACGGGTCGGATCGGGTAGGTTTGCGGCACACCGACCAGGATGACTTGCTTCCCGGCCTCGCCCAGGATGTCCCAGACTCGCTTCTCCTTCACCGCCGCGCCGGTGGCAATGGTCATCTTGTCGTAGGAATAGTCGGCCCGGTTGCGGAACCCATAAAAGCCCAACTCGCCCGGATCCTTGCCGCTGAGCATAGAGCTCCAGGCCGGCACGGTGATGGCGGGAATCGAGGACATCAATTCGCCACAGATCCCACCTCCCATCAACCGGCGTAGGTTGGGCAGTTGGTCGCGCCAGGTGTCAAAGACTAGCTCCGGCGCAGCACAGTCCAGGCCGATGACGAAGACTTTGGGTTGCTTTCGTTTGCGCAGAAATTCGAACATTTTATCCTCCAGCCAGCGCCTGCTCAAAGGTCTCCGCCAGCGATGGGTCCATACCAACGATCTCAGCCAGCGTGCGAATTGGCGAGGGCAACGGCTCTTGCCACAACCACTCTACCCGCAGCCAAAAGTTGGGCAACACCAGGGCGTGATACTCGCCTTCTTTGCCGCTGAAAGCCAGGCGATAGTGTTCTTCTTCCAGCCGGTAGAACTCGACCCACTCCGTCTGAGGGTCAATCAGCCAGTATTCTGGCACCCCGCCCCGCGCATATTCGTAGAACTTGACCCCGCGATCCCGCCCCGCGCTCTCCGGCGAGACAATCTCCACTACCAGGTCGGCAGGGCCATCCAGGTAGTTCTCTTTCAACCGCCCCAGGTTGGTTTTGGCCACAAAGAGCAAGTCCGGCTCCCGGCCAGACTGCGCCAGCTTCATCTGGAAAGGGGGAACCAGGATTTCCCCTGCTCCTGAATACTCAACGTGCAGCCCAATCACCTGTCCCAGGAACAAGCCGATTTCTTGATGGCGTCTCGACGCCGGACTATACATCACCACCTCCCCATCTATCCATTCGGCCAAGGTATCCTCGTCAGCCCAGGCCAGGAACTCCTCGTACGTCACAAGGTGACGTGTCATCCTGCGCGGCTCCACCGGCGCCAGGAGCACCTCCAGCAACTGGCAACGCAGCGATTCCTCCATTGCATCAGCCGCTGTACCCCAGCGCACTGTGCCAGCCCGGTAGTCGGCGCGGGCCTCGCGGACATCGGCTGCCACTTCGGAGCGACGTCGTTCCATCAGACGACGGCTTATAATCTCGATCAACTCCACTTGCTGGCCTGGCGACAACATCTCTACAGTGTCCAGCACTTGCTGGAACGTCACATCTATGGTCTGCATGTGCACCCCCCTCTTGACTGTCAATGTTGGCTATCATCCCCGTCCTCCGCCGGACCGCGGATAAAGCCTTGCTGAATCAGGTAATCAAGGATCCGGTGGGCGTTGGTCTCGGCCGTGTGGTTCACCGTATCAAGCACGATCTCAGCGTGGCGGGGCGCTTCGTATGGGTCATCAATCCCCGTAAACCCCTTGATCTCCCCCCGCCGTGCTTTGGCGTACAGCCCCTTGATATCCCGCTGCTCGCATACCTCCAGCGGCGTGTCTACAAACACTTCGACGTAATGGCCCTTGCCGACCATGTTCCGCACGTTGTTGCGCGTCGCCCGGTAGGGGCTCACCGCCGCGCACACCGCTGTGCCGCCGTGGCGCACGATCTCGGACGCCACAAAGCCGATACGACGGATGTTGGTGTCCCGGTCCTCTTTGCTGAACCCCAACCCCTTGGACAGATGGGTACGCACCACGTCGCCATCCAGCAGCGTCACCTGGCGGCCGTGCTCCTGCAATAACATCGTCAGCACCTCGGCCGTGGTGGACTTGCCCGACCCGCTCAGACCGGTGAACCATAAGCAGACCCCCTGCTTGTGGCGCGGCGGGTAGGTTTCGACCAGGATATCCGCCACCTCCGGTCGGGTGAACCAGGAGGGCAGTTCCCGGCCGTTGTTAAGATACTCTTCGCGCACCTCGGTGCCGGAGATGGACGCGGTCCGTACCCCGGCCGGCACCTTGGAGACCTCCTCGTACCGATCCTCATCCGGCAGATAAACCAACATGCGGAAGGGCACCAATCCTACCCCCAGTTCCTCGCTGTGTTGTTTCACCAACTCCTGGGCGTCATAGGGGCCATAGAAGGGCTTGCCCGTCGAATCCTTGCCGGGGCCGGCATGATCTCGCCCCACGATCAAATAGTTCGCCCCATAGTTGCGCCGGATCAGCGCGTGCCACAGTGCTTCGCGTGGGCCAGCCAGCCGCATAGCCAGTGGCAGCAAGGCCAGTAGGATGCGGTCGGGGTCATAATGGTTGGCCGCCAACGCCTTATAGGTGCGCACGCGGGTGAAGTGGTCCACGTCACCCGGCCTGGTCATACCGACCACCGGGTGGAGCAGCAACACTCCGTCCACCTCTTCGGCCGCCCGCTTGGTGAGTTCCTCGTGCACGCGATGCAGCGGGTTGCGTGTCTGGAAGGCCACCACATTCAATTTCGGATTGTGGATACTTCGACTGGGCTCAGTACAAGTTGCGGATTGCGGATTGGGAGTCCCCATTCTCTCTAGCCGCGCCCGCGTCTGGGCCGGCGTGAGGCGTAGCTCCTGGAAGTCGTAGTGGTGCGGTAGTTGCAGCACGCGTAAGCGACCAGAGATATTGAGCCGTCCCCAGCGGTGCATTTCCGCCACCAGCGGATGGCGCAGGTCCAGCGTGCCAAAGACCTTTTGCGCCACCTCGTCCCGATCCCACTGGTAGGTTTCTTCAATGGTCATCACAGCTAATAATTCGTTCTTGGCGTTGCGCAGGGCGACATCCTGATCAAGGCGAATCGCCGGGCCGGACTCCACTGGCAGCGTCACCGGTATGGGAAAGATGTGACCACTGGTCAGCCGCATCTCGTCTAGCACGTGCTGGTGATCCTCCTGGCCCATGAAACGATCCAGCGGGGAAAACGCCCCCGCCGCCAGCAACTCCAGATCGCACTCAGCCCGCGCCGAAAGCTGCAAGGAAGGCAATTTGCTGGCATGAGCCTTGAGTTCAGCAACCTCCTCGGCAGGAACCAGCAGATCTACCAACTGGCCGCCGCAAGGAGGGAGTAATTTGGTATTGGGTATTGGGTATCGGGTATCCTGCATTTGTGAATTCTCACTCCTGTTTTGATGCGTCATTATACCAGAACTTGCATGAGAACGCAATAAAAAGATTTCTGAACTTGACTTCTTGCCCCACTACCCAGGGTGTGTTATAATGGACACGATCCAGGAAAGTAGGAATTGTCGGGTGGAGTGGCAAGATGAGAAGCCAACAGGTGAAAGCGCTGTCAATCAGCCGACCGGTTTTCGATATGCTGAGAAGAGATAGCTTGACAGGCTGGGTACTCGCCGACTACCCCCATGCCTGCAACCTGGTGACCTCCAAGAAGGAGATAATCGCCCTGGTTGGCCCGGCCATCGGCAACGGCCCGCTGAACATTGTGATCGAGGAAATCGAAGTTCTTGAGCAGGTAAAACCCGGGTTGGCCGCAGTCCTTTCCGACGCCCAACTCGTTTTGGGCGATTCCCTGGTTGTCTCGTTGGACGGGGCACAGTTGTGGAGGCCCGAAGTGAATTGGGATTGTTTGACAACCCAGCGGAGAAGGTTGGAACATAACTTAGCCAAGTTGTGCCATTGGCTAACCCAAAACGGCATTGACCAGGGGTTACTTGGTCTGATTCTAGATGAAGGAAAAGAGCTAGAAGCGCATGAGGGCTTAACTCGTTCGCCGCACAATCTGGCTTTCTTAACAACAGCGCAGGCGGGAATCAAGGGACTGCTGCAGGCGCTGCAAGATGGCAACCGGTCAGGCATCCGCGAAAGCGCAGCGCTGCTGGCCGGTCTGGGGCCGGGCTTGACGCCGGCAGGAGATGACTACCTGGTGGGGCTTATGGCCGGGCTTCGGGTTTGGCCTGGCCTATTGGAGAACAGCGGATTGTCGGCCGAGGAAGTTTGCCAGATCATCCTCGAAGCGACGGAGGGCAGAACTACTCTCTTAAGCAACGCCTTCCTGCGCAGCGCCAGAGAGGGCTTGTTCGGAGAAAACTGGCACGAATTGCTGGCAGAGTTGTCCAGGGGAGAAGCCAGAGGAATACAGCGAGCAGTCAGGTGCATCCTGTCCTCAGGAGCCACTTCGGGAGCCGATGCCCTGGCCGGTTTCCTGAGCCCGTATCTTTACACCTGACTCTCGTTCACTGAAGGTCTCTGCCCAAGGTAATAGGAGCTCGGCCTAACCCTGGGATGCAGATCAATGAGAAGCCTGGCATCGAGGGCAAAAGTAAGTCCCTCGCCCGCTCACCTTGATCTTCTCGATTTGCGCGGCGCAAACGAAACAGGGCTTGCCCTTGCGCCCTTTGACCTGAAAGCCCTCTTGATAGGCTCCCACGCTCCCATCCAGGTGAACGAAGGCCATCTCCGACGAACCGCCCATCTCCAGTCCCCGCTGCAGCTCCGCCACGATGCTGACATGCAATCGCTCCACCTCGTCCCCACTCAGCCCCGAAGCGCGGCGCTGGGGATGCAGCCTCGCTCGGAAAAGGATCTCGTCAGTGTAAACATTGCCCAAGCCAGCGATAACAGCCTGATCCATCAGGGCCGCTTTGATCGCTCCTCGTTTCCTGGCCAGAATCTCCCGCAACAGATCAACGGTGAAGCCCTCATCCAGGGGATCAACGCCCAGCTTGGCCACGGCCGGCCAATAGTCTACTTTGGCTGTGGGCAACAAGTGGACGTATTTGAGCCTTACCTGGCCCAGGGTCAGACAACCTCCTTCGGTGAACTTCAGCTCCAGGCAAATGTCGCGGGGCTGGCCGGTGAAGGGCGGCGAGAGGAGCAGTTGGCCCGCCATCATCAGGTGAATGACCAGTGAGTATCCACCCTCGAAATCTAGCACCAGCATCTTCCCCCGTCGCCGCACCCCTGCAACAACTCGATCCTCCATGGCTTGCCTGAGTTCGGCGATGGGGAACCTTCCCGCTGTCTTCCCAAGAACAGCAAACTCTTCCACCCTCTGACCGATGACCCCGCGGCTCAGCTCCTCTCTGAGTACTTCCACCTCTGGCAGTTCGGGCATTTTCTCAGCCTTTTCCTCTACTCCGCCCCAAGAATCTGCTGCTCGATTTCCCCGGCCAACTTTTTCCCCACATTTGGTATGCTCTCCAATCCCTTCGCTCCCATCCGCTCGTAGATCAGGCGCACGTCTTGTGGCAGATCATCCAGAGCCCAGGCAGCCTTGCGATAGGCCCAAATCCTGTAGCCCTGATCTCCCGCTAGTTCCAGCCGATATGTCTTGTCGGCCAGGTACTCAGCGATGCGCTTGTTAGCCGCCCTCTTTTCACCAGGGATGATGGGGCGCGGCATTCGATCGCTGATGCCATGCTTCTGGCACAGCTCTGCCACCTTCTGCCCCAGTCGGTTCCAGTAGCTCCGAGGCGGGCCGTAACTGCCGGGGGGATAGAGCTGCTCGTAGACAGACATCTTCTCCGGATATATGCGCGCCAACTGCTTCAGGAAATAGGCTTTCTGGTTGTCAGAGAGAGTCAGCCCACCGGCCAAGACGAAGGCGCCACCGTGATCTCGCGTCCAGCGCACCACTGCTTCCAGGTTTTCATCATCGTCGTAAATGCCAGGAAGGATGGGCATGAGGCAGGTGCCGGTGAGAATGTCCGCCTTGGCCAACTGCTCCATAGCTTTGAAGCGGCGCAGCGGCAGGGGCACGGCAGGCTCGAAGCCTTTGAGGTACTTGTAATTGGGGGATTCGGGGGTGGCGATAATGCTGAAGCTGACCACGGCTCGCGCCTTAGCGTTGATGGCCTTGATCAGCTCCAAATCTTGCAGCACGTTATGGGACTTTTCCAGCACAAAGACGGGGAAGCCGAGGTCGAGGCAGGCCTGGAGCATCTGGCGCGAGAGGCGATGCTGCCACTCGGCGGGCTGGTAGTCGCCCAAACCGACGACGCCCACTGGCACCCTGGAGAGCTCTTTACGCAGGAGCTGCGGGGCGTTGATCTTCACCTTAATCAGGCGGGAGAAATCCTCTGGATCAGGATAGGGGCAATACTTGCTCTCGCGCCAGTAGCAATACTCACAGCCGTGCTGACAGCCCATGTAGGGATGGGCTGTATAGCGCGTCCAAAACCAATGATCAGGGCGTTTGTGCTTGTTCAGGATGCGCTTGGGCCTGTAGACTCTGTATTCGACAGTCACAGCCCTCTAGACCTCGGAGGTCTAACCACACTCTGAGACCATCATGGCAGAGTCGGCTCCAACCACTCGTCGGCCCCCCAGCCGATCTTCAAGTCCGCATCCTCTTCTTTGGGGTCCTCCAGCCGCCACCAGGTGAGACCATCGGCCTCCTCAGGCCCATCCAATACTTTGAGAATGGTCCCGTCCTGGACGAACTTCTTGGTAACGGTGTCCATCCCAGGCCCCCAGCGATACCTGAGTCCATCGGCTTCGGTGTTGACCACCTTCACGTAGCCGTCAATCTTGATCTCTGTGGGGACAGCCGGAGTAGGCGTAGGCTCGGGAGTGGGAGTGGCGGTGGGAAACGGTGCCACCGTCGGCAGGGCGGGAGTGACGGTAGGTATGATCTCCACTGTCGGCTGGGCTGGCGGCGTAAAGGGGTTCCAAAGAGAGATGATCACGACCAATACCAACAGCACAATGACCGCTAGAGGCCACAGAGGCAACCCGCGCCGCCCCTTCGCTCGTGTCTGCCGCTGAGTTCCCCTCTCGTAGTCGCCTTGGGTGTCGAAGTCAGACATGTTTGATGCTCCTTTCTCTATTTATTAGGGGTGCGATCGCTGCGGCGGTGGAGGGCCTCGATGCCGGCCAGGATTTTGGCCTCCGACTTTGTGCCCAATCCCGGCAGGTCCCTGAGCCTGCCTTCCTGGGCTGCTCGCTCCACATCGGCCACGCTCGTCAACCCCAAGCTATCATAGAACAGCTTTGCCGTCTTGGGGCCTACGTCGGGGATGGCCAGCATGTCCACCACCCCTCGTGGAATCTCTTCCTTCAGCCCCTCGTAATACTCCAGGCGGCCCGTGCGCAACAGCTCATCGAGCTTCTTGGCCAGGGCCTCGCCCACGCCAGGTATCTCCCTGAGCTGGCCATCCCGCCAGACATCATGGATGTCTCGTCCCAAATTGATGATGTTGTCCGCCGCCCGCCGGTATGCTACGGCCTTGTAGATGATCGCGCCCTTTATCTCCAACAGGTCAGCGATGTCGTAGAGGATATCGGCTACCTGGCGATTGTCCATTGTCCCGCTCTCCCACAGTGAATCTACTAAATTATACCAGACTCTCCTGAACAAAGCAAGAAACCAAAATCACGGAGACGTGGAGAACATGGAGATTCATGCCAGTTTCCTCAAGTCCGATTTGTCAATTCCACAGAATCAGCCGACGAGGAGCAGTTTCAGCGAGCGGTTCTGAGCTGCGGCCGAGGATAATTGGGGGATCCAAAAGGCGGAGCCAGTCAACGGGTGGCGCAGAGGGGCTAGCCCCTCTGCAAAAGGAGAATTGAGCCAACACTTCTGATAATGTCTCTGAAAACTACTAACTGCTGTAATCGCTCTGCGGGGAAAAGGGCAGGGGAAAAGGCATTGTGAAAGGCCACCGTCTAGAATGGGCCAAGATAACGCAAGCATACCCACAAGGCCAATAGGGGAAAATGGACAATGATGTCCACACTACCCAAAGCGATAACCAACGCCTCGGATGGTGCGCAGTCTCTGAGGCCTATGAGGATCATCTTCAATCTTCTTCCTCAGCCAACAGATGTGCACCTCCAAAGTCCTGGTGTCATCCAGGAAGTCGGTCTCCCAGACTTCTTTCATCAGCAGCTTACGGCTGAGGACTCGTCCTGGATAGCTCATGAATAGGGCGAGAAGTTCACATTCTTTAGGAGTAAGCTTGTTATTGCCGTTACAGCCCTGAATCTCTCTCCTGGTCAAATCCAGAGTCAAGTCTGCAGCGCGGAAGACCTGTTCTGTGACATTTGCATTCGCAAGCCTGGTTCTCATGGACATGGCTACTCCTCCCTAAGCTACACGTTGATCGGATAATGATAGCTCTATTATACCATATTTTTCGTAAATATTCAACCTAAAAAGCCTTGATTTACCTTAAAATTTCCAGAAACGTTATAAAGTCGTAGTAGATACTATGAAACAGTAAGTAATCACCAAGAACTCTTCACTTCCTTCGTGTACAGTCGCGATTCAAGTTAAGGCGTGGTATTTGGAGATGAGTTGACTAATTGCGCGTATTGTGGCATACTTCAATAACACCATGCGAATGCCTGACGCTCAACAAAGCTCAAGCGCGCGCTCGTCAGCGCTGGGTGCAGGGGGATCAATCTGGAGATAACGGTGAAGGATCTTATCCGCGCGACTAAAGCCAGAGTGGTGGAATGTGGCTCATGAACCTTAACGAATACGTCGGCCACATCCACCTGCACTCCACCTACTCCGATGGGGTTGCCACTATTGAGGAGGTCGTCCGCACCGCCAACCAGGCGGGACTGGACTTCATCATCCCCACGGAGCATAACGTCCTGGTCAAGGGGCTAGATGGCTGGTATGGCAATACCCTCCTCCTGATGGCCGAAGAGATCCACGACGAGCAGCGAGATCCTGAGTCCAGTCACTACCTGGCCCTCAACATTAAGGAGGACGTGGCCCCCTACGCCCAGGATCCCCAGGTGGTCATCAACGCCGTAAGCGACCAGGGGGGCTTCGGCTTCCTGGCCCACCCCATAGAATACGATTCCCCTCCTTTTGTTGAAGAACCCAACCTCTCCTGGCGTGACTGGCAGGTCAGTGGCTACACCGGCATCGAGCTGTGGAACTACATGTCCGAGTTCAAGAACCACCTGCCCAACAAAGCAGCCGCCATCCTGTTCTGCTATTTCCCCAGGCTGGCCATGCTGGGCCCCTACCCCGATACCCTGGCCAAGTGGGACGAGCTTCTGCAAGAGAGAAAGACAGTGGCCATTGGCGGCTCCGACGCCCACGGCAACACCTACCGTCTGGGTCCCCTCAGCAGAGTGGTGCAACCCTACGATTACCTGTTTCGAGCTGTCAATACCCACATCCTGAGCCAGGAGGCTTTCAACGGCCAGTTGGACCACGACAAGAGGGTGGTTTACGATGCACTGAGAGAGGGGCGTTGCTTCGTGGCCTACGATCTCCTGGGAGACACTCGTGGCTTCCGCTTCACCGCTGATAGTCAAACGTCAAACATCAAACGTCAAACTTCCAAGGTAATCATGGGCCAGGAGACCGCTTCCTTCGGCTCCGCTCAGGACATGCTGCGGGGAGAAGTATCGTTGGAGGTGCACTCACCTCGACGCGCCGATATCCGGCTGCTGCGGGACGGGCAGATAGTAGCCCGCAGGTGGGGGAGCGATTTGCGGTGGACAACGAGGGAAAGAGGAGCATACCGAGTCGAAGCCTATCGTTCTTTCCTCCTGAGAAAGCGGGGCTGGGTGTTCACCAACCCTATCTACGTAAGGTGATGATCAGTAACCAGTGACCAGTTATCAGTTCCCTGAATACTGATTACTGAGTAGATGGAATTCCCCAGCACCTTCATCGTGACCCTGTGCAGGGGCAGGTATCCTTTCTGGGCCAGCTCCGGTCGGGGGATGGAGGACTCGTCGGGTTTGTCGGTCAGGCCGAAGAGGAGCACACCCCTTCCCTTCAAGAAGCGACAAACGTCGGCCACCTCCCGCGTGATGACGATCTCCTCGGCCAGAACCCTCTCCGCCCCCGCGTCGTCGGGCAAGCGATCCATCCGCCTCACCGTCTCCTCGTACTCCCGGTAGCGAAAGCTTTTGAAAGGGGTAGGATCGCCTCGTTGGAAATTGGTGTAGACCTCCCGGTGAACAGGAGCCAGCTCGTCGCCAATAGCCCTCTGCGCACAGGCGACGACGAACTGGGCGAAGGTGGACATGCGCTCGGCTTCGAGGTCGGCCAACAGTGGGGTGAAGCCGTAGACCCCGCCGCTGACCATTAAGCAGATGTAGGCCAGGTAGTCCTGGTTGTCGGCGGTGAAAGGATGGTAGCGGGGCTGATTCAGCTCGTCGTAGACGGCCCGGAACTCGCCCTCGTCGAAATCCCCCCCCAGGACCTCCTCCACGGTGCGCCGCACCGCCTCTACTCGCGCCGCGTCAATGGCCTGCGAGTTCCTCCCCCGCGCCCCGAAGGCGGTCTTGTCCAGGTCAAGGAGAACTGCCGTCGCCTCGTCGAAAGCAAAACCCTCTCGCCGGAGGAAGTGGATGAAATCAAGCAGCCCCTCCCAGCGATTAGCCAACATCACGCCATCCTCAATCTCAATCCGCTTGCCCTCCCTCACCCTCTCGTGGCCGATAAAGCCGTAGATGGGAAGATGCTGGCCCTTCGGCGAGCTCAGGACACGGCCCAGATTGCGGATGGCCTGGCCGTCGTTCATGGCCGTATCGCCGATGTAGATGAGCCGCTCCAGCCGCTGGTCGGAGCGCAGGGCCTGGGCCTGGCTCAAGATGCGCAGGATGGCCTGGGCGTAGGCGGGCTCTGTTTTGCGAGGGATGCCCCCCCTTCCTCCCCCCCAACTTTTGGGGGGAAAGAGGGGGGGCAGTTGAGGACTCCGTAGTCGCTCGTCAGAGGGACTGAGGTTGCGGTAGACCACCAGATCACCCAAGAGATCATACAGGGATGCACGTTCGATCACTCCAATTCCTCCAGGTATCCTTTAACTTTCAACAGCTCGGCGTTGAGGATAGCGGCCCCGGCCGCCCCGCGGATGGTGTTGTGGCCCAGGAGGATGAACTTGTAATCCAGCACGGGACATTCCCGCACCCGCCCAACCACCACGCTCATCCCCTCGCCCTCGTCGCGGTCGAGGCGGGGCTGAGGGCGATCGTTCTCCTCCCGCACCACGATGGGGCGCTGCGGCGCGCTGGGGAGTCCCAAATCCTGGAGAGGCCCTCGAAAGCTCCGCAGCGCTTCCATCACTTCCTCATGGCTTGTTTCCTGTCCCAGCTTCAGTGAGATGGCTTCCAGGTGCCCTTCTCGTGTGGCCACGCGGTGACACTGGGCGCTGATGGTCATCTCTGCTTCCTTGATGCCACCCCCCTCCAACCGCCCCAGAATCTTGAGCGGCTCAGTCTCCACCTTCCCCTCCTCACCACCGATGTAGGGGATAACGTTGTCCAGAATGTCCAGAGAGGGAACGCCGGGATAGCCAGCGCCGGAGAGAGCCTGCATGGTCACTGCGCTAAGAGTTGTGATGCCAAAGCGATCCCAGAGCGGCTTCAGAGCCAGCACCAGTGGGGCCGCGCAGCAATTGGGGTTGGTGACGATGAAGCCTTTCCAACCTCGCTTGCGTCGCTGAGTCTCAATGAGGGCCAGGTGATCAGGGTTGACCTCAGGCACCAACAGGGGCACGTCTGGGTCGGGGCGGTGGTTGCGGGCGTTGCTGGAAACGGCGTAACCGGCTGCGGCGAAGTCCTCCTCGATAGGTCCCGCCACCTTAGCCGGCAGGGCAGAGAACACCAGCCGGCAGGCGAGATCCGGCCTGGATTCCTGCACGACCATCTCTTCTGCGACGGCGGGCATGTCGTCCGAAATGACCCAGTGGCAGGCCTCGCCGTAGGCTTTCCCTGCTGAACGCTCCGAGGCAGCCAGGGCAGTGATCTCGAACCAGGGGTGATCAGCCAACAGTTGCACGAACCGCTGCCCCACCATGCCCGTGGCTCCCAAGATGCCAACTTTGATTTTGTCCATAGTTTCTCCTCCATCGTCATATGTCATCGCGAGGCGGTGCTTTTCCGCCGAAGCGATCCCCAATTCGCGAAGTGGAGATTGCTTCGGGCACACACACCTCGCCCTCGCAATGACATTCTCATACTTCGTATTCCTCCAACCCTTCGGTCGGAATTCCGGGGCTTTCTAATGGCGAGGTGCTCCTGAGCCCTTGCTTGGAGCTCATCTCCCCCAGCAATCTAGACTTCTGATAGGCGGCCCATACCGCCTTGGAGATTATGGTCCGCAGCCCCCCCTTCTCCAACTGGTAGATAGCCTCGGCGCTGGTGCCTCCCGGCGAAGTGACCATGTTGCGCAGCTCGGCCAGGTGTGTCCCCGACTCCTCGGCGAAGAGCACTGAGCCCAGCACCGTCTGGATAACCAGCTTCCTGGCCACCCGCCTGGAGAACCCGAGGTGGACGGCGGCCTCGACCAGCGCCTCCATCATCAGAAACACGTAGGTAGGCCCGGTGCCGCTCACGGCGGTGGCCATGTCGAGGGCGTCCTCGTCCTCAACGTAGATCTCTTTCCCCAGAGCCTGGAGGATGACCCCAGCTTGAGCGCGTTGTTCCCCCGTCACCTCCGGGGTGCCTGTCCACACGCTCATCCCCTCGCCCATCTGGGCAGGGGTGTTAGGCATGACCCGCACGATGGCTCCATGCTGCAATCCCCGCGCGATGGTTTCGGTGCGCGTCCCGGCCACGATGGAGAACACGAGTTGGTGAGAGCGGATCAGGCTGCGCAGATCGTCCAGCACAAAGGGCAGCACTTGCGGTTTGACGGACAGGACAACGATATCGCCTGCCTGCGCTGCTTTCTTGTTGTGGGTGGTGCTCCTGACCCCGTAGCGCTCTTCCAACTCCCGGCCTCGCTCGGGACGGGGGCCGCTGGCAATGATTCGCTGAGGATCTGTCAGGCCGTTGTTCAAGATACCCTTGATCATCGCTTCGGCCATGGTGCCGCTGCCGATGAAGGCCAAAGTCTTGTTATTTAACATCCGCCCTCCCCTGCGGCAAGCCTGTCCTGAGCCCAGTCGAAGGGTCGAAGGGCTCGGGACGCCGCCCTAACCCGAATTCCTGATGAATGTATCGAACCGCGTCTTCCATGTCCTCCTCGTTCACCACGAAGGAGATGTTGTACTCCGAGGAGCCCTGGGCGATGGAGATGACGTTGATAGCATGCCCCCCCAGGGCGCCGAAAACCTTGGCCGCTATCCCCGGCGTTCCCTTCATCTCCGCTCCCACTACCGCTATGATGGCTACCCCATTCTGGGCCCAGATGCGGTCCACGTTGCGACGAGCCAACTCCGTCTCGAAGGCCGCCTCCAGGGCTCTCAGAGCGTCCTCCACGGCCTCTTGCCGGATCACGAAGCAGATGTTCTGCTCCGACGAAGACTGGGAGATCATCAGCACGCTAATCCCCTCCTGGGCCACGGCGGTGAATACTCTGGCAGCGACGCCCGGCACCCCCAGCATCCCCCTTCCCTCCACTGTAACCAGGCTCAGGTCCTTGATGGAGGTGATTCCCTTCACCGCGAACTCGCTGAGCCCTTCGGCGAGCTCAGGACGCGGCTTGGCCTCGGCGACGACCAAAGTGCCGGGGTGAGAGGGGTTGAAGGTATTGACAATGCGCAGGGGGATGCCTCGTTCCACCGCAGGCAGGATCGTCTTGGGATGGAGCACTTTGGCCCCGAAATAGGAAAGCTCTGCCGCCTCGGAGTAGGAGATCTCGGGCAGGGTGCGGGCCTCACGCACCACCCTCGGGTCGGCGGTCATCACCCCGTCCACATCGGTCCAGATCCAGATCTCGCCACTATCCAGAGAAGCGCCCAGGATGGCCGCCGTATAGTCGCTCCCACCGCGCCCCAGGGTGGTGGTCACCCCTTCTTTGGTGGCAGCGATGAAACCCGTCACCACCGGTATCACCCCTTGAGCCAGGAGGGGCATGAGCCGGGCCTGGGCCGCCTCTCTCGTCTCGTCCATGAGGGGCACGGCCGAGCCGTGTTTGCCGTTGGTGACGATGGCCTCGGTCGCCTCCACCGCCGTGGCTCTCTCGCCCCTGTCTCGCAGAACCGCGGCCAGGATGCGAGCCGTCAGCCTCTCGCCCAGGGAGGCCACAGCATCCGAGCCTCGGGCCGTGAGCTCCCCCATGATGTGAATGCTGCGACAGAGGTTCTCGAAATCGGACAGAAGGGCCTCGACCTCATCCATCAACTGAATTCGAGTTTCTTCGTAGCCGATGGCCTCCGTTATGGCCAGGCGATGGCGATCCGACAGGTGCCATCGCGCCCGACGGAAGGTCTCGGCATCCCCTTGAGCCGCGGAAGTGGCGGCCGAGAGCAGGGTATCGGTCACTCCGCTCATGGCCGAGACCACCACCACGATGCCTCCCCCCTTGTCTTTGATGGCTTGGCAGACGATGTCCGCTGCCCTGCTAATGGCCTCTCCATCCCCAACGGACGTACCACCGAATTTCATTACGATCATAAGCTCACCTCCAAGTATCGTATCTGCTCACTTCAATGCTCGCAGCGGACCCTAGTGCGCGACGGCGTAAATCCCTCGTCGGTTCACGCTCGCCAGGGATCGCCAGATCCCGACCCTGCGCGACGGAAGCCAGCTATGAAATGGCAAGAAACGGCGCTCCAGACGGGGATCTGACGATCCCCTTGGAGCAAATAACTGCTGAAGGATTTCCGCCGAGCTGGACTAGGGTCCAGCAGGAGCAAGTGAGTAGTGACCAAGTATCCATGTCTGATCGCCGAAAGACGACGCAAAGCCGCCTGTATCTCGACAGACGGCTTCGTCGTGGGGACTGCAATGTCCCAGTGAGTAACCAGGTAACGAACAACGAGCAATGAGTCAACGAGGAATCGAGGAAGGAACGAGTTCGTTGCCCTCAATCCGTTTTATTCCCAATCCGCTGTAGTCTTTCTGTCACTGATACTGATCCAAAAAAGCCCTCATCTCCGGGTCGTCGGCAAACTCGTCGGTCAGAAGCGCAACTTGCCCCCCGTGGCTAATCACCGTACCCTGGCTATCTATCTCCAAACTAACCACCCCGATTCGCTGACCCTGGTGTCCGGCCTGAGCAATCACGGTGCTACTCGGCTCGTCCCACAAGGGCGGATCCAGGACATCGCGGGACTGGCCTCCGACGATGAGGTCAATACCCTCCACCTGGCCAGCTATCTGCATATCCACAACCGTGCCCAGGTGGGAGAGAACAATGACGACGTCCGCCTCCTTGCTGACCTCGCTCGTGAGATCTTGGAGCGTTTCCAGGGGGTCGAGGACAGCAATGGCTTTGCCCGACGCATTGGCCGCCTCCTGATTCGTCAAGCCGATGATGGCCAGTTTGTGATCCCTGATTTCCCTAATAACGTAGGGTTTGGCGAACAATTGATCCGTTCCCGAAATCACCGCGTTGGCCGAGAGGATGGGGAACGCGGCCTCGTCCATGCGCTGACGTAGCACATCGAGGCCCAGCCGGCAATCCTCGCTGCCCAGAACCATGGCGTCATAACCCAGCAGATTCATGGCCTCCACGATGACCTGGCCCTGCGTTTGTTGGGCCAGGGGCTGGTTGCCAAAGAGGGTGTTACCCCCGTCCAGTAGCAGAACGTTTTCCGAAGTCTTTCGTACCTCTTTCACCTTGGTGGCCCGCCGGGCCAGCCCCCCTTTGGGGGGCCTTCAACCGCAGGGTTCGGAGTAACCCAGGGTGTCGTTGGTGTGCAGGACCGTCAACTCCAGAGACTGCGGTGTGGGAGTTGGAGTGGGCACAGGGGTGGGAGTGTTCGTTGGCGGAGGCGGGGGCGTGTTCGTGGGCGGGGCCGTGGCCGTGTTGGTGGGTACAGGTATGGGATTCGGGCCTGGATTGGGCGTGGGTGAGCTGCATCCCAAAAGGGCTAGACCCATGGCTGCCAACACAACGAGTACAACGAGCTTGGTTCTACGCATAGTCTCCTCCAGAGCACGTCGAAAAATCAGAGCGCGGCCTTAAGGCCGCCGCATATAGTATAATCCACTAGGTGCAAAATGTCAAAGAAGCCTCACCCCGCATCCAATTTGACGGAATCTTGGGAATTTTAAGGTTCAGGCCGTATCTAAATCGGCTTTTTTGCATTATAATCAGTAGGGACAATGCGCCCCGAAAGGGAACAAGCGTGGTAGGCCAGAGATTGGAGAGCAGATACCGATGCCAGATTTGCACCCTGACAAGTGGCGGTAGTTCTACACGCCTGCCCAATAACCGCGCGCAACGCCAGCCTGGGCCTCGTCGTGAGCCAGATCGAACTGCTCCATGAGCGCCTGAGACTGGCGTTTACCTTTGCCCGGCCGCCGATGGGCGGCCAAAGCTCAAAAGGAGGAGAGTGTTCCATGAACAACATGAACAAGACGACATCTGCTAGAGGATTGGCCCGGGTTGCAGCCAGCACGTTTTCTCTCTTGATGGTTGCCGGGCTGCTGCTGACAAAGACACACCTGCCAGTGGCCTATGCCGCCAGCCCCCCCATCACCTTCACGGCCAGGTCGGACTACGGCGTGGGCTATGGGCCCATCTCCGTGGCGGTGGGGGACTTCAACGGCGATGGCAAGCCCGACCTGGCCGTGGCGAACGGGAACGATGACGACGTGAGCGTGCTGCTGAACAACGGCGACGGCACCTTCGCCCCTGCGGTGGACTACGACGTGGGCGATGAGCCCGTGTCAGTGGCGGTGGGGGACTTCAACGGCGATGGCAAGCCCGACCTGGCCGTGGCGAACAACGACCATAGCACCGTGAGCGTGCTGCTGAACAACGGCGACGGCACCTTCGCCCCTGCGGTGGACTAC
>CAYMKL010000033.1:0-56418 GCA_964390805.1 uncultured Anaerolineae bacterium | reverse complement strand
AAAGAGCTCTTGACAACTATTGTACCCCCCAACAACACTTAACAGGGGGACTACCCAATACGGGGACAAACAAAAAACCCGAAACGTTTTGGAGGCACTTATATTATACTCCAAAACGTTTCGGATGTCAAGGGGTTGGGGAGAATTTTAAGGTAGCAGTGGCGGATCAGTCTTCTATCAGTGGGTGCAGGTAGCCCCGCAGCGACTCCAATGAGTAGTGCTGCTGGCCGACCTGGAAATTGTGCTCGACGGTCTCCTGGCGCAAGCGGGCGTCGGTGAGCAGTTCCACCGCCTGGTCTGCGGCCGCTTCGATAACCTGGGGCGCTACCTGCACCAGCCCCAGGCGGTGTCCTGAGCCTGTCGAAGGGCCATCATGCCCCTCGATTTCAGAGCCCAGGGAAGCAACGCGGAACCCCTTGTCTTTGATGTCGGCCTGGTAGACCGGGTACTCGAACAGCATCAGCGGGAGGCGGGCGCGCAGCGCCTCCAGGAACTGGTTGCCCCACCCTTCCCACAGGCTGGGATAGGTGACGAAGTCGGCGAAGACGTAGGTATCCCAGAGTGAGTAGATCTTCTGTCCGCCCCGCGTCTGCCGCCGTCCTCCCACCACATCCTCAATGAAAAGGGCGTCAATCCCGGCCTGTTCCACCTTCTGCTTGAGACGATTGACGTAGCCTCCGGTCACATCATCCCGTGCGTACCCGGCCAGCACCAGCACGATTCGGCTGTTCCTTCGGCCGTTAGCGAAGCGGCGCTCAGGACAGGCGTCGTCGAAAGAGCGGCCATCGTACAGCCCACGCGCCTCGAGGCGGGCGCGTCGTTCTGGGCTGTCCAATGCCTTGACGAAATCCACCGCCAGCTCGATGCCCTTGCGCTGGACGATGCGGGTAGCCTGGAGTATGAAGACGTCGTTTTCTCCCAGTCCGATGCAGGCGCGGAAATCTCGATTGTACTCGTCGGGCTGCCAGGGCGGCGCGTCGAAGTCGAAGACGTTGGGCACGACCGTGGATTCGATTCCCTTGCGCTCAGCCAGTTCCCGCTGCGCCAGGCTGTTGATGACCACGTGCCGGGCCAGCGGATCGCGAGGGGGCAGGTACTTGTCGGCCAGCTCGATGGCGGTGGCACAGGTGAGGGCCAAATCCGTTCGCTCCCAGTAGAAATCGTGGTTGTGGGCCAGGGCCGGCAGTTGCAGATCGCGCATCACCCGCGCCAGGGCAATGGCCACTGGCGGGCTGGCCGCCACCGACCACACGTTTTGCGGGATGAGAAAATCAATCCCTTTCTCCTCCACAAAGTCTCGCATTTTGCGCTCGATTACGTCGGCCAGGCTCAGCAGCTCGGCCCGGTACGCCGTATCGTCGGGGTAATCGCGCAACTCGCGAAACGTGTTGTAGCTGAGGCGTTCGGCAACGGGGCGATGATGATACATCTCCTCAATCAAAGTGCCTTCCGCCGTGCCCAGATCGCCCGCGCAGAGATGGACGGTGTGGCCCATCTCCTCCAGCATGCGCTTCCACTTGTCAATCTCCAGCGAGACTCCGTCTGTCCTGCCCACCTGGTAATGGAAAATGCCAATAGTCTTCATTTCACCCTCATCCTTCCTACACTCGCCACGGCTTCAGCAGTCGCCAGGTGAGCGTCTGCTCCCAATCTCCCTCCCAATCCTGGCTGAAGAATTGCAGGAAATGGAATGTGTCAACGATAAAAGGTTCGGTGGGCAGTGGTGCCTCCCGCAGATAATCCAAGACCTCATCCTGCATCGTCGGCGGGATGTCGCGAAAGGCCAGCGTGATGTGTGCCCAGAAAGGCACGCCCAAGTCCCCTTTGACAAAATCGCAGTCAGGAGCGATGAAGGGGCGCACGGCATCCACCACCCTCTCCCGCAAGGCCAGCATCTCCGTGTTAGGCTCTCCCCCAATGCGGAAGATGTCCAGCCCCATGCCGATGCTGGTTCTGCCAACGCCGCCAAAATGCACAGTGAAGGGGCGTTGTACGGCAAAAGCGGCGTCCAGGCGTTCCACCAGCGGCTCCAACGGGCCTGGGGTTTTCTTGAAGAACCCTTTGATGGTGGCGTGTACTTGAAACTGGTCGGCGGCGATGAAGCCGAACTGTTTGCGCAGCATCCGGTGAATCTCGGCCACATCTCGGGCGATTTTGTAAGGGGGAATCAAGTAGACGGCGAAGCGGGAGTTGGTCTGCTGTCTCTGAGTCAAGTTAGTCTCTCCTCTTGCCGGTTAACAGTGATCAGTAACCAGTGATCAGTGAGTAGACTGATAACTGATGCCTGATCGTAACTACTTCGACAATGTTAAGTTTAGACCTCCGAGGTCTCCAATCGGTGATTGCACCCGTCGAAATGCCTGCAAAAGCTACGATTTCGCCATCCTAGAGCTGTTTCACAGACCTCGGAGGTCTGACGCAGGCGAAGTTAACATTGTCAAGCTACTCACCCTCCCGCAGGTTTAGTCAGTAATATCGGGCAAAACGCTCACCCCAAGCAGATGTTCGGATGCCCAAACCGATAAAAGCAACCTGCGGGAGGGTAGGCTGAGTAGTCACGCCTGATCACTGATCACTGAGAATCAGACGCAAGGTCACAATCTGGTAAGGCTTGATGGAGAAGCGCAACTGGTGGCCCTCAATCTCCAAGCGTTCCTGGTTCTCCTCAAGGAGATTGGTGCGCCAGGCTTCTGCCAGCGCGAAAGCGGCTGTCAGTGTGCACATGACCCGACGGCGCTGGCTTTCGTACAAGCGCACGATCACGCCTCGGCCATCTTCGGCTTGTTTGATGGTTTCGATCACGATGTTGGGTTGGTCTGTGCTGATGAAGGGCAGGGGGGGCGGGTTTCGGGTTTTGGGTTTCGGGTTGCGTGCTGTGGCCCACACGATTAGTGGATCGTTCAAGGCGTAGGACTCGGCCATGGTGCGCTCATCCCATCCGCCCTCGTGAGGGAGCAGGCTGTAGGCGAATCGGTGCTGGCCGTGGTCGGCTTCTGGGTCAGGGGCGGTGGGGCTGCGCAACAGGCTGATGCGCATGACGTTGTCGTGGATGTCGTGGCCGTATTTGCAGTCGTTGAGCAGGCTGACGCCGTAGCCGCCCTCGCTCAGATCAACCCACTTTTGGGCACAGGTCTCAAAACGCGCCCAGTCCCAACTGGTGTTGCGATGCGTCGGCCGCTGGACGTTGCCCCACTGGATTTCATACGTTGCCTGCGGCGAGAGCACGTCTACGGGAAAAGCCACTTTGAGCAGAATGTGCCGCTCTCGCCACTGGATGGTGGTATCGAAATCCAGGCGCGGGCTGTTGTGGACCAGCGAGATGCGCTGGACGTACTCGCTGTTCAAAATGCGCCGCCGCACCTCGAGCGCGGCGCGCAGCGGCCCGTTCTCCACCACACGCACAGAGTCGGCCGGCTCAGCCCGCCACATCTTGTCGTCGTAGAAAATGTCTATGTCCCAGGCATCCGGGTTGAGCGGACGATCCTCGAAGGCCTGGAACTGATTGGCAATGGCGCCAGCGGGCAGCACCTCGCGGCTATTGAGCTTGTCGTAGATGCGGACAATGTCGCCGGCGGTGTCTAGCTCCACTCGCAGATAGTCGTTTTCCAACAAAGTCGGGGTGGCGGTGAGATTGGGTATTGGATATTGGGTATTGGATATTGAGGTAGTGGACAGAGGCGTAACGCTGTAAGGGGGCAAATCCCCAATATCTAATAGCAGTCCGCCTTCAACGGACTGAATGTGGACAGGGGAGCCATCTACCCGCTGTAGCATTGGAGTCTCGACGGACGGATTGCTCCAGAAAACCAGATCGCTCCGCTCGAACGAGGTCGGATTCACCACCAGAACGTCGCCGCCCAATTTCTCGGCGATCTTCGCCAGGGCACTATCCCGCACCTGTTCGCCGATCTCACGCACTTCGGCGTATTGCTGCTGCGACTCGACGTAGACAGGACCTATGCTGCTGCCGGGGATGATGTCGTGAAATTGGTTGAGGCAAACTAGCTCCCAGGCCCGGTGCAACTCAGCGCGTGGGTAGCGATAGCCTGAATCGAGCACGGAGGCCAGGGCGGCCAAGAACTCGGCATCGTGCAGGAGGAATTCGCTCTTGCGGTTGGCGCGCTTGTTGCGGCTTTGGGTGGTGTACGTGCCGCGATGATCCTCCAGGTAGAGCTCGCCATTCCACGTCGGCAGGCGGACTCCGACCTCAGACTCCAGCTTGCGGAAGAATTCTCCCACCGTGCCACACTTGATTTGAGGTGTGGCGGGAAAACACTCCATCTCGCGGATGTTCTCTACCATCTCGCGCGTGGGGCCGCCACCGCCATCGCCGTATCCGAACGACATCAGTAGAGGCGGCGTCACGCCGGGTTTACCCCAATCCTTCTGCTGAAAGTTTCTCCAGGTTTGGAGGGTCTGTTCAGGGGAAGCATCGGCGTTGTAAGTGCTGACGTGGACATCGCCGCTCCCGGAGGTCGTGCTGAAATGGGTGAGGATGCGCGTTCCGTCCAGGCCCTGCCACCAAAAGGAATCGCAAGGCAGACGGTTGTACTGGTTCCACCCTATTTTGATGGTGAAGAAATACTCCAGCCCGGCTTCTTTGATCAACTGGGGAAGATTCCAGGCGTAGCCAAACACGTCAGGAAGCCACTGGACTGGGGGCACGGCATCGGCGCCAAAATGCTCTCGAAAGAAGTTAAGCCCAAGGAGGAATTGCCGCGCCAGGGACTCTGCACCCGTGATGTTGCAGTCGGCCTCCACCCACGTGCCGCCAAGGGGCTCCCAGCGGCCATCCCGCACCCGCTGCTTGATGGTCTCAAACAGCTCAGGATAATCCTGCCGCACGAAGTCATACAACTGGGGCTGGCTCTGACTGAAGCGGAATTGGGGAAACTGCTGCATCAGGCGTATGACGTTGTAAAAGGTCCTGCCGGCCTTACACCGGGTCTGACCCAGTGTCCACAGCCAGGCCACGTCAATGTGAGCGTGACCAACAGCGGTGATGTCCACGTCCAGTGGAGCGCCCGCCTCGGCAACGCCCGCCCGTAGAGTCTCGTGGGCAGCAGCCACACTGGCGTAGAAGCGTTCACCGAAGGGCTCGCGAGTGTCCAGCACTTTGAACGCCTCGTCCAGGGCGGTATACAGGTGGCCCCGTGCTGGCTCGTTTTCATCCAGATGGTCGGCGACGCCCAGTGCAACCCGGGCCAGAGCGATGAAATCGCGCGTGGGCTGATCAATCTGCACCAGGGCGCACTCGCGCATTAGCAGCCTGGCGTCCCTGTCGTTGCGCAGGCTGCCGGCCCAGCCATGGAGAGCTAGCAAATGCGGAGCGCCATCGAAAATGGATATTGGATATTGGGTATTGGGGTCTGCCTCCCCCCCAGAGCCTGCCCTGAGCAAGGTCGAAGGGTTGGGGGGGATTGAGGGGGGGCTATGCGGCAGCAATATCTCTTGGTGATGCCGGTCGCAGGCAGCGTAGGGCAGGCCGTCAATGTAGGCCAAGGCTTCGGGGTGGCTGAAATCGCCCGCCTCGCCAATCGGAAGGTGCAAGGCAATGGGAGAGTCAACATTCCAGTCGGGGGGGATTTGAAACCGGGTGCGGAGGACAAAATCTGCGTGGGGCTCGCACCAGTAAGAGCCCCACAGGATCAACTGCCAGTTTACGTCGTCTACTTCTGGAGAAACCGGAGGGTCAACCAGAGGGCTTTCCAACTTGAGGTGCCGAAAAGGCAACAGTGGCTGACGACGGCGATAAACCAGTGGCTCGATCAGCTTCAGGCGTCGGTGGATTTTCCTGGATGTCAGGCGAATGTCGTGAAACATGTCACCTCCGCAAGGTTGCTTTTAATAGTATGGATTGGCCGTGGGACAAGCAGACGTGGTGCGTGTTGCGTGATCCGTTGCATCCAACGCAACACGCAATACGCACCACGCATCACAGCTCGCAGCCACGAGATGTATCTTAAATCCTCAAACCGGTGTCACTATCGAAGAAGGCGATGGCTTCTTGGTTAAACGCCAGGTGGACCGTTTCCCCTGATCTAATCTTGGGATAGGCAGGGGAGACGATTTTCACTATCTTGCTACCCAGTTCGATGGCGATGATTTGGTGCGAACCTTGTGGCTCCGAGACAAGACATTGCGCAGATAGAACAGATTCTTCTTCGCCCACCAGCAGGATGTTCTCAGGCCTGACGCCAAGGACAAGGCGTTTCTTCCCACAGTTCTGCAATTTGGCGGCGTTCTCAGGGCTCAGCTTGAAACCGAAGTGAGGATTGATCAAACGACAATCACCGTTCTCAACCTTCAATTCGACGTCCATGAAATTAGTGGGGGGGGTGCCTATGAAATCGGCCACAAACAGGCTCGCGCTGCGGTGATAGACATCGTCGGGGGTTCCTATTTGCACGATCTCTCCGTCTTTCATGATCACGATGCGGTCGGCCAGGCTCATGGCTTCGGACTGGTCGTGGGTGACGAATACGGTGGTGGCCTCGGTCTTGTCGTGGATGGCCTTTAGCTCCGTTCGCGTCGCCACTCTCAGCTTGGCGTCCAGGTTCGAGAGCGGCTCGTCCAGGAGGAACAGTTTTGGCTTCACGGCGATGGCCCTGGCCACCGCCACCCTCTGCTGCTGGCCTCCTGAAAGCTGGGACGGATAGCGCTCAACAAGCTCAGCGATTTTGGTCATTTCTGCTGCTTCTTTGACCATCTTGTCAATTGTCTGCTTGTCCATTCTCTTTAGTTTCAGGGCATAGGCAATGTTCTCATAGACCGTCATGTGGGGCCAAACCGCATAGTTCTGGAAGACCATGCTCACGTCTCTTCTTCTGGGTGGCAAATCGGTAACATCAACCTCATCAATCAGAATAGTCCCATCAGTGACCTCTTCCAGACCGGCGACCATTCTCAGTGTTGTTGTTTTCCCGCATCCCGATGGCCCCAGAAGCACAAGGAACTCTCTATCGGGCACTTGAAGACTGAAGTCGTCAACCGCCACGACGTTTCGACCGAACCGTTTTGTGACATTCTTCAATGCTAGCGTTGCCATGTTTTCCCCCTTGCTATATGGTGACCCCGCCCCACATCTGGCGGATGTATCTGCGGATGAAAAAAGTAAAGATGATCGCTGGCAGAGCCATGGCCATACCGCCTGCCGCGGCCAGATTCACCTGCCCGACAGCCCCTAGGACTGTCTGATACACGATAACGGAAAATGTGGGATTAAACTGTGTTAGAATAATGGCTGACACTGTTTCGTTCCACGCCCCTAAGAATGAGTACATAGCAGCGGCTGCTAGCCCTGGCAAAGCCAGCGGCAGGGTAACGCGCAAAAATGCCCGGGCTTTGGTGGCCCCGAAAACCTGGGCCGCTTCTTCCAGCGATTCCGGGATGCCCATGAAAATGCTGGCCGTGATCCAGACGGTGAGAGCGATGTTCCCGATGGCATATACCAAAGACAAGCCGATGGGATTATCATAGAAATTCAGGCCGACGAGAATCTTGATCATAGGGATGGCGATGGCCACGCCTGGGAACATCCTCACAAACAGAACGCTGAACTTCAGTAGATCCTTTCCCTTGAAGGCATACCTGGCAAAAGCATAGCCCGCCATTCCTCCGATGGATAGAGAGATGATGATGGTCAGGGCGCAGATCTGCAGGCTTCTGATCAGGGCGGGGACCGCCTCGGAGCCGGCCACCCCGAAGAAGCTCTGGTAGTTGCTCAGCAGATTTCTCCTGCGAGTGAAATAGACCACGTCCTGTGTCTCCTCCAGCTTGGCGATTTGCTGTCCGATGTCTTCCAGGGTCATGGGAGTGGCCAGCTGGTATTTTACATAATCGGACATTTTTTGCAGCTCTTTGGTATCGAGAACCGTCTCAAAGCCGCCTTCTACCCTATCATAGACGCTCAATAGGTAGCCCCGCTTCCCATATTCCAGCTTGAATTGAGTGTTGAGGGCAGGGACCATCGGCAAGGGATAGGTATATGCCTCTCGCGTGGATAGGAAGGACAGCGAGACGATGAAGTAGAACGGCAGCAATAGGGCAACCACGACTCCGATAACAAAGATGTAGAAAACCGTCGTTCTTGCGGCCTTGGCGACGCTTACCGGCTTCTTTTTCGTCATTGTCATGTGAGTTGCTCCTTCTCTCGCTTGAACGCTCCTGACGCCTGCAGATAAGCCAGAGCTGCCAGGGACACGATGGCGGCAACAACCAGGGTATAGCCAGCCGCCATCTGATCGGCGATGTACAACTGATCTACCTCCTTGGTGTAGTAGACAACCCTTTCAAGCAAGACAGGCAGCCTGGAGAATCCGAGCAGAAACACCACGATGAGCCATATCTGGATCGCTGAGATCATCCTCAGTATCACAGCGGTTGTAATGGTCGGCTTGAGCAAGGGGAGGGTGATTTTCCTCAGGACGTGCAAATAGTTTCCACCGAACACATACCCGGCTTCTCTCATTTCCTCCTGTATGTTCTGCAATCCCGCCAGCAAGATGATCATCACCGATGGGATCACCTGCCAGGCATCAATGATAATCAGCGTTGCCAGGAGTTTGGCATTGGAGCCCACCAGCCAGTATATCTTCTTGCCTTCCGCCAGAATCCCCAGGTAGCCCAACAAACTATTCAGCCACCCATGGGCGGTGAATCCGGTGACCCACATGGCTCCCGCCGCGGCGGCTGGGAGCGCCATGGGAATCATGGCCATGAACAAGAAAATGCCTGAGCCTTTGAATTTCCTGTTGATGAGCAGGGCGAGAAACAGGGCGGCGAGGAACTCAAGAGTAACGGAGAAAACCACAATAATCGCGGTGTTCTTGACGGCAGCTACGAAATTCTCCTCGCGGAAGACGAGCGCGAAGTTGTCCAGCGTAAACTGGCCCGCGGCGCCGGTGAAGCTGGCGATGATTGACGAGATGACTGGCCGCAGCCAAAACGCGGCGTAATAGAGGACGACGGGAAGCACCAACAGATAGGGAGTTGCCCCTTTTGCGATCTTCTTCCAGGTCTTGCCATTCCGACGCGCTATTGCTGTCATACCCATTCACCTCTTTTGGTGCTGTTTAGAAGACAGAGCCGGGAAATGGGATCGTTTTCCCGGCTCTGTCAAGTCGAAAGTAGCTACACGCGCATCAGTGATGCTACTTCAAGAGACCATCTATACAAGCCTGTGCTTCGTCGGCCCGCGCTTGATCTACGTCATTGCCTGCCAAGATCGTGTCCTCGAACATGTCGTCAAAGCACACCTTGACGGCTCCCCAGTCCTGATACAAGTAGCCAGGCACGCCAGAGGCGATGCCCTGCTCAAGCACCAGCACGGCCTTGGAGATGACCTCGTCAATGGCCTCGTCGCCCATGTACTGGAGCGCTTCCTGCACTGGCGGGATGAAGCCACCGGTGCCCTTGGCTATCTTCACCTGGATGTCGGGGCGAGTCAGGTATTCAAGGAACATGACTGCCAGGTCATGGTGCAGCGCGCCCTTCATGATGGCGTAACCGCTGACGCCAGCGATGGTGCCGATGCCCTCCGACCCAATTGGCGCGGGCGCCAAGGTGAACTGGGTCTCGTTAGAGGCATATACCTGGCCGGCGCGAGCATTGTGGAACACCGTCAGCCACGACTCTTCACGCATCATCGGATCCACGCAGCTATCAACGTTCATCACCGTCGGGACGAAGCCGCCAGCCTTGCCGATCGTTTCCCAGATCTTCCAGGCTTCCATGGCCGCGGCCGAGTTGGCGTCTGGGAAGCCAGCGCCGTACGAGAGCGCCGACCCGCCGAACTGGTAGACCCAGGACTTCATGGGGATGCCGGTGATGCAGACCTTGCCTTCACCTTCACCCTCGGCGATGTTCACGGCCCACTGGGCATACTGCTCCCAGGTTATGGCGTCTATGTCAGCACCGTCGGGGAGATAGGGAAGCGTCTTGTTGTTGGCCAGCAGCAGATACACGTCTGCGCCCACGGGCAGGAAGTACTGCTTCCCATCCCGGTTGGTGTCGGACTCAAACGTGGGGCTGAAGTTCCTGTCTGTCCAGGAATCAACGTATGGCGTCAAATCCTCCACATACCCTGCGTCAAGCCAGTCGGGCATCTTCCCGTTGTGTGCACAGACAATATCCGTGGTCACGTGGTCGGTTTCCTGCTGAAGCGTCGCCCTGTCAAATATCGTGTTGTCGTCCAGAATCTGGAACAAGACGGTCACCCCGTGCTCAACCTCGAAAGGCTTGATGACCTCGTTGATGAAGAACTCCTGCTCGCGAGGTGGGCTGAACAGCCTGGACTCGAAGACGAGGGTCTGGCCTGCCACTGATGGGGCCTCCGCCGCCGGAGCCTCTGCGCCGGGGATGAGGAGCTTCCAACCAGGCTGGATCAGGCCGGGGTCCACGATGTTGGCGAAGCCGGCTTCGGCATTGGTGGCTTCGACGATGGCATGGTAGGCCGCGCCGTTGCCCAGGTACTTCTCCGCCAGGGTCCAGAGGTTGTCACCTAGCTTGACCGTGTAGGTCACCCCCTCCTGGGCACTGACCGCGCTCACTCCCAGGGTCAGCAGTACTGTTAACACTAATAGCAAACTTACAAACGTCCTCTTAAACACTTGTTTCCTCCTCATTATTTATTTTGGGTTTTTGACGGAATTTGGCTTTGGGACACTTCCTTCATGCATGGAGCATCCCCCATTAACTCAGCAAAATCAGATACCTCACCTCCTTTAGTAACACGCCAAGATGGTGTGACAGCATCCCAAGTATAACCCCAAACGTCGCGAAGGCCAGCAGCGGTGACAGGGGCGATGAAGCTAACGGGGTCGGTGTACCTTCTTCGCAGACATTGGGCAATAATAAAACATGAGGGTGGCAGTCCGTCTCTTGGGCTACGCATTTGATGAATTGATTGATCTCCTCGCTGACATCGCTGCAGTCATTCAGAGTTCGGGAGATGGTAGTGATCGAGTGGTCGGCTTTGCGAGCGATGTCTTCGAGGGTGACACTCATCGCCTTTTCCTCATCTCGATCTGGGGGCAAGCGGAAGATCCACTAACATTATAACCCAAAGCGTTTCGGATGTCAAGAAGACAGGGTGCAATTCTAAGGAACTGGCTTGCTCTTGATCAGGGCTGTCCATTGACCTTTCTGGACGGCCTCGCCCCCTTGATTGACCACGGCCACGTCAAGAACGATGATGCCGCCGCCCAGCCGTCGCATCTCCTTCTTGCGAGCCACTTTAGCCTCGGTGTGGATGGTATCCCCGATCTTGATGGGGCCACGGAACTTCCAATCCAGGCCCATGAAGGCCTCGACTGTGCCCGTTATGAAGCCCAGGCGATCAAGCAGCCCCGATGCGATGGAAAGGCCCAAGAGACCATGAGCGATGCGCTCTCCGAAAACGGTATCTTTGCCGTATTCGGCGTCACAGTGTAGTGGATTCCAGTCACCCGTGAGGGCAGCGAAGGCCACGATGTCGGCTTCAGTTATCGTGCGGCCATGACTGACCACTTCATCGCCCACCGCGAACTCCTCGAAGTAACGGCCACCAGGCTGGAAACTCGTTGTTTTCTCTTCTGTCATTATCATTCCCCCTTGGCAAGTTTCAGTGGACCCCAAATTGCTCTGAGGGGATTGCGTGCAACCTGCGGTTGCCTTCCCCGCTTTTGACCTGTATCTGACGCTTGTCCTGAGCCTAGTCGAAGCGATCCAGGCCGAGCAAAATTGGACCTGCTGAGTTTAGGAATATGTTACCACAAAAATCTGTTTTAGGGAAAACCCAACTCTGGCGCAAAGACGGCTAATGCGATTGGCTTCGGCCGGAGCTCGGCCGAATGGCCTGCTACCCCATGATGGTGAACCGCTGCGAAGGCCGTGAAGGTGTTCTTTGTCAAGCTTTAGCAAGTGTGATATAATTCCCGTAGTTGCAAGACGCTTACCTACAAACTCAGTTTAGGAGATTGCCAATGATTGCAGAGACAGCGAGGCGAGTCACAGAGAACATCAAGAAGGTTATCGTGGGCAGGGATGAGGTCATCGAGTTGGCGCTGGTGGCCTTGCTGTGCGAGGGGCATGTGCTGATTGAAGACGTGCCCGGCATCGGCAAGACGACCCTGGCTAAGGCCGTCGCCCGCTCCCTGGGCTGTAGCTTTCAGCGCATTCAGTTCACGCCGGACCTCTTGCCCAGCGACGTGACCGGCATCTACTTCTTCAACCAGAAAGCCCAGGAGTTCGAGTTTCGTGCGGGGCCCGTAATATCTCAGGTGCTCCTGGCCGATGAGATCAACCGCGCTACCCCCCGCACACAATCGGCCCTCCTCGAGGCCATGCAGGAGCGCCAGATTACCGTGGATGGCGACACCAAACCCCTGCCTCGCCCCTTTCTCGTCCTGGCCACCCAAAACCCCATCGAGCTAGAGGGCACCTTCCCTCTACCGGAAGCCCAGGTGGACCGTTTTATGCTGAAGATCAAAATAGGCTACCCCAGTGAGGAGGAGGAAAATCGGATATTGCTTCGTTTCGAGCATGAAGATCCTCTGGAGCACCTGGAGGCCGTAACCTCGGCGGAGGAGCTTTTGACCCTACAGGAGGAGATCAGCCGCGTTAAGGTTGAGGAGTCGGTGCGACAGTACATGGTGCAGGTGGCGCGGGCCACCCGGGAGCATCCCTCGGTGGAGTTGGGGGTCAGCCCGAGGGGCACCCTTTTTCTCTACAAGACCTGCCAGGCCCTGGCCGCCATCCGCGGGCGGGATTTCGTCATCCCCGACGACGTCAAGCATCTGACCCCCCACGTCCTGACCCACCGCATCATCATCAATCCCCAGACCCGGCTGCGTGGCCGCACTCCTGAGGAGGTGGTTATGGAGGTAGTGAATTCGGTTCCAGTGCCTGTGGAGAAGTGAGTTGAGTCGTATCACCATTGATCATTCCAAGGAAACACAATTCAGCGATGCATGGATCGCCCTGGCTATCATGCTGACCCTCTTTGGCCTGGTCTTCCGCCAAAAGGGCCTGATGACAGTGGCGGTATTGCTGCTCACCATCGTGCCCATAGCCTGGCTGTGGAACAAGTACGCTCTCCGTGGTCTGCACTACGAGCGACTATTCAGCGAGCGGCGGGCTTTCCCAGATGAGACCCTGGAGCTCACCCTGCGGGTCTCCAATTGGAAGCTGTTGCCGGTGGGCTGGCTACAGATTGAAGATCAATTCCCGTTGGATGTGCCGCTCTTGGATGAAGAGGTGCTGACTTCGCAATCGTCTAACGTTGGCCAGTTGACCATCGCCTTTTCCCTGCGTTGGTACCAGCGGGTGTCCCGTCGCTATCACTTGCACTGCCCTCAACGTGGCTATTATCGCTTCGGGCCCGCCCATCTGAAATCGGGCGACCTGTTTGGCCTCTTCAGCCAGGAGGGGTGGCAGAAGAAGGATGACTGGCTCATCGTCTATCCCAAGGTGGTGCCCATTGCCGAATTAGGTTTGTTGTCCAAAGAGCCCTTCGGCGAGACCAAAGCCAGGCAGCGGCTCTTCGAGGACCCGATGCGCACCATCGGCGTGCGCGATCATCAGCCTGAGGACAGCTTCAAGCACATCCACTGGAAGGCCACCGCTCGTCAGCAAAGGCTGCAAACCAGGGTCTATGAGCCGACCACTTCGTTCAACCTGATCATTTTTCTCAACGTGGCCACTTTCCCCAAGCATTGGCAGGGGACAGACCCGGCCCTGTTGGAAAAGGCCATCAGCGTAGCGGCCTCCATTGCCAGCTACGGCGTCGAGCAGCGCTACATCGTGGGAGTCATTGCCAACGGCAGCGTGCCCCACTCGGATCAGCCCATCAAGGTGCTGCCAAGCCGTGATCCCAAGCAACTGGTCCGCATCCTGGAAGCACTGGCGGCTGTAACCGGCTTCGCCACCTCTTCCATCGAGAAGTTGCTGTTGGCAGAAAGTCCCAAGCTGCCCTGGGGGGCTACACTGGTGGTGGTGACGGGGATAGTCAGCGAGGAGCTTGCTACCACCTTGCTGCGGCTGCGGGATGTAGGGCGCCGCCTGGTGCTAGTCTCTCTGGACCAGGAGCCGCCAGGCCAGGAACTGGAAGGCATCCTCTCCTATCATCTACCTGGCGTGGAGATAGATTTTCGTCCTCCGTCGAGGAAGGGTGAAGTGCGGGGGGAGTTTGTGCAGGGAAGGCAGGCAGTGGAAACGTTCACCAGGTTAGGAGTGCAAGAGCAGTGAGGATTCTCCATTTGAACTGGCGCAAAGAAGCGCTATATGCGACCCTCGTTGCTGCGGAAATGTGTTGGCTCACCCCCTGGGCCTTGGTGATCAGCCAGCGGGCGACGGCCGCCGCGCCGTATGCCACAGCGCTAAGGCTGGGCATCCTCGTTTTGGCCGCAGTCTATTTCAGCCGTATCATGGATCGCTTGCAGTTCGATCTCTTGTACCAGCGAGTGATCCTCATTGTCGCGGTGGTGATCACTACCGTCTTGATCATGCGCTCTCTCCTCTACCCAGGTTACAGCTTGTTCGATCTTGGCTGGTTGGGACAAGCAGGAGGAGCGCTTCTGTATTTCTACTCTCTGCCACCAGAGGCCAGTGTCGTTGCCATTGCCCTCTTCTTGTGGTGGCGAGGGCTCAGCATCGGCCAACGCAGTTTGACTTTCCAAGGGGTAGGCTTCTCCTTTCGCCTGGGCGTCCTGTTGCTCGTTTTTTCCACGCCACTGTTGTCCATTCTGGGCTATGATTTTACTATATTGATTTTGCCTTTTTTCTTCTTCAGCCTCATGGCTGTCGCCCTGGCTCGGGTGGAAGAAGTCAATCAGGCCAAAGGAGGCGTGGGGGCGCCCTTTAACTTCACCTGGTTAGCCATATTGCTTGGCTCCATCGTCGTCGTGTTGATCACAGCGTGGCTGATCTCCCGGATTTACTCTGTGGAAGGCTTCTCCCAGATCCTGCGCTGGTTGGAACCGCTCTTTGCCCCCTTGCTGAGAGTAGCAGAGTACGTCTTAATCTTATTGGTCAAGCTTCTGGAGCCTCTCTTGCGGTGGTTCTTCGGGATACTCCAACGAGTCGCTGAAGGCCTCCCTGAGAGCTTTGAGGGCCTTGAGCCGCTAGGTCTTGAGGACCTTCCGGTCGGCGAACCGACCCAAGCGCCGCGTTTGTTGATGACCATCTCCCGTTACGTTTGTCTGGGGCTTGTTGGGGTGGCCGCCTTGATGGTATTGGCCCTCACCCTGCGGCGACGGCGAGACAGGCGGCGAAGGGGCGACGAGATCCGCGAATCTCTCTGGTCGTCGGCGGCTTTTGCTGACGGGATGCTGAACTCCCTGCGTGACGGCTGGGGTCGTCTCAAGGACATGGCTGGACTGGTGGGGCGGTTTGGTCCCGGTATGCGGCTCTACGCTGCGGTGTCCATTCGCAAGATCTATGCCAACATGGCCCGCTTGGCGGAGAGGCAGGGCTTCCCCCGGCAGCCGGCCCAGACACCCTACGAGTACCTGCCAGCCTTGGGCCTGGCCTTCCCCGACTGCCAGGCCGAGGCCACGGCCATAACAGAGGCCTACGTGAAGGTGCACTACGGTGAGGTTCCCGAGAATATCGGAGAATTGCAGCACATTCGAGAACATTGGCAGCAGGTTCATTCGAGCTACAAGGACGTAAAACGTGAAACGTGAAACGTCAAACGTAGCACGCAACACGCAGCACGCATCACAGCCCTGCGTGTAGCAGTTGAGGTAGGAAGAGCATGGCCAAATACATCTTCTGCACCGGGGGTGTGGTTTCATCTGTAGGCAAAGGAGTTACCGCCGCCTCCATCGGTCGCATTCTCAAGAGCCGAGGCATCTCGGTTTCAATCCAGAAGCTGGACCCCTACATCAACGTTGATCCGGGCACTATGTCGCCCTATCAGCACGGGGAGGTCTACGTCCTTGAGGACGGTGCGGAGACCGATCTCGACTTGGGCCACTACGAGCGCTTCATTGACGAGAACTTGACCCGTGCCAGCAACGTGACCACCGGCCAGGTCTATGCTGAGGTCATCGCCAAGGAGCGGCGGGGCGACTACCTGGGCGGCACCATCCAGGTCATCCCCCACATCACCAACGAGATCAAGCACCGCATCGGCCTGGTGGCCAAAGAGAGCGGGGCCGAGGTGGTCATCGTGGAGGTGGGGGGGACCGTGGGCGATATTGAGGGCCTGCCTTTTCTGGAGGCCATCCGCCAGATGCGCAAGGACCTGGGCCGCGAGAACACGTTCTACATCCACCTCACCCTTCTGCCCTACATCAGTTCCACTGGCGAGCTGAAGACCAAGCCCACCCAGCACAGCGTCAGGGAGCTGCGGGGCATAGGCATCCAGCCCGACGCCATCGCTTGCCGTTCCGATTACCCGTTGGGCAGGGATGTCAAGGAGAAAGTCGCCCTCTTCTGCGACGTCGAGCAGCGAGCCGTCATTCCTCTAGTAACCATCGAGAGCATCTACGAAGTGCCGCTCATCTTAGAGGAAACGGGGCTGGGAGACTTCATCGTCGAGCGCCTGGGGCTGCCCGCTGGCGAGCCTGATCTGGGCGACTGGCGCGCTTTGGTTGAGGAGATCAAGCGGCCTAAGGAAAGAATCCAAATCGGCGTGGTAGGCAAGTACATCGAGCTCCAGGATGCCTACCTCAGCGTACGCGAAGCCCTCCACCACGCTGGCGTCCATAGTGGCTGCGACGTCCGAATCAATTGGATCAACGCTGAGGATCTGGGGAAAGAGCGGGGCCTGGACAAGTTGGACCATGTAGATGGTGTAGTCGTGCCTGGAGGCTTTGGCTACCGCGGTATTGAGGGCAAGATCGTAGCTGCCCGCTATGCTCGTGAGAACAAAGTGCCCTACCTGGGCCTTTGTCTGGGCATGCAGGTCATGGTCATCGAGCTGGCCCGACACGTCCTGGGCAGCGATGAGCCCAACTCCACCGAATTCGACATCGCCACCAGGCATCCCGTCATTGATCTCATGCCGGAACAGCAGGGCATCTCCGACATGGGAGGCACCATGCGCTTAGGAGTCTATCCCTGCCAGTTGGTGCCTGGCACCAAAGCTGCCGCCGCTTACGGGCAGGATATTGTTGGCGAGCGCCACCGCCACCGTTTCGAGTTCAACAATGACTACCGGAACCTATTGACGGAGGCCGGGTTGGTGCTTAGTGGCCTTTCGCCCGATGGACGCCTGGTGGAGATTGGGGAATTGGCCGACCACCCCTGGATGGTGGGCAGCCAGTTTCATCCTGAGTTCAAGTCTCGGCCCAACCGACCTCACCCCTTGTTCTCCGCCTTCCTGGCCGCTGCCAAAGCCCTGGCCCGTGGCGCATAGCAGCCAAGGAGATTTGCCATTTCAAGGTAATGCTAGTATAATGTTGTTGCTTCAAGGGGGAAGGTGTCCCTCTGAAGATACTTGCTGGTCAGCCACCCTAGCTCAAGCGGCAGAGCAAGCGCTTCGTAAGCGCTAGGTTATCGGTTCAAGTCCGATGGGTGGCTCTGCTCAAGCCCCATGTATTGGGGCTTTTTCTAAACCCGGACATCACACAAGCCGACCTGGCCGCGCGACTGGGCGTGGCGGTGGGCAGCGTGAACTGGTATCTGAAGCGCCTGGTCAACAAAGGATATATCAAGGTGCGTCAGATGCAGCGACGTCGGCTGCGCTACCTGATCACCCCCCAGGGCGTGGCCGAAAAAGCGCGCCTCACGGCCTCGTTCATGCAGGTTTCGATGCGCCTGTACCGGGAGACCCGCGAGGCGGCCAAGCGACACCTGACTGAGATCCGACGGGCCGGACACGACGAGGTGTACGTAGAGGGCGACAATGATCTGGCCGAGGTGTGCTACCTGACCTGTCTGGAACAGGGGGTGCAGGTGGCTGATGCTTCTCGATCTTCAATCCCGACTTTGAGGGTTGAGGGGATGGAAACCCTCCTTGTGTGGCCGGAGAGGGAAGCCTCTCGCATTCAGAGTGCTCAGGAATGATCTCTGCATCAATGCCACCTATGACTATCTGCTCTCCTCACGTGGGCATAGCACCCGAATCCTCCTCCGGCGGTGAGGTATACGAGCGAGAGGTGTTGAAGCACCTGGCGTTGCTTGGGGTGCGCATAGACATCATACTGCCAGGGCGGGCCACCTGCTGGAACGACGTTCCAAACTGGCACGTACACCGCACCAGGCTACCAGGGGGCTTCCGCTGGTACGTTTCCAATCTGGTGTTTCCGCCGTACATCAAGCAGGCCTATGACCAACAGCCCTTCGACATGCTGCGCGCGCACTCGTTGCGTTTTGTAGGGCCAGCAGCGCTGTGGGCCAGGTGGCTGTACCGGCTACCGGTGCCGGTGGTAGCCCATCATCACCACGTGGATCGTAACTGGCTTAACCCAGTGATTGAGCGGCGCGTGATCGAGGCCTGTGACTTGGTCACGACCGATAGCCAGTTCTCTCGTGAGCAGTTGGAGAGAGAACTGCAAGTGGACACCAATCACGTGGCCGTGGTCTATGCTGGCATCGCCCGGAGATTCAAGCCGCAGCCGAAGGACAAGCGACTGGTGGCTGAGTTGGAGTTGAAGGGCTACAAAGTTCTACTCTTTCTAGGTGGCTTGAAGCCCAGGAAGAACGTGGGTCTGTTGCTCGAGGTCTTTCGTGACGTCCTGGCTGAAATGGGCGACCAGGTGCGACTACTCATTGCCGGAGCGGGCGGCGAGGAACGAGCCCTCCGCTGCACGACAAGAGACCTGGGCATGGCTCACCAGGTAGTGTTCACCGGCTACGTGCCAGAGGCTGACAAAGTCCGCTTCTATAACCTGGCCGACTTATACGTTCTACCCTCCAGCTTGGAGGGGTTTGGCATGACAGCCGGCGAGGCCATGTCGTGCGGCAAGCCGGTGGTGGCCACGGCCGTCGGCTCGATGCCTGAGGTCGTGGCCGATGGGGGCACCGGCTTTCTGATCCCGCTGGGCGACCGGCGGCGGTTCGCGGCGCAAATCGTTACATTGCTCCAGAACGAAGCCCTGGCCCGACAGTTCGGCGAGGCCGGCCGGCGGCGGGTAGAGGCGCTGTTCCGCTGGGAGATGGTCGCCAGGCGGCTGGTAGACCTCTACCAGCAGGTGCTGCACGCTGACTCTCGGCAAGGATGAAAGTGGTAATTGAACGGGCCTATCTGCAACTCATTCAATACCTCAACGCCAAACTCAAGTCGGCCTCGATGCGGCTGACGAAGTGGACGGGCAAGTCCAGCGTCTACATACATCCCAAACATCTGGTCGGGCTGGATGCCAGGCATCACTGGTTCATGGCGTACTTGAAGCCTGAGGATGTGGTGCTTGACGTGGGCTGTGGCAGCGCTGCTCACGCGCTGCAAGCCTCTGGGCAGTGTCGGTTAGTAGTGGGATTCGACTACGACGAGCGCCAACTAGCCATAGGCCGGCGCCTGATGGCCGAGCGGGGCGTGAAGACTCTACGCCTGTTAAAGGCCAGCGCCGAGGCATGCTTCCCCTTCGCTGACGGTGTCTTCGACAAGGTGCTCTTCCTCGACGTGCTGGAGCACCTGCACCAGCGCCAGACAACTCTGCGCGAGATAGGCCGGGTGCTGAGCGATAGTGGTAGCGTGTTCCTGGCCGCGCCCAACCGGGAGACAAGTTGGAAGCGCCGTCTGCAGGCTGCTGGCCTTTTCCACTACTCCGATCCCGATCACAAGATCGAGTACAGCCGAGAAGAGTTGGAGACAGAGTTGAAAGAGGGCGGCTTTCGTGTGGAAGGTGAGTTCATGCCTGTAGTCTACGACACACCATGGGCTGGTCTGATTGACTTTGTGGGAGGGTTATCGCTGACAGGCTACCAGCGCCTGAGCCGATGGAAACGAGAGGTCGCCGAGCGGTGCCCGCAGGAAAGCACCGGTTGGCTCCTGCGATGCCGCAAGTCTCCCTGAGTATCGGTACCGGAATCTGAGATGAGTCACAAACCAGGAAGCAGTATCAAGAACTATCCCGACTTGATGGCCGACTACTATGTGGGGCGCAAGGGCACCGGCCGGCGACCGGCTAACCTGAACGAATTTCGTCGTTCCATCAGCCAGGATGACCTGCTTTTGATCCCCCAGGGAAAGCTGGTGCTGGATGCTGGCGCAGGCAACGGATACTTCTCCCGTCTGGTACAGAACGCCGGCAATGAGGTTATCTGCCTGGAGATTGTGGCGGAACTGATCGAGCACTGCCGCGCCAATGGCCTGACGATCCTGCTCCGAGCCGATTTGAACAAGAACCTCCCCTTTCCCGACAACGCGTTTGATGTGGTGCTTTCGCGCACGGTGATTGAGCATCTGTTCAACCCCTGGGCCTTTTTCGCCGAAGCCCACCGCGTTCTGCGGCTCGGGGGCGAACTCATCGTCACCACGTCTAACAAGTCCTACTTCATGCGCAGGATCCTGTACGCCACGGGGCGGCAAAAGCTAGGATACGACACCAAAGACTTCACCTCGCGGAACATGCGCCAACTGCTGCTCGATTCCGGCTTTGAGGTGGAGATGAGGCCCTTTCTGGGGCGTTACCCATTGGCTCGACTGGCCCGGCGGCTGTGGATTGATTTCAGCCCCGGCATCATCGGTATAGGTCGTAAGCGATGAACATCGGCCTGACAAATGAGTACTTCCCGCCCTTTGCGCCGGGTGGGGCGGAGTGGAGCACGTTGCGCCTAGCCAAAGGCCTGGGCGCTCGGGGGCACAGAGTTATCGTGGTCACGCCCAGCTACGGCTCTCTGTCTGTCTGGGAGGAATTTGATGGCTTTTCTGTCTTTCGTTTCCCCTTCCCAATCAAGTTGGAAGGCGCAATGCCTGTAGCCACCCGTAACTTGGGCAATCCCCTATTCTACGTCTACTCGGCCTGGCACGTCGCTCGTATAGCCAGGGCGGAAAAGCTGGCGGTACTGCATGCTCAGAACAAGTTCAGTATGCCTGGCACCTGGCTAGCGGCTCGGACACTTGGTTTGCCTGCTCTGGTGACCATCCGCGACACATTTCCGCTCTGCCCGTTCGCCATCTGCGTGCAAGATGCAGACACCGTGCCTGCCGATTGTGATCTTCTGCGCAAATACTGGCATTGCGCGCACGAGTTCTATGACCAGTACGTCGGCAGCCGCTCCTGGAGACGCCGGTTACGCTTCCTTTTGCACTCGGTGGTGTGGCAACGCGTAGATCTCGCCCTGCGTCGCTACATCCTGGCTCGGATGGACCAAGCGGTGTTCATCACCGATGGCATTCGCACCGTCTACACTACCGCGCCTCACAGCAACTTGCCGGACACCGAGGTGATCTATAATCTGCCCCCGTCCCCGATCGAACCAGTCCCCTTCGATTGGGGCGGCCGTCCTCGAGCGGACGACCTGCGTGGACACTCAGTAGTCCTGTACGTGGGCAAGCAGTCTCTGGGAAAGGGCACGCCAGACTTGCTGGCGGCGATCCCTCAGGTCGTTGCAGCCGTGCCGGAGGCGATGTTCCTGTTCGTAGGCCGGGGTAGCGCAGAAGATAGCGTCAGCCCGGATCTGCGTCAGCACGTGGTTCAGTGGCCGCCGTTGCCCAACCCTCAGGTGTTATCTCTGATGCGTGAGGTGCGTCTGGCGGTCCTTCCCTCCTCCACCCCTGAAGCGCAAGGACGGGTGTTGCTGGAGGCCATGAGCGTGGGAACACCAGTGGTTGCCACCCGTGTCGGTGGCATCCCTGAGACGGTTGCCGATGGAGTGACTGGCTTACTTGTAGATCGCCATGACGTCGCTGGTTTAGCTGAAGCAATCATCTGCCTTCTAACAGACCTCCGTCTGGCTGTCCGTATGGGCGAACAGGGTTGTATCTGGTTGTACCAGAAATTCGACCCCGAACGATCTCTCGACCGCCTCGAAGCCGTATATGCAGATGTGACGGCGGAGCAACGATGAGCCTGGCCGCGTTGATACGATGATGAAGTGTTACTTGGGACAATGCGTGGTAAAGACACGCTTGCGTTGTGCCATGTATGAGTGTGGAGTGGCTGCTCAACCTTCCACCGCCAGGCAAAGGAGGCGGGGAGGATGAAGCGGGCAAACTTGGGGCTGTTGCCAGCCGCGGGTGGTGGTCTAGCCTCAATGGCAGCCACCGGCCAGGCAGGGCGGCTAATAGATTACTACTTCCCTGCCTACCTGAAGAAGTTTGAGCGATTGTTCTATTTCAGTTATCATCAGGAGATACTGGCCGACTACACCGACGACCCTGCCATCCTGAGCAGCACGTCACTTGTTCCCAAGCTCAGACGCTCACCCTATCGAGCGTACGCTTTTCAACTACCTTTCGTCGGCCGGCCACAGTTTGAAGCCTGTGGGGTTCTGCGGGTCTTCCAGGCCACGGGTGCGATCCCGGCAATGATTGCCCATCTGTTGTATGGCCTGCCCTACGTCACTACCTATGGCTACCGCTACCACGCCTTCGCCGACGTGGAGGGTCGCCGCCTGAGCAGTCTCTACCTCCGCCTTCTGGAACCGCTCGCGCTGCGTCTGGCAGCGGAGGTGATCGTCACCACCCAGGAGCTGGCATCCTACGTGGAGCGGTTTGCGCCGGCAGCCAGAATCCACCTGATTCCCAACGGCGTAGACACGGCGCTTTTTGCTCCTTCGGAACGAGCTCGCGGAAACAAGAATGGTGTTACGACCATTCTGTTCGTCGGACGGCTCACACGCCAGAAGAACCTGAAGCGGTTGCTGGAGGCGCTGAGCATATTGGGAAAACGTCGCGCCATCCGGCTGCAGATCGTCGGTGAGGGGCCCTTACAGCATAGGTTAGAGGAGACAGCGATACGGTTACACATAGAGTGCTCATTCGAGGGCACTGTGCCACATCATGCCCTGCCTGACTATATGAACCAGGCCGACCTTTTCGTCCTGCCCTCGTTGCTGGAGGGGCATCCCAAGGTGCTGATCGAGGCCATGAGTTGCGGCATGCCCTGCGTCGTATCGAACTGCGAAGGCAATCGGGCGGTGATAGAGCACGAAAGGACGGGGTTGTTGTTCGACCCTACTGACATCGCCGATATCGTGGCACAATTGGAGCGTGTCATTGATAGCGGTAACTGGGCGCAAGATCTCGGACGTGCAGCGCGGCAGTGTGCCCTGGTCACTTATGACCTGGAGCGATTGCTCGACATTGAGACCGGTATTCTCCTGACAACAGCCAAGACGGCCGCACGGGCAGATTGAAGAAGTTCAAGTTGAGGAGCAACAATGTCCGTTCACAAGGCATCTGAATGGTGGCGCACAGACAGATATGTACGGAAGATTCGGTTCCGGCGTGTCTTTGGAATTCCCATCCCGTATAGGGAGTCCGTATACGGCAACTACTTCACGAAGCGGCGGCAGACATCAGAGAACGTAGTCCGCGTCATCAAGGAGCTGCAAGAAGCTGGCCAAATCATGAAGCTGGGTCACGACTCAAGAGTCCTGGAGCCGGGGTGCAATGTGGGGTCAAATCTATATCACCTACATAAGGCTTTTGGGTGCCAGATGTACGGCTTCGATATCTCCGAGGAGGCAATAAACATCGCGAAAGAAAGAGTGCTCAACTACAATCCGCCGCCCACGCTTTGGGTTGATGACTTTCTACGCCCAGACCTGTTTGACCGGTTTCGTGCTGAGGAGTTCGACCTGGTACTGACAGTAGGATTCCTGATGCACATTCCAATTTGCGAGGCCAAGGTTCATCAGATCACGAGACTGATGCAGATTGCCAAGTCATTGGTGGTCTTTGAGCTATTTGATGTCGAGAAAACCGGCCAGAGCATACACTATCACGATGGAGCTTATTGCTTGGCGTATGATGATTACTCGCAATATGGACTGACTGAGTATTCCGATCAATACTTCAATGATGAACACTGCAGATCCAAGGTGTTCTATCACTTCCAGGCGCGACGCTGGATTCACGAACCTCTGGGCAACAACGCATTCCGAATCCGCGGAAGACTAGCCGATAAACAAGGGTCTGTGCGGACATAGCATCAGCAGAGAGTAGTTTTCCACCCTAGGCCAGACATCAAGATGGCAGTGGGGCAAGTCTGCAGATTTGGACTGGAGAAATGAAAGCAAAGAGCACTGACAAGTCGATCGTGGCCATCATTCCAGCCCGCGGTGGATCGAGGAGATTGCCCCGCAAGAACATCTATCCGGTTGCAGGAAGGCCCATGCTGTTCTGGGCTGTTCAGGCGTGCAAAAGGTCAAGATACATACAGCACGTGTTTGTATCTACTGAGGATCCGGCCATCAAGCAGGTAGCGTTGGAAACGGGGGCTGAAGTCATTGACCGGCCACAGCGACTGGCGGAGGATGCGATCTTCAAGCAGGACGTCATCCGTCACGGAGTGCGCTTCGTACAGGGACATCTTGACCTTGAACCAGATATCGTGCTATCTGTCCAACCCAACTCGCCGCAAGTCAGCTCCACTGACCTGGATCAAGCCATGGAGACCTTTTTCAAGTATAATCGCAAAGAGATTTTCTCGGTTGATCAGAACCTGATGCAAAATGCTGCCTTCAGAATCATGTCATTGGATGCAGTGTTTCTGGAGACACTTAGTATCTGGGCTGGTGTGTTCGTGGCTGACTACATAGATGTCCACACTGCAGAAGACGTTCGCCGAGTAGAGGAGACCGGGGAGTTGCAGGCACGGTTGGCAGAATGGGAGAAAGCAACGTGAACGTCTCAGGGTTCCTGTCTTGTGTCAAACGAACTTGGGTTGATCTGCCTAACGCTGTGCTAAATGCTGATGATCCTGAGGTACTATCTCGGCTGCGTAACGTTACCCAATTCGACTTTACAGTACGCCGGATGTCAACCACACACATTGGCTTGCTGATCAACATGGCGGTATCCTTCCTGGGGCCGGATGAAGGTTACCTCAATATTGGCGTGTGGCAAGGCTACACTTTTCTCGCCGGAGTAGTCGGCAACCCGGAGAAACTGTGTGTGGGTAACGACAACTTCTCCCTGTATACAGGACACACGGGATTCTCCGGTGGGCCAGATGCGTTGGGTCGTGACTTTGGCGATCCTAAAGCCGTATTCTACCGCGAATATGCACGGATCAGGTCAGGGCGGACGGCCTTTTTTGAAGGTGATTGCTGGGATCTGTTGCTGAACTGGCGGAAACACTTTGGATTTCCAATCGGGTTCTACTTCTACGATGGGGACCATAGCTACACTGCACATCTAAATAGCTTGAACAAGGTAGCAGAGTATCTCAGTCCCAGTTGCATGGTGCTTGTGGATGACACAAATGTTGAGCATATAGCTCAAGCTAATCGAGATTTTCTCGCACAACATACTGACTTCAGGCTTGTCTTAGACCTTCCCACGCCGGCCAATCGTTTCCCCACCTGGTGGAACGGCATGCAAGTCCTGGCTCGAGAGGGGGAAAATGCAGTTTGAGATGATTCCAAGGTTGATCACTGTAGCTCTTTGTGCGCGCAATGCCGAGAGCACCGTAGGAGAGGCAGTCCTTAGCATTTTGGGTCAGGATTACGCCCACTTGGAGCTGTTTGTCATAGATGATGCCAGTAAAGACCAAACATTTGAGGCTGCTTGTGACACATCCCCAGACGCACGTCTCCGAGTCATGCGCCTCTCCCGACAAATAGGCACTGACGCAGGCAAGAACTTTGTCCTTAAGCACTTCACCAGGGGAGAACACTTCGCACACCAGGATGCCGACGACGTCTCATGGCCCGCTCGTCTCTCCCAACAACTGGCTTTCCTTGACGAGCATGAAGACGTTGTCGCCTGTGGAACGGGTATTGATGAGTTCTTTGCTGAATCAGACGCCTATCTTGCTGGTCACAAAGAGGTCCCCTCACCTTTTCCTGCCGAACTCGGCGAAGATGGATACTTGCACCGCAAGAACCTCTATCCGTCATTCATCGGTCCTGATCCGGATTATCATTCATACATAATTGCCATGAACGGCTCGTTGGTGTTCAAGACACAAGTGCTGCGAGCTTTTGGCGGAACCGATGGCCGCTCTCTGGTAGCGGCGGGCGACACAGAACTCCTCTTGCGTCTGGTCAAGTTCCATCGGATAGGTAACACGCAGGAAGTGTTATACTCGCGGCGGTTCCATAGAGCTTCGGTCACAGCGAGCTCTGATCGAGGACGTGAATCGGCAGCTCGGGCTGCATATCGCAAGTTTCTGGACGCCAAACACGCTTACATTCGTGAGCTCATCCACTTGGGTCGAATCGAGAAGGCCCGACAGGAATGTACAGAGGATATGTACCATCCTGAAGTTGAGATTGGGCGGGAGGGTCCGTGACGCCAATGTGTCCCAAGGATATGGGATCACGTTGACTCTATTTACATCTTTGGAAAGACAGGAGGTGGTCATGTACTTAATCTCTGAACTACATGGACAATACAGTGGCGATCTAGGTGTGGCTGAGCAGATGATTCTGCAATCAAAGATGGCCGGTGCTCATGCAGTGAAGGTGCAACTTTACGATCCTATGAGACTGAACAACAACCGTCGCCACCATTATCTAAGCTTGTCTTTCGATGAGCTTAGACGTTTGAAGGAATACGCCGATATGGTGCGAATTGATTTCTTTGCTTCGTTCTTTGACGAGGAACGGCTGGAGTGGTGTCTCCAGCTTGAGTTCCCGATCTTGAAAATCGCTAGCCTTGCATTGGAGCGCTACCCAGACCTCTGTCAAAAAGCGGTGAACACTGGCAAGCGCACCCTGGTGTCACTGGGAATGTTCGACTGGCAAACTCGAGAGTTACCTTTCGACGCCCCTAACGTTGAGTACTTGTATTGTGTCGCCAAGTACCCAGCAACATTGGAAGATGTTGAGATGCCGGACTTTAACACATCGTTCTTCTCCGGCTATAGCGACCATACACCGGGAACCACAGCCTGCATGGTGGCCATCGCACGCGGCGCGCAAATCATCGAGAAACACTATACCCTCGGCCATTCGCTTCAGAAGGAAACGGAGAAGGCACATGCATGTAGTATGACGTTCGAGGAATTGCGAGCCATCCGTGCCTTCTGGGATGACGTGCGGGTTATGGAACGGCGGGGATATGCTTACGTTGGATTCGGAGGTGCGTTATGAAGGTCAGTATCATTGTTGCCTCGTACAACTATGGTATGTACATTGAGCGGGCCGTCCGCTCGTGCCTGTCGCAGAACTTGCCCACCAATCAGTTTGAGGTGATCGTCGTAGATGACGCCAGCACAGACGGGACAGTCGAGAATATCCAAAGGTTCTCACGCCTGCCCAACTTTCATCTGATCTCTAACCAAACGAACTTGGGGGTAGCGGAGGCCTCTAACATTGGCATTCGTGCTGCTCTTGGTCAGTTCGTTATGCGAGTGGATGCAGATGACTTTATCAGCGCCAGCACGATTCTCTTCCTGTCCACATATCTTGAGGCCAACCACGATGCTTTTGCCGTAGCCTGCGACTACATCCTGGTGGATGAGCATGAGAATGAGATGGAGCGCAGATATGCTGACCAGGATCCTATCTCATGCGGCATCATGTATCGCCGCGATCTCCTGGTCCGCCTAGGGCTCTACAATCCAGAATTTCGACACCTGGAAGAGAAGGAGCTGAGAGCAAGACTAGGAGATTACTACAAGATTCACTACCTGCATATCCCCTTCTACCGGTACCGCATGCATGATAGTAACAAAACACAAGACACCAAGGCTCTCGCCGAATACGCCGCAAAGATAGGGAAAACGCACCCACTGCCCGATCAGAGGCCCAAGCCCACAGACCGACGGCGACAAACTTAGGCATTACCTTGCGACGTATAGTTATGCGAATTGCGTTCATCATTAGACGTTCTGCATGCTATAAGTTCTACGGCCCCATCATTGTCGAGGCGCTGCGTCGTGGATGGGAGGTGGCATGCTGGCATGACTATGGCGCACCCAGAACTGGAGTCAAAAGCTATCTCTTCCCGGATCTTGAGAAAGTTCCCTCGTTCGGTTCATACATTGTAGATTATCGCACCTATGCTGGAGAAGACGAGCTAAGGCAACTGGTTGCAGAGGCAGCGGTCGAGGCCATTATTAGTTTGTTGCCCAAAGCAAAGCTCTTCTCTTCTGAGCTTCCAGCTATCTCCAGCAGATTTGTAACATTGCAGAGCAGTGGCCTGGACTTATTCTTGTATGGAAGCCCAACTGAACTGGGCTCATCGGACCTCATTTGCCTTAACTCGGCTTTTTGGCTAGGCTGGGCACGTGAATACTTTGCAGCCCAGGGGAAGGCTATTTCCCAGCAATTCCAATCGAATGTTGTCCCTAGAGTTGCACTAACCGGGTTTCCGGAGCTAGATGTGGTATCAGATATTGATCCGGCTGAAGTTCGAAAGCGGTGGAATATCCCTCCACAGAAGCCAGTCGTCCTGTTGCTTCCAATTACATTAGCAAACCAGCACGGGCCCTGGCCCCGCATCTTCGCTGCCCCCAATCGTCCGTTGCAGTTTTTGAACATGATCCTGCACCGCGGATTTGAGCACTGGCCCCTGGTAAAACATGGGTGGAACGACTCGACGCTTACAACTGCTATCCGCCGCTTCTGCGATCGTAACGACGCATTTCTTCTGGCAAAGGGGCGCCGCAAAGACCCATTACGCCCCGCGATCGTAGCTATGGCCGACAAGGTTCTCTACGACGAGTCATATTATCCCGCAACGATCCTGGAGGCCATGTCAATCTCGAACCTGTGTATCCATTTCTATAGTACAGCTGTTTTCGAATCAGCATTTATCGGTTGTTACAGTCTCTGTATTGATCGTCCTGCTGTCGACAATACAGGCGAGGTTCCACTTTATGCGAGAATGTGGCGGCATGGCAGGGCAGGACACGTATATAATTACGCGGGCATGTCTAGCTGGTGGAGGATTCCAATAGCGATAGGGGATTTGTCCCATGCAGACCTGCAAGATTTCGTCATAGACCCACGCATGCGCGGTGCATATATGGAGAAGTTCCTCGACTATGACGACGGGCGGAGTTCGAAGCGAGTCTTGGACGCTATTCAGGGTTTGGTCAATCAATGAACATCTAGGACAGCACACCTCTTTTTCCAGATCGCATAGTGCCTATCAGACCCAACTGGGGCAAGGATGTGGACTGTTGATATGCCTAGGTACTGAGGTTGCCTTCGCCGGCTGGCCTCACCGTTGATTAGCGCAAGCAGGTCATGACCGTGATTCAGGAGAGGTGTTGAGTCTCCTATGCTGGCACGCAAGTCACTGCTTCTCTTCATTACCCATCTCGTCAACTCCCTGCTAGGCTTCGTTTCCACCTTCGTCGTCGCCCGGCTAATGGGACCGAAGGTCCTGGGGACCATTGGCTATCTGCTCGGATTGGTCGCAATGGTGGCCCTATTCTCTGACCTGGGTTTCTCGGTCACTCACATAAAACGGGCCTCGGAGCAAGACGAGATCGCTCAGAACATTGGTGCATTCTTCGTGCTCAAAGGCAGTCTGACGGTGGTGGTGATGATCGTTCTGTACCTGGCACCCGTCGTGGCTGGCTGGATGGGCTACCGGCCCCTGAGTACAGCGGAACACTATCTGGCTTACTATGTGCTCGCCAGCGTCTATCTGTTGAGGGGATTCGGTTCTCTCTTTCGGGTCACCTTTAAAGCATTCCAGGAGACAGCAAAAGCTAGCACCGCACTCATCCTAAGCAGTTTCGTTGCAGCCGTCGCTAAGATTGCCGTGGCCGTGACCGGTCTAGGGATCGTCGCTCTGAGCAGCACCTATTTGTTGGAAGAAGCTGTCTCCTTCGGCATAGCCTTCATGCTATTCCAAGGCTATACGGTGAAACGGCCCCGATGGGTTCACCTGCATCGCTACATCACTTTTACATTGCCGGTGATGTTGACGACAGGGCTATCCAACCTCGGCGCTAATGCGGACCGCGTAGTGCTAAAAGAATTCTGGGACACCACAGAGGTCGGCTACTATCTGGGAGTGGGAGGCATCCTCCGCATGATGGAGCAGGTATCGGCGGCCGGTATGACGCTGTTCTTGCCCCAAAGCTCACGCGATGCCTATCGTGGCCGGCGTGACATTGTGGCACAACGCCTGTTTGCAGCCGAAAAGTACTTGCTGCTGGTTATGACGCCTATCGTTGTGCTTGTGATCTTCTTCCGCGAGCCTATCGTGCGACTGGTGCTAGGCGACTGGTTCTTGCCCTCCATACCAGTGCTGGTAGTTCTAGTGGTGAATGAGCTTTGGATGACCTATCGCCGCCCCTACGCTAACCTGGCCTATGCTCTGGACAAGCCGCACTACCTAACGTGCACACTAGCTGTCAGCCTCGTCACGCTGCTGATAGCCGATTTGGTTCTGGTCCCCAACACGCTATTCGGCATCCCAATGCTGGGTCTGGGCAGCCTTGGGGCGGCCTTAGGTTGGCTGATCACGTCGATAGTTGGGGGTGTGACGTTGCTACTGTTGCTGAGACGCCGGACTCAGATTCCAATCTATGAACAGGCTGTGTGGTTTGTGGGGGCTGGAGGTCTGATGTATGGGACAATGTATGTCCTGGAGTCGGCCTTTGGATTGAGCCAATTGTGGCACGTACCGCTGTTGGCTCTCATAGGCGGCGGCGTGTTCATAGGCTGTCTACTTCTGTTGCGGGAAATCAACCGCGGCGATCTGGTCTTCTTGCTTCAGGCCAGCAACCCGCGCAAGATGCTAGAGTACGTTTCCCATGAGCTGCGCTCCACTGAAGCGAACGGGACTGTGGGAAAACCATGACTGCCAAGCTGACACCCCTGAGAGAGAAGTGGAATACTGGGCATACGAAGTGACCCGCCAGGGATCTTGACTGACCCTTCCGGTTGCGAGGGAAATGGCTATTACGTCAGTAACTCGGATGATAGTTAATCGTATTCTTTTCTGGAATCTCCGCCTCACATATCGTTTATGGAGGAAAATCAATCGAGATTGTAATCCTCGCTATTGGTCAAATGATGAACTAAAGAAACTTGCGCCTCTATTCTCGGGAGATGTAATCAACGTTAGCGCAGGAAAGGATGAAGACAAAGAAGGTGGTTTCTATCATGATTACTTCGTCAATTCAGATTCCTATGTAATATCGAACTACAAAAAGCAATTTGGCAATGCTGACCTTTATGATGAGATCGAGTTGGACTTGAATATACCCATATCTCTAGAATCACACTTAGTTTCTAGGTTTGATGTGGTATTCTCTCATACTGTATTAGAGCATGTTTATGATATGACAACAGCCATCACGAATTTGTGTAGTTTATCCAAGGACATAGTCATTACAGTTGTTCCATACATACAGTCATTTCACCAAGATGAAAAGTACTACCATGATTATTGGAGAATCTCGCCATATGCAATAATCAAGTTGTTTGAGGAGTGTGATTTCAAAGCAATCTATATTAGCTGGAATAATGATCCAATCGGTAATATATACTTGTTCCATGTTGCTTCCAAACACCCTGAAAGGTGGAGCGAGATAGTTGACATGCAAAAGGGATACATGAATCGCCTCGGTCCTGGCTACTACCGGCAACTGCTACTAAGCAATATTAGTAATTGTCCTGCTGGGGAGATTCGTGCCTCGAATTACATTGTGTCACCGCTTGACTAGTTTCTACTTGAGGCTCTCATGGGGACAACTATTCGCGGTTTGCCAAGAGATTTCTATGTAAGTTCAAAACGCGGCGTCGATACCCTATCCGGTCTCCTGACAACCAGGAAACCGGCTGCCATTTCATGGCGCGACTTCATGGTTATCCAGTTGACTCCCATTCGCTATCAACCGCTTCTCTTCCCGAATGGTGAGATCATACCCAAGAGATGCGACAAGTCCATTTTGGATAGTCGACACAAGCTGGCAGCTATTGGATTATCCGATAACTTGACTGGCAAGACGTTGCTAGATATTGGCTGTGCGGAAGGTTTTTTCGTAATCCAGGCTGCACTGAGGAGCGCAGAACGAGCCATAGGGTGTGATGTTTGGGAGGCGCGGCTTCGGCTAGCACGGATAGTAGCCAGAGCCTGGCGGGTGCAAGACCGTGTTCTGTTCTCTGCAACTGATTTGTACAGTATTCCATCAAAATGGGCATCCGATATAGTGCTGTGCTTTGCGGTGGCCCATCACCTGCATGCAGACTCCGGCGAACGAGGTTTTCACGATACCTGGCGTATGATCTCCGACCTTGGCAGGTACGCTAAGTACGTTGACAACATGCTCCGGGCTGTTTCGGCGGTCTCATCTCTCACTAATGAAGTCACGTATTGGGAATACTCGTTTGAATATGAGGACTGCAAGCCCAGCGATGTGGATCATGCTGCGCTTGGTCGCTTGTGGGTACAGAATGGTTTGTATCAGCGGGTGGATTTTATGGGATTATCTCAGGCTCTACCCATGAAAGATCGCGCCTTATTCCGGGCGTTCAAATAGCCGCATGGGTTCTCGATATGGTTTCTGTAGGGACAGCAAATCCGGACAATGGCAAGATTGTTCGCGTGATTCCCAGGGAGGCCAAAGGCCTCACAATGGTTTTCCATTCTGACCATGTCGTTAAGCAGTACGATAACCATCCAACTTATATATCACTAGAGGACCAAGATCGTCGCTTCATGAGCGAAATAGCTGCGTATCAGCGTTTTGAGGAGTTAAGCTGCCCCTTCGTGCCGCGATTGATCGACTTTTCCCTCCAAGACAGATGGCTCTCCATTTCCAGGATACACGGTGATGACTTGTTGGCTCTGTCCCAGTCCCAGAAGCGCCAATTGCCGATAAGATCCATTCTTGATCAAATAGATCAAATGAACATTTGGCTACGGTCGTTTGCGTTTAACGACATGGAAAACAACGTCAAAGACATAGTTCTGGATGGATCCGGCAAGCTTTATCTTGTGGATTTTGAACCTTATTCTCCGGATACTAACCTAGCAGTGAAGCCAGACATCTACAACGCGCTCATTGACGATATTCTACAGAGGGTATTCATTAGAAGAGGCAGAAAAGCAAAGCTAACACGTCAATTCATTCGTTTATCAATTGGCATACTGAGCAGGAGGCCATTGAAGACCACTCAATTAGTGCTACATTACCTGGTTCGTGGATTGTCCCACCTGTGACCATGCGAGTGTTTAGGCATTGACTGATCGTGCGAGACCAGACTATCATTTTCCTCTCCACCACCGACTGGGACGCTCCCCAGTTCGGGTCCCGCCAGCAAGTCGCGCTGCGGCTCGTCCGCCGGGGCCACTGTGTGCTGTTCGTCGAGATCCCACGCGCGCTCCACTCACTTGTCTCCGACCCGGCCGGCACGCGCCGCGCACTAGGGCGATTAGGGCGCATCCGACGGGCGCGGGACGGCCCATTGGTTTACACACCGCTGCCTGTGTTGCCCATCTACTACAACCCGTTGGTCAACAAGCTGAACCAGCGCCTCTTGCTGCGGGACTTGCGCCGCCTGGACTGGCAGCCCGACGTGCTCTGGACCTATTGGCCCCACACCGCCTATCTGGTCGGACGGCTGGGCGAGCGGGTGGCGGTCTATCACTGCATAGACGACTTTGCTGCCGTAGGCTATCCCCTGACGACGCGGCAGGCCATCGCCCGCATGGAGGCCGAACAGTGCCGCAAAGTGGATGTTATCTTCACCCGCACCGAGGGGCTGGCCGCTGCCAAACGGCGGCTCAACCCCAACACCTACCTGATGCCGGGCGGGGTGGACACTGCCCACTTTGACCCGGCCCGCGTAGCCGCGCCGCCCACTGACATAGCTGCCCCGCCTGGCCCGCGGGTCGGCCTGGTGGGCACCATTGACGACCGCGTGGATGTGGGGCTACTGGCGTACTGCGCCAGAAGTCTGCCCGAGGTGACCTTTGTGCTCGTCGGGCCAGTCAGGCGGCATCGTGTGGACATCGGGCCGCTGGAGGGTCTGCCCAACGTGTACCTGCTCCCACCCTGTCCTCACTCCGAGGTGCCGCCAGTCGTCGCTGCGCTCGACGCCTGCCTGATCCCTTACCGGGTCAATCCCTACACCGAGGGGCTGTCGCCGATCAAACTCTATGAATACCTGGCCATGGGCAAGCCGGTGGTGGGGACCGATCTACCCTATTTGCGGCGCGAGGCCGAGCACATCCGCATTACCCATACGCCCGAGGAATTCTTGGCGGCGGTGCGGGATGCGCTGGCCCATTCCCCTACGACAGAGGAGCAGGCCCGCTGGCGGGCTGTTGCCGAGGCCCATTCCTGGGACCGCCAGGTAGACGAGATCGAGTGCCACCTAGCCCCGCTGCTAGAATAGAGCGGTGAGCAAATCGTTGAGGACTGCAATACGATGACAAAAGCGCAATCGCCAGTCAATTGCTCCATTCTTGTCACCGGCGCGGGCGGGTTCATCACCAGCCATCTCGTTGAACGGCTGATCGCCGGGGGCGCCAAAGTCAGGGCCTTCGTGCGCTATACCTCGCGGGCCGATGTCGGCTATCTGCGCCTTGCGCCACCTGAAACCCGCAACCAGATCGAATTCGTCTTCGGCGATCTGCGCGATGAGCACGCGGTGGCCGAGGCCATGCGCGGCGCGGAGATTGTCTTCCACCTGGGCGCGCTCATCGCTATTCCCTATTCCTACGTCCACCCACGCGAGGTGGTGGAAACGAACGTCATCGGCACACTCAATGTGCTGATGGCAGCCCGCACACACCAACCAGCGCGCGTTGTCCACGCCTCCACCAGCGAGGTGTATGGTACTGCCTTGCGCGTTCCCATTGACGAGGATCATCCGCTGCAGGCACAGTCGCCGTACTCGGCCAGCAAGATCGGTGCAGATAAGCTGGTGGAGAGCTTTATCCGCTCGTTCGGTGTCCCGGCGGTCACCATTCGCCCTTTCAACACCTACGGCCCACGCCAGTCAGCTCGCGCTGTGATCCCTACGATTATCTCCCAGGCCCTGGTTCGCGATGAGATTCACCTGGGCGACCTCACGCCCACCCGCGACTTCACCTACGTGTCCGACACAGTTGGTGGGTTTGTCCGTGGCGCCACCGTCGAAGGTGTGATTGGCGAGACCTTCAACCTGGGCAGTGACCGTGAAATCAGCGTCGGCGATCTGGCGCACCTGATCATCCAATTGGTAGGCCGTCCACTGGAAGTAAGAACAGACCCCGCTCGCGTCCGTCCGTCCGCCAGTGAGGTGCGCCGTCTGCACGCCGACAATCGCAAAGCCAAAGCCAGGTTGGGATGGCAACCATGCATCTCGCTCGAAGAGGGCCTGCGTCGAACCATTGCCTGGATCCGCGCTCATCCTGAGTTCTTTGCTCCGGAGCGATATGCGATATGAAAGCCGTCATTCTCGCTGGAGGACGCGGCACACGTTTGATTCCCTACACCACCATCCTGCCCAAGCCTCTGATGCCCATCGGAGACAGGCCCATCCTGGACATCGTCATTCAACAATTGCGACATCATGGTTTCACCGACATCACCCTCGCCGTTGGTTATCTGGCCGAACTGCTGATGGCCTACTTCGGCAAGGGCGAGCGCTTGGGGGTCAAGATCACCTATTCTCGCGAAGAGAAACCGCTGGGCACAGCCGGCCCGCTCAGTCTGATCCCCGACCTCACTGACCGCTTTCTGCTGATGAATGGCGATGTGCTCACGGCCCTCGACTACTCTGACATGCTGATACACCATCAAGCCGGCGGCTCCATCGCGACCGTGGCCATCTACCCGCGCGACGTGAAAATTGATCTGGGCGTGGTGGAATATGACGACCAGTGTCGCCTGACCAACTACACCGAGAAACCTACGCATCACTATCGGGTAAGCATGGGGGTCTATGTCTTTGAGCCTGGCGTGCTCGATTTCATCCACCCAAACGAACGACTCGATTTGCCCGATCTCATGAAGCGACTCATGGCCGCTGGCGAGACAGTGAACTGTTATCCCTACGACGGCTACTGGCTGGACATCGGCCGCCCCGACGACTACCAACAGGCTGTCGCCGATTTTGAACAGTTGGCTGATGAGTTGTTGCCCGGCTGAGAAATCTCCGCCACGAATTTCACGAACTGGCACGAAGAAAGAGAAAACTAGTGAAGCCTGTCCTGAGCTCAGTCGAAGGATTCGCGTAATTCATGGCAAAAAACAATAGAGAGGCATGATGCGTGTCTTGATCACCGGTGTCACCGGATTCACCGGTCGCCATCTGTCGGAATGCGCGCTGGCACAAAAGGCAGAGGTATTCGGGGTCGCCCTCGACGAGAACTTCCCCCCTGGCGTAACGGGACGCCGGGGCGATCTGACCCAGCCGGGCGTGGCCGAAACCCTGGTGGCCGATGTGCGTCCTGACCGCGTGTTCCACCTCGCGGCGCTTGTCCCCGTCAGTGGCGTCCAGGTCGCGCCCGACAGGCTCTTCACTGTGAACGTGTTGGGCACCTTGAGAGTTTTGGAAGCCGTTCGCCACTATGCGCCCGCCGCCCGTACGCTCGTGGTGAGTTCCGCTGCGGTTTACGGGCCGGTGCTTCCCGAATGCCAACCCATTACCGAGGATGCGCCATTCAACCCCGTGACGGCCTACGCCGCCAGCAAAGCGATGCAAGACCTGCTGGCCAGTCAGTATGCCGCCGGATACGGTCTGTCTGTGATGCGCGCCCGTACGTTTAACCAGACTGGCCCAGGCGAGCAGCCTGGCTTGGTCTGCGCTACCCTGGCTCGCCAGGTTGTCGAGATTGAGGCAGGCCGCCGCGCGCCGGAGATCTCGCTACGTTACCTCTTCACCCAACGCGACTTCACTGACGTGCGCGACGTCGTGCGCGCCTATTGGCTCATCCTGGAACGTGGCACTCCTGGCATGGCCTACAACGTCTGTTCGGGTAGGCCCCGCTCGATTGGCGAGGTGCTCCACCTGTTGCTGGCGCTAGCGGGGCTGTCTGGTGTGCAGATCGTCGAGCGCGAGCACCAACTGCTGCCCGGCGACGTCGCCGTGAGCCTGGGAGATCCCACCCGCCTGATTGCGGATGCGGGCTGGCAGCCCCTCGTCCCGTTGGAACAGAGCCTGCGCGACTTGCTGGACGAATGGCGGGCCCGCGTGAAGGGTGAGATGGCGTGAGCAAATGCCGCGTGCTGCAAATCGTCGCCTCCTCACGAGGAGGCGGCGCCGAACTGGTACGTTGTCTGGTCAAGGAGCTAGATCCAGCTCGTTACGAATCCACGGTCGTCATGCCGGACGACGGCGGGCAATTGAGCGCGACCGACTTTGAGGCAATTGGCGCCCGCTGCCTGCACTTTGACATCGCGGCGGGCTTTTCTCTGAGCGAGTGGTGGAGACTGCGCCGATTTGTGCGCGGCGGCCGGTTTGACGTCGTACACTGCCACGGGGCGCGAGCAGCGCTTTGGGTACGCCTGGCGGCGCTAGGCCCACGGCGGCCCAAGATCGTGTTCGGTGTACATGGGCTTTCCATCGTGCACTATCGCGGCCTGAAGCGCGTCTTGCTGTTGGGGATTGAGCGGCTTCTGCAGGTTGTAACCGACATCACCCTATGTGATTCAGACAGTGAGCGGGCCGACGTGATTCGCTATGGGATAGCCCCTCCTGAGCGCACGTATACTATCCACAACGGCATTGATTTGGACCGCCTGGATCGTGGGTCGTACGAACGAGCCGCCGCGCGCGCGGCGCTAGGATTGGACTCTGCTCAGCCCACTCTGGTGACAGTGTGCCGCCTGAACAAGCCCCGTGACCTTGGAACGCTCCTGCTTGCCATGCAGAAGGTCGTTGCCCAACTGCCCACTGCCAGATTGCTGATTGTGGGTGATGGCCCGCTGCGTCCGTCCATTGAGGCCCAGATCCAAACATTGTCTCTGGGAGAGAACGTGAGGCTGTTGGGCATTGTACATGATGTAGGCCAGTCCCTGGCTGCTGCCGACGCATTTGTGCTGTCAACTCAGGGCTGGGAAGGACTGCCACTGGCGCCGCTGGAAGCCATGGTGATGTGTCTGCCGGTTGTCATCAGCGACGTCGGAGGAAACCGCGAAGCCGTGCAAGATGGCGTAACGGGGCTGGTGGTTCCACCCCGTCAGCCGCAGGCCTTGGCGGATGCCCTGCTTCGGCTTCTTGGAGATCACCCCACCGCCCAGCGGATGGGTCAGCACGGGCACGACCGAGTGGTGCGCGAGTTCTCGGCCCAGCGGATGGCTGCGGAGACCATGTCAATCTACGCCCGGGTTTGGAAAAGGTAACCACTTCACCTGCTCCCGCTGGACCCTACCCCAGCGGCCTCAGCGTTGGTCATCGTCATTGGAGCAGCGGACTAGGGTCCGCTGTGAGCATAAGGTGGGTAGATACTGGGAAAGGACACTGTGAGCGAACCTTGGCTGAGCGAGCATAAGACAATAGGCCGACGATGGCTCTGGGGTATCCTGGGAGGAGCAGGCGCACTGATCCATTTCGGGACAGCCTTCCTTCGCCTCAATGCCTTCTTTCCCTACCCCAGGCTGCTGGACTTTGCGGCTTTCTATGCCGGAGCCTGGGCAGTACGCCTGGGCATCTCGCCTTATGGACTGTCACCGGAATTCCTGGAGAGCCTTCAAGCGAAATCCGGTCTCCTCATGCGTCCCCCCGTCACCTACAACCCGCCGATATGGTCCTGGTTGCTACAACCCCTGACGTTTCTCGACTTTCCTGCTGCTGCTTTTGCCTGGCTTGCGCTGGATCTGGCCCTCATCGCCTGGAGTGCCCTTATTCTGGCGCACGTCGCCGGATACGATGGGTGGAGGGAAAGAGGGTTGGTCTTTTTGCTCACCTTGACTTTTGGCCCCGTGTTCCTGGACCTTACCCTGGGCCAGACCAGCATCTTGCTCCTGGCCGCCTCTCTGACTGTGGGGCAGGCTGTTCGCCTGCGAACTAAGGATTCCCTTTTTGCAGGAACCCTCGCTCAGGGTCTGGCCGTTGGGGCCAAACTCTTTCCCTCCGTTTGGATAGGAGCCCTACTGCTGTTACGCCGCTGGCGTCTGTTTGTCCTCGCCACTCTGGCTGCCCTTCTTGCCTTAGGTCTTGGTTTTGTCATTACCCCGAGCGGCAACCGAGACTACTGGACAAACTTCCTGCCGGGACGCGTTTCATCTGCCTCCGAGCAAGTAGGAATAGACGACCAATCTTTTGTCGCCTGGCTGGATCGCTTGGGGCGTCCCCATAGTTTTCAGACCCCCGGACTTTCAGTGACCCAGCCCCATGCCATCACTTGGTCGCCTCCGTGGTCCTTTTCTCCCCAGGTTATCCAAGGGGCAGGGTATCTCCTCGTGGCTCTCTTGGCCCTGATTCCCCTCGTCGTGCTCCTCCGGGCAGGCCCAGCCCGAGCAGAGGGCGCGTTCTACCTGTGGGTGCTCTATTGGCTTCTTCCGTTCCCCCATACCGAAAGGTACAACCATGTCCTTCTCCTCCCGGCCATGGCCTGGCTGTGGGCTCGGTCAGAGACCTTCGCCCATCGAGGGCGCAATCTGGTCGTCCTGGCCTACTTCCTGGCTGGACTCTCGCGTCTGACCCATCTGTGGGCCATCTTGCTTCCCGCGCCGTGGGGTCCCCTGGCCGCCGGCTTTGGGCTCTATGCCGTTCTTCTACTGGGGGGAGGAATGGTGACTTTTCTGCGACCTGTGAAAGGTTTACAGGAGGCGGCGAAATGACACGTGCCGTCTTCTTGGACCGCGATGGCACCATCAATGAAGAGGTCATCTATCTAAACAGTGTGGAGCAGTTCAGGCTGCTGCCCGGCGCAGGGGAAGCCATTCGCATGCTTAACCAGAGAGGCTGGCCGGTCATCGTCATCACCAACCAGTCCGCCCTGGCGCGAGGTTATCTCACTGAGGAAGAATTGGCGCTCGTGCATCAGAGGATGAAGGCTGCCCTGGAGCGAGAAGGAGGTCGCATAGATGCTATCTACGTCTGCCCGCACCATCCGGATGATGGCTGTGCCTGCCGCAAGCCTGATACAGCTCTTTTTGAACAGGCGGCGCAAGAATTCGGCATTGACCTAAGCACAAGCTATGCCGTGGGCGATAAGATGACCGATCTCCTGGCCGGCGCTCGCCTGGGATGCCGCACTGTCCTGGTTCTCACAGGACACGGACAGGAGCAGTTGGAGAACAAGGATGAGTGGGAAGTGGAACCAGACCACATTGACTCCGATCTCCTGGCAGCCGTCCAGTGGATTCTTGCGGAGGTCGGAAAATGAGGATCCTGTACGTCTACAAGGACTACTACCCTGTCCTGGGTGGAATCGAGAACCACATCAAGATGCTGGCCGAGGGGCTTACCCGGCGGGACTACCAGGTGCAGGTGCTGGTGACCAACACCAACGCCCAAACCATGACCGAGGAGATCAACGGTGTGTCCGTGATCAAAGCCGGCTGCCCCTTTCGCATCTCTGGCGCTCCCATCAGCCCCGCCCTCTACGCCTGGCTGCGTCGCCTGGAGCCCGACATCGCCCACTTGCACTTCCCCAATCCCCCTGGCGAGTTGGGCCAACTCTTTTTCGGGCGAAGCAGGCGCTTTGTCCTCACCTACCACAGCGACATAGTGCGCCAGAAGTATCTCCTACGAGTCTACAAGCCCTTTCTGTGGCGGGTTCTGGCCAGAGCCGACGCCATCACCGTCTCCAACCCCACGTATATCGAGACCTCACCCTACCTCAGACCCTTCGCCGGCAAGTGCACAGTCATCCACCACGGCCAGGACCTCAGCCGCTTCGCCCGTCCCGATCCCAATCAAGTCGCCGCCATCCGCGCCCGATACGCAGCAACTCCCGAAAGTCCGTTCAATTCTCCCCGTCCGTTGTTCCATCCGCTGTTACTCTTCGTGGGCCGACTGCGTTACTACAAGGGTCTGCAAGTGCTCCTCAAGGCCATGAAGGACATTGAGGCTCACCTGTTGATAGTAGGCGATGGCCCCATGCGCCAGGAGTGGGAAGCTCTGACGGTGGAGTTAGCGCTGACCAAGCGGGTGACCTTCCTGGGGCACATTCCCGATGCTGAGCTGCCAGCCTACTATCAGGCCTGTGATCTTTTCGTCCTGCCCTCGACGCACCGCAGCGAGACCTGGGGGGCCGTTCAGATCGAGGCCATGGCCTGTGGAAAGCCAGTGGTGTGCACAGAGCTGGGAACGGGCACTTCCTACGTTAACCTCCACGGGGAGACGGGGTTGGTGGTCCCCCCTCGGGACAGTGCGGCCCTGGCCCAGGCTATCAATCAACTTCTGGCTGATCCTGACCTGCGCCGCCGATTGGGTGAGAGGGGACGGCAGCGGGCAGAACAGGAGTTCTCGAAAGAGATAATGGTTGAAGCGACAATCGCTCTTTATGAAAGACTGTTGTCCAATGGGAGGTAGTTGCCGTGATCTACCGTAGCCGTGCTCCACTGCGCATCAGCTTCTGCGGTGGCGGGACTGACGTCTCCCCCTACGTTGAAGAGCGGGGAGGAGTAGTGCTGAGTACCACCATCAACAAGTATGCCTATTGCTCGCTGATCCCCCGCGAGGATGAGGAAATCAGCGCCCAATCGCTCGATTACGATGTGGTGGCCAAGTACAACCGCCGGGAGGGACCCCAGTACGACGGGGAACTGGACCTGGTGAAGGCCGTGATCAGCAAGGTGGGAGCCCCCACCGGACTGAACCTGTTTATGCATAGCGATGCCCCACCGGGATCTGGTCTCGGCTCATCCTCCACGGTGGTTGTGGCGCTGTTGGGCCTCTTCCGCCACTGGCTGCGCAAACCCATGACGGATTACGAGTTGGCGGAGTTGGCCTACGAAGTGGAAAGGATAGATCTGGGCATTGAGGGCGGGATGCAGGATCAGTACGCAGCTACCTTCGGTGGCTTCAATTTCATCGAGTTCAACCGCGATGCGATTATTGTCAATCCGCTGCGCATTGACCCTGCCACCCTCAACGAGCTGGAGTACCACCTGCTTCTGTGCTACACCGGCAAAACCAGACGCTCGGCCAACATCCTGCGCACGCAGATAGAGGGCTACGTGACCCGAAAGGTGGACGTGGTGGCCGGACTGGATGCCCTCAAAGAGACGACAACCCTGATGAAGAATGCTCTCCTGTTGGGCAGATTGGACGACTTCGGCGCTCTACTCCACCAGGCCTGGCAGCACAAGAAAAAGCTGGCCGACAGAATCACCGACAGCTACATTGACGAGCTTTACGAGACCGCGCGCCGGCATGGAGCACTGGGTGGCAAGATCTCCGGGGCAGGGGGAGGCGGCTTTCTCCTGCTGTACTGTCAGTTTGACAAGCGGCACATCGTGGCCCAAGAGCTGGAGGAGGCTGGGGGACAGATGGTAGAATTCGGCTTCGAGCCTCACGGCCTGCAGACCTGGAGCTACGGCCAATGAAAGCCTTCATCCTTGCCGGTGGCCTGGGCACGCGGCTGCGGCCCATCGTCGCAGACCGCCCCAAAGCCCTGGCTCAGATCGGTGGCCAGCCCTTCCTGGCCTACCAGCTTGAACTGTTGCGAAGACAGGGCTTCACCGAGATCATCCTCTGCACCGGCCACATGTCCCATGCCATTGAGGAGTACTTTGGCGATGGAGGAGACTTCGGTGTGCATATTACCTATTCTATTGAGGAGAAGCCTCTGGGGACAGCGGGAGCCATTAAGAATGCTGCTCATCTGGTGGACAGTGCCTTTCTGGTTCTGAATGGAGATACCTACATCCAAGCGGATCTCCGGGATATGATCCGTTTGCATCAGGACAGAAATGCCCTGGCCACCATTGGCCTGAGCCGGGTGGGCGATCCCTCCAGATCGGGTCTGGTGCAGGTTGATCAGGCTGGCCAAGTGGTGCGATTTATAGAAAAGGGCACAGCACAAAGAGATTGCAGCACCATCAGCGCTGGGGTGTATGTGTTTGAGCCGGAAATACTCGGCTTCATTCCCGCTGGCAGGAACGTCTCTCTGGAACTGGAAGTGTTCCCCCACCTCGTTGAGATGAAGGCCCCTTTGTGCGGCTACATGCTAGGCGGGGCCTTCGTTGACATCGGAACGCCAGAGGGGTACCGGAGAATGCGGGAACTTGTGGAGTTGTTGCGTCGTGGAGAGTTCATCTGACAAAGCTCTCTTCACTTGATTTTTATCGCTAAATGAGTTAAGATTATGGTGCTGGACAAAGAAGCGCTGTGCGATTATGAGCTTAAGCGTAGGGACTATTTCATTGACGATGAAGGCTTCATTTGCTTTGGCAATGAGCGGGCCTACGCATACTACATAGATAAGCAGCACAGGCCCCCTGAGGTTTTCACCGAAACCTTCGAGGGCAATGATGAGTTCTCACTTGGACGCAGCTTTATTCGTAAGTTCAAAGTTCTTTTGGACGGACCCGGCAATCGGGTTTGCTTAAGAGGCCCGAGCGTCATGGGAAAGGAAGACCCAACTTCATGAAAATCCTCATCACCGGCGGGGCGGGCTACATCGGCTCGCACCTGGTAGATGCCTTGATGGCCCAGGGCCACGAACTCTACGTGATTGATAACCTCTCCACAGGGAAGATAGAGAATATCCACCACCTCTTGGGGAACGAACGCTTTCATTTTGTCAATGACAGCATCCTCAACGAGACTTTGATGGAGCGGATCATAAGTCGGGTGGATCTAATCTATCACCTGGCTGCTGTGGTGGGGGTTAAGCACGTTCTTGACAACCCTTTCCTGGGCATCTTGACCAATGTGCGAGGCACCGAAATCGTGCTGGAGTTAGCCTACAAGTACTGGCGAAAGGTGGTCATCGCTTCCAGTTCCGAGGTCTACGGCAAGTCGGAAAAAGCTCCCCTGGCCGAAGAGGACGATAGCATCCTGGGTCCCACGGCCGTAGGGCGCTGGTCCTACGCTTTGGGCAAAGCCATTGATGAGCACCTGGCTTTTATCTACCATGACAAGGGATTGCCGGTCAGCATCGTCCGTTACTTCAACTCCTACGGGCCTCGCCTCGATCCCAGGGGCTATGGCAGTGTCATCGCCAAATTCATCAACCAGGCCCTGGCAGGCAAGCCCCTGACGGTGTTCAGCGATGGGCAGCAAACCCGTTGTTTCACGTACATTGGCGATACCGTCAGGGGATCCATTCTGGCGGCAACCCTGAAAGAGGCCGAGGGACAGAGCTTCAACATCGGCAATAATCGAGAAACCACCATTTTGGAGTTGGCGCGATTGATCAAGGGATTGGTCGGCTTGCCCTCAGAGATAGTCCACGTGCCGTATGCGGAGGCTTACAACACCAACTTTGAGGAAACTCGTCGTCGGGTGCCAGATGTGAGAAAGGCTGAGAGAGTACTAGGCTTCAGAGCCGAGGTACCCCTGGAAGATGGCCTCAGAAGAACCATTGATTGGTTTCAGAAAGTTCAAAGTTCAAAGCTCAAAGTCCAAAGGTAGGTGGTGAGTGGCTGTGCGAACAAAGCTAGGCGTTTTCTGCGATAAGGTTATCGAAGCTGGTTGGCTGGCGGCTGTCATTGTGGTTCCCCTTTTCTTCAACGTCTACTCCGACCGCGTTTTCGAGCCCGATAAGCTCACCCTGCTGCGCTCTATTGCCCTGGTGATGGCCGTCGCATGGGTGATCAAAGTGCTGGAGGCTGGAAGTTGGAAGCCTGCCCTGAGCCGAGCCGAAGGGTTGGAAGATGGAGGAGGGAAGAGGGCGTTGAGAACCCCATTGGTTCTCCCCACATTGTTCTTCATGGCGGTGTACATATTAGCCACCGTTGCCTCTGTGACCCCCCGAATCAGCCTATGGGGCTCCTACCAACGCTTGCAGGGTACCTACACCACCTTCTCGTACATTGTGATCTTCTTCCTGGCCTTGCAGGGCCTGCGCACTCGCCAGCAGATCGAACGATTGGTTACTGCGGCCATCCTGGTCAGCTTGCCCATCTCCTTGTATGGAATCCTGCAGCACTATGGTCTAGATCCTTTGCCCTGGGCTGCTCCTGTCGATACTCGCGTAGCCTCCAACATGGGCAATCCCATCTTCGTGGCCGCTTATGTGATCATGGTCGTTCCCCTTACCCTGGCTCGTGTTATAGAATCCTTTTCCACCATTCTGGCCGATGAGGAGGGCGTTACCTCCCACGTGGTTCTGGCGACTTGCTACGTTTTCATTCTAGCCGCTCAGTTAATCTGTATCTTCTTCACTCAGAGCCGTGGTCCTTTGCTGGGCTTGCTTGCTGGCCTCTTCAGCTTTGTGCTCCTGTCGCTGACTCTTTTGCGCCAGCGAGCAGAGGACCAGACCTCGATTAAATTCAGCGATGGAGTCAAGGCCATCGCTACAGTGATTCTCAGCGGGCTCGTCGGGTTCGTAGTAGGCATGGCGGGCGGTTTTCTCTTGGGGAAGATCGGCTTCTTTGACAGCGCTCCTGATAACACGCTTCTAGCCGCTCTGGGATTCTTTGTTGGAATGGCAAGTGGGGTAGTTTGCATCGGATTCTTGGTTGTCTTGCGAAAAGGTTGGAAGTGGCTCTGGCTGGCCTGGATCATACAGGCTCTTGTCCCGATCGCTTTCTTGGTCGTTTTCAATTTGCCTAGCTCCCCCATCGCATCGTGGCGCGAGCTACCCTATATTGGCCGATTGGGGCAGGTCTTTGAAACCGAAACCGGCACTGGCAGGGTGCGAGTGCTCATCTGGGGAGGGGTCGTAGAAATGATGACGCCCCACGAGCCCATCCAGCATCCTTCCGGTCAACCCGATGTATTGAATCCCCTGCGGCCCCTTGTAGGCTATGGACCGGAGTCAATGTTCGTGGCATATAATCGCTTTTATCCTCCTGAACTCACTCAGGTTGAAGCCCGTAGAGCCTCCCCCGACCGTTCCCACAACGAGACTTTTGATGCGTTGGTGATCACGGGCCTCGTTGGCTTCGTAGCCTACCTACTGCTCTTTGGCAGTGTGTTCTATTATGGCTACCGATGGCTGGGGTTGATCGAGAACGCCAGACAGCGCAATATTTTCATCGGTTTGTTTCTTGTTGGCGGTCTGGTCGCGGCTCTTTTCCTTGGGCTGTGGAAAGGGGCACACTTCGTGGGTGTGGGCTTACCATTGGGTATCGCACTCGGCCTGGCAGGATACCTGGTTGTGTCCGCTGGCATGTTCTATGGGAGGGCAAAGGAGCAAAGGAGCAAGGGAGCAGACTTCCAACCTCCAACCCTTCGGCTGGGCTCAGGGCAGGCCTCCAACGTCCAACCTCTAGCCTCCAATTTCCAATTCCTACTCATCGCTCTAGTCTCGGCCTTGTTGGCTCACTTTGTTGAGATTGACCTGGGTATCGCCATCGCGGCCACACGAACCTATTTCTGGGTTTATGCGGCGTTGATGGTCGCTATAGGCTACTACCTGAGGACTGCTGACGAGATTGTGCCGGTTGAGGTACCAAAGCAGGCCCGCAAGAAGCGGCGACGGAGCCGGCGGAGCCAGGCTCAGATCCCCACTGAGTCATCTTCTCAAAAAGCTCAGAGACGGGGAAACTCTGTTGTCATCTACTCTTTGCTGGTGAGCCTTATCATGGTAACCATGGCTTTCAATTACGTCACCCCTCAATTCGACATCTCGGCTAGGGGTTACAGCTTGCTCTGGCTCCTCGTCCTCACCTGGCTCTTGGGCGGCGCTGTAACCGTGGGCCTGACAAGTATGAAAGGGCGGTCTCAACACAGCAATTGGCCTGTGGCTTCTCTAATCTACTCAGTTCTCTCCATGGGATGTTTTCTCATCTTTTTCTTCGTTCGCAAGTATCAGATGGAGTCCAGAATCGCCGTGACATCCCTGGATGACCTGCTAAGACAAGCCGATGTCATAGCTAATAGTCTTGCGCTCTACTATGTCTTTGCTCTACTCCTCGTATTGGCCATTGCAGGTGCATTGCTACACAGGATGCCATTGCCTCCCCGATCCTGGCAACGTCGCTATGTTTGGCTTTACCCCATTTCTGTGGTCGGGGTCGCAGTCTTGATCTTCACGACCAATCTTGGCGTTATCAGGGCCGATATCGTCTACAAGCACGCCAAATCTTACTTCGAGGCCGGGCAATGGGATGCCAGCATTACTCTCAATCAGCAGGCCATGAAGTATGCTCCCAAGGAAGATTACTACTATCTCTTCCTGGGCTCAGCATTACTGGAAAAGGCCAAGCAGGCGCCAGAGGGGCCAGCCACATTACCGGAAGACATCACGGCTACCAGGATGCGCTCCTTCACACCACAGCAGATTGTCAGCCTGGGCCGCGAAGACCTGCTGATCGTCAGTCAGGCGGTCCTGATCGAGGCGCAGCGACTCAACCCGCTCAATACCGACCACAGCGCCAACCTGGCTCGTCTCAATCGTACCTGGGGCCAGCTTGCTTCCGACCCGGCCCAGCGGACTGAGAAGTTGAGCCAAGCCTTGGAGTACTACCGTCAAGCGACAAACCTCAGCCCTCAAAATGCCCAGCTCTTCAACGAGTGGGGACAAGTTCATTACATCTTGGGCGATCATGAGAGGGCCCTGGAGAGGTATGAACATTCTATGAGTGTGGATCAGGCGTATCACGAGACCTATGTCCTCCTGGGCGATCTGTACTTAAGCATGAATGAACTGGACAAAGCCGTAGAAGCCTACTCCAGGGCCTTAGAGCTAAATCCCGGAATGATGCAGGCCCATAGCTCCCTGGGCTACATCTACTCGCAGCAAGGGAATCTGCAGGCGGCCGTGGAGCAGAATCTCAAGGTGATAGAGCTAGCTCCCAAGGATTACGCCAGTCGCAAGAATTTGGCCCTTCTTTACCAACAATTGGGGCAAACAGACGAGGCCATTGCAGAAGCTCAAATCGCCCTGGGGTTGGCTCCAGAAGGGGATAAAGCGAGTTTGGAGACCTTCATCGCCCAGTTGACGCCAGGGCAGCCCTTCGGCCCTGCTCAGGACAAGTCCACTAGCAGTTCAGATGAGGAATTGATCCTGGCTTATCTTGAAGAGGGCCAAGCCTACCTGAACGAAAATGACCTGGAACGAGCGGAGGGGGTTTACGCCAAGGCCCTGGAATTGAACCCCAACGTGGTACAGGCCCATAGTGCTCTAGGTTACATTTATGCTCTACAGGGCAAGCTTCAGGAGGCACTGGAAGAGAATCTCAAGGTGCTGGATCTAGCGCCCAACGACTACGCCACCCACAAGAACCTGGCCATGATCTACCAGCAGTTGGGGCGCATCGAAGAAGCCATCGCTGAGGGTGAGCTTGCTTTGGAGTTAGCTCCGGAGGACGACAAGCCCGCATTGGAAGAGTTTGTTGCCCAGTTGCGACAACAATGAGAAATCCGAAGCCCAAAGAGGACCAACATGACCAACTACATGCTCATTCTCATCACTGCCCTACTCTTCGCCATTGGCGCCACTCCTCTCGCCAGGCGCCTCGCTCCACGCCTGGGCGTCATGGATCAGCCCAACGTCCGCAAGATTCATACCAAGGCCATGCCCCGCCTGGGTGGAGCGGCCATCTACCTGGCCTTCATCCTGGCCCTTCTCCTCCTCGGCGACCGCTCCCACGTCTCCCAGGGAGCGAGCATCCTCATAGGGGCTACCCTGGTCTCTTTCTGCGGCATCTGGGACGACCGCTGGGGGATGCGTCCCTTGCTCAAATTGGGGATAGGCCAGCCCCTGGCCGCGCTGATCCTCATCGCCTCAGACATCAGGGTTAGCTTTCTGCCCTACCCCATCCTCAACATCCTGGTGACTATAATCTGGGTGGTGGGGATCACCAGCGCCTTGAATCTGCTGGATAACATGGATGGACTCTCCGCTGGCGTGGCTACTGTTGCTTCTGCCTTTTTCCTCCTGTTGGCAGCTATGAGCGGGCAGTACCTGGTGGGCAGCCTGGCAGCGGCCCTTCTTGGAGCTTGTCTGGGTTTCCTGCTCTACAATTTCAACCCCGCCAGCATCTTCATGGGGGATACAGGAAGTCTCTTCATCGGCTTCATTCTGGCCGCAGTGGGGATCAAGCTGCGCTTTCCAGGAAGGATGGACATCGTCACCTGGATGATCCCGGTGCTCGTCCTGGGGGTACCTATCTTCGACACCACGCTTGTAGTGGTATCCCGCCTGCGCCGGGGCCTGAACCCCACTACGCACCCAGGCAAGGACCACTTCTCCCATCGGCTGGTAGCTATGGGATTAAGTCAACGGGAAGCGGTGATGGCTATCTGTTTGATCTGTGGGACATTGGGTATGCTGGCCGTCTTCTTGACCCAGGCCAGTATTGTCGAGGGATATGCTATTGGAGTTGTGGTGACTCTTGTGGGGCTGTTTGGACTGTGGAAGCTGGAGCGGGTTAAAGGACTAGGGTGAGGCGGTGCAGACACACATGAAATTGAGAAAGATCCCTTGCCACATAGGCATCGTTATGGACGGCAACGGGCGTTGGGCCAAAGAACGGAGATTACCGCGCTTGCTGGGACATCAAGCAGGCACAGAGAACACTCGCCGGGTGCTTAGGGCTTGCGGCGAGTTCGGGGTCAAGATCGTGACCCTCTATGGCTTCTCCACGGAGAACTGGCAGCGACCGAAAGGTGAAGTGAATGGACTATTTGGCATTTTCGAGAGTGCTATTGATCGAGAGGTGCCAGAACTACACCGACACGGCGTCCGTCTGCGCCATCTCGGCCGCACGGAGGGGCTGCCGGAAAGATTGGTCAAAAAGATAGAGAGCGCGATGGAGCTGACCAAAGACAACGCTCAGTTGATTCTTAACCTGGCTTTCAACTATGGCGGGCGGGCGGAGATAGTGGATGCCACGCGGCGTATCATAGCCGAGGGAATAGACCCCGCAGCCATAGACGAAGAGCTCTTTGGCCGCTATCTCTACACGGCTGGTCTGCCGGACCTCGACCTGTTCATTCGCACCGGCGGCGAGATGCGTCTCTCCAACTTCCTCCTCTGGCAGACGGCCTACGCTGAGTACTACACCACTCCCACCTATTGGCCCGATTTCGACGAGGGAGAGCTTGAGAAAGCCCTGGTTGCCTATAGCCAGAGGACGAGAAAGTTTGGTAGACTGATTGAAGAGTAGAGTCACGCAAGAAACAACACAAAGAAAGGAAACATATCAACGGCTTGGGGCGGTGGTGTTGGCTGTTGTCGTTAGCCTGGCCATCGCCGTCTTTCGCGATGAGCTAGCTCGTTTCGAGCGCTATGGATATGCCGGCGTCTTTCTGATCAGTTTGCTGGGGAACGCCACCGTGATTTTTCCTGCTCCTAGCTTGGCCTTTGTTCTCGCTATGGGTGGGGTGTTGAATCCCCTCCTCGTGGGGCTGGTAGCCGGCATCGGCGAGGCCCTGGGCGAGCTGACGGGTTACCTGGCTGGCTATGGGGGCCAAGCCGTGATCGAGGACTGGCAGATGTACGAGCGGCTGGAGAGATGGATGCAGCGCAATGGCTCAGCCACCATCCTGGCTCTCTCGGCCATACCCAACCCCTTCTTCGATCTGGCTGGCATCGCCGCCGGCGCTCTGCGTTTTCCATTGGCGCGGTTCTTGCTGAGTTGTTGGGTGGGGAAGACGATCAAAACTGTTGCCTTTGCCTTCATTGGCGCGCAGTTCATCAGCACCCTTGAGGGCTTGTTCGGTGCTTGACATTTTCTGGGGTATGGGTTAGAATCATTGACAGATGAACAGATACTCTCCGCCTGGATGGGATGAAGAACGAGAGCGTTGAGTTCTTGCCCACTACGAAACTTAAACGGAAAAGGAAGCTATCACCCTGGAAAGTGAGATGTCCATGTCAGTTGTTGAAACGCAATATGAGCACGTTACCCTCAACGGAGATAATGTGCCGATCATTGCCGGAACAAATATGAAGGTGATCGAACTCGTCCTGGGCAGAATGGCCTATGGCTGGAGTCCAGAAGAGTTACACTTCCAGCATCCCTACTTGACGCTGGGCCAAATCTATTCAGCCCTGGCCTACTACTGGGATCATCAGGAAGAACTCGACCGGGACATAGAACAGCGGCTTGAGTTTGTTGATGAAGTTCGCCGAGAGATGATGCCCTCACCCCTTGTAGCTCGACTCCAAGTCAAGGGGTTAATCTGATGGCTATTGCGTTCTACATGGATCAACATGTGCCACGGGCGATCACCATCGGACTCCGTATGCGAAAAGTCGATGTGATAACAGCGCACGAGGATGGTGCGAGTCGTATGGACGATTCAGAACTACTGAATCGGGCTGGCGAACTGGGACGCGTGCTTTTCACGCAAGATGACGACCTCCTCGCCGAGGCTACCAAACGACAAAGAGAAGGTTTCCCCTTCCGCGGAGTGATCTATGCTCATCAACTACGCGTTTCTATTGGAACTTGTGTCCACGATTTAGAGATCATTGCCAAGGCTGGAGAGCCCGAAGATTTGATCAATCGAGTGGAATTCCTACCACTCTGAGGCCGACAGGTATTCCTTAGCTGAAAACAACCTGATGAATGAAAGACGATGAACAGGATGAGTAGGCGGGTCGAACCTGGTAGAGAAGAGGAGTCGTTGGCTGAAAGCTCCTCGCAGGGATGCCCGCCGAAGGTCGCCTGGGAGTCTACTGGCTGATAGCATATGGCTGATGGCTTGTAGCCTTTGCAGTAGGTCAGTACGGGTGAGCCCGTTACAGCATCGAGTGGGTGGATGATGGATAGCCAATAGCGCCATTTGCTATCGAGCGAAGCGGGCTATCAGCCATCTGCCAAGCAGGGTGGTACCACGGGAGGTGAGCTCCTTTCGTCCTTGACGGGAGGGGCTTTTTGGTTTATGGCGGCGATAAACAATTGACAAGCTAGGCGATTTTCCCTATACTTTGGTGTGCCACCGCGGAGGCAATCCTTGCACGAGGTAGCCAAAATGGAAAGGGTCAAGTTGACGGTACGGTTGCCAAAACAGCTTCACCAGATCCTACGGGAACGGGCAGCGCAATCAGCGCAGTCGCTGAACAAGGTCATCGTGGATACCCTCTGGCGGGGAGTGGAGCGCGAGGAGGTTGAAGAGCTCCGCGAGGCGTTGAGAGGAACATCCCTTTTATCTGAAGATATCATCGTGGATCGGGGCGAGCGCTGACGAGCACGAATAACCAGCAATTTTCGAGGAGGTATCTATCATGGAATTACCCAAAACTTACAATCCCCATGCCGTAGAGGGGCGCCTATACGATTGGTGGGAGAAACAAGGCTACTTCGCCCCGGAGACCCAGTTCGAGCGCGGCTGGGCCAGCCGGGAGCAGAAGCCGTTCGTGATCTCCATGCCCCCCTCCAATATCACTGGGGAGCTGCACATCGGCCACGCCCTGGTAATGGCCATCGAGGATCTGATGATCCGCTGGCACCGCATGAGGGGCGAGCCTACTCTCTGGTTGCCCGGCAACGACCACGCCAGCATCGGCACCCACAACATGATCGAGCAGGCCCTGGACAAGCGCACCGCCGACGACCTCCTGCGCGAGATTGGCTTCCCCCTTCCCGACGACGACGGGGGGGCACCCTTACCTCTGACCCGCTACGACCTGGGGCGAGACTGGTTCGTCCGCCTGGGCTGGGCCTGGAAGCAGCGCTACGGCGGGGCCATCAACCGCCAGTTGCGCCGCCTGGGAGCCTCGTGCGACTGGAAACGAGAGCGCTTCACCATGGACGAGGGCCTCTCCCGCGCTGTCCGCACCTCCTTCGTCCAGCTCTACGACAAGGGGCTGATCTACCGCGGATACTACATGGTCAACTGGTGCCCCCGCTGCGGCACTGCCGTCTCTGACCTGGAGGTGATCCACCAGGAAGAGACGACTCACCTCTGGCACGTCCGCTACCCCCTCATTGGCGATGGATGGGAAGGCCCTTCGGCGGAGTGGGGCAGCGGCCGCTGGGCTGAGGGAGCCACCGCGTGGATCGAGGTAGCTACCACCCGCCCTGAGACCATCCTGGGCGATACGGCGGTGGCCGTTAATCCCGACGACGAGCGCTACGCCGAGGTGGTGGGACGCACCGCCGTTCTCCCAGCTATCGGGCGGCGCATCTCCATTATCGCCGATCCAGTGGTGGATCCCGACTTCGGCACCGGCGCGGTGAAGGTCACTCCGGCCCACGACCCCACAGACTACGGGATGGGGACGCGCCACGGTTTGGAGATGCCGGACGTGATGAACGACGATGCTACTATGAGCAAGCTGGCTGGCCCCTACGCCGGGCAGGGCACCTACGAGTGTCGCCGCAACATAGTGACTGACCTGGAGAAGGAGGGCCTGCTGGTGCGCATCGAAGATCACCTGCATGCCCTGGGCCACTGTGAGCGCTGCGACCGGGTGATCGAGCCTCGCCTCTCTACTCAGTGGTTTGTCAGGATCAAGCCCCTGGCCGAGGTGGCCATCGCCGCTGTGCGCGACGGGCGCATCACCATCATCCCGGAGCGATTCAACAAGGTCTATTTCCACTGGATGGAGAACATTCGCGACTGGTGTATCTCCCGCCAGCTCTACTGGGGCCATCGCATCCCGGTCTGGTACTGCGACGACTGCGACGAGCTCACAGTGACGTTGGAGGATCCCACCTCGTGCCAGGCCTGTGGCAGCGCCAACATCCGCCAGGACCCGGACATCCTGGACACCTGGTTCTCGTCGGCCTTGTGGCCCTTTTCCACCCTGGGCTGGCCCGACGACACCGAAGACTTGCGCTACTTCTATCCCACCACCGTCCTCGAGACTGGCCACGACATCCTCTTCTTCTGGGTGGCCCGGATGATCATGATGGGCCTGGAGTGCGCCGGCGACATCCCCTTCCACTACGTCTACCTCCACGGGATGGTGCGGGATGAGCACGGCCAGAGGATGAGCCGCTCCAAGGGCACCGGGGTGGATCCCCTGGAAGTCATGGACGAGTACGGCACCGACGCCTTGCGTTTCACCCTCCTCACCGGCTCCACTCCCGGCAACGACGTCAAGCTCTCACTCACCCGCGTGGAGGCCAACCGCAACTTCGCCAACAAAATCTGGAACGCGGCACGATTCGTGCTCTCGCAAATGACCAACGATCTTGGAGATCAGGGATCAGGGATCAGGGGTCAGGGACTAGGGGACCCTGGTTCCTCGTCCCCAGTCCCTAGTCCCTCCAATATCCATTGGCCATTGCCAGATCGTTGGATCCTGAGCCGCCACAACCGCTTGATCTCCAACGTGACTCGCCTCATGGAGGACTGGCAGTTTGGCGAAGCGGGCCGGCAGATCTACGACTTCCTGTGGGGGGAGTACTGCGATTGGTTCCTCGAGATATCCAAGATCAGGCTCTATGGCGAGGACGACGAGGCCAAGGATACGGCTCGGCAGGTGTTGATCCACGTCTTTGATCGTACCCTGCGCCTCCTGCATCCCTTCATGCCCTTCGTCACCGAGGAGATTTGGCAGCAGTTGAAGGGGTCAGGGGCTAGGGACAAGGGACAAGGGACAAGGGACAAGGGACAAGGTGAAGCTTCCCCCCCAGAGTTGGGGGGGGGCGAGGGGGGGCAGTGGCCGGAGGCTCTGATCGTGGCGCCTTGGCCGGAGGCTGGGCCGATGGATGAGGCGGCGGAAGCTCAGATGGCGTTAATCATGGAGATAGTGCGCACCATACGCAATGCCCGTGCGGAGTACAAGGTGGAGCCAGGGCGGCGCATCGAAGCCATCATCGCTGCCGGCGAGGAATACGAGCTGCTGTCTGGCCAGAGGGACATACTCATCGCCTCGGCGCATCTCGATGCCGACAAGCTGGACATAGCTCGCACCCTGGAGACGAAGCCAACCCAGGCTTTGGCCCTGGTGGTGGTGGGTGTGGAGGTCTATTTGCCCTTGGCAGGAATGGTTGATCTGGCAAAGGAACGCCAACGATTAAATGCGGAGATCGAGAAAGTCACCGAGGGAATCGCTCGCTCCGAAAAGCTTCTGGCCAACGAGGACTTTTTGGCCAAGGCCCCCGCCCAAGTGGCGGAGAGGGAACGGGATAAGCTGGCTGGCTATCGCCAAAGGCAAGCCAAGTTGCAGGAACGACTTCAGAGCCTGCAAGACTAAGTGGATCAGCAAGAGTTCTTTTGACCTGCTACGGAGGGGCGTCCCTTCGACGAGCTCAGGACAAGCCTCGCCCCGATTTGCGGCCGAATCGCTCTTTGACGGGGCGGGGACGCCCCTTGGTAGCAGTGTCAGCGTGGAGGAAAGTGAGAAGAGGCCATGAGGGTTGACGGACGGAGGAATGACGAGCTCAGGCCGGTGACGATCACGCCGGACTACGTGCAGTACCCCGAGGGCTCAGTCCTGATCGAGATGGGCGCCACGCGGGTCATCTGCAACGTAACCGTGGAAGAAAGGGTGCCAGCTTGGCTCCAGAGTCGCAACCAGGGTTGGGTCACGGCGGAATACGCCCTGCTGCCCCGCTCTACCCACGTGCGCACTCCTCGCGAGACCAGGGGTCTCAGGGGGCGCACCCAGGAGATCCGCCGTTTCATCGGCCGGAGCTTGCGAGCCGCCGTCAACCTGGAGAAGCTGGGCTGGCGTACACTGACCGTGGATTGCGATGTCATCCAGGCCGACGGAGGCACTCGCGCGGCTTCGGTCACGGGCGGCTACGTGGCCCTGGCCATAGCCCTGAATAAGCTCATCCGGGGCGGCCTGCTTCCCCCCGGTGTCCTGACAACGCCCGTGGCCGCTGTCAGCGTCGGGGTGGTGAACGGCCAGGCAATGCTTGATCCCTGCTACGAAGAGGATTCCGTGGCCCAAGTGGACTTCAACGTGGTCGTGACGGCCAGAGGGGAATATGTGGAGGTGCAGGGCACTGCTGAGGGCCAGCCTTTCGACCGCGAGGTCATCCACGAGTTGCTGGATTTGGCAGAGAAAGGTACACAGGAGCTATTGGAGCTGCAAAGCAAGGTCCTTGCCGAGTTGCACGGGGGCTACCATTTAGAGGGCGGATGGCAGAGCTAACCATTGACGCCGCGGGCGTAGCCATCCATATTGAGGAGTTCATCCGGGGGAAGGTGGATGCCCTCCAGCGCGATGGAGCCATCGTGGGCTTGAGCGGTGGGATAGATTCAGCGGTGGTAGCGGCCCTTGCTGCCCGGGCCCTGGGCCCCGACAAGGTGTTGGCCCTGCTGATGCCAGACAGAGACAGTGACCGAGCAAGCAAGCGGGATGCTCTCAAGCTGGCCCAAAGGTTGGGGATACGACACAAGACCGTCGGCCTGACCAAGTTTCTCTTCCTCATCGGCATCTACTGGAAGCTTCCCCTTTGGCTGCTGGGCCTGCGGCGCTTCCAGGCGAAGCTACTCTATCGCTACTACGTCGTGTATACAATCGACTGTCCCCATTCAGGGGGACAATATGCTTGA
>CAYMKL010000032.1:34259-56721 GCA_964390805.1 uncultured Anaerolineae bacterium | reverse complement strand
TTTGTGCGACCCACCCTCCCCCAGCCCCTCCCTGGCAGGGAGGGGGGAAAGGATTTCGATGAAGAGAGTAGCAACCGTAGCGATCATTGCCTTCGCTGTGACCCTGGCGGTGATCATTGGGAAGCGGATGTCCACCGATGCCATGGCGGTGGTGGTTGGGGTGGCGTGCGGGGTGCTGGCCTCAATACCGACCAGTTTGCTGATCGTGGCGGTGAGTGGGAGGCAGGGGAGGCGTAGTGAGCGGGAGGTGCAGCAGTGGCGAGGAGACTACCCGCCGGTGGTGATCGTCAACCCAGGGAGCAACCAGCCTCGTTACATGCAGCGGTTCGACGGGCTCACCACGAGGCCGCCTTTCCAGGCTCCGCAGTTTCAAGGGCAGGAGCGCCAGTTCAGGGTCATCGGCGATGAGGATGTGGTGTTGGACGAGGGGCGGTATTTCTAGCACCAACTCACCGAAGGGGCTGGGTTGGATGGATATTGGATATTGGGTATTGGAGATAGCGCCGACGGAATCGCCGGCGCTGTCTCTATTCCTTGGTTCCCACCAGGTACCGAGCCTGCCAGGGCCGATAGCGGCTGAAGATCTCTTCTCTGGAAATCACCTCGTCGCCTTCTTTGATGATCCGGTAAAGGGTGACATCAACCCCATTTTTGGCCCACTCGACTTGCTTGGTCGTTCCCTTGGGCAGTGTGGGATCGTCTTCGTATATGGGCGGCGCGTGGGGGACCACGTTTTCCTCGAAAGGCCCCTCCATCTCCACGGTGCGCCCGGTCTTGGTGCTGTAGAAGCGAAAGGCCAGCGACCCTGTTTGCGTGTCGGCCTCGGTTTGGATGAGGACATGGTAGGGTGTATCGTTGAGGAACTTGAGATCAACGTACGGCGAGTAGACGGTAGCGTCCAGCCCCATGGGTGGCTCGTACCAGCTCACCCGAAAGCCATGAGGTGTGCGCTCGAGGATGGGGAAGCCACCCCAGAAAGCGGCACGGAAGGCAGTGGTGGACACCTGGCAGACGCCGCCGCCAATCCCCACTCGGGTGCGATCGCCAAAAATGATGACGGATTCTTCGTAGCCAGTCTCCGCGCTGACCTCGCCCAGGTGCGCGTTGAAAGAAAAGGTCTCTCCGGGAGGGACGACCAGGCCGTGGAACTTAGAAGAGGCAACTTGAATGTTGCGTACCCGGCCCTCTGACGAGCCTCTGAAATAGGTGACACCCTCGCTGACCAGTTCCACGATTCCCAGGCTAGGCCCGTCGTCATCGGCCACCTGGGGCCTGACGGCCAAGATAGGCAAGGTAATCCCTCGGTCGGCGGCAGTAACCTGGGCGTTGATAAGCCGCATCGTCTCAGTGGTATCCAGGGTTCGCCCCTCTTGACTGTGGACGATGGGGGTCAGGCTGCCGCCTGCACTGAGCTCAGCCGAAGTGGTCGTCTCATCGAAGTCGAAACGGGCGTTCTCAGGAGATCGCTCAATCTGAGAAGCAAGGTCCTCAACATACGCGCTAAGCTTCCCCTGGTCTAGCTCAACTTCCAGCCTGACCTGGCCATCGTCTTCTTTTACCTGGCGGATGATCAACATGGCGGAGATGGCCTCCTGGCTCAGTGTCCAGGCCTGCAGGTCCCCCACCAATTCGCCCAGCGCTTCGAGGTTGGGGCTAAGAACCAGAGGGCTGCCTATCATGGTCTCTACCAGAGTGCTGGTCTCGCTGACGTCGGCGATGAGGGGGTGCTTTTCCTCTACAAACAGCTCCACTTCACCTCCTGAGAAGCTGGCGATGCGTTGGTAAAGAAGCTGGTACGTGGCTGCCAGGTCCACGTCCCACCCCACCTGGCTGGAAGCGGCTTCGACCTGAAGGCCATCCACCGTCAGGTCGGCGTTGCGCACCGGCCGATTCACCTCCCGGGCCAACTCGCTCAGGAAGACCATGGCCACGCCTGCGTCGAAGTTGAGGATAGGCTCGACCTCGTGGCCATACCTCAGCGCTTCGAATTGCTCCTGTAGGCTATCCCAGAGGGTGGCTCGTCGCCCTACGGCGTGGGCTGACACTGCGGTAGCCGCCACATCAAGGCTCACGCCCAAATCCGAAGGCGAGACCTGCCACGACGACTCGACTGAGCTCGCCGAAGTCTGTTGGCCATGATGCAAGATCAACTGTTCTCCCTGGTATGGATTGAAGTGCTGATCCAGGACAGTCATGGCTTCATCCAGCCCAAGTCCACCCAAGTCGAGACTCCAGAGAGTGACCCCAGGGTAGATGCGATCTTGATACCGCCACTCGTAAAGGCGCACCGTCAGGGTGACGACCAGGACGTTGATGGCCAAGACGTAGGCCAGAAAAACGACCAGTTGGGTTATCCAGTGAATGATTCGTCTCAAGGACATGGGTTCTAGATCCTCGCTAACAGGGTTAAGATTGCCTCGTGAATCAGGCCGTTGCTGGCCAGACAGCCGTCGGAATTGGTCTGCCAGGGCAGGCCAGCCAGGTCACTGACCACCCCTCCGGCTTCTTGGATGATCACGCTGGCGGCTGCCACGTCCCACGGTTTCAGCGAGAGATTGAAATAGGCGTCTGTCCAGCCCGCGGCCACCGAGCACAGGCCCAGGGCCGCTGACCCCGTGCTGCGCAGCGTCCTGACCTCAGGAGCGATTTCGGCCACCGATCGGACCATCTGGCAGCGCACCTCCTGCTGGTGAGCCCAGTCAAGGCCGATCACGGCATCTATTAGCGCATCGGCAGTCCCGACGCGGATTCCATCATCATTGAGGTAAGCGCCCTGGCCGCGTTGTGCTCGAAACAGGTGCTCGCCAAGGGGATCATAAACGACTCCCAGCGTGACCTCATCCCGATAGCTTAGCGCAATGGAGACGGAAAAGCACGGAAACCCGCGAGAGTAGTTGGTGGTGCCGTCCAGGGGATCCACGATCCAGCAATAATCAGACGCGCCGTCGGGCGTCTGGCTTACCTCTTCGGCCCAAATGTCATGGTCCGGATACCGAGATCGAATGACCTCTACCGCCTTGGCTTGAGCCGCCAGATCGGCCTCGGTGACGACGTCTCGCAGCCCCTTGATTCTAATCTCCTGAGACGTTCCAAACATCTCCAGGAGTATTTGGCCCACCCCACGAGCGGCCTCGACAGCAGTCTCCAACACTGTTAAGCCTCCAAACTCTTCTGATCGCCGAGGGTCTCTGACCGAGGCGTCTTTGGCAGTGACTATTCTTCAACTATCTCGATCTGCGCCGATTCCTCAATGATGATCTCCGGCGCACCCTTGTATTCTTTGACCAGGCCAGTGACCCGAACCAGCCTATCCAGAAAGAGTTCCTCCGGCGGCTGAGGGAACTTGTCCCAGTCGTCGGGGAAGATGACGGCCTTGAAAGTCGTGCGATAATCCTGGTGGAAATTCAAGAAGACCACCTTGCCCGAGTTGTAGGTCGCGACCACCCTGCCTTCTACGGTCACGATCTGGCCGTAGTACTGGGCGGCGTCTTGCCAGGAAACCACGATCTCTGACGGAGCAGGCGTGGCCTGGGCAGCCGGTGAGGTGGGAGTAGCTGATGGCTGGACAGGAGTAGCCGGCGGTTGGGTCGGCGTGGCTGGCGGCTGGGTAGGAGTGGGCGACGGTTGGGTCGGCGTGGCTGCCGGTTGTGTCGGGGTGATCGCCTGTTGGGTGGGAGCAACTGGCGGTTGGGTTGGCGTGGCTGCCGGTTCGGTGGGAGCAACTGGCGGCTGGGTGGGGACGGTCGTTGGGCAGGGAGGACAGGGCGGGCACGAAGTATCAACCGCCATCTCAATCTGAGAGGGCTCCCTGACGATGATCTCGGGGGCTCCCTCATACTCAGCAATCACCCCCGTCACCCGCACCATCCGCCCCAGGAACAGCTTCTCCGGTGGCTCTGGAAACTCGCCCCAGTCGTCGGGGAAGATGACCACCTTGAAGTGATCCTTGAAGTCCTCCTGAAAGTTCAAGAAGACGGCTCCGCCGGAGTTGTAGGTCTTGACCACAGCCCCTTCCACCGTCATGGTTCGCCCATAGTACTGATCGGCGTCTTCCCAGGAGACAACGTTATCCTTCCAGCCGCTGGGCCAAAGGAGCGTCGCTGCTGAGGAAGTGAGCGGCGTGTAGGTGGGATAGGGAGTGTAGGTGGGGTAAGGGGTGGCGGTAGCAGAGTCAGCCGACGTTCCGCAGCCGGTCACGGCCCATGCTATAATCAAAGCAATTGCGCCGATAGGTAGAAGAGCTTTCCGCATTCGTTCCCTTTACCGCCTTCATCTCCGAAGTTGCTGCCATTATAGCAGAAAGAGTCAGTTCGGTCAAGAACCGAAAGAAACGAAGGCCACGAAAGCATTTCGCGCCTTTCGTGGCCTTTCGCATGATGGGTGTCAAGCTCGCTGTGGTCGCCGCCTACTCCACGTAGGTGATGCGTCCCTCAATAGTAGGGCTGATGGGTGAATTCAGGGCGATGTAGTCGTTGACCGCCTCCTGCATGTCGTAGTTGGCATCCCACCGGTTGGTGCCCTCGGCAAAGGTGACCCAGCCGTCCCCGCCTGCAGCTAGCCAATTATTGGTCACTACGCGGTAGACCTTGGAGGGGTCTAGTGGCTCGCCACCAACCTCGACATCGAAGGCGTCCCAAGTGGTGGGAGTATTGCAACGGCAATCATTGTGCCACTTCCAGGAGATGCCAGACGACTGGAGGATGCCCTTGTACAGGGTTGCAGCCTGGTCCAAGAGTGTTTGGATCTGGGCCCCCGTCAGGTCCATCAGGAACACGGTGTTGCCAAAAGGCATGACGCCAAGGGTCATCCCCCAGGTGATGGTGTAGGGCAGGGGCACACCGTCAGGGATGATGATGTCGGCCCGTAGGCCGCCAGGGTTAGTGAAGGCAATGTCCACGGAGCCGTTGAGCTCATCATCATCCAGTAGGTCGGCTTTCCACCTCATGCCATCGGTTACCAGGTTGCCCACGTTCGACTCGTTGTTGTAGTCGCGGATGAGGCTAACCATGGTGGTGCCCACCGGCTCATCCCTATCTAGAGTGAAATGAATAGTAAGGATATTGCTTGGTTGTGCAACCCAGATGGGGGTAGCTGTTTCCCAACTTGTGGCATTGTCATAGAACTCCGCTAGATAGCCGGATGCCTCAGCTTTGGCGACATAGTACCCCGTTGACAACCCGCCAACGGTGTAGCTACCATCGGGCTGCGTGGTAGAGCTACGAGTCTGTCCCCCATGCTGAGGCCATACCTGAACAGTTGCTCCGGCAATGGGGGTGATGCCATCGCTCTCGTACACATATCCTGATATCGTGGCCTCCGGCGACAAAAGGAAATCAATGTTTGGGGTATCACTTGAAGCCATGACGGTCACAAGCGTGGCATGAGGATCATCGTAACCATTGTCGTAGTACACCCCGCCGTACCCTAATGCCTGTACAGCAACGTAGTAGCTTCCTGGCATCAAATCACTAATCCGGTAGCTGCCATCGGATCGTGAATCCCTGCCAGACACATATTGGAAATCCATGTCCAATACGTATACCCACGCATCGGGAATTGGAGTGGCCCCGTCTATTTGATGAACGTGGCCGGAGATGGAGCCCCCACATGCTTCCCCCCAGTGTGCCACTACCAGCATGATGTCCACGATGTCAATGCCGCAATCGTGATCGAGGTCGTAGCGGGCCTCATAGTTGGGCGTGTCAGAGTTGTTGTCGGGATCGGGGTTATCACATGAGGTGCGCCACCGGCCAGCGACGAGCATGATGTCCTCGACGTCCACGTCGCCATCGCCGTCGAGGTCACCGAAGAGCACGCAGGAGAACTCGGAGGTGTTGCCTTGCGAGTCGGTTGCTGTGGCTGTGACATGAGGACCGGCCAGGGGTGAACCTTTGGTGAAGTACCAGTCGCCGTCGGCGTCGGCGGTGGTGGTTCCTTCGGGGACACGGCCCTCATCCTCATCATCGGAGAAGACCTCGACTCTGCACCATGCACAGGCCGTGCCGGCCACAGTTCCACCTCCCAGGTCGGTGCTGGTGATCAACGGCGCAGGCAGTTCCAAGTTGCCGCCATTTACGAGATCGATTCCCTGACCACCGTTGCTGTAGATGGAATTCTGGGTGATGGTGTTACGGAGCGTGTCGTCGCCGGAGATGTGGACGCCTTCCCACCTGTTGCCACTGAGGATGTTATCCGGGCCAATGCTGTTTCCCTGCGCACCCAGCGAAATGACAATCCCTCTGTCGTTGGCCAACGGGTTGACGCCGGCGATATCCATCCCGATGTAGTTGCCCACTACCAGGTTGCTGTCCGTCCCTGGTTCCCAGATACCAATGCCATTGATGTTGCCACCAATTACATTTCCCTCGCCCGATGTCTCCCCACCAATGGTGTTGAATTTGGCCCCGTTACCGATCACGATGCCGGTTTCACCGTTGGGAATAGCGGCTGTGCCACTGGCGCCTGTGCCGACGAGATTGCCGATGACCGTGTTGTAATTGGTGCCCGCATCCCAGATGCCCACACCATTGAAAGCGTTGCCACTAATGACGTTGCACTCGCCAGCTTCATCCCTACCGATGAGGTTGTAGCTGGCGCCACCACCGATGACGATACCGTTCTCATGATTACCCAGGGCGATAGCCCCGCTGGCATCTGTGCCAATGTAGTTGCCGCTGACGGTGTTGCTCATGGTGCCAGCGTCACTGATTCCGACCCCATTCCCGTCGTTACCGCTAACAAGGTTGCGCTCGCCAGGAGTCTCCCCACCAATGCAGTTGAAGCTTGCGCCACCGTGGATCGTCACCCCGGTCCAAGCGTTGCCGATGGCCACTGTGCCACTGACATCCGTACCGATGTAGTTGCCAGAAACAGTGTTGCTCATGGTGTCAGAATCCCAGATGCCGACGCCATAGCCGTTGCCGCTGATGACGTTACCCTCACCTACGCCGTCACCACCGATCACGTTCAGCGTTGCACCGCTATGGACTGAGACTCCGGCGCCGTGGTTCGCAATAGCAGCCGCGCCGCTGATGTCCGTTCCGATGTAGTTGCCGGAGACAATGTTGGAGAGGGTTTGCGCGCCGCTGACTCGTACGCCGTCTACCAGGCTGGCACTGATGATATTCCGCCCGGCGCCGCCGATGAGGTTGTGATGACCACTGACTTGTATCCCGTCGTGGCTGTTGGCCTGAGCAAAGGTGCCGGTCGGGTCGGTGCCGATCAGGTTGTCGGTCACGACGTTGTAGGCGGTGTCATCGTCGTCGATGCTCACTCCAGAGTGATTGTTACTGATGACGTTGTCCGGGCCAATAGTGTTGTGGCTAGCCCCCCCATCAATCGAGACACCAGTCGTATTGCCTAGGTCGCGCAGCCCCCTGACTAGTTGCCAGGTCGCACCCCCATCCATAGACCTGGACATCCCAGCGACGCTGATGACGAACATCGTCGGATCAGTAGGATAGTCGGGCGAAAATAGGATGCCTGTACCAGCATCGCTGAGCCAACCTGGCAGCCTTGTATCGGTCTGGGTCCAGGTGACTCCGCCGTCGGTCGAGCAATAGATTGGGTGATTCCAGCCCCCACCATGGCACACTGTCCGGTCGTTGGGATAGTCCGGCGAAAGGGCAAGAAAGCGCGGGTCGCCGCGCAAAGCGTCTACCCCGGTCCAACTCCCGCCGCCATTGGTCGAGGAGTAGGCCCGGCCGGTGTTGGCCGTGACAAAGACCGTCTGGTCGCTGGCGTAGGCGGGCGAGAGCGCCAGGTCGCTCAGATCCTCGCTATCCGGAATATCAATAGTGGACCAGTTCTCCCCCCCGCCGCTGGATTTCTCAATGCCGCTCCAAGTCAGGGCAAAGAGGGTCTCCTTCTCGGCTGGGTCAGGTGAAGCGACGACCTTCCAGACGTGGTCATCGTCCATGTCATTCACTATCCGCGTCCAGGTCACGCCGCCGTCCTCGGATTTGAAGACGCCAGGGCCGCCCCCTAACTCATCCCAGCTCCAATGCTCGGCCGAAGCGTACATTGTCTGGTCGCTCGTGAACTCGGCTGAGAGGACCAGGTTGCGCCGGTCAATTCCCTCCAGCGTTGTGCTGACCAGGCTCCAGTTGGCCCCGCCGTCGGTCGTGACAAACAGGTAGCCGTTCTCCGCCAGAGCGTAGACGGTGTTCGCGTCAGTCGCGTCGGGCGGGATTTCCACCTGCATAAACTGTGATTCGGTCAAGCCGTTGTTGACTTCAGCCCAGGTGTCGCCGCAGTTGGTGGATTTGTGGACGCCGGTGGAGACGGTCGCCACATAGAGGATGCAGTCGTTGGAGTAGTCAGACGCGATGGCCACGTCGGCCGGGAACGCCTGCCGAGTCCCGTCCAGGTCTAGGCCGATCCAGTTGCCCCGCACGGTGTTGCTCATTGTGCCGCTGCCACTGATGTTGACACCACTGCACCAGCGGCAAACAGAACCGTTGCCACTGATGAGGTTGCGCTCGTCAGGTGTGTCGCCACCGATGAGGTTGTAGCTGGCACCATCGTTGATGGAGACGCCGTTGCCGCCGTTGGGGATAGCGGCGGTACCAGCGGCGTCGGTGCCGATGTAGTTGCCACTGACGGTGTTGTGGTGCGAACCTCGCACGATGGAAATGCCTTCCTCACCCGCACCACTGATCAGGTTGTCAGCCACCAGTGTGTCGCTGACGCCATCTTCCAGGCGCACGTTGAAGCTGCCATTCCCTAACGACTGGGTGCCTGAGGCATCGGTGCCGATCTGGTTGCGCTGAATGACATTGCCAGTGGTTCCTGCGTCACTTAGTTCGATTCCCGACTCGGGGCTGGCACTGATAACATTGCCTTCACCTGACCCACTACCGCCAATCACGTTGAAGCTAGCGCCGTCCTGGATATACACGTTGGCCCATCCACTATTGCTAAGTCCAATTGTACCACTGGCATCGGTGCCGATGAAATTGCCGCTGACGGTGTTACTGGTTGTTCCACTGCCGTAGATGAAGACGCCAATGCCATCATTGCCGCTGACAAGATTACACTCGCCGCTGCAAGCTCCACTCGGCGAGGCATTACTACCGCCGATGACGTTGTGGCTGGCACCATCGTAGATTAGTATACCATGCTCGCCGTTAGGCAGAACATTGAGGCCGATAGCATCCACGCCGATGTAGTTGCCGCTGATGGTATTGCTCATCGCACCAGCCCCATCAATTCTTATGCCATTCTGGCCATTTCCGCTGATGACATTACGGTCGGCCGGTGTCGAACCGCCAATGACATTGCCCTGTGCCATTCCACAACATATCTCCATCCCGTCACCGGGGAAGTTGACGATCTGCATTCCCTTGATGACGTTGCCACTAGACGTGACACCAAAACCATCCTCTCCACTAGAGAAGGCACTGCCGTCTAGAATCACCCCCGCGTTGCTGGCGTCAATCGTCACGTTGCCGTCGTCCAGGTCCGGCAATTGGCCGCTGGTCAGGGTGATTGTTACTGGGCTGTCCGGAGGGAAGACCACCGGGTCGAAAGTAACCGTACCCCGTGTGCTCGCGTCCTGGATGCAATCCCGCAACGAGCCAGGGCCACTATCTGCCGTGCTGGTCACGGTGCAGATGCATCGCGACTCCGTCTGGACTGACACCTCGTCGCTATACCAACTCTCGTGGCCTTCCGTCTGGTCGTCGGTGTCGTCGGCGTCATTGTCATATGCCGTGATAACCAGGTAGTAAGTGGTGCCCGGCGTCAAACCGGTAAGGGTAAAGCTGGTCACATTTTCCACGTCTATGGGAGAGTCTCCCTCGTTGGCTCCTGTGCCATTGTAGGGGAAGCCGGAGATGGTATCGTAGTAGACTTTGTATCCCGCCAGGTCACTTTCGGGATTGGGGGACCAGTTCAGGGTGATGGAGGTGCAGCTACGGGTGGCCGTCAAACCGGTGGACGGCGAGATGGGAGCAACCGTGTTGGTACCCGTGAGAGGGGGGCTGTAATCCACGATGCCCAGGTCGGAGTCATCGAACCAGTCGTAGATTTTATCCTGGATTTCTGATTCATCGTCGGTTCCCCACCAGTTATTGGTGGCATCAAGATTTGGGTGCGCACTAGACATAGCATTCCGCAGTGCGAAGCCAGTATTTCCAAACACATTGTTAGACCTGAAGGATAAACGCTCATCATGAGATGGGCAATTCCAGTCGTGGGTGGCAGCGATGACCGTTACTCCCCCAACCCCTCCCTGAGGAGCCATGTTGTAAGCGATGGTATTAGTTATCGCAGTTTCCTCGGTTAAGTTGCAGAAGTTGAGAAACAAACCAGCAGGATCACCGTTATTCCCCACCACAGTGTTCTGAGAAACATCAGTGTCGTAGGCATTGATTCCTCCTCCTGACGTGCCCTGATTCCAAGCAACCACATTATATTCAACGGTACCATGCTCGCTCCAGATGCCCCCCCCTAGACCTCCGGTGTTGCTTATGACCAAGTTACCCAGGATATTGCAACTATAGGCACGAATACCACCCCCTGGTTGCTCAGATTGTGCAGTGTTACGGAGAATCAGGTTGTTAGTGATAGTGATATGATGCGAGACGCCAAGGACCGGCACACAAATACCACCACCCTGATGGGTAGCTACGTTGTCAGTGATTCTGTTGCTTCCTACATTTATTTCCCCATAGCCTTCTATGTAGATGCCCCCGCCTTGGCTGGCCGAGTTGTTATAGATGGTATTATGGGTTATGTTAGTGCCACCAATGTTGGTATCCACCAGCACTCCACCGCCATATGAAGAGTGGTTCTCGCGAATGTAGTTGTGGCTAATCCTTGGCGAGCTATCACCATAGATAGATACACCACTGGAGGCACTATCCTTTATGGTACACTGAGTGATCAAAGGCGAGGAGTCTTGAATCCAGACCTCACTAGAACCACCGCCTGTTCCACCCCCATATTCCACTGTGCAGTACTGCATTATGCTGCCACCGGTGTAGTTGTCATCGCCATCGTAGGTGGCATCAACGCTGGAATCGGCAAACAGGATATAGCCCCAGTCGCCAGGGGCTGGGTCGGGCTGGTTTGAGGTGAAAACTGTGGGGCTTTCCTCGGTTCCTCGGGCAATGAGGCAGCCATCCACCCGAAGGGCAAGTCCGGGGCTAAATCTCACCTCCACACCGGGCTCGATGGTCAGGGTGACGCCGTTCATTACGAGGATGCCGCTGGTCACAATGTAGGGAGAGCAGGCAGCCGTCCAGGTGGTGTCGGAAGTGATGGGCCCACCGACGTTGGTAGGGCCGCAGGTGGTGACGGTTGTGTTTTCTGTCGCTGTGTTATCAGCCGTGTTGGGATCAGGCTCATTGCCTGCCACGTCGGCGGTGTTGGAGAGCACGCCTGTGGTTGAGGCATCAACCGTAACAGCGATGCTGACCGTCGCAGTGTTACCACCAGCTATGCTGCCCAGGTCACAAGTGACGATACCACTCCCCTCACTGCAGGGACCACCCTGGCTGGGACTAGCTGACTCAAAGGTGACACCCCCAGGCAGGGTGTCCGTCACGACCACGCCGGTGGCGTCTGACGGACCGGTGTTGGTCACGGTGAGGGTGTAGGTCAGGGGACTGCCGGCGACGATCGGATCCGGGTCGTCGGTCTTGGTGATGGCTAGGTCGGCAGACCCACTGATGATCACTGAACCGTCATCCGTCGTGCCCGGCACACTCTGACCCTCTGTGTTGCCAAACGACGCCGCCGGATCCTGCGAGAAGTTGACCGCCGCAATGCCAGGCAGGTCACCTACATCCAGCTCAAGGGACACGATCGCCCCATCTGACAGAGAAGCCAGAGGCAGGAAGAGGTCGGCGATGAAGAAGTCTAACTCACCATCAGTATCGCTTGCATTGAACATGACTGAACCACTGAATTCACCCGGTACATTGAAGGTGACTGCATCAGGGATGCCGTCCTCATTGCTGTCTGTCGGATCGAAGTCTAGCCTTTCGTCGTCATAGTCCACTGAGAAGATCAGGCTACTGATGTTGTGGCCATTGGCGGTGTAGTTCACGGGCACCAAAACGCTCCCCCCAGCGACCGCTGGAATACCGTCAGGGATGTCCAATAGTGGGCCAGAGCCGACGATGGTCTCCTCGGTGACTGTGTTGTTGTCCGTGTTGGGATCAGGCTCATTGCCTGCCACGTCGGCGGTGTTGGAGAGCGTCCCCGTGGTCGAGGCATCAACCGTAACAGCGATGCTGACCGTCGCAGTGTTACCACCAGCTATGCTGCCCAGGTCACAAGTGACGATACCACTCCCCTCACTGCAGGGACCACCCTGGCTGGGACTAGCTGACTCAAAGGTGACACCCCCAGGCAGGGTGTCCGTCACGACCACGCCGGTGGCGTCTGACGGACCGGTGTTGGTCACGGTGAGGGTGTAGGTCAGGGGACTGCCGGCGACGATCGGATCCGGGTCGTCGGTCTTGGTGATGGCTAGGTCGGCAGACCCACTGATGATCACTGAACCGTCATCCGTCGTGCCCGGCACACTCTGACCCTCTGTGTTGCCAAACGACGCCGCCGGATCCTGCGAGAAGTTGACCGCCGCAATGCCAGGCAGGTCACCTACATCCAGCTCAAGGGACACGATCGCCCCATCTGACAGAGAAGCCAGAGGCAGGAAGAGGTCGGCGATGAAGAAGTCTAACTCACCATCAGTATCGCTTGCATTGAACATGACTGAACCACTGAATTCACCCGGTACATTGAAGGTGACTGCATCAGGGATGCCGTCCTCATTGCTGTCTGTCGGATCGAAGTCTAGCCTTTCGTCGTCATAATCCACTGAGAAGATCAGGCTGCTGATGTTGTGGCCATTGGCGGTGTAGTTCACGAGCACCAAAACGCTCCCCCCAGCGACCGCTGGAATACCGTCGGGGATGTCCAACATTGGGCCGGAACCGTTCTGCCGATTCATGGATGGATCCGTATCATGATCCCCTGGTTCACTCAGGTACCCGCTGGCAGATTGCACGTTGCTGACCAGCACCAGAACCACCAGGAACAATAGAACACCAGCGATCCTGCCAAGAGTACAACGATGCTCTTCTAGAAACGCTCGCTTGCCCATTAGGACTCCTCCTGTAATGATTCTTGTCGCACCATGTGACGCTTGCCACCATGGCATGTGACATCCGCGAACAACAGGACTTACCCATAGGCCATGGAGGTGACCAGCGGCAGAACACGATGGCGCTCAGATGAGCGCCGTCGTGATGCCCTCATCAGGCTACCAGTGACTCCCCCCCAAGCATCAATGTCCTCATCACAGGCTAACCTTAGATAGGACTTACAGGGAGGGGCAGTGGTTTGGTTTCATCACTCGGCAACGGCCCAGGCCGGCGATGTCTACCCGACTATCCCTATGCACGGGTGGTAATCAGGGCAGGTGCCCAATGTGTGTAAGACTTATCAGCGCCGACCCGTCCTCCGTCACGCCAGGCACGCTCTCCCCCACCAGGTTCCCCAGTGAAGCCGCGGGGTCTTGCGAGAACCCAACTGCTGCGATCGTCCGAAGTTCACCAAAGGGAGGTCGGGCGGGCAAAACGTCCGTTCTGCCAAACGGCCGGGCCACATCCAGCCTGATAGTTATGATGGTCCCATCCAACAGCGATGCCAGTGGTGGGAAAAGCTCAGCGATGAAGAAGTCCAACTCACCGTCAGTATCGCTCGCGTCAAAGGTGACCGAAGCACCGAATTCATCCGGTACGTTGAACCTAACGGCGTCAGGAATCCCGTCCCCATCGTCGTCTGCAGGATCGAAGCTCAGCCATTCCTCATCAAAGTCCACCGAGAATACCGCGGCGCTGATGCTATGCCCATTGGCAGTGTAGTTGATGGGCACAGTCACACTGGCACCGGGCCAGGCTCGCAGCTGCTCTGGGATGGCTAACACGGGACCGTCAGGTGACTCGGCTAGGTCAAATGGGACAGCCTCACCAGTCGTTGGTTCGCGACCACCCCCACCACCGTACGCGCCAGACCCGCTGAAGATGGCCAACACAGTGCAGGAGATGTCCCCCGCATCTATGATTCCATCTTCGTTGCAATCACAACACACAGTGCCCGGGAAAGTGCCGCCAGGAGCATCCACCGCCTGGTTGCCATCCCCATCGAAGATCTCCAGTACACACGCTGAGATGTCACCAGCGTCTACCACTCCATCGCCGTTGCAGTCCCCCAGAATGCAAACTACAATCTCCACCGAACCACCATCCCAGGTCCCTGACACACTCTGACCGGCGGTATTGCCGAAGGAGGGAGACGGGTCAGACGAGAAGTTCACGGGTACAATGATAGGCTCATCCGATGGTGTACACGTGACAGTGAGCTCAATGGTAGCCAGTGTCCCATCAGGCAACCCCGACAAGGGCGGGAACAGGTCGGCGATGAAGATGTCTAGTTCACCATCTGTGTCCTGGGAATCGTAAGTCACTGAGGCATTGAACTCACCGGGGATGTTCAGGGTCACGGCATCTGGAATGTCATCGCCATCACCATCCGTATCATCGAACGAGAGACAGCCCTCATCAAAGTCAACCGAGAATGTCAGCGCGGAGATCTCATGCCCATTACTCGTGTATTCGATCGGCACCTCCACAGACCCTCCAGGATAAGCTGGAATCCGGTCTGGTATCGTGAGATTGGGACCATCCCCATCGCAGCCCGTGGTGAAGTCCCATACTGGGCCGGGGCTAGGGCCATTGAGCCCGTTTCCCACTACTTTCCAATAATAGTGAGTGTCGCAGCTCAGTGTCCCCGGGTCGCAAGTGGGACTTGACACATCGTCGCAGATCAGGGTGGTTGGAGGATCGGAGGTGTCGAAGTAGACGTCGTAGGTCACTGACTCGCCAGGGCAAGGATGCTCCCCAGACCAACTCAGGTCGGCGTTGATGGAGACGCCTGTGGCCCCATCGGCAGGGGAAGGATTATAGGGAGTAGTTGGTGGATCTGGGCAAGATGTAGTGAGAAAGTCCCATACTGGGCCATCGCTAGGACCATTGAGCCCGTTTGCCGCCACTTGCCAGTAGTAGTGGGTGTTGTAGTCTAGTATCCCTGGATCGCAAGTGGCACTTGACACGTCGTCGCAGATCAGGGTGGTCGGGGGATCGGAGGTGTCGAAGTAGACGTCGTAGGTGACTGACTCACCAGGGCAGGGATGCCCTCCAGACCAACTCAGGTCGGCGTTGATGGACACGCCTGTGGCCCCATCGGCAGGGGAAGGATTATAGGGAGTAGTTGGTGGATCTGGGCAAGATGTAGTGAGAAAGTCCCATACTGGGCCATCGCTAGGACCATTGAGCCCGTTTGCCGCCACTTGCCAGTAGTAGTGGGTGTTGTAGTCTAGTATCCCTGGATCGCAAGTGGCACTTGACACGTCGTCGCAGATCAGGGTGGTCGGGGGATCGGAGGTGTCGAAGTAGACGTCGTAGGTGACCGACTCGCCAGGGCAAGGATGCCCCCCAGACCAACTCAGGTCGGCGTTGATGGACACGCCTGTGGCCCCATCAGGAGGCGACGGATTGTAGGGAGTAGTCGGCGGGTCTGGACAAGGAACAAAGAAGGACTCCTCCCTTTCGTTGTTGTTCTCATTGCTCTCAGGGATGAAGCCACCATGATCAGCATAGGCACTTACAGTGTGATTGCCTGCACTCGCGTCCCAGGTGAATTGTCTAGAGATGGTAGTCCCCGCCGCTATGTTATCAATGATCCACTCACCGAGATTTGAGTCGTCAATGTAGTACTGAACATCAAAAGGGCCCCAAGGGCTAGTATCAACATCACCTTGGTTCCTGATGTAGACTGTGAAAACTACGTTGTCATCTCCACTAATGGGATCAGGACTCCAAGAGATGTCTTCAATAATCAAGTCTGGCCTGGCTTCAAGTGGGTAGATGTAGCAGATGCCAGCTATGTCAGCAAGGTGCAGGTTTCTCTTACACTCACCTGCGCTGCCCCTGCCATACATGATCTTTTCTTCGTCTGCAGTGTCGTAGAGATCCAGCAATTGCAGGGCATGGCCCAACTCGTGGGCACCGATTGATTGGACATCGTATTTGCCGGCGCTGCAATCCGTGCCCCAGGTGTAGTCAGTGTTAAAGGCGATATCGAATTCGATGATAGTGTGAGGGTCTGAAGTGAACCACACGGTCGAGTTCACCCCTAGGATACCAGTTGGCAAGTCCTGCCACAGGATGGTGTTCTCGCCGTTGTAGCCGTAACTTTTCTCCTCCGATGTTCCACCGTAGCGGAAGAAGAAATCTGCGCAGATCACGTTGCTCCACGTGTCAGCCGCCGCGTGAATGGCTGCTAACGCCCCAGTTGGACCAGAGCTAGCATTCACTCTATACTCTTCCGACATGGGTTGCGGGTAGCCCCCTTTGGGCCACTTCCCTCCCCCATAGGAGTAAGTGACCGTGAAGTAAACCCCGTTGCTGGTGCCACCGTCAGTGATAACCACCACATCGCCGCTGCTAACGCAACCGGGCACGCGGGCTACGATTTGGGTATCACTCCAAGACTCCACGCAGGCATTATAGTACGTGGAGTCCACACGCCAGAACCGTACATAACTGGTTCCTTGGGCGCTCCCGAAATCGGAGCCGTTGATCGTTACACGAGTGCTATCGGCCGCACAGTCGCATGATCCCAATTCGTCAGCGTGGGCAGGTCCATGATCTGGACTGAGACTGTCGATATGGGGTACATCGCCTCCATTATCCCCCTTCCGGAGGGTAATGTCGTCCAGATAACTACCCTCGTACGTGTTGCTGGAGTCGCTGTGGAACTTGAACGCGATCCACACCTGGGACTGGCCACAGAGGTTGCCCAGGGTGTAGACATCGGTTAGGTCGAAGTTCTCCTCCTCGCACCATCCGCCACACGTGGATGCCCAGTCGCCGCCGTAGCCCGTGCCATAGAAGTTGGCGCCGTTGATCGAGGCCCCGACGAAGAGATAGTCGTAGTTTGGCTCTGTCTTGGTCCAGTGGGAGAACAGCAGCTCGGCATCCGTGGCATCGCTAAGATTGAAGGGCCCGTAGACCATCCAGGCACGCACGTTGTTTGGGTACGGGCCGGGTGGGTCTACCCGGTTACTACCACCATCAGCGCAGTAGCCACTCCAACTACCCGAATGGGCTCTGTAAGAGGTTTCATCCCAGGTCGGATCTCCATCGAGAGTCCACTCCGTCCCTGGGAAGGCGCCCTCAAAGCCTTCAGTCATGATGTTGGTCCATCCAGCGGCGGCTTCAGATGGGGCAATCTCTCCAAGAGCCTCTGGCCTAGGCCCCTCGGTGGTGTTGGTGATATCCAGGCGCTCATGGCGGAACTTCTCCATGGCAGGCTTCGTCGGCCCTTTCTCTGCCGTGGGTGTAGGCTCGATCCGGATACCGGACCTTTCCATGATGGCGTGAATCTGGCCAATGAACTGATTGACCGGTATCCTCTTCTCTACCACCATGTTGTCCACGATGGTGTACTTGCCTTGGAACCACCCCACCACTTGGAGCGCTTGGAAGTACTCCTCTAGGAAGAGGATCACCTCCTCACCCTTTTCAAACCTCGGGACGTCTGAGACTGTCATCCCGATCTCCCCTACTATCCCTCCGGGGACTTCGATGATGATCTCCTCGGCCTCGGGTCTTCCTTTCACGTGGTCCGTGACGGAGATGGTGACTGAGGTGTAGATCACAGCATGGTCTTCGTCCCAATGGGACTTGAGCCTGACCACGACCCCTCTGACAATTGTACTGGCCCTATTGGTTAGCTCCTCTAGAGTGAGCTTCTCTACTTCGGCAAAGACGGTACCCACCCAAAGCATGGCGATCAATGCTGCAACCAATAGGCAACTTGAAAGCAAAATCCACTTCTTCATTTCTGATACCCCCTGATTCACTCTTGTTGAGGAAGACTTTGTCTTCCTACTCAAACTGGCCCCCACTGGTCGGGGTCACCCTCATAGCATCATGCACAAAGCACCACCTCCTCCTGCCTTTTGACAGAACATCAGCCCGAGCTACCCAGTGATCAACTACCCTGTAGGGGAAATCCTCCTCGCCCCGCCAGTGCTCACGGTCCCTGCCGGTCGATGATTTGCTCTATCTCCTCGACAAAATCTGACAAGGAGGCACCTGGCCCCAGCACAGTCTCATCTTGAATGGTAAGCTTACCTTGAAATCCACCCAGGACACGAAAGGCTTCATCCTCGCGTTCCAAGAAGAGTAGCGCCCTCTCGCCATTCTCAAATGTCGGTGCAGTGGAAGCCTGCATGGCTATCTCACCGACGATTCCCCCCGGAACCTTCACCAAGATCTCTTTCTGGCCGGAACAGCCTTTGATCTCACGCTCAACAGAAACAGCAATATCAGTGTAGATAGCTGTTCTCTCAGAGTTCCAATGGCTTTGCGAGCCCTTGACTGTGCCGGCAAGGATGCGCTGAGCTCTGACAGTGAGATCCTCGACATCAAGTTTCTCCACTATGCCCGAGGAGGCCTCGGCGACGGGAGTTTCCCCCCTTCCTTCTTGCTTGCTTCTTCTCTACTCCTCAGACGAAACATTCAAGTGATAAGCCTCACTCCCAGGAAAGCAGATCTCTCCCCAGTGAGTCACCACTATCATGATATCCACGATGTCTATGTCACAGTCGCCGTCGAGGTCGTAACGGGCTTCATAGCTGGGCGTACCGGGATCATCGTCGGGATCGGGATTGTCACATGACGTGCGCCACCGGCTGGCCACTCGCATGACGTCATCTACATCCACCTGCCCGTCTCCATCGAAGTCGTAACACCCTTCGACTGTGGTGTCTTCGGTGGCCGTGTTGTTGCCTGTGTCAGGATCACTCGTGCTGGCCGCGACATCAGCCCTGTTCGAGAGCACGCCCGCGACCGAGGCATCTACAATGACAGCGATTGTGACCGTTGCAGTGTGGCCACTAGCTATGGTACCCAGGTTACATGTGACAGTGCCACTGGCCTCACCGCACGGACTACCCTGACTGGGTGTGGCCGACTCAAAGGTGACACCTACAGGCAAAGTATCGGTCACGATGACGCCACTGGCATTAGACGGCCCAGTATTGGTCACGCTCAGCGTGTACGTCAGAACCTCTCCAGCCATCACAGGGTCCGGATCGTCAGCCTTGACGATCACCAGATCTGCAGACCCACCGATGATCACTGAACCATCGTCCGTCGTGCCCGGCACGCTCTGACCCTCCGTATTGCCAAACGACGCCGCAGGGTCCTGCGAGAACCCAACCACCGTCACTGTCCCACCAGGCGCTTCCCCCACATCCAGCTCAATGGACACAATCTCCCCATCTGATAGTGAAGCCAGAGGCGGGAAAAGATCGGCCATGAAGAAATCCAACTCACCGTCAGTATCGGTTGCATCAAAGGTCACCGAACCATTGAATGCACTCGGTAAGTTGAAGGTAACCGTGTCAGGGATGCCATCCCCATTGCCGTCTGTCGCATCGAAGCTCAGCCATTCCTCGTCATAATCCACCGACAAGATCACACTGCTGATGCTGTGCCCATTGGCTGTGTAGTTCACCGGCACGTTCGCACTGCCGGCAGGTGACGCTGGTACATCGTCCGGGATAGCCAGGGCCGGACCATCCAATGACACGGCCTGGCCAAGTGGGACAGGCTGGCCAGTTGGCTTGACATTACTTCCACCACTGCACGCGCCTGGACCGTAGAAGATGATCCGCACAATGCAGGAGATGTCCCCGGCATCTATGATTCCATCTTGGTTGGAATCACAGCACGGAGTACCAGGGAAAGTGCCGCCAGGTGCATCCTCCGGCTGGATGCCATCGCCATCGAAGATTTCCAGCACACACGCCGAGATGTCGCCGGCGTTCACCACCCCATCGCCATTGCAGTCGCCTGGAATACACACACCCTCAACAGCAGTCTCCTCGGTGGTCGTGTTATTGTTCGGATCGGGATCACTCGTGGTGGCCGTGATCTCAGCCGTGTTGGTGAGCGTCCCTGTGGTCGAGGCATGAACGGTGACGACGATGGTGACCGCAACATTGTTCCCGTTGGCTATGGAGTCGAAGTTGCAGATGATGGTGCCGCCCGCCTCGTTGCAGGGACTGCCCTGACTAGGCGTAGCTGAGACGTAGGTGACTCCCGCAGGCAGAGTATCGGTGACAGTCACGCCAGTGGCGTCTGACGGCCCCGTGTTGGTCACGGCGAGGGTGTAGGTCAGGGCACCTCCCGCTGTGACTGGATCCGGGTTGTCGGTCTTGCTGATCTCCAGGTCGGCCATGGGCGGCCCGTACTCCCAAGTGTCGTCAAACCGCGGAGTTCCGTCCCAACCATCCCATCCTCCGAACAGAACTACTTGATCTCGGCCGCTGTCATAGGCAAGACCGCAGTGCGATCTAGGCTGGGGCCTCGTAGCGAGGAGGATTTGCGTCCATGTGCTACCGTCATACTCCCAGGTGTCATCGAGGAAGATCGTCTCGCTTTGGCGACCACCGAACAGCACAACCCGGTGCCAGTTGCTGTTGTAGACCAAACGATGCCCATGCCTCGCTGGTGGTGTTGCACAAGGACCAAGTAAGGTCCATGTACTTCCATCATACTCCCAGCTATCATTGAGGCTATTGAGGCTATTGCCATCGAAGCCCCCGAAGAGCATCACTCGGTTCCGATCAGCATTGTAGACTATCGCGTGGTTGTATCTAATCGAGGGAATTGGTGGTGCAATGGTAATCTTCGACCAGTTCTCAGTCTCACCGTCATACTCCCAGGTGTCATTGAGAGAATCTACGCCGTCCCAGCCCCCAAACAGCACCACCTTCCCTCGATCACCTCGATGAGGGTCGTAGGCCATAGCATGAGACCATCGTCCTGTTGGGTGATCCGTGGGGAGGACTTTAACCCAGTTGTCATTGTAATATTCCCACGTGTCGTCCAGCGTACCCCCATCACTTTGTCCTCCAAAGAGGACGATCCGCTGGCGAGCCGAGTCGTACACCATGCTGTGAAAGGCTCGGGGCGGGGGAGAGGTGTCCGGGATGACATGAGTCCAAACCGAGCCGTTGAACTCCCACGTGTCATTCTGTCGGTGGCCACTCTCGTCCCAGCCGCCAAAGAGGACGATCACTTCTCCTTCGGGATCATAGACCATGGCATGGCCATGACGGGCCGAGGGACCACTCACGCCTACCGGAACCCAGCGGCGGATCTGTGGCTCAATGGAACCAAGCACCATGGATGGAGCCGGGCTATCATTGGCTGTGTCCACTGTCTGGCTGGCTGTGCCATGGCTGGCCCCCTGCGCTTCCAGTTCCATCTCGTCCCCACTCGCCGAGTACTCAAAATAGTCACCCAAATCGGCCGTTCGGGCATTGCCCAGATTGGCGTACCAGTAGCCACTACTGTCCACCAGGCTGGACATCAGCGCCGCCTGCCCAGGGCTGCCATTTTGGTCGTCGTCAAACAGCGTGATGTAGACTATCGTCCCCTCAGCCGGCGTCGTCTCGTCTTCCTTGAAGACCTGTCCGTAAATGGTGTCCGATACCGGTACTTCCAGCGTAGGGCCGGTGGTCACCATGTAGTGTGCCCCCTCGTTATCGTCTCTCGTCCCCCAGGAGGCTACATCGAAGTAGTAGGTAGTGTCCGGGCTCAGGCTCAGCAGAGTGACATAGTGAGTATCGTCGCTGGTTTCTCCCCCCCGGTCGTCGTAGGCGACTTGGTCCAGGTTGGCTGGGTCGGTGCCGTAGTGAACCTCGCTGGTGGCGTCCACATTGGTTATCCAGGAGACAGTAAACGACGTGTCGCGCGCGTTGGTCGTGCGGACATCGGAGATGGTGGGCCCCGGCGGCACCGCCGGACTGGAGAACTCCGAGGTGTTCCCCGCCATATCGGTGGCCGTGGCGGTCAGATGGGGGCCGGTGAGAGGAGCGCACTTGTTGAACACAAAGTTCCCAGCACCATCGGCTGCCGTTTGGCCTTCGTAGACCTCTCCCTCATCGCTACTGTCGGAGAAAACCTCTACTGTACAGCCTGGACAGGCCGTGCCCGTCACTATGCCACCGCCCTGGTCGAAGTCGGTGATGAGCGGGGCGGCCAGTTCGGTGTTGCCGCCATCTCCCAGGTCAATGCCCATCCCATCGTTGTCATGGATGCTGTTCTGGGTGATGGTATTGTGCAGCGAATCTGGGTTGTACACGCCTATTCCGTGTCCGCCGTTGTAAGCAACAACATTGCCAGGGCCGATGACATTGCCACTGGCGCCACCGCCAATTTGGACGCCGTTGTCACCATTGTTGATGATGCTGCTGTTGGTGACAGTCACCACCGTGCTGCTATCGGCATTGATATAGATACCCGCGGTGTTACTCTCGCTGATGGTGCTGTTGCTGATCGTTAGCGAAGAGCCACTGGACGAGACC
>CAYMKL010000032.1:0-34159 GCA_964390805.1 uncultured Anaerolineae bacterium | reverse complement strand
AGCGAGGTGAAGTACACCTCGTTGCCCGCCGTTCCCTCAGCCAACAGTTGTCCGTGAACAGTCAGGGCTGTGTGGGTACGAAACTTCACCACCACCCCAGCCTCGATGGTCAGAGCTCCACCCTCCCCCACCGTCAACGAGTGCACCACGTAGGTGACCCCAGGCTGGAAGGGCAAGGTCATACTAACGCCCAGCGTGCCCTCAAGGACGACGCCCTGGACGCCCCCGTTCCCGCTCATGGTGTTGCCGCTCATAACAGGCACGCCCGCCCCACCCCCACAGTCGACAAAGATCGCGTCCCCGCCGTTGTTGATGATGCTACTGTTGGTGATGGTCACCACTGTGCTACTATCGGCATTGATATAGATACCCGCGCTCTGACTCTCGCTGATGGTGCTGTTGCTGATCGTTAGCGAAGAGCCACTGGACGAGACCCAGATATTGCCTCTGGTCCATCCAGCACCATATCCACCGTAGCGCACCACAGTGTAGTCCAGGGTGGCTTGACCACCCTCCAACAAGATATAACTCCAATCCCCTCTGGCTGGTGCGGTGGTGCTGTCATCCCCGTTGGTGTCCCCTCCCACGCTGTCGTCTTTGAGCGAGGTGAAGTACACCTCGTTGCCCGCCGTTCCCTCAGCCAACAGTTGTCCGTTGACGGTTAGACTACTGCCCGGGTCAAACTTGACCACCACCCCGGCCTCAATGGTCAGGCGGACGCCTCCCATGACAAGGATGTCGGACGTCACAATATAGGGCGAACAGGCGGCCGTCCAAGTGGTGTCGGAAGTGATAGGTCCGCCGACGTAGGTGGGGCCGCAGGAAGTGTCAGTGAAGTGGGCGGTGACCGACTTGTTGCCATCCATGGTGATGGTGGTGGGGTTGGCACTTCCTGAGGCATCGCCACTCCAGTGGCTGAAGCTGTAGCCCGAGGCGGGGTTGGCCGTGAGTTGCACTTGAGTGCCTGAGGCGTACTTGTCCCCTTCGCAGTTGGGGGCAGGGCTCACGCTCACCGTTCCACCGCCACCGGGATCCACACTGGTGGTCAGGCTGTAGCAGATCTGACTGAAGTGGGCGGTGACCGACTTGTTACCATCCATGGTGATGGTGGTGGGGTTGTCGCTGCCTGAGGCATCGCCGCTCCAGTGGCTGAAGTTGTAGCCCGAGGCGGGGTTGGCCGTCAGTTGCACTTGAGTGCCTGCGGTGTACTTGTCCCCTTCGCAGTTGGGGGCAGGACTCATGCTGACTGTCCCACCGCCACTGGGATCCACACCGGTGGCCAGGCTGTAGCAGATCTGACTGAAGTGGGCGGTGACCGACTTGTTGCCGTCCATGGTGATGGTGGTAGGGTTGGCACTGCCTGAGGCATCGCCACTCCAGTGGCTGAAGTTGTAGCCCGAGGCGGGGTTGGCCGTCAGTTGCACTTGAGTGCCTGCGGTGTACTTGTCCCCTTCGCAGTTGGGGGCAGGACTCATGCTGACTGTCCCACCGCCACTGGGATCCACACCGGTGGCCAGGCTGTAGCAGATCTGACTGAAGTGGGCGGTGACCGACTTGTTGCCGTCCATGGTGATGGTGGTAGGGTTGGCACTGCCTGAGGCATCGCCACTCCAGTGACTGAAGCTGTAGCCCGAGGCGGGGTTGGCCGTGAGTTGCACTTGAGTGCCTGAGGTATACTTGTCCCCTTCACAGTTGGGTGCAGGACTCACGCTGACCGTTCCACTGCCGCTGGGATCCACACTGGTAGTCAGGCTGTAGCAGATGGGCGGTGGCGTGAAATCAACGATCAAACGTGGTGGATAAGAGCCCTCTTTTGTCGAGAAACTCCTCCAAGCAGAGTCGGCGCCAGATTGCTCAGGACCACGGAGCATTAACCCATGGTTACTATAGGTGCCATTTACCCACTCTTGGACCAGACCTTTTACATCCCACGAATGCCAATCCCAAGCCTCTGTCTCTATCGACCTCGAATCATAAGAGTCGCTGAAGAAGCCAGGCTTGTTGACCCAAGTGACGCTGCCCTCAGACCATGATCCTGTTATACGGTAAACAGCGATGTCACGATAGCGGTTGGGATAGTCCCATGAACCAACTAGATAAGCTTCGAACGTTGCGCTGTTGATCGTTGAACCTATCGGGATTGTTGATAGATCGAACTTCACTAAACTGCGTACAATCTCGCCATCAGGGTTTAGATAATCGTCATAACCAGCCCACATGTCTGTTGTGGAACCAAAGTTCTCAGTAGGGTAGCCCTCAAGTATGCAGGCATCGGCAGTGGAATTAAGCGTTGTGCTAGCCAAAGACTCATGTTGTGGCAAGGTTGGCTCAAGGGATATGGTTTTGTGCCCCAGAGCAAGTGGATACTCTTCAAGCGCTTTACCTTCAACTGGAGGTTGTGTTGGTAGCGAAGTCTGGTACTGTTCAATCCATGTTTTGATGTCCAATATCGGCGCACGCAGCACGGGTTCGAGTCTCCGTGACCAGGAAGCCATTCTCGCGGGCGTCACTACGCCGGCCGAACTGGCCCTGACGAAGTAGCCTTTGCCGATCTCGATGGAGAAATCGTTGAAGGGCAAGCCGCAGATGTGGCCGTCCCAGCCACCGGCGTACCAGCGGTCAATCTCGACAGCCGTCACCCCCTGGTTGATAATCTCGTCGCACAGGCTTTCGGCCGTGTACGCATCGGTATGAGGTACACCGATGGAGTTCCAACCGACCTGCAGGGCAAGCGGCACACTCGTCGCCACTTCCTCGCCTTCGATGCTCCAGGTGCTGGCTGCGTTGCTGCGAATGAAGTAACCTGAACCCAGCTCGATGTCGAAGTCGTTGGAGGGCGAGCCGCAGGTGTGGCTGTCCCAGTCATCATTGTACCAGCGGTCAAATTCGCTCGCGTTTCCGCCCTGGCTGTTGATCTCACTGCACATGCCCTCGGCCGTGTAGGGTGTGATCGGGTCCAGCGGCAGCGAGATGTAGCTCCAGCCTTCCTGGACGCCCATTGACCACTCGGACACGTCACCTGGATACAAAACAGGGATGGGGCCGGAGAACAGTGTGAAATTGTCGCTGTTTGATTCCCCACCTTCGACTGCATCACCGATGGCGTCAAAGATCCCGTAGTTGCCTGAGTTTCCTGGCCCTCCACCCTCGACGAGAACGTCAGCGGTGATTTTATAGTTGGCACTCTGGCTTGACGATAGGGTCGAATCGTCTCTTCCAAGGGCAGTTGATAGAGAACCTGGAGTCGGAATCAGCCAACTGGGAACAAGGAGTAGTAGAACAAGTATGTGGACTAAAGTTTGGGCAAGCTTCTTGTTTGAGCGTTGAGGTTTCATGGATTCACTCCCTTTTGAAACTCCGTGTCGCCCCTGATCCCAAATCTCCCTGGGGCACATCGTAGGCTAGCCTCTCTGCTTAAGACAACGATAGCTCTACATCGGACATCATATCACTTCTGGTCATGGCTGGCATTGCAGTCTGATGAACCAGCCTGGGTTCCAACCGCCACAACCACTCACAGAGAACTCGGTGCTCCCGTCACCTTCCCTTATTTCGCCGATGTGGTTGGATTTTCCCACGCAATTAGTTGCGGCTGGAAAGCACTCCACTCCCTCGCACGAAAGCATACTGGGTCCAGCACATTCCCCGTGATGGTATCCTTTGGCGTATACCGCTGAACTGAAGCCTGCTTCTTGGCAAAGTTGATTCGCTGTTCGGGGTGTGTTTCCACAGTTTACCCCTGCCTTAACGTAGGTAAAATCTGCGCTGTTCCAGAAAAACCCCTGGATATTAGTGTGTCCATGCTCAGTTGCAGCAAACGCACTGGCGTCCTGGCCGTCCACCGTGTCTGCATCTAATCCACTTCCAGCCCCATCAGCTGCCTTGATAGCTGCCACAGCCTCTGCGTCTGCATAGCGGGTGTGGTGAGCGTTGGTACTAGCTTTGTGTGTATCGAGTTCAGTAGCACTGGCAAACTCGCTGGCATGCATGTCATCTACCGTGTCCGAGTTGCCGGCGGAACTGGCATAGTCCGCTGTGTCCGCATTGCCAGCGGAACTGGCATAGTCGGCAGTCGAGGACTCCTCGGCCCGATAGGCGTACCCTACACTCACTACCTGTCGTCGCGGCGTCATCTCATTATCACTCTCTACCTTCACACCCAGATAGCACACCGTTCCGTCGAAGACCGTTTCCGGTATGGGCGTGACGCTCCCCAGCAGCACGCTGAACACGCCATCCGTGACAGAGACGGTCTGATCTTCGCACCAGCCGTCCACCGGGGTGCCACCGACGTCCATATCGTACAGGCAGAACTGCATATTGTAGGTGCCTGTTAGTGGATTGCCGTCCGCGTCCGTCAGCCGTCCCTGGTAGCCGATCAGTTGCGGGACGTTCGGTGCGGATAGATGAGCTGCGCTGGCGTTTTGTCGTGCCAGCACCAACGAGTTGACGACGGTGAGCAGCCCAATGGCCATGATAGCCGCAATTGACAGAAATCGTCTGTTCATTCCAATTACCTCCGTACCAAAAGATGACCCGTGCTTGTTGAGCCGCATTCTCAGGCTCACTGATAAGGGCCTAGACGTCCTTCTCACGGGGTTGATAGAGCCACGGGACGGCAACCAGGGCCACACGTCGAGCCTCACCGTGGCGATGTGTTTGTCCCCCCTGCCCAGGCCGAAAGCAACAGACGTCCTGCGCCATCAGTCTCTTCTTCACCTCGCTCAGCCTTGGCTATCCACAGGTTATGGGGTCATCAGCACCGACACCCGCGTCTGGAACTACAGTCAGCCATGGGAGATCTTCATGGCGCACATACACAACACTGGCCGGCACAGCCATAAGCAGCGGTTAGGGCGCTACAGGACCCTGTATCCGAAGTTACTGTACAATTGCTCCACACCTTACTAATCAGTCTGCCACCATCGCAGCTACACGTCTTCGTCAAACACAGATAACCAGAGTATGCACCGTTCACGCATATCGCACTTGTGTGTACGGCCGGTCCTGTGGGTCCTTGCGCTCCCTGCGGCCCTTGTGGACCGGTGGCGCCAACAGGTCCTTGTGGTCCCGTTGCGCCCGGAGGACCTTGTGAACCGGTGGCTCCAGCAGGTCCTTGTGGTCCCGTTGCGCCCGAAGGACCTTGTGGCCCTTGATCCCCTCGATCACCCTTGTCACCTTTCTCTCCTTGTGGTCCTTGTGGACCGGTGGCTCCAACAGGGCCTTGTGGTCCCGTTGCGCCCGGAGGGCCTTGCGGCCCTTGATCCCCTCGATCACCCTTGTCACCTTTCTCTCCTTGTGGTCCTTGTGGACCGGTGGCTCCAACAGGGCCTTGCGGCCCTTGCGGTCCTTGAATCCCCGCAAGGTCGCTGGCATGCATGTCATCTACCGTGTCCGCGTTACCGGCAGAACTGGCATAGTCGGCCGTCGAGGACTCCTCGGCCTGATAAGCGTACCCCACACTTGCTACCCGGCGTCGGGGCGCCATCTCATTATCACTCTCGACCCTTACCCCCAGATAGCGCACCGTTCCGTCGAAGACGGTCTCCGGTATGGGCGTGACGCTCCCCAGCAGCACGCTGAACACGCCATCCGTGACAGAGACGGTCTGATCTTCGCACCAGAGAGCGCTGCCCTCGGGCTGGGGGCCAGGGGGGGACTCAGCATCAGCGTACAAGCAGAAACGCATATCATAGGTACCGTTAGCGACAGGCTCATCAGTGGATGGGTCAGTCAGCCGTCCCTGGTAGCCGATCAGTTGGGGGACGTTTGTCGCTGAGAGCAGTGACGCAGCAACATTGCCGCGGATCAGTAGCAGCATATTGGCTACGCTGAGCATGATAGCCACAATAGCTGCGATTGAGAAGTATCGCTTGTTCATTTTGGCTTACCTCCGTTTTATGTACTTCTTAGCTTGCGTCGCTTGCACCTCTTGTTGTTCTCGCTAGGGCAAAACGCCAGCCTTAGGCACACAAGAGTGCGGCCTGGGCTGGCGTCGGGGTTGAGAGCAGTGTTGGCTGTGTTGGCTTGGCACCACCAGGGGGCGAACTCTTGCGCCCTATCTCGGCCAAATCCTCGGATTGAGCTCGTCGAAATCACGAGGCATTTACAACTGGGCTTGCCTCAGTCGTTTCAGCATGCCTCTTCACATATATTATACCATATCGCTATATGAAATGTCAATAGGGAAAACCCTGAATTTTGACTTCGAAAAACCTTACAACGATGTAAGGAAAAGGCTGATTCCAGTGTAAGGAAAAGGATGCTTCGCATAACATTGGGGGACTCGCCTGTGAGCAATCGGGGTTCAAGGGAGGGTGGTCGTGCGAAGAGGGAGAAGTCAGCCTGATGGTCTCTGGTGCAACCTGCTCCGCAGCGAGAATGCCACCAGGGCAGCCATCAACAACACGCCGCCAGCGGCGAGAAAGGTCTCGTCCAACACTTGCGCCGTGAGATCGAGGAGAACGCTGCCAAGCTCGGTGATGGCATAGCGGCTGGAGAGCTGCTCGAAACGCTTCAGCCCCCAGGCGGTCAACAACGACAGGCCGGTGCTCATGCCAACCAGCCGTAAGATGACGACCAGGCCAGAGGCCACGCCCCGCTGCGTCTCGCCCACCGCGTCAATGACGGCCGTGCTCAGTGAGGTCGTCACCAGCCCAAAACCCAGCCCAGCCAGCGCCAGGTGGATGGCCATTGACCCGTAGCTCATGCCCGGCGACCAGGTGCCCATCAGCCCAAACCCCCCGGCGGCGGTCAGCAGTCCCAGCACCGTCGGCAGGCGGTAGCCAAACCGCCCGCAGAGCCAGCCGCCCAGCAACGAGGCCAGGGCCATGGTTCCCGTCATCACCGCCAGCACCTGGCCGCTGCGCACCGCCGCCAGGCGTAGCGCCTCATCCACGGTGCTCCCTTCAGGGAGAATGATGTTGATGAACAAGGGCACGTCCACCATGGCAATGATGAGGGCGAAACCGACCAAGAAGTTGATCGCACAGGCGGCGGCAAAATTGGGCCGCCGAAGCATGCCCAACTCGATCAACGGCTGCGAGACACGCCGCTCAAGCGCTGCAAACAGACCGAACAACAACGTGGATAGTCCCAACAAGGGCAGAACAAGCCGCGTGGTGGGCGGCGGCGCGTCAAAATCGAACGAGGGGCCGGTAGCCGCCCGTCCTCCACTGTACGAGAGCGCGACGTTCAACGCCACCAGGCCGCCCATTAGCAGTAACGCGCCGGGAATGTCCAGCGGTGCCCGCCGCCTGGTCTGCGGCAAGGCCCTCAGCGCCCAGTAGGCCGTCACCGCTGCCAGGAGGCTGGCCGGAATGTTGATGTAGAACTGCCATCGCCAGTCCAGATAGCGCACCAGGAAAGCGCCGTACAGCGGGCCAAAGATCCAGCCAGCCGTGTCCACGGCGACCAGGACGCCCATGGCCAGTGGACGGCGTTGGTCGTGAAAGAGGTCGCCCACGATGGCCATGGCCACCGGCACCATCGCCCCGCCTCCCAGGGCCTGCACCGCTCTGAAGACGATGAGCAACGGCAGGTCTTTGACCAGAGGCACAAAGATCGAACCGAAAGCAAAAAGCCCCAGACTGGCCAAATAGACTCGTCGGCGCCCGTAGATGTCGGACACACGCCCCATGAAGGGCATGGTCACGATGTAGGCGATCAGGTAAGCGCTGACGATCCAGGCCGCGTCGTCCAGTCCGGTGGGCACCGGAATCTCAAAGTCAACGATCATCTGCGGCAGCAGCGTCGAAACCACCGTGAGGTCATCGGCGGCCACAAAGACCCCAAACGAGACCAGAATCAGAACGAGATAGGGACGGCGTTGGGCATTCGTATCGTTGGACATGGTAGTGGTTTCCACCGGGTAACGCAACTCAGGGCACAGGCGGCGCCTCGATGTCTACAGGTTCATCAAAAGCGGAGAATTCGATGAGCCAATGGGTCGGATCTTCCGGGCCGCTCTCCAATTCCACGATCTGGATACGGCGCACGTAGGCGTCTTGCTGGCCCACCCACGCATCCATCGTCACCTCTCCCGTCCTGATCATGCCGGCAGTCAGGGGCGAGATCTGCTCAGCAGGCAACTGGCCGCGCAGATGACGGTGAGTCTGGCCTTCTATCTCCTCGTCCGCGCCGAACGTCCAGGCTGTTTCATTGAGGATAGGCCCGATTCCGTACTCTGGGTCAAAGATGAGAGTGGGATCAAAATACCAACCATAATCTGGTGGCAGCTTTACCCATTGCTGATTAAGCGGGTTGGTGATGTACTGATCGTCTCCCAAGCCGACGATGGCCACCTCAGCCACGGCGCCAAACGACGACACCTTGACGATGCCGCGCACTTGATCTGGCCGCACCAGGCCGCCCTCAGCCCGCTTGAGCGCCAGCGTCTGGGGGCTGTCCAGGTAAGTCTCCTCACCAGAAAGCTCAATGACAAAATGGAGCGAGTTGGTGGTCATCATCTGCTTGCCAGCTCGGTGAGCGATGTCTGCCGGCGAGGGTGTGGGCGTGGGTGTAGGCAAAGGCGTGGGCGTGGGGGTTGGCGTAGGTGTAGGCGTAGGTGTAGGCGAAGGCGTGGGCGTGAGTGTAGGCAAAGGCATGGTAGCGGTAGCCGTGGGCTCTGGAGTGGATGTGCTGCAACTAACAACGAGCAAGAGTCCAATGCCCATTAATAGTAGGGTGATACGTCTCATGATAACTGCACCTCCGTGAGTTCGATCGTTGCGCGGGGTAGGCAACAACAGGTGATCTATGCCGGTATCAGCCCCTCTCCTCTCTCGCGTATGGCAGCCCCAGGGCGGCCGGTGCACCCACTCGCTTGCTGAAGGCCTCCCACCAGGTGATGATCACTAGCACCAGGATGGTGAAGACGTAGGGCAGCATCCCCAGGAAGGCGGCGGGGATGGTAGTCCCTGCGGCCTGCATCCGAAACTGCACGGCGTTGATCCCCCCGAAGAGCACGGCCCCGACCACTGCCCGCAACGGGTCCCAGGTGGCGAAGATCACCAGGGCTACGGCGATCCACCCCCGCCCGGCGGTCATCCCCTCCGTCCAGCCCGGCGTGTAGGCCAAAGACAAGTGCGCCCCACCCAGCCCTGCCAACATCCCGCCGAGGATGGTGTAGAGATAGCGGATGGCGGTCACGTTCACACCCAAGGCGTCGGCTGCCTTGGGTGTCTCGCCGACTGCCCGCAGGTGGAGGCCAGGCCGGGTCTTGTGCAGATAGAACCAGGCGACGGGCACCAGCAGGTACATGGCGTAGACCAAAATGTCCTGATCGAAGAGGGCCTTGCCGAGAACGGGGATGGAGGAGAGGCCGGGGATTTCCAGCTTGCCGAACTTCGGTCCGATGAGACCCACCAGAGGGCTGCCTTCGGGACCAAGCCGCTGCCCCAGGAAATTGGCCAGCCCGATGCCGAAGATGGTGAGGGCCAGCCCGCTGACCGTCTGGTCAGCGCGAAGGCTGATGGTCAGGAAGGCATGGATCGAAGCCAGAAGCCCGCCGACGATGACCGCTGCCAACACCCCAGCCCACGCGTTCCCAGTCCTGTAGGCAACGGCAAAGGCGGGCATCGCCCCCATGATCATCATCCCCTCCACCCCCAGGTTGAGGATCCCCGCCCGTTCGGTGTAGATCTCACCTATGGTGGCGTATACAAGTGAAGTTCCGGCCCGAACGGTGACGGCCAGGATGGAACCTAGAAGTGCGATCATCCTTCTATTCCTCCATGCTCTCTTGCTGTGCTTCTCCCTCTCCCTCTCTTGAGCAGGGGTGCTGGAGTGCGGAGGTGCGGAGGTGAGTTCTCCCTTGCTCCTCTGCTCCTCTGCTCATGTGGGGGAGGGTCGGGGTGGGGGCTGCCCCCCGCTCACCTCTCCAATCGGATGCGGTACTTGGTGAAGAGATCCCCACCCAGCACGAAAAACAGGATAGCCCCTTGCAACACCAGAGCCACCGCCGCGGGGAGCTGCATAGTGATCTGGATCTGGTCGCCGCCCACCAGGAGCCCGGCCAATAGAATGGCGACCACCAACACCCCTACAGGGTTCAGCTTTCCCAGCCAGGCCACGATGATGGCGGTATAGCCGTAGCCCACCGTCAGCCCCTTCTGCAGGCGGTGGGAAATACCGGCTACCTCGGACATCCCCGCCAGACCGGCCAATCCTCCACTGAGGATCATCACCAGGATGATGTTGCGCACAATGTTGATCCCCGCGTAGTTCGCTGCTGTGGGGTTCTCGCCGATTACGCGGATCTCGTAGCCCCACTTGGTGCGCCTCAGGACAATCCAGATGAAAAGACCCGCCGCCACAGCGACGGCCAGTCCCAAGTGGACTCGGGTGCCGGGCAGACGCGGCAGCCAGGCTGCTTTGGAGAACTGGGCGGTGCCGGGAAACCCGTAGCCCTGGGGGTCCTTCCACGGTCCATAGAACAGATGCTCCACCCACAGGATGGCGATGTAGTTCATCATCAAAGTAGTGATGATCTCGTTGACGCGGAGGTAGGCCTTGAGCAGAGCCGGGATCAGGCCCCAGACTGCGCCGCCGAGAAAGCCAGCGACGACCATCGTCGGCAACAGCAAGGGAGCTGGGATGCGGTCCGCCCAGAAGAGCGCCACCCCTGAAGCGGCGATCCCTCCCACCGCCAACTGCCCCTCGGCCCCGATGTTCCAAAAGAGCATCCGGAAGGCGACGGACACCCCCAGGCCGCACAACATCAGCGGAATGGCCTTGACCATCGTCTCTGAGATGTTGTACTTTCCGCCGAAGGCTCCGATGGCCATCGCCTTGTAGGTCGTCAGCGGATTGGCTCCGGCAGCGGCCAACAACACCGCCCCCGCCAGCAACGCCAGAACAACCGAAATAATGGGCACTAGGAAGGCGGTGAGGCGAGAATATTCTAGGCGTTTTTCGACGATAAGTCGCATGGCTCCAACTCCAAAGCTCAAAATCCAAAGTTCAAATAGAAGCTACTGGGTTCGCTTGGCTCCTTGAATCATCTTGCTGAGAATACGCACCGATTGCAGCGCTTCGTCGGCCAGGTAAGCTGCCGCATCGGGTTCTCCCACACCGTGCCCGCCCCTTACCCCTAGAACGCACAGCTTTCTCTACCTCAGGACTGTGCATTGCCCTTTGTCCTTTGAGCTTTGAGCTTTGGATTTTGAACTTCACTTCCCGCCATCATCAACCCAATCTCCTCTATATCCGCTCCTTCAGCATCCACGACACCCATGATCCGGCCTTCGTACATCACGGCGGTGCGGTCGCTGATGGTCAGCAACTCGTCCAGGTCCTCGGAGATGAGGAGGATGGCCGCCCCCTCCTCCCGCTGCTTGAGGAGAAGATTGCGCACCGACTCTGTGGCTCCGATGTCCAACCCCCGGGTCGGGTGCACGGCCACCATCAGCCGCGGGCCGACGCTGATCTCGCGGGCCAGGATGGTGCGCTGGAGGTTGCCGCCGGAGAGGAGCTTGACCGGGGTCTCCTGGCTAGGAGTGGCTATGCTGAAAGCCTCGATCAGCCTGGCCGCGAAACGGGCGATGGACGGTCGGTCCAGGAAAGGCCCCCGAGCCAGAGGTGGGTCGCGGTAGCTCTTGAGGACGATGTTGTCGCTGACTGCCAGATTGGGCACCAGGCCCATCCCCAGCCGATCCTCTGGCACGTGGCTCACCTGCTCCCGGATCACCCGACGAGGAGAGCAGTTGGTCAAATCGCAACCGGCGATGAACACGCGCCCCTCCGTCGTCTTTCGCAAGCCGGTGACCACCTCGGCCAGTTCTCGCTGTCCGTTCCCCGCCACGCCCGCGATACCCAGGATCTCCCCTTGGCGGATGGTGAACGAGACGTCCTTCAGGGCCAGTAGCCCTTTGTCGTTGAGCGCCTGCAGGTTGCGGACCTCCAGGGCCACCTCGCCTGGTTCGATCTGCGTCTTCTCGATGTGGAAAAGCACCTCTCGGCCGACCATCATCCGGGCCAGCTCCTGCTTCGTGGTTTGGTCGGTGTTCACCGTGGCCGCCACCTTCCCGCCGCGCAGGACGGTGATCTGATCGGAGATGGCCATCACCTCGTCGAGTTTGTGGCTGATGAAGACGACGGCCTTTCCCTCGTCGGCCATGCGCCGCAGGGTGATAAAGAGATCCTCCACCTCCTGGGGAGCAAGCACAGCAGTGGGCTCGTCCATGATCAGGATGTCCACCCCACGATAGAGCATTTTCAGGATCTCGACCCGCTGCTGTTCCCCCACCGAGAGCTGCCAGATGCGGGCCCGGGGGTCCACGTGTAGACCGTACTGCCTGGAGAACTCAGCGATCTTGTTTTCGATGCGTGCCATATTGAGGAAGAAGCGTGGGGTCTGGAGCCCAAGAGTGACGTTCTCGGCCACCGTTTGCGGCTCGACCAGCATGAAGTGCTGGTGCACCATCCCAATCCCCAGGTCAATGGCGTCTCGCGGTGATTGTAGATCGGCCCGTTGCCCCCCGATGTAGATCTCCCCCTCGTCAGCCCGATAGAGGCCGGAGAGGACGTTCATCAGGGTGGTCTTGCCAGCCCCGTTCTCGCCCAAAAGGGCGTGCACCTGGCCCGCTTGCACCTCCAGGTCAACGTGGTCGTTGGCCAGTACGCCGGGGAAACGCTTGGTGATTCCCCGCATCCTCACCAGTGGGGATTCTGTCCCCGATACTCCCATACTCCCACACTCTCCTGCTCTTCAATGTCACGCGGTTCCAGAAGCAGCGAAACGCCATCAAAAACCTGGCGTACTCGCCTACGAGAAAGCGTGCCTATCCTCTCAACCAAGTCCCTCTTGTCCACGGTGAATATCTGCGACACATTCACCACGCTCTGCTTGGATAAGTTGGCCTCCCCTTTCTCCAACAGAACGTTCCCTGGAGCCTTGGCCCGCTCGAGGTTGGACGTCAGCACACACACCACCACCGTGTTAATCCGGCTACGGTTGAAGATATTGTTCTGAATGACCACATGCGGATGACGATAGCCTGGCCCTGAGCCTGATCGCTCATCTAAATCAACCCAATATACGTCCCCTTGGTTGATCACCATTGCCCTTCCACCATCTGCCTGTGTTGTTGGCGCATCCTATCACGGAGAGCCTGTTCTTCTGTGTCGGGCAAGTCACCATAAGCCTCGTTGATGGCTTCCAGCAGTTGGCGATTCTGGTGGCGTTGGATGAAGGCCTCAACCGCCAACACGAACAGACGACTTCGAGAGATCTGCAATTCCTGGGCCAGGGCATCAACCTGTTCAAAGAGGGATCGCTGTAGAGAGATAGCTGTTTTCACGTTCGCCATTGGTTCATACCTCCTTTCTTGCCAGTAGTATAACCCAATGGATAGCATTTGTCAAAACCCGTACGGCAACGATGAGGCTGCCTGACCAAGTGACATTCTACACGAAAAAGGGTTCTGGCAGGCGGCTGGTCACCTGCCAGAACTCTTGACGGCCCGAGGCTTCGTCGTGAGCTCAGCCGAACGGACGGGCCTTGGAGCCTAGAACTATTTGGGGATACTACCAACAACCCCTTCCACCAGCCAATCGAAGGCCAGCTTCTCCTCGTCGGGCATGGTCACTCCGTCCGGCACCCGCAACTCGCCAGCGTTGTCCTTGATGGGGCCGACGAAGACGTCGAAGGTGCCGGCGATGATCTCCTGCTTCTTCTGCTCAATGAGCGACTTGGCGTCATCCGGCACGGCCGGCCCGAAGGGGGCCAGGTCCAGCAGTCCCTCGGCCAGACCCCACCAGACCGGGGTGTTGGTCCAGGTACCGCCCATCACGTCCTCGACCGCCTTCTTGTAGAAGACGCCCCAGTTCCAGATGGGCGCGGTGAGCAGCGCGTTGGGGGCCACGTCGGGCACGTAGGCATTGTACCCGATGGCGTAGATGCCGTTCTCCTCGGCCAGCTTGTCCGGCTCGGTGGAGTCGCTCTCGCGAGCGATGACGTCGCATCCCAGATCCAGCAGCGCCTGGGCCGCCTCCCGCTCCTTCACCGGATCTACCCAGGTGAAGATCCATACCGGGTGAACCTCCACCTCAGAATTGACCGACTGGGCGCCCAGGGTGAAGGCGTTCATGTTGCGAACGACCTCAGGAATGGGATAGGGAGCGATGTAGCCCATCACGTTGGTCTTAGTAACCTTGCCGGCGGCGATGCCCGCCAGATACCACCCCTGGTAGCCCCGGCCGTCGTAGATGCCCGCGTTGTCTGCGATCTTGTAGCCGGTGCAGTGCTCGAAGATGGCGTCCGGATACTCGGCGGCGATCTCGATCACGTCATCCATGTAGCCGAAAGAGGTGGCGAAGATAACGTCGTATCCCTTTTCGGCGTAGTCGCGGATGATCCGGTTGGCATCGGGGCCCTCCGCCACCAACTCGGCGTAGGCGGTCTCGACACTCAGCTCTTTCTCCAGGTAGAGTCGTCCCTGGTCATGGGCGTAGGTCCAACCCAGGTCGCCTGTAGGGCCAACGTAGACGAAGGCCACCGTGGGCAGCTCGACCTCCGCTACTGGTGCGGGAGCGCCGCCGGGCACCTCACCTACTACTCCCTCCACGAACCAGCTGATGCCGAGCATGTCGCCATCGCTCATGCACTCGCCAGGCGGGATGGCCAGCTTGCCCGCCTGTCCTTTGATGGGACCACAGAACACATCCCATTCGCCGCTCAGGATGTTCTGCTTCCACTCCTCCACCAGGCCCTTCACGTCGTCGGGCACCTGGGGGCTCAGCGGAGCCAGGTCCACGATCCCATCCTTCATCCCGCCCCAGTACTGACTGGTCGTCCATGTTCCATCCATGGCGGCCTTGACGCGGTTGACGTAGTACGGCCCCCAGTTCCACACCGGGCTGGTCAGTACCGTGTCGCCCACGAACTGCGCCATATCGGAGTCGTAGCCGATGCTGACCGCGCCCCGCTCCTGGGCCGCCTTCTGCGGCTCGGTGGTGTCCTGGTGCTGGGCAATGATGTCGCAGCCCTCGTCCAGCAGGGCCACCGCCGCCTCCTTCTCCTTCACCGGGTCGAACCAGGTCTGAGTCCACACCACGTGCACCGTGGCCTGCGGATTGACAGCACGCACCCCCAGAGTGAAGGCGTTGATCCCCCGCACAACCTCAGGGATAGGGAAGGCGGCCACGTAGCCGATCTTGTTGGTACTGGTGGCCTTGGCCGCCACCAGGCCGGAGAGGAAGCGCGGCTGGTACATCCGTCCGAAGTAGGTGGCCATATTGTCGGCCGTCTTATAACCGGAGCAGTGCTCGAAGTACTGATCCGGAAACTCCTCGGCCACAGTGAACATGTGGTCCATGAAGCCGAAGCTGGTAGCGAAGACGACGTCGTAGCCCTTCTGGGCGAAGTCACGGATGACCCGCTCGGCGTCGGGGCCTTCGGGCACGTTCTCGATGTAGACCGTTTCGACGCCCAGCTCCTTCTCCAGCATCAGCCGTCCCTGGTCGTGAGCCCAGGTCCAACCCAGGTCGCCGATGGGCGCCACATACACGAAGGCCGCTTTCAGCTTCTCCGGCGCTGGCACTGGCGTAGGCGTTGCCGGCTTGGGCGTTGGTGGCACCGGCGTCGGTGTCGCTGCTGGTTGGCAAGCCGTGACCAGCAGGGCAACGATTGTCGTCAGGGCCAATAAAGCCCAAAGTCTCCTGATTTTGAACATCTTTGTTCCTCCTTAAGAAATGTGTCATTGTACTCTCTCTTCCAATAAGAATTGAGGCTTCTAGCAACCACCCCCTTTCTTCGCACAAAGGCAGTTGAAATATATCACGAAAACTGGCCTTTGTCAACGATTGGCGCACGGCACGAAACTTGCAGCTTAGGTCTCGTTTCCACTTTTGCCGTGGATCTTGTGGTGATAGAGGCCTAACAGATCGAGGAATTCGTTTTGTCTTGCCTCCCGTTCCCGCTGTCCTGCCTCTATACGAAATCGCTCTATCCGGTTAAAGATCTCGATTTGTACCTTCCTGGGATGAGGTACAGAATCGAAAGTGAATTCTCCTATCCCGCCCGCCGTTTCCAAGCGCACGTTGCCGAAATCAAGCCGGGTGGCGATAAGACCCTCTTGCAAATAACGCACGTCTTGGATCTTGTTCAACCCGGCCTCTCTACGATGTTCACGCACGAAGGGCACTTTTTCGATGTCAATGACGCGATCATCGGTTACAACGTAAAGGTCATTCCGCCAATCTATAGCATGCCAGATGAACCGTACAGAGGTTGCAGCTAGAGAGATACCAAGAAGCAAATCAAACCAACGGCTGAAACCGAAGAAGAGGGAAGCCGCTGACCAGAGGATTATCAGGATGACAAGGGTAAACAGGGCAGAGACTACCTCTTCAAGAAAAACCCACCAATGTTTGCGCCAGACGAGCTGATTTTCGCCGAAGACATGCTTGGTGAAAAACATCATCCTGATGACTTCTGAAATCTGTTGCCGTCTTGGCTTTTCGCTCTCCCATTGTAACCCCTCGGCGGCGGGGGAGAGGGGTTTAGACTCCAGCTTGGGCAAACCAATTATTCCGCGGACAACTTGGCTCGCCTGTGGTTCCTCCTCTGCAGGCATAGCTGGTTTAGTCTGTGACACCAAGGCGAAGATTTGGGCCTGGGCTTTGCGAGGCTTTGAGATGCCCTGAAAACGGATCGTGCCCAATGTGCCAGCAGTCTGGATTTCCACATCGCCAAAGTAAAGCAAATGGGTCATGAAGCCTTCCATATTGGCGACGACATCCTGAATCATGGCCAAGGGGGCTTCGTCCCTTTTCTCTCGCTTTAGATATACTTTCTCGATATGAATCACTCGCTTGTCGGTTACGATGTAGCGATCGTTCTCCCAATCCAGGACTTGCCACACGAGCCGGGTGAGCGTTGGTGCTAGAATGAGGAGCCAATAAAAGCCCCGCTTGAAGTCTGAGAGAGGTTCTAAGAGCATGATAACGACTAGAGCAATCAACGAAGAGACAAGAAGGAAAAGCAGGGGGCGTTTTATCCACTTGAAGATCGTATACCAATGCCTTCGCTCGTAGATGATGACCCTTTCATCATCCAGTTGTCCAGGAAACAGAGGCTTCTTGGCCATTTTTCCCTCCTGCCGCTCGTAAAGATGCTGCATGGATATTGTACCACATTGTTTGTTAGGTGAAAAGTTTGCCGCTTCGCAATTTTGTCCCCCACCATCTTTTGAGGTATAATTGTTCTCAGAGCGCAGAGGGGGTGTGAACCTTTTGGTTTGCTTGGCAGTATTACAGTTGAAACACGCCGCCTGGAGCCCTTCACTTCGACAAGCTCAGTCCAAGCGACAGGCTCAGGACAGGGCGAGATCGCCAAAGTCGGTAGATCACAGTGGCTCGCGGCGGATTGCGTGCAACCTTCGGTTGCCTGCAGCCGCCAGACCGCTGGATCGCCAGATCCAGCGGGAGCAAATTGTGATGCAATGAAAGTAGGTGTTGCCAAAAATGAAGTCTGAATCGAGATTGCTAGAAGGATGGACAGTCCTTGTTTTGATAATCTGCATGCTCCTCAGCGTGGCCTGGCCTATCCACACCGCCAAGTGGGCTGAGGGCCTGAACATCTTATACCTGGTGGCTGTAGGTTCCGTTCTCGCGGGCTTTTTACTGGCTAAGAGCCAGTTCCCCAATGTGATGGCCCATGTGTTCAGCACGGTCTACGGGATAGCCTGGGTGTCGTTCCTGGGGGGGAATCTCCTGGCTCCTCAGTTCACCTGGCGTGAGAGATTGATCGAACTGGCGGTTCGCATAAACGAGTGGCTGTGGACGGCAAGGCATGGCGGCACCAGCGAGGACAACCTCATTTTCGTCCTGATGCTGGCCATGATCCTCTGGCTGGCGGGCTATCTCTCGGTCTGGTATAATTTCCGCGAGCGCAAAGCCTGGCAATCCATCGTCCCCTGTGGCCTGGTCTTGCTATGGAACCTCTACTATGCTTCCCCACGGTTGGAGTTGTACCTGGTGGGCTATCTTTTCTTCGCGCTACTGGTGGTGATGAACTCCAACCTCCTGATTCGAAAGCAAGAGTGGCGAAAGGCCAGAGTCAACTATAGCGCTGATATCGGCGCGGCCTTCTTCCGGGCGGGGGTCATCTTTTCTCTGGTGGTTATCTCGCTCGCTTGGTTGGCGCCCGGTGCTGCCGCTAGTGAGCAGTTCTCCGACATCGGGGGGGTTCTGGATGAACCCTGGCAGAGGATGCAAGAGAACTGGAGTCGCCTATTCTCCAATGTCAGACATTACGGCCAAGTCTATCCCAATCCCTTCGGCAATTCGCTGGGCCTGACAGGGCCCGTCCATCTCAGCGAGCTGGCCGTAATGGATGTGAAGGCCTCGGTGGGACGATATTGGCGCGCCGCCTTCTACCAGCGATACACCGGCTCCGGCTGGCTGAATGACGACAAAGAAAGCCTGCGCATGGAAGGCAGCGATTCCTCCCTGGCGCTGCCTGAATATGAGCTGCGCAAGGAGATCAGTCAAACCATCACCACCTTTCTGCCTGGACGGACCATGCTCTTTGCCGCTGCTCAGCCTCTTCGGGTGGATCTGCCGGCCTGGGCGGTGGTGAGTTATGCGCCCCCTATTCCGCCGGGCGAGGACGCCGAATCCTACCTGGCCAAGAATCCGGAAGTGCTTACCCCCGTCTCTATGATCTATAGCCGTTACCGCCTGAAAGAGGGCCAGAGCTACACCGTCGTCTCTTCCATCTCTGGAGCCGACGCAGACACCCTGCGCAGGACAGGAGACGATTATCCTGACTGGATCCTCGACCGCTATCTTCAGTTGCCGTTGGCGCTGCCGCAGCGTGTGCGCGATCTGGCGGAGGTGATTGCCAGCGATTACGACAATGCCTACGACAAAACCACGGCCCTGGAGAGCTACCTGCGGGAGATAAAGTACAACGAGCTAATCGAAGCGCCACCCGAGGGCCGCGACGGCGTGGATTACTTCCTTTTTGACACCCACGAGGGCTATTGCGATTACTACGCTTCGGCCATGGCCGTGATGGCCCGGGCGGTCGGCATCCCGGCGCGGGTGGCAGCGGGCTACAGCCAGGGTGAGTACAATCCTGATACGGGAGCCTACCGGGTGAAGGAAAAGAACGCTCACGCCTGGGTTGAGGTTTATTTCCCACGTTATGGCTGGGTGGAATTCGAGCCCACGGCCGCGGAGCCGCTCATAGTTCGACCCAAGCCTCCAAAGGTCATTGAGCCGTCGGAAGAGCGTGACGAAAACACACATCTGGGACATGAAGAGGACATCGGTGAGGATGATTTTCCTGAAGGCGAAGGTGGGTTCATCGCAAGCCAAACTCCGGGGAGACAGCAAGCACTTCGCTGGTTGGGCGGCCTGATACTGCTTTCGATACCGGCAGGGTTGGCGGCATTTTGGGTGTTGCGCGATAGGAAGCAGAAGGGATTGAAACTGGTGGAGCGAGTCTACGAGAGGCTGTGCAGTTTTGCCCGGCGACTTGGCATCCAGTTCCAGCGACACCAGACGCCGCACGAGTACGCTGCCGCCTTGATCACCGCCGTACCGGAGGGACAGGGCCCGGTGCAGCGCATCACCGATCTGTACGTGAGGGAGCGCTTCAGCGGCAGAGAAGTCAATGGCCAGGAAGCAGGGGAGGCCTGGCAAAGCTTGAGACCCACTCTTTGGCGGCGCTGGCTGGGGCGGAAGCTGGAGAAGCTTCAGCGACGGGACGCTTCCCGTACCTCTGAACCCTACTACAGATGATCAAGGGCAGTGACTGCTCACCTGCTCTCGCTGGACCGTTCGGCTGAGCTCACGACGAAGCCCTAGTCCAGCGGTCTTGGCGGTTTGCTGTGACCCTGGCCAAGTGCCTGCTTCGCAGTTTCCAGCGCCGACCATCGCGATTGGAGCAGCGGACCAGGGTCCGCTGCGAGCATGGGTGAGTAGATACGGGGGCAAACAGAAGGCCGCCCAGGTTTCGCGACCTGGCGGCTTTTTTCTTTGGATGACTCAGCGGTGTCCTGAGTTTGTCGAAGGGTGGATGGCCTGCCGCACACGCTTGGACAGGACGTTGAACTCTGCACTGTACAGCATCTCCAGGCGGCGAGGCCGTGGCAGAGGAACAGCGACAGTGGCCTTGATGCTTCCTGGCCGGGAGCTCATGACCAGAATCCGATCGGCCAGGAAGAGGGCCTCCTGGATACTGTGGGTCACCATGACCACTGTCTTCCGCTTCGCCTGCCAGATGCGTAGCAGCTCCAGGTTCATATTCTCCCTGGTCAGGGCATCCAGCGAGCCGAAGGGCTCGTCTAGGAGCAGGATGGCCGGATCGTGGATCAGGGCTCGAGCGATGGCCACCCGCTGCTCCATCCCCCCTGAGAGCTCGTGGGGGTAAGCATCCTCGAAGCCCTCCAGACCCACCAACTTCAGGAGTTCCCTGGCTTGCTGGCCCGCTTCCTCCGCCTTCAGTCCTTTGATCTCCAGCGGCAGAGTGACGTTTCTGAGCACTGTACGCCAGGGCATCAGGTTGGCCTTCTGGAAGACGAACCCGATCTGGCGGCGGGGGGCAGTCAGCAGCTCTCCTCCCAGGTAGGCCCTGCCCCTGGTGGGCCTCACCAGGCCACCCAGAACACGCAGCAAGGTTGACTTGCCGCAGCCCGATGGGCCTACAATGCACAGGAACTCCCCGGCGCTAACTTGCAGGGAAACCCTTTCCAGGGCTTCGAGTGAACCTTGTTGCCCAAGAAAGGTCATGGTTATCTCATCGGCCACTAAGACTGGAATCGCCGCTTCTCCTTTGAACTTTGAGCTTTGAGCTTTCTTATTGGGATTCAGGAACGAACTGGTTGGTGAACAGCGTCTCCACTTCCACCTCGGCATCAATGAGCCCGATCTGGCGCATGAAGCGCTGGGACTCCTCCCAGGCAGCGTGGTCGGAATGGCCCAATCGCTCGCCCTGCCAGAACTTGATGGACTCGAGAAGGACGGCCTCTTGCAGGGCTTCGTTATCCCCGGCTATCTCAGGCACGTGTTGTTTGCAAATGGCGAAGGCTTCATCAGGGTGTTCGATAGTGTATCTTAACCCCCGCAGCACAGCCCGGACTAATCCCTGGACCAACTCTGGCCGCTCTGCGATGGTCTGCTCGTTGGTGATGAGGCCGTTGGAAACCAGGCTCGCCCCGAGCGTCGCTCCGCTTACCGTCGAAGGGTTGGCATAATCGGCCACGTATATGACATCTATCGGGTACCCTGCCTGGTTCAGTTGTACCGGCTCGTTCAAGGCGTAGCACACGGCGGCATCCACCCGGTCCTCGGTGAGGCTGGCAACCTGGGTATAGCCAATGACCTGAAGATTTACCTGGGCCTCGTCTATTCCTGCAGCGTGAAGGAGGGCCCGCCAGCCGATGTAGCTGGCCCCCTCGGTAGCTGGTATCCCCACCCTTTTGCCGACCAAATCCTTTGCGCCATTGATGCCTTTCTCCTTCAGAGAGACCACGCACACGGGGAAGCGGCGATACCAGTTTAGAACGTAGACCACCGGCAGCCCTTGCGCCCGGGCCAGGATGACCTGATCCCCACTGGCCACAGCGAACTGCAACTCGCCAGTGCCCACCAGCTTGAGCAGGTCCGTCTCCATGCCGTAGTCGAAACTGATTGCCAGCTTCTCCTCGGCGAAGTAGCCTTTGTCCTCGGCCACGTAGAAAGGGGCGAACTGGACGTTGGGGATAAAACCCATAGCCAGGGTGATCTTTTCCGGCGAGGGCGGCATCGGTGTGGCTGTCGGTTGCGATGGGCCACAGCCGACTAAGGCGATGATGATGACCAAACCCAACAGCGGATTTAGAAGCAAACGATTTTTCTCCCTCATGTAGAACCCCCCTTTTTGATATTTGAATTGCTAGATCCTCTTCCACGAAAGCAGCACCCTCTCCAAGGCGGCCACGGCCGCGTACAGGCTGACGGCGATAACCACCAAGGTGAAAAGGGCTACGAACATGAGAGGTGTGTCGAAAAGACCTCGAGCCAGGTTCACCAGGAAGCCCAGTCCACGGTCGGCGCCAACGAACTCGCCCACCACCGCTCCGATCACGGACAAAGTGACCCCCACCTTCAACCCTCCCAACAGGACAGGCAGGGCAGCCGGCGCCTCCAGCATGGTGAAGACCTGCCAGCGAGTGGCCTCCAGGGAGCGCATCAGGTCAACCAGGTCCCTCTCCGCCGAGCGGATGCCGATGATGGTGTTGATCAGAACGGGGAAGAAAAGCGTCAGGGCGCAGACCAGGATTTTGGATAGGCTGCCGAAGCCGAACCAGATGACCAGCAGTGGAGCCAGGGAGACGATGGGAATGGATTGGGAGGCCACGATGTAGGGCAAGAGGACACGCTCTACCAGCCTGGATTTGGCCAGGATGTAGCCCAATAGGGTAGCTGTAGGCAATCCCAAGGCCAAGCCTCCAAAGATTTCTATCAAAGTCATCTGGGTGTGGCGCCAGAGAGTGCCGTCTCTGGCTACGACTAGGAATTTGGCGTACACTCGCCCTGGCGAGGGCAAGAAGAAAGTCGGGTAGTCGCCCAGGCGAACGATCAGCTCCCAGAGTCCGAGGAAAAAGAGCAAGGCCAGTGGGGCGAACAGATACTCCGCTCGGTCGCTGGTCAAGATCGAAAATCGGCTCGTAAGCCTCAATTTCACCCCTGACTGGACTAGTGGTGCTACTGTTCCAGCCTCGTTACTCATCACTCGCCTCCCCCCCAAAAAACAACCCCGAAGACCTCTTGGCCTCGGGGCGCGTTCACGCGATTTCGGGCATGGCTTACCAGCCTGCCGCTATCTCGTTGACCCTCTCTCATCCGGACTATACCGTCGGCTCTGGCCTCTCACCAGATCAGCCTTATGACTCGCGGGCTCGAAACCAGCTAATCACTGGTTCCACACCGCCGATCGGGAATTGGTTCCGCGCTGTTAGGAACCTCACCCTGCCCCGAAGGTCTTGAAATATCACTTGTTGAGTCTATTATAGTGTAGTTTGCCGATTTGTCAAACTGAGAATCGGGGCTTGGGCAACAGTTCACCATGGTGGGGTAGCAGGCCATATTGTGAGGAAGATAATCTGAACGCGATTGCCCTAAGGTTTGGGCTCATAGATCTTGACAGGTATAAATTGCTGTGTTAGAATCTGGATGATCTCAGCAAGACAACTCAACAAATGGTCTCGATAATTGCGTAACTGGCGCCATCCCCTGACCCTACGAACTGACTGCCTAATCGCGGCTCAAATTCGACGTCCACGCGGTTATTTGTGTGAACTCTCTTCCACTCCACTTGTCAGCCAACAGGATGCGCAATGAGTAATATCGTTAGAAACATCATACTAGGCATTTCGCTGGCCGCTCCCCTCGGACCATCAGGTGTGGCGGTAATACAGAATGGTCTCAGGCAAGGGTTCTTGCGCGCCTTTCTGACGGGCGTAGGCGTGACGATGGCGGACGCCACCTACCTTCTAGTCGTTTATTTCGGGTTATCGAGTTTCATGAGCATCCCGATGGTGAAGGTCGTGATTTGGGCTCTCGGCGCGGTTGTACTGGTGTACCTGGGATGTCAGAGTATCAGAGAGGCTGTGCGCGGGATTGACCTTGAGAAATCAACAGCTTCTACTTCCAGAAGTCCCTTGCTGGTAGGATACCTGGTCAATATCTCTAACCCGGTGGCGGTCGTTTGGTGGGTGGGGATATTTGGCTCACTGCTAGGCGCATCAGCAGGCGGTGCCGCAAAGATAGAGGTTCTGTTCAGCAGCTCAGCCATTCTGATCGGAATACTATTGTGGCATTCTACTACGTCTTTGCTGACACACTGGGGAAAGCGCTACTTGAACGAGACGACGGCGAAGTATGTCTCGGTGATTGCAGGCGTTGCCTTGGTATTGTTTGGGATACGGTTTGCACACAGCGCGGCATCCGCCCTGTTTTAGTTGGCGGGGGCAAGGGTGCAAAGCCGGGCGGCGGGGGATGCTAATCGTTAGGCGGCGTACTGAAGAGCGAAAGGAGTTGGGCCATTGAGAAGAGTCATGAAAACATGGCGGCGATACATCTTCTTTGGTGTTTGGGTTCTGAGCACTGCTGGCTTGGGATGGCAGGTGCTGCAGGGGCGGCACACCTTTGACTCAGAAGCGACACTGCCTGCGCTTCTCGCCCTGCTTGTCTGCACAATCGCTTTGCTCTGGTGGCTGGCCAGCCCAGCCCCAGATGTGCCATCCAGTGTGCCCCGTACTCAGCGCGGTAGGTTTGTCCTGGCCGTGGTGTTGGCTGTGACGATACTCTTCCCGTTGCGGACTCTCGTTGGGCCGCCGCTGCTGTTTGCTCTACCAGTGCTTGGCCTCGTCATGCTGGCCTTGTTGCGTCCGCGATTGAGCCGCCAGGAGGTGGGATACGCGCTACTACTGGCGCTGGTCGCTGGAGTCGCCGGGCTTGGCGCTGGTTGGGTGACCTTCTCGCCGTTGACCTGGGCTGTGTTGCAGGTTGCGCTCGTTCTGCTGGGTCTTCTGGCTGGTTGGAGCCTTCTTCGTCACGCGGGTTTGCTGCAAGCAGGCATAGGGCGCAGCCTGTTCCTGATGGAGGGGGCGGCACCAGCCTTGCGTGGCTTTGTCCGCGGCATACTCATCGGCATGCCCTGGGCGTTCGGTTTGGTTGTACTGGGAGCAGCCAACGGCGAGGGTTGGGTACAGGCTTGGTGGCAGCCCTTGGTGGCTATTCAGCCTGGCATTGCCGAGGAGGCGTGGGGTCGGGTGCTGCTGGTCCCGCCGCTGTTCGTGGTCTTCCGCTCGGTGGCTCGAGGCAGAGCAGCCCTCACCGCTGCCGTGGTCATCATGGCCTACTGGTTCGCCTACCTGCATACGCCAGGAGGTTTCGAAGCAGCGTTCAGCACGGTGATGATCGGCACCTTGTACGCCATACCCACCTCCTATCTGTGGCTACGGCAGGGATTGGAGACGGCGATAGGCTTCCATTTCTGGCTGGATTTCGTCAAGTTCGTAGTGGCTTATCTATTGAACCACGGGCTCTAGCTGAAGTGAGTTTGGTGGTGTCTGTCCAGTGGGAGGTGCTGAAGCGGAGTGTCCTCGTGAGGAAGGAGGGCAAGAGCCAGTCCGTTCCGCGCCTAATTCATGAGTGAGTCGCCTCTTGAAATAGCACGAGAGAAAATCGCCTTTCGCACTTGACGAATGTCTCAATCTGTAGTATGATAACACCGTAAATCGGAGTGTAGCACTGTCGCAGCCCTCATCGCAGCAATCGTAGTTCACCGAGGAGGGTAATTATGAAAGATTGACAGCCGACCCCTATGCTGGGAGCGATCCCGGTGCGTGGTTGGCTGTTTTGTTATCTGACGTGAGACTCTCATAGGAGGCCAATGATGACGATTGTTATTCGGTTAGCGACGGTACAAGATATTCCAAGCCTAGAGCAACTGATCCCTGTATCTGTGCGTGCACTCAGCGCAGGGTACTATACCGCCCCACAGATTGAGAGCGCGCTCGCGCATATCTTCGGTGTGGACAGCCAACTGATTGAAGATGGGACTTACTACGCTGCCATATCGGACGATCAAATCGTTGGCTGCGGTGGTTGGAGTAAGCGCAGGACGCTCTTCGGGGGCGATCAGATGAAGACCGACGCGGATGACTTACTTGATCCAGCCCATGACCCAGCGCGCATCCGCGCCTTTTACGTTCATCCGCACTGGACGCGGCGAGGGATTGGGAGGAGGATTATCCAACTGTGTGAAGAGGCGGCGCGAAAAGAGGGATTCCAGAAAATGGAATTGGCTTCCACCCTGTCTGGGCAACCACTCTATGCCGCAACGGGATACGAAGTCACGCAACGATTTGATTTCGCGATGCCAGATGGAGTGACCCTTCCATTGGCTCACATGGTGAAATCCCTCGTCTAGCGGCAACCGTTCACGCCCCACCCGATTTTAGAGGCAGACCTGCATGGCTGCTCCATCTATGTAGAAAGAAGGAGGAATCCGATGGTTGAAAAGAAGACCCTGCGACAGCCCTTCGATGGGCCTCAGGACAAGGCTCAGGACACCGCTCTGGGTGAAAAGATTATGCGCCACGCCGCGGAGCTCCTGGCCAAAAGCACGCCCGGCCAGATGAGCCAGGCAGTTCAGGAAGTGGTGAAAAAGAACGAGGATTGGCGAGGCAAGCAGTGCATCAACCTGCTGGCTCCCGAAGCCCCGATCAGTCCTACTGCCCGCAAGCTGCTCTCATCAGAACTGTGCCAGCGGGCGGGGGAAGGCGAGATAGGCGATCGCTGGTTTGCCGGTACCCAATACATTGATGAACTGGAAGCGCTGTGTATGGTGCTAGCCAAGAAGCTCTTCAACTGCAAGTACGCTGACCAGCGGTTGGTAGCGGGGATGGTGGGCAATATGGTGGTCTATTTCGCTCTCACCGAACCCGGTGATGTGGTCATGTCTATCCCCAAGCCAATGGGAGGGCATTCCAGCAACCGGTTCGATGGACCAGCCGGGGCCCGTGGATGCAAGATCGTTGACGTGCCCTTCGATCCCAGGGAGATGACGGTGGACATGGATCTCTTCCGCAAGATGGTCTATCTGGTCCGGCCCAGGCTGGTGGCCCTGGGATCCACCTTGACCCTCTTTCCATATCCCCTGCGAGAGATGGCTGAGATAGGCAAAGAACTGGGCTATCAGATCTATTTCGACGGCGCCCATCAATTGGGGTTGATCGCCGCCGGGAAGTTCCAGGACCCCTTGCGGGAGGGTGCCATCATCCTGACCGGCTCTACAGGCAAGACCCTCAGTGGCCCTCAAGGGGGGATCATCCTGTGGGACGATGATGCCATCACCGAACGAGTGCGGTGGGCTATCTTCCCCGGCTTGGCTGCCACCCATCAGATCAACCGCGTGGCTGCCCTGGCGGTCAGTCTGGCCGAGATGCTGGAATTCGGCCAGGAGTACATGGCTCAGATCGTGGCCAACTCCAAGGCGCTGGGCAAGGCCCTCGACGAGCGAGGCTTCGAGGTGCTCTGTGCCCATAAGGGGTACAGTGAGACCCACCAGGTGGCAGTCAGCGTCAGGGAGTATGGAGGCGGCTTCCAGGTGGCCGAGACCCTCAGCCAGGCCAACATCATCACCAACAAGAACCTCACCCCCGACGACACCCCAGCCGATTGGGATACCCCTGGCGGTATCCGCATCGGCACCATCGAGGTCACCCGGCTGGGGATGAGGGAGGCGGAGATGGCGCAGATCGCTGATTTCATCCATCGCGTGCTGGTGGAAAAGGAAGCTGTGGCAAAGGTCGCCAGAGACGTGGCGGATTTTCGGCAGGGGTTCCAGAAAGTGTACTATTGTTTCGACTGACTGACAGGGCTCACCACGGTACCTGTCTGCCAGAGTCAAACAATCGTTCTCCTACCGTGCCCCACCGACACAGCAAAGTCCGCGAGCTTCGGACGTTGAGCGTCTGTGTGAGGAAGAGCAGCACAATCCATCGCTGGTGTATCTTGAAAGCTGTCAACGGTTAGCTAGTGGAAGTCCGGTCGTGACTTCGACAGGCTCAGTCCAGGGGTAACTGCCAGGAGGCCACATAGCATGCTCCTAGTGCTTCTCGCTGACTGGAGGTGCTGAAGCGGAGTATCCTCGCAAGGAAGGGGCTCAAGAGCCAGTCCGTTCCGTGCCCAACTTATCAGTGAGGTGCCTCTTGAAATAGCATAGAGAGAAAATCGCTCTTTTGCACTTGACAAATGTCTCAGTCTGTGGTACAGTAACACTCGAAATCAAAGATAAGCACCGTCGCAGCCCTCATCGCAGCAATCGTAGTCAACCAAGGAGGGTAGCATGAAAGATTGACAGCCGACCCCTAGCCTGGGAGCGATCCCGGTGCGTGGTCGGCTGTTTTGTTACCCGGGGGCGAAGGCTTTGACGGTTAAGCGATTCAGGTGTTCACGTTCCTGTTGTCATATCATTTGGCAGACCTCCTGTCGAATTCGGGATCTGTCCCCCATCATGTTCTACAGGTACCTGCCATACCGCACAACAATAGCTAGGCGGCGGGCGTGCATATGTCTGCATGTTTTGATGTTTCTCCTAGCCTGCGCCGCTCAGGTGCACAAAAGGAGGTGATTCGCAATGCGACAATTGTGGCAGGATATCCAAACTCACCGGTTGGCCGCGGCGCTCTTCCTGGTATTCTGGCTCGCCATCTGGGGGATTACATGGGCCACGTGGCAGGAATCGATGTCTCCGCTGGCCCTTGGCCTGCATTTGCTTCTGCTGTTCGTGGCTGGCGCCTTGGTAGGGTGGTGGCGGAACACCACGGCCGGCAGTATCGGGGGGGGCATGCTCGCTGGCCTGCTCTTGAATGTGATCAACTGCGCATTCTTGTTCGTGTTCGACGAGATCTTGCGGTGGACAGGAAGAGCGCAGCCTGACCCAGAGCTGACGGCTTCGATAGAGTGGTGGGGGAATCTGCCCTGGTTCCTCATCTTTGCTGTCATCGGGATTGTGCTCGGCATGGTCGGTGGGCTCATTGGCGCGCTGCTCGCGGCTGCACTGCGCCGCGTGCGTGGCGGAGGTGGGCCGGCTGCGCCTCCTGGGGTATCCTAAGTCGTTGTGTGGTAATGTGATGGCCCGCCGTCCAACAAGCGCACTCACCCGACCGCCGCTAGCAGCGCGGGTTGTCCTGGCGGCAAATCTTTGTTGCCAGATCGGCTGTGATTGGAGTGAGGGGTTCCTTTGCAGCACTGCTGCGGTGAGTCGATTCGATGGCGTGAACTGGACAAGCTACATTGCTGGAGAGAGTGGTCTTGTAAGCACGGCGGACAATGCCAATGCCATCGCCATAGACTGCGAGGGGAACAAGTGGTTCGGCACCGATGCTGGCGTGAGCAAGTTCGACGGAAGTAACTGGACGACCTGTGATGCCTCAAACTCTGGGCTGGCAAGGACCCTGTTCATGGTTGTTGCTTCGACAGGAGGTGGTTGTACGCATGACACACTGCCGAGCTTTTCGATGGGTGGGAAAGGCTCGGCTTTCTTGTTTCTGGCGGGTTTCCAACCAAGAAGGATAAACGCAAGCTGGTACTGGGGCCCGGAAGGCTGCCAAGCGCAAAAGCTGGCTATGTTCAATAATGGCCATTCCAGATAATCAATGGAAGCCTTCATGGAGAGCTTGTTTGCGGAGTAGGCGGATTTGCCCTTGGTTCGTGCTGCAAAGATGAACAGCAGTCCGCAAGCCGGATAGCCGCCTAACAAGCGTGTGAAGCTGACCTTGCTGTCGAGGGTTTTTACAAGGGTGTTTGCGGTTTTGCAGCGTTTTGAGTACGGTTTGGTCACACTGCGTCAGCCGCAAGGCGGCTTATGCGCGGTCTGATAGCCCACACATTGAATTGAAATGTCATGTCCTGAGCCAAGTCAAAGGGCCTGTCCTGAGCAAGGTCGAAGGGCCAGCACTTCAGTCTGCTGGCCCTTTTTTGCTGCCGTTTTAAGGAGTAACGCGCCCTGGACATCTTTTGAGATAGGAGTTATAATGATGGCAGGTGAGGGAACCTTTTGAAAGCAATAAGCGTCCAGTATGTGGACAAAACTGAGGGAGGAGGGATGTCATGAACGCACGATCTGTGTTTTCACTGTTGCTAATCATCGCTTTCTTGGCTGGCTGCGCCCCGCAGCCGGAACCAGTTACGCCAACCGAGGAGGCTACACCGACGCCGCAGCCCAAGGCCACGCCGACACCGAAGGCAAAAGCTACACCCACACCAGAGGCCAAGCCAACGGAGACGCCGATCCAGGTGGCCTACGCCATCGCCGAGACGGTGCCTGGGGGCTTCGCTGACTATGTACCCTACCAGGTCAAGGCCCAGCCGGCGATGCCGGCCTACGAGATCAACCTGGGCCAGGTGGTCAATTCCGACCTGCTGACGAGGCTGAGCGATGAGCAGCGGGCCTTGCTGGAGGAGAACGGGTTCGTTGTGGTGCCCAGCCGGGTGGAGCAGATCTACGAGATCTACAAGGCGGCCAAAGAGCGGAGCATCCCCATCTTCGTGACCACCGACGCCCTGCTCCACACCTACCACATCCTCTACGATTACACCCTGCGTTCCGCGGAGATCAATCACTTCGTCAACGACCTGAAGGGCCTGAGCGCAGCTATGATAGAAGTCGCCGAGGAGCAGTACTCGGCGGCCCTTCGAGAGCCTCAGGGCGAAGCATCGGGCAAAGTCGGGGAGGCTGCCAGGCGCAACCTGGCCTTTTTCACCGTGGCCTCAGTTCTGCTTGAACCCGGCACCCAAATAGCCTCTGACGTGGCTGACGATGTATCTGCTGAGTTGGATCTCATCACGGCTCACCAGGGCTTCGCCGAATCGCCCATCTTCGGCTACAAAGAGGACTACAGCCAGTACGTACCGCGCGGCCACTACACCCGCAACGAGACCTTCGAGCGCTACTTCAAGGCCATGATGCGGTACGGGCGGATGATGTTCCGCCTGAAACCTGGGCCCAGCCCTGAGGCTATCGAGGCCGGGCGGATGGAGACGCGGCAGGCCATCCTCATCGTGGCGGCGCTGCAGAACGCTCAGGCGAGCGGGGAGTCGGCCCGGGCGGTCTGGGAGCGCATCTACGAGCCGACGGTGTTCTTCGTGGGCCAGACTGACGACCTGAGCATTTACGACTACGGCCAGTTGGTCCAGGAGGTCTACGGGGATCAACTGACACTGGCTGACCTGGAGGATCAGGCCAAACTGGACCAGTTCATCCAGCAAGCCATGACTCTGCGCCCGCCCAAGATCATCTCGTCCTACGTCACCGACCAGGAAAAGCCGGAAGAGGTGACCAAGGGCTTTCGCTTCATGGGCCAGCGCTTCATCCCCGACTCCTACATCTTCCAGCAGTTGGTCTACGACAAGGTTGGCACCCAGAACGACCCGCGCCTCTTCCCCAAGGGGCTGGACGTGACCGCTGTCCTGGGCTCGACGCGGGCTTACGAGATCCTGCTCGACGTCTACGGAGAGGGCCGCTACGCCAACTATCAGGAGCAGATGGAGAAGCTGCGGGGCGAGTTTAGCCAACTCCCACAGGAGCAATGGGTGGAGAACCTCTACTGGAGTTGGCTCTATGCCTTGCGTCCGTTGTTGGAGGTCAAGGGCGAGGGGTATCCCGTCTTCATGCAAAATCAGGGCTGGACGGACAAGGACCTCAACTCCTTCCTCGGTTCCTGGACGGAGCTGCGCCACGACACTATCCTCTATGCCAAGCAGAGCTACACCATGAAAGCCACGGGCATCATGCCGCAGCCAGAAGCAGTGAAGGGCTACGTAGAGCCACAGCCTGAGGTCTACGCCCGGCTGGCGGCCCTGGCCAGGCAGATGCGGACAGGTTTGGAGAGTCGGGGGTTGCTGGACTTCGAATACGTGGACAAGCTGGAGCGCCTGGAGTCACTGCTCCTCTCCCTGAAGACAATTGCAGAGAAGGAGTTGGCGGGGCAAGCTGCAAACGAGGAAGAGTACGAACTGATCCGCAACATCGGCGGCATCTTAGAGGGCATCACCACCTTCTCGGCCACGGTGCAAGAGCAGATCACCTCCGAGGCGGACGAGCGCATGGCCATCGTAGCCGACGTGCACACCGACACCAACACTGGCCTGGTGCTGGAGGAGGGCGTGGGCGATGCCTTCATCGTCTACGTCGTCGCGCCCGTGGAGGGACAGTTGGTGGCCACTCAGGGTGGCGTCTTCTCCTACTACGAGTTCACCCAGCCCATGGACGATCGCCTGACCGACGAGGCATGGCAAAAGCTAGAGCCGAAGCCGGACCTGCCGGTTTGGACGGGGAGTTTTGTCCGGTAGAGATAGACCTGACAGGTTTTCCAAAACCTGTCAGGTCTTGCTATTTAGGGCACGATCCGCGTCCCCGTCTCGCCGGCCAGGGCGCGCTCAATGTTCTCCGGCGAGGTGATGAGGGCCTCCCGACCACCCTCTTTCAGGAATTTGATGCTGGCCCTGATTTTGGGCCCCATGCTGCCTGGCGCGAAATGGCCTTCGGCCAGGTATTGCTCCGCCTCGGCCAGGGTCATCTTGTCCAACCACCTCTGCCCGGGCTGGCCGAAGTTCAAGGCCACCTGGTCCACGGCGGTGGAGATGAGTAGCAAATCGGCCTGGATGCTGGTGGCCAGGAGGCCGGATGCGTAATCCTTGTCTATGACCGCCTCCACTCCCCTCAGACTGCTGCAGCGAGACTTTCCGCCCTCTTCTTTGACCACAGGGATGCCTCCCCCGCCCACGCCGATAACCACGAAGCCAGCGCCCAGCAGAGTCTTGATGGCATCCCTCTCCACGATCTCCAGGGGGATGGGTGAGGGGACCACGCGCCGCCAGCCGCGGCCAGCGTCATCCTTCACCACCCAGCCCCGTTCGGCACCCAACTCCTTGGCTTCCTCCTCGTCGTAGAACGGCCCGATGGGCTTAGAGGGATTCTGGAAGGCCGGATCGTCCTTGCCCACCACCACCTGAGTGACCGCCGTGGCCGCCTGTTTCTTTATCCCCCGCTTCTTGAACTCGTTGTAGAGGGACTGTTGGATCATGTAGCCGATGGCCCCCTGGGTATCGGCCCCGCAGGAGTCCAGGGGGACGGTGTGCAACACGTCGCTGGCCATCTCCGAGCGCAGAAGGATGAAGCCCACCTGGGGCCCATTGCCGTGAGTGATGACGACATCCCACCCTTGCTCGATCATGCCGGCGATGTGGACGCATGTCTCCCGCGTGCTCTCGAACTGGTCGGGCACGGTTCGGTGATCCTTGTCTTTGATCAGAGAGTTGCCGCCGATGGCAACTACGGCCACCTTTGCCATGAGATCCTCCTCAGTCGTAGAATTTGTGCCCCGTGATTGTACCTCAAATCGCTTTTAGATGCAATCGGGTTTTCATGCTACTCAACCTCCATGCAGCCTCACTGCTTAGTAGCGTCGGCTGCTCGCAACGTTCGTTCTAATTGCTCCAGACTCACGAGACTGAATTGATGCTGCTCGGCTGTGGCCCGGGCTTCCTCGGTAAAGCCAGCGCGGGCAAAGAAAGCGTAATGCACTGTCCACTCGGCACCCTGATGCGGCAGCTTCGCCAACACCTTGGGCGTCTTGTCTTCAACTAGCTCCCTTATCAGCCCCCGTCCCACACGCTCAGTCCCCCACTTACATTCGCCCAGCAGCATAGCCTTCTCACGCCAGTTGATGGCTACCACGTCCACCTGGGCGTCCGTCGCCCAGTGCGACCCTACATTCTCAGGAGCAAAGGGAAGCTGGCCGCTGCGTGCCTGGGCCAATACCCACACCCGGCTCAATTCCTCGAAGGCTGTCATTCCGACAAAAGCCCGCAACTGCGTCTCTGCGTCAGCCCATACTGCGTCCATCAATTCCAGCTCGAGGGCCCGCTGGTTGGGAACGACGAAGCGGAAGTAGAAACGCAGATAGGGGTCAAGCAAATGCCAGCGCCCCTGCCGGCTCCGCTCGCGCCGCTTTGGGGGCAGCGTCACCGGCGTGCGGCGTTCAACCAGGTACAGGTCCGCCAGCCGCCCCAGATATGTGCTGACGTTCTGCTTGGGCAGGCCGGCCGCCGCTGCAATCTCATCCAGTGTGTGCCGGCCCTCCCCCATGGCATGAAGGATGCTCAGGTAATTGCGCGGTTCTCGCACCTGGTCTTGGAGCAAGAACAGGGGATCTACCCGAAAGATCCCTGTGGGGTGGAAGATGCGCCGTCGGATGTTCTCTGCCAGGCTCACCGTATCATCGAATCGCTCCAGGTAGGCGGGGACACCTCCCAGGATAGCGTAGACGGCCACCCGCTGGGCAACCGTGTAGTGGGGCAGGAACTCAATTCTATAATAGGCTGTGTCTTAGACACAGCCTATTATAAGCCTGAACCATTGAGAAATCAAGCGTTGTTTCCTTTCAGGATCAACGGCAGGAACACTGGCTGCTCTTCAGGTGTAACCGTCGAGGTCGGTGTTGGGGTGGCTGTGCCTATTGGCGTGGGCGTCGGGGTTGATGTAGGTGTTGGGGTAGGTGTAGGCGTTGGAGTCGGCGCGGCCACAAACACCTGTTCCCGGGTGTAAAACGCAAAAGATGGCAAAAGCAAGAGCTCATCCCCTACATATAGG
>CAYMKL010000031.1:0-57015 GCA_964390805.1 uncultured Anaerolineae bacterium | reverse complement strand
GAACAACACTGACTTCTCCCGTTCTCGTGTCCCAAACATGTAACGCTCACCAAAAAGCCACCGTGCGGTTAACGCAGGGCGGGTCGCGTGAATTGACCTGCCTAATCTTCTGTGCTATAATCAGTGCTGATGAACACATGCGGAAAGGTGAACGAAAAATGAGCACAGGACAAGCGATCAAGCAAAGAGTGTACCAGGGCCTTGAAGGGCTGCCCTCCGAAAGCTTTGAAGAGCTTTACCACTTCCTCGAGTTCCTCAAATTCAAATACCAGGTCCAACAACCCCGAAAAGCCGTGGCTCTGGGCGGACTATGGAAACACTTGGATTTCGATGTGACAGATGCAGAGGTGCGGGCCTTGCGGCAGCGAGTGACGGCGCAGCTTCAGCGGAAGGCGTAGGCAGCATGGAGTATCTGGCTGACACTGTGGCCATCGTCCGACACCTGCGCGGACACTCCGCTCTTGGACCTCAAGCAGCCCAAGTCTTGCGGGATGCTGACGCCGGCAGGCATCATGTCTACCTATCCGCCATCACGCTGATGGAAGTCCTGTATCTGTCGGAAGCAAAAAGAGTGGATGTGCGTCTCGATGAACTGATCAGGCATGTGTCCGACAGTGTTAACTACGAGATCGTTCCGGTCAGCGCTGCCATTGTGCTGGCGGCTGCCGAGGTGGATGACGTTCCTGAACTGCACGACCGCATCATCGCTGGCACAGCAAAGTGGCTGGGGGTGCCGATTCTGACAGGTGACGAAATCATCAGCGAGTCCAGGCACGTGAAGACAATCTGGTAGCCGGTAGCTTCTCAATCCTCTTCTCTGGCACATAGCAAGAAGCCACCTGTACGGTCAACGCAGGTGGCTTTCTCTGTTTCATCCCTTGGCAAATTGCACGCCGAAAACACGACTCCAGAGCCTCGGTGCTCATACATCTTTCCACTCTTGTCAGGCCTAACCACCGCTGATGGCCGGGAGAAAGTGGACCTCGCTCGTCTCTGTCAACTCGTGGCGCAGCCGCTGCGAACTCACCCGGCCGTCCACCACCACCGAGACGTTGGATCGCAGCCGACCTTCCTCGCACAGCCGCGCTTCCATGCCCGGATAGGCTTTCTCCAGTTGAGCGATCACCTGGCGCACCGTCTCCCCCGGCACCGTTACCTGTTCCTGTCCATCGGTCAGGTCACGCAGCAAAGCCGGAATCCACACCACAGCCATGCCAATCTACCCCCTCGTCACCCTCCCGCAGGTTTGAGCGGCCTCTGGCTGAGCATCGCTCATGTAACCTGCGGGAGGGTGGTTGATTCCCACAACGCCTCCAGGATGTTCGTCGGTGACATCGGCAGCACGTTCATGCGCACGCCCACGGCCCGATAGATCGCGTTGGCGACGGCGGCCGGCGGCGGCAGGATGGGTGGTTCGCCTACGCCGCGCACGCCGTAGGGGTGGCCCGGGTTCGGCACTTCCACAAGGACGGTATCAACCATCGGCAGGTCTGGGAAGGTGGGGATACGATAGTCCAGAAAATCGGCATTGAGCAAATGGCCCGCTTCGTCGTAGACGTATTCCTCGTTCAAGGCCCAGCCGATGCCCTGAGCCACGCCGCCGTGGAGCTGGCCCTCCACGAAGCCGGGATGGATGGCCTTGCCGACGTCCTGAACGGCGGTGTAGCGCAGGATGTCCACCTTGCCCGTCTCTGGGTCTACCTCCACATCCACGATGTGGGTGCCAACGCCAGGACCAATGCCCTCAGGAAAGACCGTCGCGCTGACCATGATCGGGCCGCCCGTTTCGTCCAGCCGGGCGGCCAGCTCTTTGAAGGTGATACGTTCGCTTCCCCTTCGACTACGCTCAGGGCATGGCTCAGTACAAGTCTGCTGGTCGTCCGACGAGAAGACGCCGTCCTCAAAGGTGACTTCTTCCGCGCTCACCTCCCACAACTGAGCCGCGCGCTCGATCAGTTCGCGCTTGAGGCGTTGGCCCAGTTCGTAGGCCGCCCACCCGGTGGCGAACGTCGTCCGGCTGCCATAGCTCCCTTCGGTGTAGCCCACCGAATCCGTGTCGGCCACTCGCGGCTTGACGTCTTCGACGGGAATGCCCAACGTTTCGGCCAGTTGCATAGCGGTGGATGTGCGTGTGCCGCTGAGGTCTACGGAGCCCGTCACCAGGTTGACGGTCCCATCGGGGTTGACGCTGGCCGTGGCGCTGGAGCGCCCGCCCCAGTTGCCCCAGAAGCCAGAGGCCACCCCCCGACCCCGGTTTGAGCCTGCCAGCGGGGCAGCGTAGTGGGGGTGGTTTCTGGCGGCCTCGACGGTTTCCAGGTAGCCGATGCGGGGATGGACAGGGCCGTCGGGCCGACGGTCGCCCTCCTGCGCGCCGTTGATGGTCCGGAATTCGAGCGGGTCCATGCCCAGCTTTTCGCAGAGCTCGTCAATCACCACTTCGGCGGCAAAGACGGCGTTGCTAGCCCCGGGCGCACGATAGGTTTGGGCCTTGGGTTTGCTGACCACCACCTCATATCCATCAATCTGGACGTTCTCGAGACGGTAAGGGGCAAAGATGATGCTTGCGCCAGAGCCTACCAGTGGAAATGGACCCGGGAAAGCGCCGGCCTCGTAGGCCAGGTAGGCTTCTGCTGCTGTGATCCGCCCGCTCTCGTCAGAGCCCATCTTGACGCGGATGTAGGAACCAGACGTGGGGCCGGTGGCGGCTAGCACCTCGGCGCGGCTCAGGACCATTTTGACAGGCCGATGACGGCTTCTTTTCGAAAGCAGCGCCGCCACTGGCTCCAGGTAGACGTTGTTCTTCCCGCCAAAGCCACCGCCGATCTCCATCGGGATCACCCGGATTCTGGAGACCGGGATCTGCAAGATGTCGGAGACCTGATCACGAACGCCAAACGCTCCCTGAGTGGTGCACCAGATGGTCAACTGACCGTCAGGGTTGTAGAGGGCCGTGGCGCTCTGCGGTTCGATGTAGCCTTGATGCACGGTAGCAGTATGGAACTCGCGTTCGACGATCACCGCCGCTTTCTGAAAGCCACGCTCCACATCACCCCGTTGGTGCTGTATATGATTGGAGATGTTGGTGGCACCCTCGCCTTTCTCGCCCAGCTCGTCGGTGCGCAGGTCGTCCAGCAGGATCGGCGCGTCGTCGCGCATGGCCTTTCGCACATCCAGCAGCGGCGGCAGCACTTCATAGTCCACTTTGATCAGTGCCAGCGCCTCTTCGGCGATGTGGGGGCTGGTGGCCGATACTGCGGCGACGGCATGTCCGTGGTACAGCACCTTGTCCCGCGCCAGGATGTTGTTCCTCCGATAGCGCAGGTTATTTGCCCCTTCACTCAGGTCGGCGGCGGTCACCACCGCCTTGACGCCGGGCAGTGCCTCCGCCTCGCTCGTGTCAATGGAGCGGATGTGAGCATGGGCGTGGGGGCTGCGCAGCACCTTGCCGTAGAGCATGTCGGGTAGCTGGATGTCGGCACCGAAGGAAGCCCGCCCGGTGACCTTGTCGGTGCCGTCGTGGCGGATGGGTCGCGTGCCGATCACGCGGTACGTTTTCTCCTGACCCTCGTCTTGCGCGGGCTTTTTCTGAACGGAGTTTGGCACAGCGGCGGCCTGGAGGATGACGCGCACGATCTTATCGTAGCCGGTGCAGCGGCAGAGATTGCCGGCCAGCCAGTAGCGGACTTCTCGTTCTGTGGGGGTCGGATGCTGATCCAACAAGGCTTTTGCTGCCATGATAACACCCGGGGTGCAGAAGCCACATTGGACCGCAGCGTCCTCCAGGAACGCCTGTTGGAGGGGGTGCAGGCCCTCGGGCGGGGCAATGCCCTCGATGGTGGTCACCGTTTTGCCCTCTACTTCGACTGCCAGGACCAGGCACGAATTGACCAGCACGCCGTCGAGGATGACGCTGCAGGCGCCGCAGTTGCCGTTGTTGCACCCGTCTTTGGTGCCGGTGAGCATTAATTCCTCGCGCAATACTTCCAACAGGCTCTGGCGCGGTTCGCACAGGAATTCTACGTCTTCATTGTTGATGCGTGCTCGTACATGCACTTTTTGGGACATTTCTATGCCTCCCTCAGGGTCTTCCGGGCTCTCTTGATGGCCTTCCGTAGAGCCCGGCGGGTCAACACCGCCGAAAGATGCTTGCGCTGGGCGGCCGTTCCCCGCACATCGCTGATGGGGCGGGACGCTGCTTGGGCAATTTGGGCCGCCTCCTCGATAGCCGCCTCCAATGAGGCTTCGTCGGGAACCGAGCGCCCAACCAGGGCCGCACCGACCTGGGGCACAAAGAGCGGCGTCGGCGCTACGGCGGCCAGGGCGACGCGAACCGACCGCAACGTCGCGCCGCTTTCGTCCAGAAGGACAGAAGCCCCGGCCCCGACGACGGCGATGTCCATTTCGTTTCGGGGAGTGAAACGCACATAATGGGCGCCGAACCCTGGTTTCGGAGGCGGGATGTGCAACTGTACCAGGAACTCGCCCTTGCGGAGGACGGTTTGGCCTGGCGCGGTGCAGAAATCCTCCACTGGGACTCGCCGACGGCCATCCGGTCCGGCGATTTCACAAACAGCCTCATGGACAATCAGAGCCGGGATGCAGTCGGCGCCGGGGGAGGCGTTGCCCAGGTTTCCGCCCACGCTGGCTCGGCCCTGAATCTGAACGCCACCGATCAACGAGACGGCGTCAATCAGACCGGGATAGGCCGCCGCGACGGTTGGCTCGCTGCGAATGCGAAAGCAGGGCACCGCCGCGCCCAGCCGTAGCCCTTTAGTGGGATCGTAGGCCAGTACGTTCAGCTCTGGGATCGGCTTGACGTCTACCACAAGCTTAACCTTGATCTGTCCTTCGCGCATTTGCACCAGAAGGTCCGTGCCGCCACTGAGTACGCAGGCCAGGTCGCCATCCCTCGATAGGAGCGAGACAGCCTCTTCAACGCTGTGCGCGGCAACATAGTCAAAAGCCTGCAAGGTACACCTCCTCTAGTAGTCTGTAGAGATCTCCCGGAAAGTCTTCGAAAACGCTCCTAGCCCCCGTCCTCGGGGGCGTCGCCACCGAAGTCACCCTGCAAAAGCCGCCCCGGGGACGGGGCTCAGAGCACTTTCCGGGAAAGCTCCTGTAGAGATCTCCCGGAAACCCTTCGAAAACGCTCTTAGCCCCCGTCCCCCGTTAGCGAAGCGGCGGCGTCGCCAGCGAAGTCACTCTGAAAAAGTCGCCCCGGGGACGGGGGGGCGAGACTTTCCGGGAAAGCTCCTGTAGAGATCTCCCGGAAAGCCTTCGAAAATGCTCTTAGCCCCCATCCTCGGGGGCGTCGCCAGCGAAGTCACCCTACAAAAGCCGCCCCGGGGACGGGGCTCAGAGCACTTTCCGGGAAAGCTCCTGTAGAGATCTCCCGGAAAGTCTTCGAAAACGCTCCTAGCCCCCGTCCTCGGGGGCGTCGCCACCGAAGTCACCCTGCAAAAGCCGCCCCGGGGACGGGGCTCAGAGCACTTTCCAGGAAAGCTCCTGTGGCCTTTAGCTCGGCTTACCACAGTTGCCGTGATCTAACATTGATGTGTCGCTAGACCCATCCAGATTCTCACATCTGTTTGGATGTCATAATCTTACCACAACTTATCCATTCCTGCAACACTGCCGACCTGCCTGAGCGCACACACGCAGAAAACTCCCCGGCGCATCGGCCAACCGGGGAGTTCTTTTGATGACGTTTGACGCTTGGCGCCTCAGGCCGTTCCCACGACCTCCACAGCTCATGCTTCGCACGGCGGTTCATCGGCAACCGACTTGATCAGCTCGGCGGCAGCCTGGATTTGCTCTTCGGTGCCGGTAATGCCCAGCCAGGCAGCGCCTTCTGCGCCACAAATGCCGCCGGCGGCCAACAGACAGGCCTCGGCGCCCGTCATCAGTCTGATGGCGTCCAGTTCGGTGAAGATCTTGCCAGGTATGGGCAGCATACGCAGTCCCCTGGCAGACGGAGCACTGCACCGTTGGGCCAGCACGTTTACGTCTTCGAGCACGCGCTTTTCCAGGCCCACGGGCACGATCAGTTGCGCCCGCTGGCCGACGACCGCTGAGAGCGCGGCGATGATCGTTCCTCCCTTTGGATGGGCGATCTGCACGGCGGCCTGACCACGCGCGTCGAAGGCATTGGCTCCCTTCAGAATGACGTCGCCAGCTTTGAGATCATCTGCTACGTCATAGATGGTCTTGCCCTTCTGCCACTGGCCGTCGCTGATGATCACATCTCCTGGAAACTCAGCCTTGATGGCTTTGGCCCCAGGAGCTACGGTCAGACCACGGCGAAAGCCCTTTCGTGAGAATCCCTCGGCCTGCCCCAGCGACTTGAGAATCTCTTCAGCTACGTAGCCGTTGGTCGTACCTGCGATGATGACCAGCGTTCCCTTCTCAAGCACGTCCTTGATGGCGGGGTGAAGGGCCATCGCCTTGCCGATCAGTCGCTTGCCCATAGCAGTAGTTACACAGAATTGCTTCATTCGCTGTCACTTTCTCCTTTCGTCATCTCTGGATGCCGCGATTTTACCACAGTGCGTCCATCCTGTAACTCATACACCAGGTCGGCGTATTCGTCAATCAGGAGGTCGTGGGTAGCCGTCAGAACCGTGATGCCCTCGACCTCGACCACTCGGCGCAGCAAAGCAAAGATCTGCCGGCCGGTGGTGGTGTCCAGCTCGCCGGTTGGCTCGTCGGCCAGAATCAGATCGGGGTGGGTCGCCAGGGCGCGGGCGATGGCCACCCGCTGCTGTTGACCACCCGACATCTCGTCCGGGCGGTGGTCCATCCAGCGGCCCAACCCCACCAGGCGCAGGCTGTCTCTGGCCTGCTGAAGCCGCTCCTGCCTCTTCACCCCCGCGATCCGCAGCAGCAACTCGACGTTCTCAAAGGCCGAGTAGGTCGGCAGCAGGGCAAAGGACTGAAAGATGAAGCCGATGCGGTAGCGACGCAGCCGGGTCAACTCGCGTCCACTCAGCCCCGCCAGCGACTGGCCGTCAAAATGGACTTCGCCGCTGGTGGGCCGGTCGAGCCCGCCGATGATGTTGAGCAGCGTGGTCTTTCCCGAGCCAGAGCGACCGCGCAGGGCCACCAGCTTGCCCCGCGCTACCGACAGATCCACACCGCGCAGCGCGTGCACCTCTTGCGCCCCAACGCGGTAGACCCGCGTCACTGCCTCAACCCGGACGAGTTGGTCAATTGGTCCGTGGTCCTCGGTCTTTGGTCCTTGGTCGTTGGTCATTGTCCTCCGTCTTGGGCTGAGGGGAAACCTGCAAATCCTGCCAATCCGTGTTCTTTGGTCATTCATTTGTGTCAACTTAAGCTCTGAGCCCCGTCCCCGGGGCGGCCCGGGGACGGGCCTTTGAGCCTTAAGTTGACACTGATGTTTGGTCATTGCTCCTTGCCGCCTAGGGACCAACCACGACTTGCCCTTCCTCAACCCCCTCCAATATCTCAATCCGCTCCTCGCTCTCCAGGCCCAGGTGCACGTCCGCCCGCCACTGCTGGTCGCCATCTTGGATCACGACGAAGTCGCGCCCCTGGAAGGAGCGGAGGGCGGCCGGCGGCAACCAGAGGACATCATCCTTCTGCTCCAGCAAGATGATGACCGTTGCCAGTTCGCCAATCTCCAACGTGACGGCGGAAAACCCCGCTTCGGGATCGTCCAGACTGATGCGGGTGGCTTCGTCACCCTCACCCTGTTCGCCCGCCCCGCCGCCGTAGGGATAGGGCAGTTGACGTACATGTCCCGACCAGTCTTGCTCGGGCCGGTTTAGCAGACGAATCGTGGCCGCCTGGCCAACGCTCATCTGACTCAGCTTATCAGCGCCCAGGTCAGCCGTGATCTCTAGCGCACCCGGATCGCCCAGGATCAACGCCGACTTGAAGGCGACCGCCTGGCCGCCTTCGCGGATGTTCAGGGAGAGAATGCGCCCATCAAAGGGCGCCACCAAACGCGCGTCCTCGATTCGCTCTTGGATGCCCTGTAGATCAATGCGAGCCTTTTCGACTTCCTGGGCTAGCAGTGGATCCACACCACGTTTCAGCTTTGCGACACGCAGTTTGGCCAACGCGACTTCCTGGGCTAGCAGTGGGTCCACACCACGTTCTAGCTTCGCGACGCGTAGTTTGGCCAACGCGACTTCCTGGGCCAACAGTGGGTCCACACCACGTGCTAGCTTTGCGACGCGCAGCTCGGCCAGCTCGACTTCTTTGGCCTGAAGCTGGATGGTGTAACTGTAGTTGTTTCTGGCCGCCAAGACCTGGGCGCGGGCCTGGTCCACCGCTGCCTGCGCGACTCTGATCTCTTCATCGGTCGCACCCTTGCCAGCTAGTTGGTATTGCAACTGGGCAACGCTAGCCGAGATTTGTGCCGAACCGACTGCCGCGTCGGCCAGGTCTTTCTGGTAGCTTGGGGTCCCGGAACGCCCCTTTATGGCATCCCGTTCCAGTTGGGCCTGCCAGAGCGTGTTGCGGGCCAGGTCCCAATTTAGCCTGGCAATCTCCACCGATTGCTCGTCCGGGCCGACCAGCAGTTGTTCCAACTGGGCCTCCGCGCTATCCACAGCACTCTGGGCGGCGGCAATGTCGGCCTCGGCCAGCCCTGCCGCCTGAGCCAGTTGGGCTTTCTCAAGCGTAATACGGGCTTCGGTCAGGGAATCAGCGTTTTCTTGCTCAGCCTGACGCAACTGCAACTCGGTCTCCCGCAAGGTGATCGTTGCTTCGGCCAGGGCGTCAGCGTTTGCCTGCTCCGCTTGGCGTAACTGCAACTCGGCCCCCTGCAAAGTTATTTCTGCTTCGGCCAGGGCATCGGCATATTCCTGCTCGGCCTGGCTGAACCTCAGCTCGGCAGTCTGCAAGGCAATTTGGTATTGGGCCAGTTGGTTCTCCAGGTCGCCGATCTCCAGTTCGGCCAGTAAATCGCCGGCCTCGACGAGGTCGCCCTGGGCCACGTGGACATCCCGCACATAGCCGCTGGACTTGAAAAACAGCTCTTTCTCGGTGACGGGTGAAACCCGTCCCCGGAACTCGAGGGTCTTGACCACGGCGCCCCGCTGGACGGTGTAGGTCGGCTTTTCGGGCACGATAGGCGTGGGAAAAGGGGTCGGCGTGGGTCGCACCCCGCCGCCACCGCAGGCGGTGAGTAGCACCAGGGCGAACAGGACAAGGAGGCAGAGGCTCGAGACGTAGATTCCTTTTCCAGTTTGATGGCCAGTTCGGTCAGTTTGGTTTGTGTCCATTGTCAAACACCTCACGCTTGCGTGTCATTGCGAGCTACACATGGCGCTTCGTGCCACTCATTGGGCAAGAAACCCGCCAGCGCCGGCCGAGTAGGAGCGAAGCGACGTATCGAGGCCAAGCGGGTTATGCAGAGAGCCGCTCACTTGGTTTCGATACGCTGCGCTACTCAACCGGCGTTCGCTCCCCGGGCTTTGCACGCGGCGGCTTGTTTCTTGTCCAATGAGTGGCGCGACCACGCCATGGAGCAGTTCGCAATGACCCTTGTCGAGCTATTGACCAAACAGGAAAGCCGGCAAGGTGGGGTCCACTTCCAACAGGCATGCCGCCCACTCATCCTGATTGGAGACGGCGTCTTTGACGACGACGCAGGCCCGGTAATCGTCGAACATCCTTTGGGCGGCGTTGAGCGCCTCTTCGACGCTGGCTTCACCGTCTACCACCTGACTGTAGGCCCGGCCCAGCCAATACATCCCACCGACCAACCATCCCTGTCCGGTCAAAATGTCAAAGACAGAGGGGCGTTCCGCACCGGCGACGCTGGCCAGGTAGACCTTCGCACGCTCGGCACCCACTTGCTGAGGGTAGGCATCGGATTCGGCAACGGAGCGGCGGGCCGGCAAGCCCTGCGTCAGACCCGGCTGCTCGGTGAGGAAGGTGATCCATTGCCAGCAGGCTTGGCGGATCTCTGTTTGGGCCGAGACAAAGTAACCAGTGGCCGTGCCGCTGCCGCTAGCGCCGTGTATGCCGGCGGGCAAGGGAGCCACACCGATGTTTAGCTGGTCGCGATCACCCACCTGGGCAGGCGCCCCCACATAGGTCCACATCGCCGCCCGACCCTCGCTGATGAGCGCCTCCCGCTCTATGAAGACCGCATTGGCCTTGGCGACAAGGTCGGCTATGTCGGCCAAAAAGACTGGCTTGACCTCATACTCTGTAGACAGCCCCGCGTACCAGCGCACCGCCTCGACGGTGGCCGGGTCGTTGAGGGTAAGAGTTGGGGGATCGGCGCTCTCGTCAACCAGCCGGGCTCCCCGCGGTTCAATCAGCAGCAGCAGGTCATTGACCTCGAAGTACTGGGGCACAAAGCCGTACTGCTTATCCTCCCCCTCGCCCCGGGTCAGGTTTGCGGCCAACTCTACGAAGTCGTCGGTGGTCCAGTCCAGTGCCGGATCGTCTGCGCGGGCGGCCTCGAACAGGTCTTTGTTGTATTCGATGACGAAGGGTTGCAGCTCGACCGGCAGGCCCCACAGTTGCCCCTGCCAGGTAAACCTTTCCAGCACCGATGGATAGAAATCATCCGTGGTAAAGGACGGATCGGCGTCCAGGAATGGCTTCAGGCCGAGGATGGCTGCCTGGTTCTCCGGGTTCTGAATGTCGGGTGTCCACTGGAAGCAATCGGAGCTCCCGGCAACGCTCTGCATGCTGATAGAAGTGTCGGTCAAATCGGGTATCTGGATTTCGACCTGGATGTCAGGATGCGCCTGGTGGAACTGAAGGGCCGCGTCGCGGTACGCTTGCGCGCTCAGGACGCCGACGCCGGCGTTAAAGATGATCGTAACTGCCCCCTCGCCGGCCGGCTCCTCCTCTTCTGGCGCAGCGACGACCACGGTAGGCACTGGTGTGGCCTCAGCCTGGCCGGCCTGTGCCTCCTGGATGTCGGCCTCGGCCTGTGCCTGCGCCTCGGCCAGGGCGTCTTCTACCGACTTTTCTCCCGAGAGGGCTGCTTCCAGCGTCTCAAAGAAAGGGTCATAGCCGGTCGTCGTTTGCGATACGTAGCCATGATCAATGGCGTAGCGCAGGGCATCGGTCAACTCCTCATCCATCTCATCCCAGAAGCCAATGGACTCGGCCACCGAGCGGCGGGCAGGGAGAAAGCGGACAAGAGGCCCCTGCCGACTGGTGTCTTGCCGGCTCAGAAAGTCCATCCAGCGCCAGGCAGCGTCGGGGTAGGCCGTCCCAGCGCTCATAGACATGTCCTGCGTCATGATCAGCGTCGTCTGCGAGTCGGGCGCGTCCACCGGGTAGGGGACAACGCCCCGGTTGCCCTGTTCCTTGCGGTATGCCCAAAGGGCGGATGGCTCGTGCCACATCGGCGCATCTCCGCTTTCGACCAACGCCTGCCCCTGGGATGCGAGCGCTCCCTCCTCTTCGTCAAAAACGGGCACGACCTCCTCTTTCAGATACAGGTCCACGTACCAGCGTATGGCCTCGGCCACCTCGGGCTGATCAAAGCGCGGGGTGGGCGGGTCCGTGGTCTGGTCAATCAGCGGCCCCACGCGCCCTTCGATGAAGGGCAAATGGATGGACGAGGGCTGGACAAAGCCCCAGCGGGTCACCTTGCCTCCTTCGCGAACCGTCAGCGCTTTGGCTTTGGCGAGGAAATCATTCCAGCTCCAACCCGGCTCGGGATAAGACACGCCCGCCTCGTCAAAGGCATCTTTGTCGTAGAAGATCAGCTCAAACATCACTCTTGTTGGCAGTGACCAGGTGCCGCCATCCCACTGATTGCTCTCCAGCGCGCCAGGGTAAAAGTCGTCGGGCTGAAAGTCGGGATCGGTCTGGATAAGGGGCGTGAGATCGCGGACCAGGCCCTGCTGTACCGCCTCCCGATCGGCACTCCCGTTAATGACATCGGCCCGCGAGGCCAGGCGTTCCCAAGCATCCTCGGGCGCCTCGCCTCCCAGCAGGTCAAGCCCCAGCACCTCGTTGATGGACACCAGACTCACGCGGATATTGGGGTTGGCCTCCTCGAATGATTCGATGAGGCCCTCATAGAGCGGCTGTTGAAAGTCGCTGACAGCAAAGAGGATGGTGGTCGGCTCCTCCCCGGCCTCCGGTGTCGCCGGGACAGGCGTTGCCGGAACGGGCGTCGCCGGAACGGGCGTCGCCGGGACAGGTGTAGAGACCGGTGCCTCTTCCTTCTTGGCACAAGCGGCTAACAGCAGCGATACGATCAACATGACAAAAAGCAGTTTCTTTCTCATTTTTCCACCTCTCTTGAAAAGCTTAGTTTCCAGTCAGCTCTCGGTGCATCCTCGTCGCCGACCGTACATCTCTTGTAGCTGTTCACTTGCTCCCGCTGGACCCTAGTCCAGCGACCTCGACAGCCCGTTGTGACCCTGACCAAGTAGGTCCAGCGGTTTTCGGCACCCGACTGCGCGCTCAGGGCAGCGGACTAGGGTCCGCTGCGAGCACAAGGTGAACAGATACCATCTCCTGTGTCTCACGCTTTGTCTCCTCAAGTATTGGCTTGGCTGTCTCAACTGTCCATACATTCACCCTCCTCCTGACTTCGGCGAGGCTTCGGTGAGCTCAGCCGAACCGCTCAGTCGAGCCGACACTGAACGCTTTCTCATCCCCGCCCACCACTGCCGTAACCCGCTCTGGCGTGGGGCGGGCGGCTCCTCCTCCAAACCTTCTAGCAGCGGTGCGGCGACCCTTTGGCGACCGGCCACGGGTCGGATCAAAATGGCTTCATCTGTCACCTCCAGCGTCGCTCGGTCGCCGACGCCGACTTGCTCCAGATACTCCTTAGGTACCTGCAACCGCCCTGCCGAATCCACCACCACGTACTCAGAGTAGAGAGTAGAGTCGGGAGAGGAGAGATGAGAGTCTAGAGAGGCGAGTCCACCGTCCTTCTCTCCTCTCTCCTCTCTGCTCTCTGCTCTGATCACTTCGCTGCTGGTTCTGCCGTCGCGGATGGCAACGACTCGGTCCACCTGGCGCGCGATCTGCGCGTCGTGGGTGACGATGATGGTCGTCAGGCCATAGGTCTGGTTGAATTCACGTAACAAGGCCACCATATCTTGAGCGGTGGCCGAATCCACTTCGCCGGTGGGCTCGTCGGCCAGCAGGAGCGTGGGCCGATTGGCCAGGGCTGAAGCGATGGCCACCCGCTGCTGCTGTCCGCCGGAGAGCTGCGCCAGTCGGTGCTTGCGGTGCTCCCACAAGCCCACTGCTTCCAGCAACTCCCGCGACCGAGCGCGCTTCTCGCGGAGCCCCACACCGGCCACCGTCATCGGTAGCTCGACGTTCTGTCGCGCCGAGAGGTAAGGGATCAGGTTACGGGCCGTCTGTTGCCAGACAAAGCCCACCTGGGTGCGGCGGTAGCGGTCCAGTGCCCGGTCCGAAAGCTTGAGCAACTCTTGGTCGGCCACCATCACCCGTCCGGCCGAGGGCCGGTCCAGGCCGCCCAGGATGTTCAGCAGCGTGGACTTGCCACTGCCCGACGGGCCGACGATGCCCAACATCTCGCCCGGGGCGACAGTCAGGTCCAGGCCCTGGAGAGCGACGACTTCCAAGTTGACGACTTTGTAGATTCTTACTAGATTGTCGCAAATAATCAACGGAGCGTCTGTCATTCGTCGTTCGTCCTCTATCATCCTACCTCACCAAGCTTTACCGCCTCAAACACTTTCATACGGACCAGCAATGCAATCAGCACACTCACCGCCACCACAAACATCGCCCCAAACACAGCGTAAATGGTCCGCAACTCGCTCCAGGCGATGTGCACCACAAAGGGTGGCACTAGCGCCGTCTTGTCCGCCCCTACTTGGTAGTAGGGGATGAATAAGCTGCTGGCCCACACGCCCAAGCCCGTACCCAATCCCGCGCCGGTCAGGATGAGCAACGCCTGCTCGCCGGCCAGATAGCCCGCCATTTGCAGGGCCGACAGACCCACGGCTCGCAACATTCCCAGCTCGATGAAGCGCCGTTGGAAAGAGCCGATGGCGTACACCAGAAAGCCCAACACCGTCAGCGCCGCTGCTGCCAGGAACCCGACCGACAGCAGGCCAAAGAGCCCTTGCCGCTCCGGACGGGTCTGCTCGGCCAGGATGGTCGCCCGGGCATCGGACGCCGTGACGATGATCAGCCCCCGTTCCCGCACGCCAGCCAGGATCGCCTCACCAGGCACATCTGGGTCAGTGGTCAGCCACACGTTGTAGGGAAAGACGCCGCCCATTCCCTGGTGAATAGTGTCCAGGTTGGCGACGAAAAAGGGCCCGTCCTGGGGATAGAGGGTGGGAAAGAGCTTCAAGGGGCCAACGATGGTAAAGGCGATCTCGTGGGCCTCGCCCTCGGTGCTGACGGTCAGTCGCAGGGGATCACCCACCTTCAGACCGTGCCGCGCCAAAAAGTCGCGGCTGACCAGGACCCCGGCCGGGTCCACCGCCAGGCGGTTCATCAGTTCGCCCAACGGCTCCCCGTCGGCAAAGTCGGGCCGGAAAAAGGCCGTCGCCGGCAAATCAATCCGGTCCACGCCCAACAGCCTCCCCGTCTGCGTCTTTCCGCCGATATTGGACGTGGCGCTATAATCGCCCACCCGCGTCGCCGCCTGCACCCCCGTCACCCGCAGGTGTTCGCTGACCGGCAAAAAGAGCCAGCGCGGTTCATCCTCGCCTGTTTCCCCTTGTGTCGCTTCGGGCTGGCCAAGGAGGGCCGGCTGCTCGGCGGTCCCGGTGCTCTCACCCAGTTCGGCCAGGTTCAGGTCGGCGCCCACCTGGTAGTACACTGAATCTTGCAGGTGGTCGTCCAGCGTGACCGCCATCGAAGCGGTGAAGGTGGCCAGGCTGAGGGTCAGGCTCAGCAGGAGAAGCGGCCCGGTGTATTGCCCCGACGCACGGGCCAGTTGCCGCAGCGTCAGCAGAACCGTCGTGCTCGGCAACCGGTCGGCCAGCCAGGCCAGGGCGCCCATTAGCCGGGGAAAGACGCGCACAAAGAGAGATGCCAGAGAGAAGCAAAAGAGCGATGGTACCAGAAAGAGCAATGGGTTGGAAAAGGGGTCGTCGCCGCGCCCCAGGGTGGTAATCGTGCCCTGTCGGCGCAGGATGTACCAGCCATAGAGGGCCGGTACTAACAGGAATAGGTCGAAAAAGTAACGCTGCCACAGGGGGCGCACTAGCGCGCGGGCCCGCTCCCATTTGAAGGTCACGATGGTATGGCGCGAGGCTCCCAGGGCCGGGGCCAAAAGCGCCAACAGCGCCAGTCCCACGCCTAGCAAGCCGTACCCCAGGACTGTTGGTGAAAAGGTGGTCGGCAGTGAAATGGCGCCCACGTCCACCGCGAGAAAAGTACGTGTCTGGTCCATCAACCCCGCCAGCCAGTGCCCCAACAGCAAGCCCCCGGCCAACCCCGCTGCGCCGACCAGAATCCCTTCCAGAAAGTAAATGCCCACCACCTGCGCTCGGGTCGTGCCCTTGCTGCGTAGCGTGGCGATTTCGCTCTGGCCCCGACGTACGACCATCGCAGCGATCAATCCGATGAAATAGATCACCAGCCCCACCATGGGAATGCTGAACAGACCGAGCATGACCGTCAGTGATTGGGCCGCCCGGCGATAGGTGCTGAGTGCTTCGACGGGTGAAACGTCGAGGGTGGTGTGCTCCAGCAGAGCAGTGATCCGTGACTCGACGGCGGTGATCCGGTTCAGCAGCTCTGGCACATCGGCGGCGCGGACCTGGCTCCCGTCAAAGATCTGGTACCATGCGGCCAGGGAGACCGGCGTTTCCAGCACAGGCGCCACCTGTGCCACAAAGGCCGCTTCCGAGGTCAGCAACACCTCGTCAAAGGCGCTGGGCTGGTAAAACCAAAAGGGCTCCAGGGCGTTTATGGGTCGCCACACCCCGGCGATCTGAACCGGGAGTTGGCCTCCCTCCTTCCCGCTGCCGAACAGGATGTATCGCTCGCCGATCTGTAGGCCCAACTGCCCGGCTAGCGCCTGGCTGAGTAGGATTTCTATAGCGTGACCGCCGTTGTCGCCGGGTGATCCTCCGATGGGAGGGGAAGGGAAGGTGCCCTCTATCACCTCAATGTGGTCTTCCAGTCCGCTGATGAAACCCAGATTGGTCCACAGCAGCGGCTCGTCTTTGGCAAAGCCCTGTGCTTCGGTGGCGGGAAAGAGACGCAAGTTGGTGGTCTGAACGTGCCGCACCGTAGAGACCAGCGGCAGCCCGACCATATCCGCTGCCTGCTGAGACAGGTATTCGTCGGTTGGCGTGTAGGTATCCCAGGCAGTGTCGCCGTGCCAGGCGCCAACGTAGCGCCACAGAAAGGCAAAGGGCGGGCGATGAGTACCTGCTTCGGTCAACTCGCCCTGCAACAGTTGGTGATGGGCAGCGTCGGCGTACAGCGGGACGCTGGACAGCAGCCCCACTGCCGCCACCAGTCCCACCAACAAGCAGAGCATCAGCAGACGGTGATTCCAGAGGCGCCTGGCTGCCAGAAGGAAGGTAGAGAAAAGGGTAGAGAATAGGTTCATATTACCTCAACGAGTACTCGCTCTCTCTAGACTCATTATACAACAAAAATCCCCCGGACGCAATGGCCTTCTGGGGGATTTTCGTATTGGACAGATGTCCAATCTTTTCCTGGTCGGGTGACCAATAGGGGTGAGGGCGCGCGTTGTGATGCACACCCTTACCCCTGTTAATTGTCGCCACCAACTCCGTTGGCGTGCTGACTCCGTTGACGCGTCTACTCTATCGGCACCAGCGCATCCACGATGGGCAAGAAGACCGTCTCGTAAAGCGCGTCGCGCTCATCGGTTGGGCTCCGCAGTATCACAATGAGAGTCAGCCCTTCGCTCTCCGCCAGCGCGAGGTCCCTGGGGAGGCCCTGAGCCTCAAAAGTGTAGAGTGACCAGGTCAGGCGATGCCCTGAGCCTGTCGAAGGGTCGTTGGCCTGGCGCTCACCGGTGCTCTGCGGCCTTTTCGCCAAGCCATATCCCTCGGTCATAGCATCCAACAGCTCTTCTGCACCAATGTAGGGACGTATTCTTGGCGCGGCTCAACAGGTGGTCCAGCCATCACATTGTCCACTGTGAATTCAAACGTGTCGCTCACCCCGTTCACGTTCACAGTGTAGACCCCCGCTGGCAGGCCCACCACGTCCAGCGCGATCACTTCCTCGAACGGTATGAGCACCGCGGCGCACATCGCATCCGCAGGACGAGAGGTGGTGATGGTCACCCGGAAGGTATCGCCATCTCGTTCTTCGGTTACCTCAGCAATCTCCGTACAGCTATCAGGTAGATTGCCCTGGGCCACAACGTGCACCTGTATCGGGAACGACTCGAGCAGCAGGATCTCGATGCCCTCAACCATGGCCTCGCTGGTGATGACCCCGCCCTCGACGGCTGTCGGCTCCTGCGTCGGTGCGGCTGTGGCCGTTGGTTCCGGTGCCACCTGAGTGGCCGTTGGTTCCGGTACCACCTCAGTGGGCGTTGGTTCCGGTGCCACCTCAGTGGGCGTTGGTTCCGGTGCCACCTCAGTGGGCATTGGTTCCGGTGCCACCTCAGTGGGCGTTGGTGATGCGCTAGGCTGACCACAACTGGCCAACAGCAGAGCGAGCGTCAGAATACTAAGTAGCAGTTTCTTCCTCATCATTACTTGTGTCCTCCCAGTCTCGCTGATAATGGTTGGCACGAGTAGCCAATCTCTCTGGACTCATTATACAACAGAAATCCCCTCGGGCTCCAATTTCACCAGGATCTCCCATACCCCTGCCTCCAACGTGCTCTTGGACGGCAGTCCGCTGTGCCGTACAAATCGCATGATCTGGATATTGTCCTGGTGGACTGTGGCCATGAAGGCGTGGATACCGTGCGCCTGGGCATAGGCCACCAACCGGGTCAGCAGGAGCGTTCCCAGCCCTCGCTTCTGATACTCGTCTTCGACGACGATCGCCGCCTCAGCCACGTCTGGCCCTGCTGTTGGATCTACTGCGTAGCGGGCAACGGCTATGATGTGCTGTTCACCGTCGTGCTCCCGTGTTGCCAGCAGCGCCATCCGCTTGTGGTAGTCCACGTTGGCCAGTTGCCTGGCCTGTTCGTACGGCAGCTCCTTGAGCTGCCCGAGAAAGCGTAGGGAAATGCTCTCAGGCGAGAGCCGGTCAAATAGGGCCTGCAGTCCGCGCGCGTCGTCCGGGCGGATAGGCCGGATCGTCACCGCCGTGCCGTCGCGTAGGGTAACTGCTTCGGACTTCCCTGGTGTCTCTGGCACTTCCTTCTCCAGAAGGGTCATGTTCAGTGGATTCATATCTGGCTCACTTCCTCGAAATGTAGCGAGGCCGTTCAATGATACCCCACGCTCTCTGGCTGAGGGCCTCCGCCAGGTCGTCGCCCTCCCTCACGATGTAGGTGGGTGTGCCTCCGGCAGCCAGCTCTGCCGTCACTTCTTCCATTCCCCACTCCCCGCCGAAGCTGTCGGAGGCGACAAGCACGGCGATCACTCTCAAGCCTCGCTGCTCCAGATGGCGCGAAGCGATGACCCAGTCCTTATCGGGCGAGGAGGTGATGACGATGATGGTGGTGCCTCGTACGAGGTGCATGCCCTCGGCGGCCAGCACCTGGGCCAGCGGTATCTTCCCCACCCCCTTTATCACGGCCAGAGTCTCCAGAATCTTGGAAAGCTGGCGCTCGCCTCGGTCGGCGGGAATCACTTCCCGTTGCTGAGCATAAGAGACCACCCCTACCGCCCGGTTGCGGATGATGAAATACTTGGCCAGAGAGGCAGTGATGGTCGCGCCGTATTCTTCGGTGGAGGGGGCCAACTCCAGCCGGGGGCGCTTGGCCCAAAGCAGGGCCGGCCCGCGCCTTTCGAGGGTAGGCTCCCATTCTAGCTCCGCTTGAGCCAACTTGTCCATGTCCAGGAAGAGCCAGACGTCGGCCATGGGGTCCAGCTCGAACTCTTTGACGATCAAATGACCCTTGCGGGCCGTGGAAGGCCAGTGGATGCGGTTGAAGCTGTCGCCCGGCGCATAGTCCCGCACCCCGCGGACATTGGTGGTGACATAGTGTGTGCGGCGGCGGAGGGCTTCTCCCCCCGGCAGTTGCCCGCTGGGGGTTGCGAAGCCCGTCAGCTCAACGATGGCCGGGTAGACGATTATGCTTGAGGTCTGGGACAACTCGCGCTGCATCTTGAACAGGCCGAAGGGATCGCCCGTAGTAAGGGTAACGGGTCCCAGTGTGAAGCGGCCTCGTTGCCGGCATAGGGTCCTGACCGTCCAACCTCGCTCTTTTCTAGCCCCAAACGAGTCTAGCACGTTGCTGGCTTGATGATCGGGCAAGTCCGAGTGGTCCCGGACTTCCAGCCACAGCTTGGGCAGAAGGCTGGTGTTCCGCACCATGAATCTTTCCTCGGAGGTTCTGCCCACCTCAGCCTTCTTGGCCCATAAGTAGCGGGTAACGTGTACCCAACGAATGCTTGTCCAAGTCCAGAGGTAGGAGAAGACGATGATGGCGGCGATCAGGTAGGCCAGGGTGTAGAACAGATCGCGCCCTGTGGCCAGGGCCGCTATCAAGCACGCCAATCCCAGTAGAAAAACTAAGCGATTTGCCTTCATTTTCTTGCCGCCTTAGCTACCAGATCATTCAAGAGGAGCAGGGCCGCCCTGGGTATGTCTAACTTGAGCCACCCCAGGGGCAACTCCAGCTCCCGCTTGTCGCAGACGGTGGACAGGTTGGCGGCATCCACCTGGGGCTTGAGGGCCGTCAGCAGCTTCTCTCGCCGCCTCTGGTCGGGGATGCTCACGATGTCGTCTATCTGCTTGATGAGCATCATGGCCTTGCGAATGCGCTTCTCGACCGCTTCAGCCCGCTGGCGATCAACCAGGCCGTGGCGGGCCTTGATGGAGTTGAGGCGCAGGCCCGCCTGGTAAGTGCTGGCCACGATCTCGTCCCGGTTCATCCACTCTGTCTCGTAATTGAGCACGTACTTCCAGCTAGGCTGTAGGAGCGCCTGGCGGTGCTCTTCCAGGCTGCGGTGGAAAAGCCGATAGCCGTGGGCTTCTGGCTGCTCGAAAGCCAGGCTGCCGGGGTCGAGGAAGGGAGCCAGGGGCGAGATAAACGGGTGTACATAAGAGGGCTGACCATCATATGTCGAGCGCGTGCGGCCTGCGGGCTTGTTGAAACGTCGCAGCAAGTGATCACAGTACTCAACCGTCCCCATGACCGTCTGATATGTCTGTTTGGCCAGGCCGATCATAAAGAACAGGTCCAGGCGCTGGCAGCCGGCTTCAAGAGCATAGCCGATGGTGTCCTCCAGCTCCTCGTTGGAGTAAGGCCGGCCAAAGGTGCGGCGCACCTCCTCACTGTGGGACTCCGGCGAGATCTCCAGGACGAAGTTGGGCGCTGCCTTTCCCAGCTTCTGCAAGAAGTCGCGGGAAGCAGGTCCGAAAAACTCGAGCATCAACTGGCCATCGAAGCCCTCGACGGCTTTCAGGAAACGCTCGGCCTGCTCCATCCCGGCCTGGCGGATGTCGCCCAGCACGAAGATGGGTCCCTTGCTGAAGCGCTGGATGTTTCTGATGTCCTGAGCCAACGCCTCAGGAGATCGGAAAGCCGGCCTGGCCCGCCCGTAGAATTCCCGGAAGGCCCGGGCCGAGCCACCGCAGGTCAGACAGTTGTGATGGCAACCCCGGCAGGTGAGGGCGGCGGTGATGGGATACCCCAACCAACGCTGGAAGGGGACGAAGTTGGCCAGATCGCGATAGCGAGCCACGGCCCTGACCACATAGCCATAGTCTATGAGGACACCATTCAGGTCTTCAGGGCTGTAGGTGAGGGGGTTCACTTGTACCTGTCCCTGACCATCCCGCCAGGTGAGGTTGGGCACGTCGTGAGGCTCGCTTCCCTCCACGATGCAGCGCATCAATTGTCGCAGCGGCTCCTCGGTGGAGTCGCCCCGAACCACGTAGTCCACGGCGGGGTAGTCCATCAGCTCTTGGTGATAATAAGTGGCCGAGAGTCCGCCAAAGATGACGGGGGTGTGGGGGTGAAGTTTCTTGACGATCCTGGCTACTTCTATGGCTCCGTGAGCGTGGGGCAGCCAATGGAGGTCAATGCCGAAGGCGTCGGGGCGCAGGCGGCGAATCTGCTTCTCCACATCGAACTTGGCATCGTTCAACATGCGCACAGCCAGGTTGACGATGCGCACCCGCAGGCCGTGCCGCTCCAGGTGTTCGGCCAGGGTTGTGAAGCCGATGGGGTACATCTCGAAGACAGTGGTGGAGGGTACCACATCGCTAACCGGGCCGTAGAGAATTGACTCTTTACGGAAGTCATAGACACTGGGCGCGTGAAGTAGAACCAGGTTTGTTTTAGTCATAGGAATTGGGCTCTTTCGTAGATGTCATTGCGAACTGCTCCATGTCGCGCTCGCGCCACTCATAAGGGCAGAAACTCCAAGTGTCATCGCGAGGCGACGCTTTTCCGCCGAAGCGATCCCCAATTCGCGAGGTGGAGATTGCTTCGGCAAAAAACGCCTCGCAATGACACAGACAAGGTAGCATCAGACGCGGACTCGGGCGCCGGGGACGGGTACCGATTGGAGGGTCTCCTCCACCACGGCCCTGGGGTCAACCTCTTTGATGCGGGCCGAGGGGCTGACGATCAGGCGATGGGCCAGGGTGGGCATGGACAGGGCCTTAATGTCATCGGGGATGACGTAGTCACGCCCCAGGATGGCGGCTCGCGCTCGACTGGTTTTGTAGAGAGCCAGACTCCCACGGGGGCTGGCCCCAAGGTAAACGTCGGGGTGGTCGCGGGTGGCGTTCACCAGGGTCACGATGTATTCTTTGACCAAAGGATCCACATAAACCTCTTTGACTTTCTCCTGAGCGTCTAGCAGTTCCCGGACGTCTATCGCTTGCTCAAGAGTCTCCACCGGATGCGCATATTGCTGAGAATCGAGGATGGCTATCTCGTCCTCAGGGCTGGGGTAACCGAGGCTGATGCGCATCATGAAGCGGTCCAACTGAGCCTCAGGTAGGGGGAAGGTGCCCTCATACTCGATGGGGTTTTGAGTCGCCAGGACGAGGAAAGGCTCAGGGATGGAGTAAGTGACCCCATCCACAGTGACCTGTTGCTCCTGCATGGCCTCCAGCAGAGCTGACTGGGTCTTGGGGGTGGCGCGGTTGATCTCGTCGGTAAGGACGATTTGGGCCATCACCGGGCCGGGCCGGAACTCGAATTCTCGCGTCTTCTGATTGAAGACCGACACCCCGGTCACGTCGCTAGGCAACATATCCGGAGTGAATTGGATGCGCCGGAAAGTACAGCCTATGGATTTGGCGATGGACCTGGCCAGCATCGTCTTGCCCACGCCAGGCACATCCTCAATGAGCAGGTGCCCTCGGCAGAGCAGGCCCACCAGGGTGAGCTTTATCTCCTCGTGCTTGCCGATGATGACCTTTTCCACGTTATTGATGACTTTCTCAGCAAACGCCTGGACTTCTTCCATGAATGACACTCCTCTCGGACAATTTAGCTAGGCGTACAAGCCGGCGTAAATTATACCAGCATTCGGCAAAAAATGGTAATGGCAATCACTCCGGCTTAGGGGGAGATTTCCCTCACTATACCCTGACGCGAGGGAGAACTTTGTTGGTGTCTACACACCTCGGACAGGCTAGCAGCATTGCCAGTATGAGCAAAATGTGGTAAGATTAGAGTATCGTCAGGCTACTTGAAATCGCAGCTTTTAAGAGTCAGCAGAAGCGTATTGCACCTCACTGCCAGGGAGGACAGTCATGTTGTTAGGAATCCGGTGGGGCAGCTTACGGGCCAAAATCATCGCCTGGTCCTTCGTTCCCACAGCCATCATTCTGGTCACGGTAGCCGTGGTGATTTTCTTCGCCTACCAGGATGTAACCCAGGACCTGGCTATTGAACGGAACCGGGAGCTAACCCGTCTCTCGGCCAGCGAGTTTGCGACGGAACTGACAGAGTTCACCAACGTTCTGGCAGCCCTGGCGCGCACCACAGACATCTACCAGGGCGACCCGACTGCCCAACGCGATGCTCTCAAGAAGGCCCGCTACCGTTTAACCGTCTTTGACGCTGGAGGGTTGATACTCAATGCCTTCGGGACGGTTGTGGCCGCTGAACCAGAGCGGCCTGAAGTCCTGGGGCAGAGGTGGTCGGACCGCACCTTCTATCGCCAGATAGTCCATCACCAGACACTTTACTCGGAGTCACCGGCCTGCTCGGACATCGTAGCCGACGGGCCGGATGGGGCAGAAGTCATCGTTATTGCCGTACCCATCACTGGCGAGTATGGCGAATTCAAGGGGATCATCGCCGGCTTGTTTCGCGTGGGGGAAACGGCCGACAACGCCTTCTACAGCAACATTATGAAACTGCGCCTGGGAGAGGGCGGCCTCCACCTGGTGGATGGCAATGGCCGACTGATCTACCATTCCGACCCTGACCTCATTGGAAACGACTTCTGGGAACAAGCGGTGGTACAGCAAGTGCTAGGTGGGCAGGTGGGAGCCCTCCGCACCCGCGCTCGCGATGGGCAGGACATCGTCACCGGCTTCGCCCCGGTGCGGGGCACGGCGTGGGGGCTCATCACCGAGGAAAGCTGGGCTGCCTTGACCGACGCGAGTCGAAGCTACGGGCAATTCCTGCTCTTTCTTCTGGTGCTGGGCGTGCTAGTGCCCGCCGTGGTCGTCACTGTCGGCGTCGAGCGAATCACGAAGCCCATCTCCGAACTCATCAGCGCGGCGCAAGAGGTGGCGGGGGGCAATTTCGGCCAGACCATCACCGCGCCAACAGGGGACGAAATAGAGGAGCTGGCCGAGCAATTCAACCTCATGGCGGCTCAACTCAAAGAGTCTTACGCCCACTTGGAGCAGAGGGTGTCCGACCGGACCAAAGAACTGGCAGCCCTCAATGCCGTTGCCGCCACGGTGGGCCAATCTCTGCACCTGGATGAGATCCTTGGCGACGCCCTGGACAAGACTTTGCAGGTCTTGGAGACTGAGGCCGGAGGGATCTACCTCTTGGACGAAAAGACCGAGACGCTAACCCTCACCGTCCACCGAGGGCTCAGCCCTCAATCTGTGGCCGAGATAGACAAGTTGAAAGTAGGCGAGGGTTTCTCCGGGCGCGTGGTGCAATCCTGCCAGCCCCTGGTAGTGAGGGATATTTCCAACGATCCCCGCCTCACCAGGATGGTCGTACGAGAGGAAGGGCTCCGCTCTCTGGCCAGCGTCCCCCTGTGTTCGAAGAGGAAGGTGCTGGGCACCTTGTTCGCCACAACCCGTGGCTACCGAGAGTTCACCGACCAGGAAGTCCAACTGCTCACCTCCATCGGCAACCAGATCGGAGTGGCGATAGAAAATGTGGAACTGTTCAACGCGGTGCAGCGTCGGGCGGAGCAATTCCGCGTCATGGGCGAGGTGGGACGCCATATAACCTCCATTTTGGATGTTGATGAGTTGCTGGGGGAGATCGTCCGCTTGCTCAAAAAGACCTTTGGATACTACCTGATCACTGTTGGCCTGATCGAGGGCGATGAGGTAGTCTTCAAGGCAGGGACTAAGACCCATTGGGATGATCCCCAGTTCCGACCCCCACCCGCCAAAGTGGGCGGGAAGGGGATCACGGCCTGGGTAGCCGCCACAGGTGAGCCTCTCCTGGCGCCCGACGTGAGCCAGGAGCCCCGATTTCTCTTCCTGCCCGACGCCGCCGAGACCCGCTCGGAGTTGGCCGTACCCCTGAAGCTTGCCCTGAGGCCTGCCGAAGGGACGAAGACTGCGGTCATCGGTGTGTTGAATGTCGAGAGCGACCAGTTGAACGCCTTCGACGAGAGCGACTTGGTGGTTCTCCAATCCCTGGCCTACCAGGCGGCCGTCGCCATCGAAAACGCTCGATTGTTCCGCGACACCGCCCGCCAGGTGCGGGAGCTACGCGCCCTGGCCGAGGCCAGCCGCATCATCTCCTCCATGCTGGAGCAGGATCAACTACTGCAATCGCTCTACGAGCAAATCACCCGCATTGCGCCCACTGACTTTTACTTGATTGCGCTGTACGACGAAGAGACCAACGTCGTTAGCATCGAGATCAACGTAGATGAAGGCGTGCATTACCCTAAGGAGCAATACGTGCTGGACAAAGGATTGCTCAAGCTGGTCATCCACAACAAACAGCCGTTGCGCTTCGATAGCCTTACCGAGGAAAAACACAAACTAGACGTCGAGATCGTGCCCACTGGCTCGCCCAAAGTTAACCACGGTTGGCTCGGTGTACCAATGCTCTACGGTGATAAAGTGGTGGGTGCCATCGTTGTGGGCAGTTACCAACGGGGGGCTTTTGACGAAGGCCATCAGCAGACCCTCGCCAGTGTCGCCAACCAGGCTGCCGTAGCCCTTGAGAACGCCCTGCTGTTCGCTGAGCGCGAACGGCGCATTGACGGTATGGCTGTCCTCAACGAGGTTGGCCGGGCGATCAGTTTCACCCTCCAGTCAGATGAGCTTCTGGATTTGATTCACCACCAGGTGGGCCGGGTGATGTATGCCACCAATCTGTACATTGCCCTCTACGACAAAACTGAGGACTGGGTTTCGTTCCCGCTCTACGTAGAAGGGGGCCAGGTCAGGCGGCACTCCCGTGGACGGAAGGCCAGCCAGGGCTTGACTGAGTACATCATCAGGAGTCGCCAACCCTTGCTGCTGCCCGACAATGTGGAGGGTCGTATGCAGGAATTGGGCATTGAGACCATGGGCACACCGGCCAAGTCGTGGCTGGGGGTGCCCATGATCGCCGGCGATGAAGTGTTGGGCGTCATTGCCGTGCAAAGCTACACCACCGAGAATGTCTACGACGAGGGACACCTCAACCTGCTACCCACCATCGCTGCCCAGGCGGCCATCGCCATTGAGAACACCCGCCTCTACGAGCAGGCCCGGCAGTTGGCCGTGATGGAGGAGCGACAGCGCCTGGCACGAGAGCTGCACGATGCCGTCACCCAGACCCTGTTTTCGGCCAGCCTCATCGCTGAAGCATTGTCCGCTATCTGGGAAAGCGATCAGGATGAGGGGCGACAGCTCTTGAAGGAGCTGCGGCAGTTGAGCCGGGGGGCCTTGGCCGAGATGCGCACCCTGCTAATGGAACTGCGACCGACGGCCCTGGTCGAGGCCAACCTGCGCGACCTGCTGCGCCAACTGGGTGAATCTGTCACCGGACGGACGGGCATGCCCGTCACGGTAACGGTGGAAGGCGACTGTGCGCTACCCGACGACGTCCACGTTGCCCTGTACCGCATTGTTCAAGAAGCGCTGAACAACGTAGTCAAGCATGCCCAGGCCAGCCAGGTGATAGTCAGTCTTCGCGGTATCCCCACCCCTCCCTCTCTCCCCCCCCTCACAGGGGGGGGATGGGGGGGGATAGAGTTGCAAGTGAGCGACGACGGACGCGGCTTCGATACCAGTGACGTCCAGCCGGGTGAACTGGGACTGGGCATCATGCACGAGCGGGCCCAAGCCATCGGCGCCTCACTCAGGATCGAAAGCCAACCTGCTCACGGCACACAAGTAAGCGTCGTGTGGAAAGGATATGAACCAGATGACTGATCCAAGCCCTATTCGAGTCATGATCGTTGACGACCACGACATGGTCCGCAGAGGACTGGCGACTTTCCTGAAAGTACAGGCCGACCAGGAACTGGTTGGGGAGGCGAGCGGCGGCGAAGAGGCCGTGCGCCTGAGTGAGCAGCTTCAGCCCGACGTGGTACTGATGGACCTGGTGATGCCAGGAATGGACGGCGCGGCAGCAACTCGCGCCATCAGGGAGCGCTGCCCGGAGACGCAGGTCATCGCCCTGACCAGTTTCAAGGAGAAAGAACTGGTGGAGGGAGCGCTACAGGCTGGAGCTATCGGCTACCTGCTCAAGAACATCTCGTCTGATGAGCTGGCCAATGCCATTCGAGAAGCCCACGCCGGCCGTCCCACCCTGGCCCCAGAAGCAGCCGAGGTTCTGATCCAGGCCAAAAAACTGGAGCGCCTGGCGCGTGCGATTATCAACGCCCCTCCTAACGCATCCACTTTGCCCGAGCTTTTAAGCGAACATGTCCCTGATATGTTTCCACACTGTCGGGTAGAAATCCGGGTCTTCCCTGATCAGACCGTCCTACACCACCCTGCTAATTGGCCGTCGGCGCCAGATGCCTTATGGGAATGGCTGCGTACTGTGTCTGAAGCCTGTCCTGAGCTCTGTCGAAGGGCACACTGTTTTTTACCAGGAGTAGTAGGGCCCTTGGGGGGTAAGCAGCCGCTCGACGAAGCTTTGCTGGTAGCACCCATCATTGGCATTGAAAGCACACAGCCAGTCGGGGGTATCTACATATCGCGAAGCCAGGACCCCGACACCGTAGCTGACCTGTTACCGGTTGTGAAATCCCTGGCAGCACAAATTGCCTCGACGCTGCACAGTGCCCAGGTGTATGCCCAAACGTTAGCTCACGAGACTGTGGCGCGGGAATTGGCTATGGCCGGACAAATACAGGCCAGCTTCCTGCCCAGCGAACTACCGGACGTGACTGGCTGGCAACTGGCAGCCAAGCTGAAACCAGCTAGAGAGACCTCCGGCGACTTCTACGATTTCATACCCCTGCCCTATGGACTACTGGGGATCGTGATCGCTGACGTGTCTGACAAAGGGATGGGAGCAGCATTGTACATGGCCTTGAGTAGCACGCTCTTCCGCACTTACGCTACCGAATACCACACTCGACCTGAGCTAGTGCTCAGCATCGCCAATCGCCGCATCCTGTCAGACGCCCGGGCCGGCCTGTTCGTCACTGCCTTCTACGGTATCCTGGATCCGGCGACCGGCAGGCTGACATATTGCAACGCCGGACACAATCCGCCGTATCTTCTAAACGCTCAAAACAGAGACACGGTTCAAGCGTTATCTAAAACGGGCATGGTGCTGGGAGTGATCGAAGATGCAGCCTGGAAGCAAGAGACCGTTCGTCTTGCCCACGGCGACGTGTTGGTACTTTATACGGATGGCGTCACCGATGCGGAGGATGGGCACGGGTCATTCTTCGGCCAAGACAGACTGTTAGAGATCGTGCAAGCCAACCTGGGGCGTTCGGCTCAGGACATACAGGATGCCCTGCTCGCAGGGGTGCACGGATTTATGGGCGATGCGCCCCAGTTTGATGACATTACCCTGGTGATCGCGGTTCGGGACTTTTGCCACGAATTGCACGAATTAACACGAAAAAACAAAAATCAGTGAAAATGCTGAGCGCAGCCGTCATTCGTGGCAGAGATCTGGTTGCAGAAATGGTGGTGCTATGAGCAAGTCAAATCGCATTCGAGTCATGATCGTTGACGACCACGACATGGTCCGCAGAGGTCTGGCGACTTTCCTGAGGGTCAAGAGCGACCTGGAACTGGTAGGCGAAGCCAGCAACGGCCGAGAAGCCTTGCGAGTGTGTGAACAAGCCCGCCCAGACGTGATCCTGATGGACCTGGTGATGCCGGAGATGGACGGGCTGACGGCCACCCGCGCTATTCGTAAGCGATGCCCTCAGGTGCAGATCATCGCTCTGACCAGCTTCCAGGAGAAGGAGTTGGTGCATCAGGCACTCCAGGCGGGGGCTATCAGCTACCTGCTCAAGAATGTCTCGATTGACGAGTTGGCCGAGGCCATCCGGGCAGCCTACGCCGGACGGGCCACTCTGGCTCCAGAGGCGACCCAGGCATTGATCCAGGCCGCCAGCCAAGGGCCTACACCGGGCCATGACCTGACTCCCCGCGAGCACGAGGTGCTGGCCCTGCTGGTCGAGGGGTTGACCAACCCGGAGATTGCCGAGCGGCTGACCGTTAGTCGCTCGACAGCCAGGGCTCACGTCAGCAACGTCTTGTCTAAGCTGGGCGTTTCCAATCGTGCAGAGGCGGTAGCCCGGGCACTGCGACTCAGATTAGTCACCTGACCAATAAAAAGATTGGACACCTGTCCAATATAAGAATCCTCCAGATGCCCGATGCGTCCGGGGGGTTTTTTCTGTTATAATATGCCCAGATAGAGAAACTCGATTGTAGTAGCGACTCTAGTCGCTCTGGAAGCGACTGAAGTCGCCACTACTGAGGAATGAGGTAAAAATGGATGCGAATCTTACTGGCTGATAACCAACCAAAAGTGCGATTCGGGCTGCGCGTATTGCTGGAACGACAACCAGGATTGAAGGTAGTAGACGAGGTCACCAATGCTAAGGATCTATTGGTCCAGATGGAGGCGGCCTGCCCCGACCTGGTGTTGCTCGACTGGGAGTTGTCAGGCCTGGCGAGAGGTGATTCACTGTCCGCCTTACGTGGAGTTTGTCCCGATTCATTCGTGATCGTTCTCAGCGGGCGGACGGAGGTGCGTCGAGCAGCCTTGGATGCTGGAGCCGATGCTTTTGTATACAAGTGTGACCCGCCGGAACGATTGCTGGCGGCTATCGAGGATTGTGTACCGTAGAAAACCCGTAAAAAGATTGGACACCTGTCCAATACAAAAATAGGACACCTGTCCAATACAAAAATCCGCCAGATGACCGATGCGTCTGGGGGGTTTTTGCTGTATAATGAGTTCAGGGTAACACTTCTTGTTGTAGGGGTAGGGACAGTCCTCCGCTGTCCCTACCCCAAAGAATATAATTGGACACTTGAGGGACTCTTAATACGTTATATGACCTTCATCTGTCCAATTTTGTGATGGTAGTGCTCCTCCCGAGTCATCTAACTCCCACTCTCAGACAAGCCTGTGCAGACTGTTGGCACTGTTCAATAGTCTTGGTGTCTGATGGGCTATCAAGCGAGAGAGGGTTCTTGGCTGTTCGCAGAAGCCGTCTACCGTAGAGCGGATTCGGGTGGGGCGCACAAATGACCTAAGTAGAAAAGGGGAGCGGCGTGACCATCCATCCCTTGGCCTTGGCGGGATCGGGGATGGAGAGTCAGTGGTGAACTAGCGAGCATTTGTGTACTCGCCGGTTTGTTGCTCCCCAATTTATATTGTACGCATCCTGCCTCCTTTGTGGAGTGGGGTAGGAGATTTGGGAGAGGAGGTGGCAAAACAGGACGAGAAGGACAAGGGCAGAGGGATTCTCCGCCCGCAGGTTGATTTGCACTTTGCATCACAAACAAACCAAAAGGAGAGAAGAAAATGCTTAGCAACAGAAAGTGTATGACCTTGATCGCCTTGATGGCAATAGCTGTCACAATACTCCCGGCCTGCGCTCCGCCGACTCCTGTAGTGATCGAGAAGGAAGTGCCGGTCGAGGTAGAGAAGATCAAGGAAGTAGAGGTCGTCAAGGAAGTGCCCGTTCAGGTCGAGAAGGAAGTAGTAGTCGAGAAAGAGGTCATCAAGACCGTAGAGGTGGTCAAGGAAGTAGAGAAAGAGGTTGTCCAGACCGTAGTGGTCGAGAAGGAAGTGGAAGTGGTGGTCACCGCCACTCCTGAGCCGGTCACGGTCTCCAAGGGCGGCACGATCATCGAGGGCACCTTTGCCGACGCCATGTACCTGAACCCCATTATGCACACTGACAACGCCTCGGAGAAAGTCAACTTCATGTTGTATGATGCCCTGACGGAGATCAATCCCGAAGACCTCACCTCCTTACCTGAACTGGCCGAGCGGTGGGAAGTCTCCGACGACAGCCTGACCTTCACATTCTACCTGCGGGATGATGTCACATTTCACGACGGCGAGCCGTTCACGGCGGACGACGTCAAGTTCACTTATGAAGCGATTCTGAACGAAGACATCAACTCCATCCGTCGCTCCGACTTGGCCGACATCTTGACCCCGGAGCAGATCGTGGTCCTGGACGACTATACCATCCAGTTCCAGCTCAGCCAGGTGGACGCTTCCTTCTTGTGCTGCAAGACCACCTACGGGATCCTCCCCGAGCACATTCTGGGCGAGCTCACACCAGACGAGTTTAACGCATCCGAATTCAATACCCTGGCGCCGGTCGGCACCGGGCCCTACATGTTCCGCGAGTGGGTCAAGGACGACCACGTGGCCCTGGTCAAGAATCCGAACTATTTCCAGGGCGAGCCGAATTTTGACTTTTGGTACCTCAAGGTCGTTGAGGACTCCATCGTCGAGTTCGCTCAACTCCAGACAGGCGAGGTGGACATTAGCGAAAGCGTGGAGGCTTCGCTGTGGGAAGAGGCGCTGCAGCAAGAGCACCTGAACTGCAGACCCCACTCTCGGTTTGGCTTCACCTTCTACGTCTACCAATTGGATCCAGAAAAGACGCCGCTCTTCCTGGACGTGCGCACGCGCAAGGCGCTGCTCTACGCGTTGGACCGCCAGGCGATGGTGGACAGCATCGTGTTTGGCTTGGGTAGGGTAGCTCACTCTACCATACCGGAGCTCTCCTGGGCCTTCAACCCGGACAACGAGCCCCGGTACGAATTCGACCCCGAAAAGGCCAAGGAACTGCTGGATGAGGCCGGCTGGAAGGATGAGGACGGCGACGGCGTCCGCGAGGCCCACGGCATGACGGGCGTCGAGGACGGCACTCCCTTTTCCTTTGTGCTGAACACCAACGCCGGCAACGTCGAGCGGGAGGGAGTCATCGTGGCCGCGCAGCAGTACTGGGCTGAGATAGGCGTAGACGCCCAGCCGACCCCCATCGAGTGGAACGCGCTCCTGGCCATGCTGACCGAGACCTACGAGTACGAGATGATCGTCGTTGGTTTTGGCTGGGACACAGACCCCGATCAGAAGACAATGTGGCACACCGACTCTTTCGGCGCCGGCTTTAACATGAACAAGTACTCCAACCCGCGCGTGGACGAGCTATTGGACGCCGCCCTGTTGACGGTAGACCAGGAAAAGCGCAAAGAGTACTACTATGGGATGCAGCAGATCCTGGCCGAAGAGGTGCCCGCGCCCATCCTCTACTTCAAGGATGGCACGGGTTGCCACAACAAGCGGGTGCACGAGGTCAACATCAACGACTTCAACATCTACTACAACGCGCACGAAATGTGGGTGGAAAGATAGATAGGCGCTTGAATTAAGGAGCGGTGTTTGAGCCGCTAGGCCACAGGACACTGCTACCTTGATGCTCATGCAGGGGCTGGGGCATGGCCGACGTCCCAGCCCCTTTGCACTTACATAGAAAGCGAGGGAAGAGTTATGGCAGCATTCCTCGTCCGTCGTATCCTACAGTCCATTCCCGTCTTCATCGTTATCACCATCATTACCTTTGCCCTGATCCACGCCGTTCCCGGGGGGCCGACGGCTCACTTCGAACTGAACGTGGATATCAGCCCGGAGGATGTCGCCCGCATCAGGGCCAATATGGGCCTAGACAAGCCCGTATGGCAGCAATACCTCATCTGGGTGGGGGTAGCACCAAACAGCCGGGGCGAGGTTAGCGGCCTACTCCAGGGTGACCTGGGCATCTCCTATATTGACCAAACCTCGGTCGCCAAGAACATCACAGATCGGCTGCCCAACACGTTGATTCTCAGTATCACTGCTCTTGTCATCAGCCTGGGGCTGGCCCTGCCGGTGGGTGTTTGGTCGGCGGTGAAGCAATACTCGATGTTTGACAACGTGTCCACCGTGCTCAGCACAGCCGGCGTATCTATCCCCAGCTTTTGGTTCGGCCTGATCGCCATCCTGCTCTTTTCGGTCAAGCTTCGCTGGCTGCCCTCCGGTGGCATGTATACCCTGGGCCAGGAGAAAAGCCTGAGCGATTTCCTCAAGCATCTGATCATGCCGGCCTCTATCTTGTCCATCCTGCAGGTTGCCGGTTGGAACCGCTACATCCGGGCCAGCGTGTTGGAGGTGATCCGCCAGGATTACGTGCGCACCGCCCGGGCCAAGGGATTGAGGGAGAGAGTGGTCACAATCCGCCACATCCTGCGCAACGCGCTGATCCCGGTGGCCACCCTGCTGGGGCTGTCGTTGCCCAATCTGGTCGGCGGAGCAATAGTCACCGAGACGATCTTTGGCTGGCCAGGCATGGGCCGCCTGGCCTACCACGCCGCCACCAAACGGGATTACCCCATCGTCATGGGCACTCTGGTGATGGGTACAGTGTTGGTCATTCTGGGCAACCTGCTGGCCGATATCGCCTACGGGTTCCTGGATCCCCGTATCACAGCCGATTAGGCATCAAGCTCTGGACCACCCTGCTGAGAAACCCCTCACAGGTAGATAGATTCAGTACATCACCACCTATGAAGCAGAGCAGGCTCCCATGTCCGCATTTCAGCGGCCCTTCAGCTACACTCAGGACAGGCGTGGAAGCGTTCGACCGAGCTCACGCCGAGGGCCGCCTCTGCTGGTAGATTGTGATCCACTGGATTAGGAGAAGCAATATGACCTCTCGCGATGAGTCTGTCGAAGGAACTCGTAACACAGTACAGGAGGCAGCTTTGGCTGACCTGCGAGCCTGGGAGGAACGGGAGACGCCTGGGCTCCTGCAAATGGCCTGGCAACGCTTTCGGCGAGACAAACTGGCCATGCTGGGCGGGATTATCGTCATCATCTTGGTCCTGGGAGCCATTGGTGCGCCGCTCTTGTCTAGATCCGTTACGCACTACACTCCCGAAGCGATCGAATTGGGCGCTACCCTCAAACCAATAGGCTACCGCAAGTCCCCTGACCTTCCCGTCCACGTGCTGGGCACCGACGAACTGGGGCGCGATGTGTTGACTCGCATCATCTATGGCGGCCGCGTCTCCCTCTATATCTCGTTTTTGACCGTGCTTGTCTCGCTGACCATCGGCACGCTTTTCGGGGCGGTGGCTGGCTTTTATGGGGGCGTGGTTGACAGCTTACTGATGCGCTTTGTGGACATAGTCTATGCCATTCCTGGCCTGTTTCTGTTGATCCTCATTTCCGTTGTGTTCCGGCCCGGCGTGACCGGTATGGCGCTTGTGCTTGCCTCGCTGAGTTGGATCGGTGTGTCACGACTGGTGCGTGGGGAATTCCTCTCCCTCAGGGCACGGGATTTTGTGGATGCAGCCCGGGTGGTGGGGGTCGGCAACGCTCGTCTCATCTTCCGTCACATCCTGCCCAACGCCACTTCACCCATCATCGTCGCTGCCTCGTTGGCCATCGGCAACGTGATCTTGACCGAAACGGCGTTGAGCTTCCTGGGCATGGGGGTGCAGCCGCCGACACCCAGTTGGGGCAACATGCTCACTAAGGCGCGGCAATATCTCTATCGCGCGCCGCAGTTGATTGTGATCCCCGGTGTCTTTATCTTTGTTACCGTACTGGCTGCCAATCTGATGGGCAACGGCCTGCGAGATGCCCTCGACCCAAGACTAAGAGAGTGACATCCAATATCCCGTGTCGTTTTTCTGAGAACCTTCTGGTCAAACAAGTGTGGCTGGAAGGTTTTTTCTTGCCCGCAGATTGACGAGATCCAGTTGGGTCATCTCCAAGAAAAAGATTGGACACCTGTCCAATGCGAAAATCCCCCAGAGGGCCGATGCGCAAATCGGCCATTTGTGGTATAATATGGGGGAGACACGACGAGATGGCGTTCTAGCCAAGACACAAGGAGAACATACCATGACTGAGACAGCTATTCGTATCGAGAACCTCACCCGCGATTTTGAGACGGTGAGAGCGGTAGACAACCTCTCGCTGGAGGTGCCATCGGGCATTATCTTCGGATTCCTGGGCCCCAACGGCGCCGGCAAAACCACCACCATCAACCTGCTGCTGGGCCTGCTGGAACCTACGTCTGGGCGAGCCGAGGTGCTGGGCTTCGATACCCGAACCCAGGCGGACGAGGTTCGCACTCGCATTGGAGCACTCCTCGAACACCCCGGCGTCTACGAGCAACTGACCGCCGAGGACAACCTGGAGTTCTACGGTCGGGTTTGGCGCTTGCCGGCCGCCGAGCGGCAGGCTCGTATCAAAGAACTGCTCACCCACATGGGCGTGTGGGAGCGCCGGAAGGAGCGGGTAGGGACGTGGAGCAAAGGCATGAAGCAGAAGCTGGCCCTGGCCAGGGCCATGCTTCACCGCCCGCCTCTGGTCTTCCTGGACGAGCCGACAGCCGGCCTCGATGTGGTGGCTGCGGCGGCGGTGCGCGACGACCTGGAGGCCCTGGCCACCCGCGAGGGGGTGACGGTCTTCCTGACCACCCACAACATGGCGGAGGCGGAGAGGCTGTGCGCACAGGTGGCCGTGATCCGCGAGGGCAAGCTGGTGGCGCTTGGCCATCCCGATCAGTTGCGAGCCAGAGCAGGCGGCCCCCGCGTGGAGATCGTCGGGCGTGGGTTCAACGAGCGTGCGCTGCAACTATTACGAGCGCGACCAGAGGTGGTCGCTGCTGAGGTGCAGAACCAGCACCTGGAGATTGATCTGCACCAAGACACCGACGTTGCACCGTTGGTCAGCCTGATGGTGAACGCAGGCATCGCCGTGGAAGAAGTTCGCCGGGGCAAAGCCAGCCTGGAAGAAGTATTCCTAACTCTGATGGAGGAAGAGAGATGAAGAACGATATTTTGACCGTGATGTGGAAAGAGAGGAAAGGGCTATTCCGCGTCCGGGGCCGTCGCGCCCAGGCGCTGCTGGGCATGTTCAGCCCGGTTCTGCTGGCCGTGTTGTTCCCATTGCAGGAAGGAGCGACATGGGTGCAGAGCCCGCTGTCCCTCCTGCTCTCCTTCATAGCCCCGCTTGTCCTGGTGGGAATCTCCATCCCCGACTCCTTTGCCGGCGAGCGAGAGCGGCACACCCTGCCGACCCTGCTGGCCAGCCGTCTGTCCGACCGGGCTATCCTGTTCGGCAAGATCATCACCTCTGTAGCCTTTGGCTGGGGCGCTACGTTGATACTCCTGCTGATCAGCCTGGTGACGGTGAACGTCGCCAACTGGGGCGGCTCCATCCTGTTCTACAAGCCATCCATTCTTCTGGCTGATCTGGCGTTCAGCTTCCTGGTGGCAATGCTCACCGCTGGGGCGGGGGTGCTGTTCTCCCTGCGAGCGGCGACGGCACAGGAGGCCCAGCAAACCCTGATGGCCGTCCTTTTGATCCCTCCCATGATCCTCCAGTTTGTGTTGTTCGCCATTCTGGAATCGGACTCTGGAAGGGCACGCTTCAGAGAAGTGCTATCGGCTCTCAGCTTCGAGCAGGTCATCCTCGTCATCGTCGCCGTCCTGCTGGTGTTGGACGTGACGCTGCTCATGGCAGCCATGGCCCGCTTCAAGCGAGCGCGGTTGATTCTGGGCTAAGGACGGCCGGGGAGGCTTGTCCTGTCCAAGCTACTTTACGAGGAGTTGAAAGAAATGAACACAAATCAAGAGCATGACACCAGCCTGCCGATCAGGCGTGACCTCGCGCTGACATATGCCAACTCTTTCATCATCGCCATACTTTTGGCGACTGCGTCCGTCGCCGGCCTCCTGTACCGCACTGCCATCTACCCAACTGATGAGCTGCTTCGTTCATTCGTGTCCAGTGACGTGGTCAATCTCTTTATCGGACTGCCAATCCTGCTTGGCTCGATGTGGCTCACGTGGCGCGGCAAGCTGATCGGCCTGCTCCTTTGGCCGGGTGCGCTTTTCTTTGTGCTGTACAATTACATCGTCTACGTCTTTGCCATGCCACTCAACGTGGCGTTCCTGCTGCATCTCGCGCTGGTCACGTTGAGTGTGTACACCCTCATCGGCCTGGTCGTCAGCATTGACGGGAAAGCAGTACAACAACGGCTCGCCGGTGCTGTGCCGGAGCGCCTCTCCGGGGGAGTCCTGGCTGGACTGGGTCTCCTGTTCTTCTTACGGGTCATCGGCGTTATAGTCAATGCGCTCACCAATCAGACACCGATTGCCGAAACAGAACTCGCGCTCCACGCCTCGGATTTTTTGATCACTCCGGCCTGGGTCATCGGTGGGGTGCTGCTTTGGCGACGTAGGGAGTTCGGGTATGTGACCGGCCTGGGGCTGCTCTTCCAGGCCAGCATGTTGTTCATCGGGTTGATCATCGTCTTGTTGTTACAGCCATTCTTAACCACTGCGCCATTCGTTCTGGCCGATGTTGTGGTGGTCTTCATCATGGGGCTGATCTGCTTCGTCCCCTTCGCGCTCTTTGTGCGCGGCGTGGCGTCAAATCGCAACTCGCCGCCCGTGTAGCTTGGGGAGCAGAATCGGAATTCGTCAAGCGGCTTTGTGTCGCTCCCGCTCTTTACCTAGAGCTCGAAAAGAGGATCGGAAGAGACAAAGCGTTCGAAGTAATGGAAGAACTACTTGTGTCCATCGGTTGCAGCGAGCAGTGGGATCATCTGAACTCCATGGATGTGACTGACCACGCCGGGATGGAGCGACTGATGGCCTTCAACAGACTCATGGATCAGAAAGGAGCGCCTCGATTCAATACGCGACAGTATGCCAGACAAGATGGGAACATCTGCCACTTCCTGATTACGAGGTGTGTATTCAATGACTTCTTTGCTGAGGCAGGGACTCCAGAGCTAACGAAGCTGTTCTGTGAAGTGGACCGCAGATTCTTTCCCGAAGCATTTACTGACCTCAGATTCCATAGGGGCGATTCGTGGGAAAACACCATCGCCTATGGAAAGGATCACTGTGAATTCGTGTTCGAGAAGAGAGGTACGAATTGACTTCTTTCGTCTCATCCCTGAGATGCCCTATGTCGGCGTCAATTAGAGGTTTCACTGAGCACGAGTTGAGTTACATCATCAGACACATAGCCCTGGAGGTTGCATATGAGCAATAAACGAAAATCCGCCATCATTGCCCCTTTGATATTGATTGCCGTGATGTATCCGATTTTCCAGTTGTTGTCAGGAGCATTTGGGGAAAACTGGAGAATAGGATGGTATCTTGGTTTAGTGCTGTATTGGCTCACCTGGTGCATAGCCTTTCCTGTTTGGATTATTGGGAAGGAAAGCATAGCCAAGATCATCCGCCCCCAGAGACTGAATGTCAAGGTGTTTCTACTTGTGCTATTCCCTTTGCTGATGGCTTCACTTTATAGATTTATCCCAGGAATGGAATACCAGAAACCGAGCGTGTGGATACTCCTCCTTCTATTATCAACCAATTTCGGTAATGGTTTTTTTGAAGAGGTATTGTGGCGCGGTGTGTACATGGAGCTCTTTCCCGATAGCACCCTCTTCAGGATCGTATGGCCCAGTATCTGGTTTGCACTTTGGCATTATGTGCCTGGGTCAGTTGCTCCAAACGGTAATGTATTGGGTTTGATGATCGGATCAGGCTTGATGGGGTTCTACTTGAGTTTCCTGGCAAAGAAAACCGGGACGATATGGTGGACAATAGTGGCCCATACTCTAGGCGCAGTCATCATGATTATTTAGTCTGGAGGTCTGATTATGAAAACGGACGGAGGAAATCAGAATGACGTGGGCAATGACGTCGTGCTGGCCGACGATGGCGGGTACATCAACGCGGGCCTGAGTATCTATTCTCATCGGAAATCGGAGAGCTAGCCAACATGCGATCAAGAAACTACTTTCCATTTCTCATGCAATTGGCCTTCATCATCTCTCTGTTGTGGCCCCCGTATCTGGCATTCGCTCAAAGAAACGAAGCCATCACGAACACCCACGCTCAGCAGATTACGGTTGACCCCCAAGAGTTGGAAAGATTCGCCGACGAGTTTTTCGCCGGACAGATGGCCGAGCGGCACATTCCTGGCCTGACTTTTGTGGCGGTCCAGAAGGGACAACCGCTAGTAGCCAAAGGCTATGGGCTTGCGGATATGGAAAAGCAGATTTCCTTCGCCGAAAACACGGTCGTGCGGATCGGCTCGGTCTCCAAACTGTTTGTGGCGACGGCGGTCATGCAGTTGGTGGAACAGGGCAAACTGGACATGCACACCAACGTCAATCAATACCTCACGACTTTTCAGATTGATGACAACTTCCCAACGCCCGTCACCCTGGCCCATCTCCTGACCCACACCGGAGGCTTTGAAGACCCTCGGTACAGGAGCAACACCGACCCCGCCTCAGTGCAGCCTCTTGGCCCTTACCTGGCGGAATATATGCCGCCTCGCGCCAGCCCCCCTGGCCAGGTCTTTTGCTACAGTAACCACGCCTACGCCCTGGCGGCCTACGTCGTAGAGCAAGTTTCAGGAATCCCGTTCGACCAATACGTTGAGGAAAACATTCTGCACCCCCTGGGGATGGAGCGGAGCGGCTATCTGCTGTCTCCGCCTATGCCGGCTGGTCTAGGCGTGGGGTACTCCTATGAAGACGGAACGCACATTCCTCAACCGATAGACTACGATAGTGACTATCCAGGCGGCTCCTTGATCTCGACGGCTGCTGATATGGCGAAGTTTATGCTCGCCCATCTACGAGATGGTTGCTATCAGGACAGGTGCATTCTACAGCCCGCCACCATCGCCGACATGCACCAACAGCAGGCCACAACGCCATACGATGGCCAGAACGTGACGTATGGCTTCGTCGAGGGGATTAAGAACGACCAGCGTTTGATTGGACACAGCGGTGCCATTCGCGGATTTGGCAGTATTCTTGATCTACTGCCCAAGCACAATCTGGGCTACTTTTTCTCATTCAGCCTGGAGTGCCTTGATTCCTCGGCTTGCGAGATCATCCCGAAATTCCGTGAGCAATTCCTGGATCGCTTTTTCCCATCCGAGCCCCGCGATCTGTGGCAAGCAAAAGGTCCCGCGATGGTGCTCACCGTCTACTTGATGTCAGCCCTCCTGTTACTTGTCGCCGCCTTTGCCACCTTTCGTGTCTTCGTCCGATGCGACTACCAGCGGAAGGGTCGCTTAACGCCGTTTTCCATGTGTATTGAGACAGTGATCTTCTTCCTCTGGGGTGGCTTCCCGTACATCTATAGCCCTTCCGACTGGCCAGCGGTGCATGTCGGTCCGCTCCTCAAGGTCACAGGGTGGGTCTCCCTCGCACTCGGGCTAGCGATTATGTTTACCGCGATGGCTGCGCTCGGACTACGTCGCTCGTTAGGCCAAGAAGCGAATGTGCTGAAACAGAGTGGCTTCTATCGTGTGAGCAGGAATCCTCAGATCCTGGGATGTGCGCTGTATGGGATCGGATTTGCTGTGCTTTGGCCGTCCTGGTATGCCTTGGGCTGGGTGGTTCTGTTTGTGGCTATCGCTCATACGATGATACTTACGGAAGAGGAGCATTTGCGCGACGTCCATGGTGAGGAGTATGTACGGTACTGCGAACGAGTACCGCGCTATGTTGTAAGCTCGCGATAAGGAGGTGAGAAAAAATGAAGTACAGAGTTCACCGATTCAATATCAGGATGACGGCAGACCAGACCAAACTGGAGCAATTCCTGAACAGCCTGGAGGGCGAAGTGGTGGCCACTTCGTACATATGATGAAGTGGCATCATCCCCAACGTCACCCCCTTCCCTGCCACCTTTGTGGACTTCCTGCTCATCGTCGAGAAAGTGGGCTGATCGGGAACCCTTTGCACCGTTTTGTCGTCTCTCCTACAGAAAACGACAGAAGCCACACGACTGTCGAAAGGAGTAGTAGAGATGAAAATCAAGACGAGGCGCACCTATCTGCTGATGACGGTATTGCTCGCATTCCTGGCCGGCTGTAGGCCCACTGCCGCACCGACCGCTGCCCCGACTGCTAGACCGGTACCGCCGACTAGCACGCCGCTGCCACCTACCACTACACCGGTGTCGCCTACGAACACGCCAGTGCCATCCACCGCAACGACGGGACCTGTAAGCGGGCCTGCCGTGGGTGACACCCAGACCCGCTCCCGCGATGGGATGGTCATGGTCTACGTGCCGGCTGGCCAGTTCGAGATGGGTACGAGCGATGCCCAGATGGACCAAGCTCTGCAACTATGTCATGAGGCAAATGATGATTGCGAGCGGGAATGGTTCAAGGACGAGCAGCCGGCACACACGGTGGCATTGGACGCCTTCTGGATTGACCAAACCGAAGTGACCAACGCCATGTTCGCCACATTTCTCAACGAGCAAGGCAACCAGGTTGAAGAGGGCGTTAGCTGGTTGGAACCGGGGGCAGGCCATAGAGGGATAGCATACGGTCACATCGAAGAGAACGACGGCGTGTTTCAGCCCGAGACCGGTTACGAAGATTACCCGGTGATTGAGGTTTCCTGGTACGGTGCAGCAGCGTATTGCTCTTGGGTCGGAGGTCGCTTACCCACCGAAGCGGAATGGGAGTATGCTGCGCGGGGCCCGCAGGCAGTGTTGTATCCTTGGGGAAACACCTTCGACGGAGAGCGCACAAGCTACTGCGACGCGCGTTGTTCCTATAAGTGGAGGGACACTGACTTCGACGACGGGTTTGCACAGTGGGCGCCCGTCGGTAGCTACATGGGTGGGGCAAGTTGGTGCGGGGCGCTGGATATGGCTGGCAACGTTTGGGAGTGGGTAAGCGACTGGTACGACGAAGAATACTATGCTCGCTCTCCTGTGGACAATCCCCAGGGGCCAGCCACAGCAGGTCCGTACAACTGTCGTGTGCGACGGGGCGGCTCGTGGTACGATGAAGCATGGGGCGTACGTTCCGCATACCGGCGGGGCGAAGCCCCTTCGTCCTACCGCATCCACTGGGTGGGTGTTCGGTGTGTCATTTCGTCGGATGATCAGATGGCCAGATAGTCGAAAGAGATACCCGCCAATGAAACCAATTAACGCAGCCGTATTAACAGCCCTGACCATTGTCCTGCTCGTCTCAACAGGGTCGCTAATTGCACGCGCACAGATAGTCGAGTTAACCCCTGAGAATACCGTGATCCTCTCCAATGAGACTGACGCACCGTTCTGCAGAGATTTCTCAGTTCTTCTGAAGAACTTGCGCGTCGAGTGGGTCGTACTGGACACGGCCGAGGTACCCGAAACGGTGAGAGACAAGAATCTCGTCATCGTGGGAAGGCCCGATGCCGAATACACAGGCGATATCATTACAGGGTTAGCAACGCGGGAAGAAGCAGACTACATTCGGCAGGATGGGCATCACTCCGTGCTCGAAAAGCGTAGCCCCTGGAACGAAGATCGCATCATCTACATCAGCGCAGGATCAGATTCGTCACTCACCAAGATTGCGACAGAAGAAGCGGTAGCTTCCATCCTGGAGAACGCCCAGACCCCAGCAGAGTGGTACCTCCCCGCCTCGAGCGTCTCACCTGACGAGGCGCGAGCCTACATCGCTCAGCTCCAGTATGTGCCAGATGATGACGAGTTGCCCAAAGAAGCTTTGCGCATGGATCTGGAGGCCAAACTCGCGAAAAGCATCTCGTCTGTCCAGGCCGCTGAAGACGTTGAACGCCTGTTTTACCTGTTATCTCATGGATGGAGTGGGTACGGATACTTCAGGGCCGAGGGCGACTTTGCCACCGCCAAACAGAACATTCTGGACAAGCTCGAGGGCAAGTCCAAATGGTCTCCCGCTGATTTGTCCCGGTTGATACATGAGCATCTAGGCTTCATCCACGACTGTCACCTCAACGTGGGCGGGTATCAGTATTGCAGCCATCAGGATTTCTGGTATGATACCAGTCTGGAGTTGTGGAAAACGAGGGGCGAGTACTCCTTCGTCTCAGACAACGTTGAATATCGAGTGGCATCGGTCAATGGGGAAAGCCCAGAAGAATGCCTTTTCCCGTCCTTGAATGCCCAGGGTGATCCCATCTACAGACTGGGAGTGCTTTCCTATTTTGAACCAGACCCCTTGGTGTTGGTAGCCCACGACGGTCAAGCGCAGAAGCACTTTGACATCGAGTTGACTCGTTCCGACTTCATGTTGTATCGCGATACCAAGGAGAAATTCGGGGAAGAAAGAATCGGCGGGATTCCAGTCCTGCGTGCCCGTTCGTTCTCTGACTACTACACGGATGAGCTGAACCAATTCCTGCAAGCCGCTAGCAGGTACAAAGGAGAACCCTACCTCATCATTGACATCCGCGGCAATTCGGGTGGCAACGACGGTTGGCCCAAGAAATGGATCGCCCGATTCACAGGTCGTAGCCCTTCTTCGAAACACATTTGGACCGAATGGATCAGCAAAACATCAATGATGGGCCGTGTGAATACCTGCGAGGAGACGCTGGCGGCCATTCCAGAAAAAGTGGGGCACTGGCTCCCAGGCGAATTGAGTCGCTATAACGCACAAGTAGATGCCTTCGAAGGACAATCCCAGCAGCCGCACTGGACACCGCTGAGCTTCCCGAACACACAGTGGATTCCAAACGAAACCACGATCATTGTCGTGGCCGATCGAGGTGTAGGATCAGCGGGAGAAGGTCTTCTCAGCTACGTCTACCGTCAGGTAGATAACGTGGTTGTTGTAGGAGAGAATAGTAGAGGAGCGGCGACGTTTGGGCAGGGAAGCAAGCATCTTCTTCCCCACTCCAAGGTAGGCGTTTACCTGCCTATCAAACTGGGCATCATGGCGGATCTGGAGTGGATAGAGGAGAGAGGGTATTTGCCTGATCTGTGGGTTCCCGCTGGAGACGCCTTGAATTATGCGGTTGCCGCTGCCAGGAAGGGGACGATCACAACGCGAAAAGTATTGCCCGAAGGATATTTCGATGTAGCGTTTGTGCCAGAAAAACCTTTGAGGAGGAGTTGGGTAAGTGAACATGAAGATCTCATTGCGATGTCTTTCTTGGCAATATCCGGGATGATACCTGCCTATGTGAATAGAAGAAGGACACCGCTCTTCTTCATCATGTTTGGAATCTGCTGGTTGCCACTCGGCGCTTTTTTCCTGTCCCAAAGACCTCCCGCAGGCTATGTGTTCATCATCCTGGGGTCAGCGTATCTCATCATTGGACTGTATAGATGGAGGAAGACGCGAACCTCTCTTGGGACAAGTTCCCAGAGATAGACATATCTGGGGCCAGTTAGTTTCTGGTGCGAAACTCAGCAGAGAGAGAATAATCATAGAAAGAAAGGAGTGCAAAATCATGAACCACACCAAAGTTCTGAAACGAGCCTGGCACATAGTTTGGAACTACCGCGCCCTGTGGGTCTTCGGCTTCATCCTGGCGCTGACCGCAGGCGGAGGTGGTGGAGGCGGAGGTGGCGGAGGCGGCGGCAACTGGGCGCAATTCAGCCAAGACTTTTCGGGCAAAGGGCTCCACCTGGAAAGAATCTCACTGAATGTGGGGAGCATGTTGCTGGCCATTGGCATCGTAGTGGCATGCCTGATCGTCCTCCTGATCATCGTGGCAGCGATAGCGCGCTACGTGGCGGCGACGGCCCTGATACGGATGGTGGACGATCACGAAGAGACAGGCCAGAAACGCAGCGTGCGCCAGGGGTTCCGCATGGGCTGGTCGCGCAGCGCATTTCGCCTCTTCCTGATTGACTTGGCGGTCGGTCTGCCAACTGCCGTGGTGTTTGCCCTGCTGTTTGCCCTGGCGCTTGCCCCCCTGCTACTGTGGGCGACGGATGTCGAGGCCGCCGGGGTGATCGGCACAGTGATCACCGTTGGCCTGTTCATCCTCGTCATCCTATTGGCCATTGTTGTCGCCCTGATCCTTTCAGTTCTGAAGCCCTTCTTCCAGCGAGTGTGCGTGCTACAGCACATGGGGGTAGGCGAATCCATCCGTCAGGGCTATGCTATGGTGAAGCAGAATCTGAAGGACGTGGGCCTGATGTGGCTGATCACGATCGGCCTGCGCATCGGCTGGGCGATCCTGATGATCCCCGTGGTATTCCTGCTGCTGGTGGTGGGCGGAGGGCTGGGAGGGCTATTGGCGCTCCTGTCCGGCGGGCTGACCGGGCTGGCCTTTGAGGGCGCGATGCCGTGGATTGTGGCAGCCGTGGTGGGCATCCCCATCTTCATCCTGGTGATGGCAGTGCCGCTGTCACTACTGGGTGGGCTGTTCGAAACGTACCTGTCCAGTACGTGGACGCTAACCTACCGCGAGTTGCGTGCTAAAGCAGCAGCGATCGCCTAACAGAAATAGCTTAACAGGAGTGTTGATTGGCGTGCTGCTTTTTCGCGGTGGGCCTGCTGTTAATCACCGTCTACATTATCCTCCGTGCCGTCGCCAGCGTCTTCCGCGCCCAGTACCTGCTCTCTGGGCAAACCTTCTCGGTCAAGCGTTACTTCGGCGCGCTTCTGGGGGAGGTGTAGGGCAACAAGCGAGCATAATGTCAAGAAGGAGGAAGCGATGAAAATCAGAATCCTTACTCTGTTGGCCCTGCTGGCCACGCTGCCAGGACTCACGGCGTGTAGCGAGAAGGTAACGCCTACTCCAATCGCCGCCAGCGACCTCGCGGACATTGCTCTGGTGCGCTTCACTAGCCCAGAATGGGGCATCAGTGGTGTGGCACCAGAAGGTTGGGTCGAATTGCTTCCAGGCGAGTTTCTGCGGGGAATGCTTGATACCGATTTGACCCTTCTCCAACATCAATTCGTACTTGATATCACCAGCGAGCAGCTAATCGCAACGTTCGTATCCGAACAGGGTCTTAAGGAGTTCCCAGAAAGCATCGGCAGCATTGAGACTGCGCACTTCACCTGGAATTTGTACGCCGTCGAGGTCAAACAGCCGAAGATAGGGGCGACCATGGTGGAATTCGCTTTGAGCGAAACCGATGCTGGGGTGTACGCTGTTGCGTTACAGGCCATGCCCCACGAGTACGACGCGCTGCACAATGCGGTCTTTGTGCCCGCAGTTGAGGCGTTGGCGCCCGTGGTCGCTACTGAGGAGCCTCGCGCTGCGCCAGCAGAGGTGACGCTTCCTGAGCGAACCTATTGGCCGACCGAGGGCTGGCGCAGCTCTACGCCTGAAGAACAAGGGATGGATTCGGAGTTGCTGACGGAGATGTTGGCGTACATTCGAGAGAAGGGGGTGCGCATTGACAGCGTGACCATCGTCCGCCACGGCTATCTGGTGCTCGACGCCTACATCCGCAGTTACGGAAAAGACTCAAAGCACGAACTCTACTCCTGCACCAAGAGCGTCACCTCAGCGCTGGTAGGCATCGCCATGGATCAAGGGCACATCCAAAGTGTAGACCAGCCCGTCTTGAGCTTTTTCCCAGAATGGTCTGTTGGCAATGTAGATGCGCGCAAGGAAGCGATGACATTGGAACACCTGTTGACCATGACAGACGGTTTACATTGGGTGAGAAAAGATATCCGTGTTACCTCAAGTGGCGACACAACGCCTGAGATGATGCAAGCCAGCGATTGGGTTCAATTCACGCTGGACCGGAGCATGGAGGAAGAGCCTGGGACCCGGTGGAACTACAACGGCGGGGCCTCGCATCTCCTCTCCGCCATCCTCCAGGAAGCTACCGGGATGACGGCGTTGGAGTTCGCACACGAGTACCTTTTTGGCCCCCTGGGCATCTCCGAGGTGGTGTGGCCAGGAGGCAATCAGGGGAGAAACTTTGGGGGAAGTGGGCTCCAAATGACGCCACACGACATGGCGAAGTTTGGGTACCTGTACCTGAATGAGGGCTTGTGGGATGGTGAGCAGATTGTGCCTGCCGCGTGGGTCAAGGCCTCGACAACCAACCACTCCCCGACTCCCGAAATCTATTATGGGTATCAATGGTGGGTCATGCCTTGGGCAGGTTATTATAGTGCCATAGGCGCTCGCGGGCAGTATATCGCCGTGTTACCTGAGTTGGACATGGTGGCGGTCTTCACCAGCGATCTCAAGCCGGAAGACGCTTACACTCCCCTACTGTTGTTGGCATTCTATGTCATCCCGGCGGCGCAATGATCCACGAAATCAGTGCCATAGGGATTTGCTCAGCCGCTCTAGCTGGATGACAATCCAGCGGCCTACGCCTGCAGCGAGTGTCCGCCGCAGAGGCCCAGGACTGTCGTCCTTGGCGAGCGTAATGAAACACACCCGAATCATTTGAGGAGGAGGCAAGATGCAATGAGATTCAGAGTCCTTGCTCTGCTGGCCTTGTTGGCCCTGCTGCTGGGAATGGCAGGGTGCGGCGAGAAAGCAACGCCGACAACGGCAGCCGCAGTCCAATCCTATTGGCCCACTCAAGCCTGGCGAAGCTCTACCCCTGAGGAGCAGGGGATGGACTCGGAGATGTTGGCCGATATGCTGGAGACCATTGAGGAACAGGACTACGACATTGACAGTGTGGTGGTCGTCCGCAACGGATATATAGTGGCAGACGCCACCCTGTATCCCTTTGAGCCAGGCTCAAGACACGTCGTCTACTCCTGCACCAAGAGCGTCGTTTCGGCACTGGTCGGCATCGCCATTGACGAAGGCTACATCGAGGGCGTTGATCAACCTGTCCTGGACTTCTTTCCAGAGCGGACTGCGGCCAACCTTGACGCGGACAAGGAGACGATGACACTTGAGGATGTCCTGACCATGTCAACCGGTTTGGAATGCCGGGATTCGTATCTGTATCGCTGGCGCGGACTCCGCCAGATGCAGCAAAGTGATGACTGGGTTCAGTTCATGCTCGATTTGCCAATGGCGGAAGAGCCCGGGTCCCGGTTCGAGTACTGCAATGGCGCTTCGTTTCTCCTCTCGGCGATCATGCAGGAAACGACGGGCATGAACGCCCTGGCGTTTGCCAATGAACATCTCTTTGGCCTTTTGGGTATAATAGACGTGGAATGGTCGTCTAGCCCACAGGGGATAACCATCGGGTGGAGCGACCTCCACATGACGCCCCGCGATATGGCGAAGATCGGATACCTCTACTTGAACGAGGGCCTGTGGGATGGCGAGCAGGTGGTGTCTACCGAATGGGTACAGGCATCAACGCACGAACACATCTCTGCCACCCTTCAGGATGGCTACGGGTATCAGTGGTGGATTGATGATTCCGGAATCTACATGGCGCTGGGTTACTCAGGGCAGTACATTGTCGTCATAGCCGACAAAGACATGGTGGTGGTCTTCGTCAGCGACCTGAGTGAGAACGACTTCTACGTTCCCCAGACGTTGCTGAACGACTTCATCATCCCAGCGGCTAAGTCAATCAAGCCATTGCCCGACAATCCCGATGGCGTGGCGCTGCTGGAATCCCGTACTGAAGTCCTGGCCAATCCGTAAAAACCGTTGAGACACCGTGAGCTGGTATCTTGGAACCGCGGATGGGCAGGAAAACGCGGATCAACAGCATCGAACCCGCGTTTTTCCGCTGATCCGCGGTTTCGAGTGAAGGAGGAGAACCGACATGCCCAACCGCTACAAAGCAATCGCCACGCTGACGATCTTTCTGATCTTCGTGGCTGGCTGTGGGAGAGCCGAACCTACGGCGACGCCCATCCCGCCGACGGCCTCCGCGACGCCACTCTCCACTGATACGCCCATACCGCTGACTGACACACCATCTCCCCCTGATACGTCCGTGCCGACGGCTACGCCAGAGCCGACGCCCACGCCGTCCGATCCCTTTGCCTTGATCTCCCAAGAGCACCTTTTTGCCTTTATGCAAGACCTGACCGCCATACAGCCCTATTCTGGCTGGCGCAACTCAGCCAGCGAAGGAGAAGCCGAGGCGCTGGATTACGTTGCCAAGACGCTCGGAGAGTTCACGTATCTGGATCGCCTGGGGTTGGAGCTGGAACGCCAGAGCTTCCGCGTCTTCCTGGGCACCGAGCTGTGGGAGAGCCGTCTCCACCTGACTGTGGGCGGACGGGAGGTCGAAGTGCCCGCCGATGGCCTGCGCGGGCCCCGCGACGACATCGCCCAGGCACTCCGCTTTGACTCCGATGGGACCCTCAACGACTCAGAGCGGGACCCGGCGATAGTGGAAGGGCTGGTGGTACGGATCCGCTCTGCCGATGAAATCCGCGCTCTGAGCCAGGCCGATCTGAAAGACAAGATCGCGTTCCTGGACTATGCAGTCATTGACCGGGTGGTAGCGGGTGACACAAGGCAGGTGGTGGGAGTCGCCAGGGAGCTGCTGGCCAAGGGGCCGGCCGGCCTGGTGCTGGTGACCCAATTCTCCAACCAACAATGGGAAAGCCACGGGGCCTTCGTTGGCGACCTGAGCGCTCTCAACTGGGTGGAGACCCAGCCGCCCATCCCTACCCTCTATGTCCGCCTGGAAGACCTGGGGCCAGCAGGGATCACCAACTGGGATGACCTGGCCCAGGTCGAGGCCGCTCGCCTCACGTGGGACGCCGACGTCTTTTCTCCAGCCACTTCAGGAAACGTGGTCGCCCATATCTCTGGCATTGACCACTCGCAGGCAGTGATCCTGGGCGCGCACATTGACAGTCCCAACAGTCCCGGCGCCATGGACGACGGCAGTGGCTCTGTGGTGCTCCTGGAGGTGGCCCGTGTCCTGGATGCGGCCCACGTTCAGCCCCCGGTTGACCTCTACCTGGTCTGGTTCGGTAGCGAGGAAATCACCCTCTACGGTTCGGCCCACTTCGTTGCCACCCATCAGGAACTGCTCGACCGGACGCTGGCTATGCTGCAAATTGATTGCCTGACCCGCCCCCTGGACGGCATCAGTGCCTATCTCGACCTGGTCACCTGGTCTTATGGCCGGCTGGGCGACGGCCGGCTGACCTGGCCTGACTACCTGGCCCAGGCTGCCGCGCGGCGGGGAGTAGAGCCATTTTCACGGGATGTTCCACAGGTGTACTCAGACAACAGTACCTTCGCTGGCTTTGATGTCCCCAACGCCGATCTGATCTACGAGGGGCCAGCCATGGAAACGACTGGCGGCTTCCACTACGCCGGCCACGTCCACGACCCCTACGACACCGTAGAACTGGCCCGAGAAATGGGCGACGTGCTGGAGCAAATGGCCCAGGTCGCACTGGTCGCGGCCCTGGAGACGGGCCGAGATAGCCCCCCTCTCCGCGTCGCTCCCACGCCAGATCGGCGTGCCCTGTTCGTAAACAGCCACACCGAGTCGGTTCAAATGTCCCCTGCCGCCTTCACCGACCTGGGTATGGCCCTGGCCTGGGAAGGCTTCGACGTAGACATGATCTCCTACGGCCGGGCAGTGACCCCAACAGACCTCGAGAACACCATCCTGGTGATCGTTTCGCCGGTGTTAGACTACCCCAGTCCAAACGGAGACGCCACCCTATATGACGAGGCTTGGAGTCAGGAGGAGATTGATGCCTTGGAATCATACGTGGCCCAGGGTGGGTTGCTGGTGCTGACCAACAGCGCGCACCGCCTCAAATACCAGCCGCGAGACCCCAACGAGGACTGGAGCGACGTCAACGCCCTGGCTGCACGTTTCGGTGTCTCTTATCAAGACGGAATGTTATCCTCCACCTTGGCGCAGACGGACGGGCAGCACGCGCTGGTGGAGGGAATATCAACCTTGGGACTGTTTGAAGAGAACGGTGTGCCTCTTACCCTGGCCGGCGGGCAGGTGCTGGCTCAGGCAGACGGAGAGCCGGTCGTGGCCCTGATTGACTATGGCGACGCTGGCGGGCAGGTGCTGGCTCTGGCCGATATGGGCATCCTGGCGAGCGTGGACAATCTCACTTTCTGGCAGAACCTGGCCGAGTACGCCCGGTCGCGTTGAACTGCTTGGCCCAGAGGTCTGAAAAGCGAAAGGAGTGAAATCATGTCTACCCGCTGCATCGGACATATCGTTCGCGTAATCGCCACAGTGATGATTGTCTTGACCCTTGTCACCGCTTGTGGGAAAAGTGAGACCACAGCTACGCCGGTACCCCCTACAGCGAGGGCGGTGCCGCCCACGGCCACGCCAGTTCCACCCACAGCCACGCCCGTGCCGCCGACGGATACACCGCCTGCCTCACCCACGGCCACGCCTGTGCCACCAACCGATACGCCACCTCCCACGGATACACCAGCGACAACAGCCACACCCATAAGCAAAGCGGAGCCTACCTCTACCGCCACGCCCTTGCCGTCTCTCGCCGGCAGCGGTGGCGGAGTGATCGCCTTCTACTCTGAGCGTGACGGCAACGCTGAAATCTACGTCATGAACGCCGACGGCAGCGACCAGCGGCGACTGACCAACCATCAAGCTGGTGATTACTGGCCTGCCTGGCGGCCTGAGGCTACAGCCGTGTCACAGACCGAGGCCACAGTTGCAACGCCGATGCCAAGCCTTGGAGCTATCTCTCCGGCCACGGTTGCTCAGATAGAGAAGCTGTACACCATCAGGGGGCACAGTGACTGTGTCTGGGGACTGGCCTTCTCGCCAGATGGTGCACTCTTGGCCTCGGGGGGTGCTGATGGCACGGTTAAACTGTGGGATGTGGAGAGCCGGCAATTGGTGCGTACCCTCGGCGGCCAGGGCGCCGTTGCCCACGGCGTGGCCTTCTCGCCCGCTGGCGTCCTTTTGGCTTCGATCAGCTCCGATATGGCGATAAAGCTATGGGATGTAGAGAACGGACAGGAATTGCGCACTCTGAGTGGGCACAGGCGTGGTATTTGCGGCGTAGCTTTTTCGCCAGATGGTGCTCTGCTGGCTTCGGGCGGCGCCGATGGCACAATCAAACTGTGGGACATCGAGAACGGACAAGAGATACGCACTCTCAGTGGGCATCATGGCGTCGCGTGCGCCGTGGCTTTCTCGCCCAATGGCACCTTGCTGGCTTCGGGGGCAGGAAATACCGATTTCACCGTAAAACTGTGGGATGTGAGGAGCGGGCACGAGTTGCATACCCTCAGTGGACATGTCGGAAATGTGTACCAGGTGACCTTCTCTCCAGATGGCACTGTGCTGGCTTCGGCCAGCGGCGATCACACGATAAAACTGTGGGACGTCGAAAACGGGCAGGAGATACGCACCCTCAGTGGGCATAGAGACAAAGTCATGAGCGTGGCTTTTTCGCCGGATGGCGCCTTGGCGGTTTCGGGCGCGGCGAATTCCGATCACACGATAAGAGTTTGGGACGTGGCATCCGGCAAGGAACTGCGCACCCTCAAATATGACGACGAAGTGGGGGCTGTGAGCTTTGCCCCCGATGGTTCACTGTTCGCCTCTGGTGGTTTTGACAAGATGATGACTCTATGGGGCATACCTCGCTGAGAGCAGCAAATGCCCAAGAAATGACCTGGAGTGGTGGCTCTCACCCGACTTCTATTCTGCGCGGGGCCGGGGTGGGCAATGGATCATCGTATCCCCCGGCAAGAACATGGTCGTGGTTCTGACGAGACGAAATCGGTAACAACTTCATTTGGCGTCTTAGCCTGGCCTTCACAGATGACCAGGTGACTCTGGCGATGCAAGACATAACCGGCTTTTTCCCCGGCGCTGTGAAGTTGGTCGGGACGCTTCAGGAACGAAAAGGAGGCAATGTTTCATGAAATCTCTCACCAGGAAAACGTGTACACACCTGATCCTCACCCTCGTCACTATCTCGCTCATGGCCTGCCAATCGAGCGCGCCAGCGAGCACACCCACTCCCATTGCAGCCGACCCGTTTGAAACATCCTGGGACGACCGCACCATCTTCCGCGCCGGGCTGATTGACGCGGAACAGGAGGTACTCGACCGCCTGACGGGTGCAAGCGTGTATCGCATTGACTTCCAGATTGCTAACGACCTTCTCCTTCTGGACGGTCACGAGGAGGTTCGCTATACCAACCGAGAAAACGAACCCCTAGACGAGGTCTACTTCCGCCTCTTTCCCAACACGGCCGGTGGGAAAGCAACGGTGTCTGCGGCAAAGGTGGACGGCCAGGGCGTAGAGCCCGCCTACGAATTCCGGGATAGTGCCCTGCGGGTGCCGCTGCCGATGGCTTTGCAGCCTGGTGAGGCGGTGGTTATCCAGATGGACTTTGAGGTAGAAATGCCCCAGGAGATGGCCGGAAACTACGGCCTGTTCGGATACTTCGACGGCGTGTTAGTCCTGGATGAGTTCTACCCCGTGATCCCGGCCTACGACGACGAGGGTTGGAATGTGGAAATTCCCCCTATCAACGGGGATGTAACCCACTATGACACCAGCTTCTACCTGGTCCGCGTGACCGCCCCTGCCAGCCTGACCATCGTTGCCTCAGGGATCGAAGTCAGCGGCGAGGAGGCAGCGGATAAGCAAACCCTGACCTTCGCTGCCGGCCCTGCCCGCGACTTCTACCTTAGTCGCGAGCGAGAACTACACTGTGATCAGCGAGACAGTGGGGGAGACGACAATCAACAGCTATGCTTTTCCTGAACGGGAAGAGGGGGCAAAGCTGGCTTTGAAGGTGGCGACAGACGCACTGAGGAGTTACAACGAGCGGTTTGGCATCTATCCGTACACCGAATTCGACGTTCTAAGCACACCGATGCGAGCACTGGGCATGGAGTATCCCGGTGTGGTGGTCCAGGCCCTTGCTCTCTATGACCCAGACAAACAGGTTTCGGGATTACCTTCCCCAATCATGCTTGAAAGCACCGTGGCCCACGAGGTAGCTCACCAGTGGTTCTATAACACCGTCGGGAACGATCAGGTAGACGAACCCTGGCTTGATGAGGCCATTGTCCAATACCTCACCGGGCTCTACTACGAAGACACTCATGGGAAGCGTGCCGCCCAGGATTACCGTGGTTCGTGGGATGGCCGCTGGAACCAGGTTGACCGCGCCGATATTCCCATCGGATTACCCTCGGCAGCCTACGCGCGCAATGAGTACAGTCCGATCGTCTATGGTCGAGGTCCAATTTTCGTTGCAGCGCTGGCAAAGGAGATGGGGCAGAAACCATTTGACGAATTCCTGCGTGATTACTACCAGTCCCACAAATGGGACATCGGCACCAGCGAAACATTCCGGCAACTTGCTGAGCAGCACTGCCAATGCGACTTGACAGCGTTGTTTGAAGAGTGGGTCTACGAGAAGTGTGGAAAAGCCGAGCCTACGGCCACCCCTGTACCACCGACCGCTACCGCAACGCCAGTCCCACCTACATCTACACCTACACCAGTCCCACCTACATCCACACCTACGCCAGCGCCGCCCACGGCGACTCCGATTCCGCCGACCGATACGCCCGTGCCGCCAACGGACACACCGGAACCGACAATGGCACCCACGACAGAGCCCATAGGGACTGGAGGTCTGCGTATAACCATCGTCTTCGACAACACCGCCTACAACCCCCGTCTGAGGGCCAGGTGGGGATTTGCCGCCTACCTGGAGTACGGTGATCACACGCTGCTGTTTGACACCGGCGGCAATGGATTCCTGCTGCTCGACAACATGGAGAAGATGGGTCTTGACCCCCAGCCGATTGAGGCCATTGTGCTCTCCCACATCCACGGCGATCACACCGATGGCCTCCAGCCCGTACTGCGCACCGGCATCCAGCCGACGGTGTACGTGCCGGCTTCGTTTCCAGCCTCGTTCAAAGACGCCGTACGCGCTCAGACCAGTCTGGTGGAGGCGACCGATCCGCTGGAGATCCTCCCAGGCATCCACTCCACCGGCCAGTTGAGCGGCCCTCCTCACGAGCAGGGATTGATCGTGGAGACCCCGGAGGGAATGGTGGTGATCACCGGCTGTGCGCATCCTGGCGTGGTGAAGATGGTGCGCCGGGCAAAGGAAGTCGTGGAGGATGAGGTGGCCCTGGTAGTGGGTGGGTTCCACCTGGGCGAGAAAAGCCAGAGCCAGATTCGGCGCATCATTGCCCAGTTTCGCGAGCTGGGCGTGAGGCAGGTCTGTCCGACCCATTGCACCGGCGAAAGGGCCATCGCCCTTTTTGCCGAGGACTACGGCGACGATTACATTGAGGGCGGCGTGGGGCGCGTTATCGAAAAAGACTAGACGCCCCAGGTGCGGCGCACTTCAAGGCAACCAAAGGTTGCACTGCGTCGCACCTTTCATGAAGAAAGCGGGAGGCGCTCCATGCCTCCCGCTTTGCTCTGCAAGACTCCCGGGGGTCTGCTATGACAACGAATAGGGTGGATTGAACGAATCACTATGCCACCAGCCAGATTCGTTTGGGTGCGTTTCAAATGAGTTGGGAGTTCTTGGAAGGGCATACTGTCAACGGATTTCTGGAACAGATTGAACGGATGATCGCCTATCCGGCGAGACTTCTCCTCTCTGATCCGAGCGTGAATCTGTTCAATCCGCTCCCTGAATCCGTTGACAGTGCCCCACGACAACAACGCCAACTGAAATGAAACGCACCCATATCACATCCACTGCCTTTGTCAAGCGGCGTTTCAGTTTTGGGGCAGCGCACTTTGACAGTCTCACCGGAGCATCCTGAGTAGCGCGGAGCAATGCGGAGCGCGTATCGAAGGGTGCGGCTGAAGGTCAATTCCTTACATAACCGCACCCTTCGATATGGCCTCCACTGCGTTCCGGCCTACTCAGGATGCTCAACACCAGTTTTGTTGAAATCTGCCCCCAAAGTGAAACACACCTCAGGGCTCTTCATTTGGAGAAATGGGGGAAACGTGGTAAGATTATGACCCTGGAGACGCCCTGTTTCCGACTTCAGCAAGACCACCCTACCAGGAGGCCCAAGCTTATGGAACAGTATCGCGTGAAACCCAACAGCCACATTGACTTGAGCCAATGGGATCCTAACGACAGAAGCGTGTTCTCTGGGGGCAAACGGGAAGCGCGAGAGGTATTGAAAGCGCTGAACGAGCGCCTGGAGGAGATGCAGGAATTGCTCTATGCTGAACATAAGCACAGGGTGCTCGTCGTATTGCAGGCCCTGGACACTGGCGGCAAGGATGGCACCATTCGCCACGTCTTTGAGGGCGTGAATCCCCAGGGCGTGAAAGTGGCGAACTTCAAAGTGCCCACACGGGTGGAACTGGACCACGATTACCTGTGGCGAGTCCACAAGCACACACCGGGCAAGGGCCAGATCGTCATTTTCAACCGCAGCCACTACGAGGACGTTCTGGTGGTACGGGTACACAGCCTGGTGCCGCCAGAAGTATGGAGCCAACGCTACGCCCACATCAACGAATTCGAACGGATGCTGGCCCAGGAGGGTACGACGATCCTCAAGTTCTTCCTGCACATAGACCTGGACGAGCAGAAGGAGCGCCTGCAGGCTCGGCTGGACGAGCCACACAAGCGCTGGAAGTTCAAAGTGGGAGACCTGGAGGAGCGCAAGCTGTGGCCGGAGTACATGAGGGCTTACGAAGACGTCCTCAGCAAGACGAGCACCAAGTGGGCGCCCTGGTACATCGTTCCGGCCAATCGCAAGTGGTACCGCAACCTGGTAGTGGCTAGTGTCCTGGTGGAGACGCTGGAAGGGCTGAACATGAGCTATCCCCAGCCGGAGGAGGATCTGGACAACGTAGTGATTGAGTGAAGTCATTATTCAATGTCATTAAGATAAGGCTCCAAAGCCCGTCCCCGGGCGTCCCGAGGACGGGACTGATGAGCTAACTCAATGACATTGAGTCATTGTTAGCGAGAGGGTTAGCACTGGCGGTGGGCGTTTGCGCAAACGCCGCTGCTGATGTATAATCTGGAGTACTCAGAAGCCGGGACATAAGGCTTGATAAACAAATACAGGAGGATAGAACTATGAAAGCGCACGAGGTTGACTACCAGATTTTTGGCGACGATCTCCAGTTCGTGGAGATCGAACTGGACCCCGGCGAGACGGTGATCGCAGAGGCCGGGGTGATGATGTACATGGAGGATGGCATCGGTTTTGAGAGCAGGATGGGGGATGGCTCCAAGCCGAAGGCTGGCTTCCTGGACAAGGTGGTGAGCGCGGGGAAGCGGATGATCACCGGCGAGTCGCTGTTTCTGACTCACTTCACCAACGCCGCGCCCCAGGGCAAGCGGCACGCGGCCTTCGGAGCGCCCTACCCGGGCAAGATAATCGCCATTGACCTGGACGACACGAACGGCGAATTAATCTGCCAGAAGGATTCCTTCCTGTGCGCGGCGATGGGCACTGAGCTGAGCATTGCCTTCAGCAAGAGGCTAGGGACCGGACTCTTCGGCGGGGAGGGCTTCATTCTCCAACGGCTGCGTGGCGACGGCATGGTTTTCGTCCACGCCGGCGGCACCATCGTAGAGAAGTCTCTCAACAACCAGAAAATCCTGGTAGATACCGGGTGCATCGTCGCGTTCGAGAATACCATAGACTACGACA
>CAYMKL010000030.1:0-57715 GCA_964390805.1 uncultured Anaerolineae bacterium | reverse complement strand
ACGGCTCAAAAGCCCAACTTAGCGGAAAGTAGAGTAATTAAGCATAATCGGTACAATGTCTTCGCGACGGGTCTGTACCCGAAGCAGTTCCCCCACCGCCTGTAAAATGACATCGCCTGCCTTATGCCCGAATGTGTCGTTGGTCACTTTGAAGTGATCAATATCTATCATAACCAAGGCGACTGGATACTCCTCGCGTGCGGCTCGCGACAGTTCCCTGTCCAATGCTTCCCTCAAGTATCGCCGGTTGAACAGACCCGTGAGCGGGTCCCGAATCGCCTGTTCCTGCAGTTTAGCTTGCAGTGTTTTAATCTCGGCCAATTGAGCCTGCAGACGTTCATGGGCTTGCTGGAGTGCAGTGTCCGCCTGATATCGTTTGGTGATGTCCCGCAAGACGATCAGTTGTCCCGTGAAGCGCCCATGCCGATCATGTAACCGGGATATTCGCAAATCCACGTAGTGGGGGGCAGCCTGATCCAGAAGAATCTCTGCCTGGGAATCTGCGCCATCGCGGCAGAGCATGAGAATATCAGGCCACTTCGCCAGGACTTCTTCTGCAGATTGTCCGATGCATGCTGTAGTCGCCTCGATGAGATGTTGCGCTGCAAGGTTGATGTCTACAATGCGCTTCTTGGCGTCCAGAACCAGCACGCCGTCACTCATGCTTTCGATCAGTATGTCGCGCGCCGTTGGCACGAGATCAAGCAACTGAAAGCGAAACATGGTCCCCAAGAGGAGCAGCCCGGTGAGCATGAAGCTCATGGGGATGAGGTTCAAGCCGGGGATGGGAGACAAATCCATGATGTACACGATGCTCCCGATCCACGGAGGAACTGCGGCAAGCAGGATGCCTACTCCCTGACGGCGGTGCAAGACCGACGTGCGGAGGGCCGATCGTGCCAGCAGCAGGGTCGCCATGAATGTGTACGCATAGATCGAGGCTGTATGGACCCAAAACCACAGCCCGTGGTGATAGACCAGAAGGTTGCTGCCGCTGGGGCCAGGCGAAAAGCCGGTCCAGATCAGGCCGTGCCATTCGTTCGTTGCGGCCATGACCGTGTTGAGGATGGGGATGATGCATAGCAGCGCCACGTTGCGGCGCGTCAGCCATTCGTCCCAGCCCATGAATTCCACAGCGAAGATGAGAAGAAACACGGCAGTACTGCTGGATCCCGCGTACTCCAGCTTCGACCATACAATCTTGGCCGACTGCTCTACTGCCGCCGCCTCCAAAGCCGCCACCAGAGCCCATTCGGTCACAGCCAGCATGAGCAGGACAAGAGGTGTACCCCCAGGGGAGGCGCGCCGCTGCCAGGCAATGAAGGCGACAACAGCCGAGATGACGGCGGTTATCATGAGGACGCCAAAATAAGGTGTGTATTGAAAATGCATGGTCCGTGCTAAACCCAACTACTAATGATGCCCATCGAGAAACGGGCGGATTATCGAACAGACAGTCGTCTCAGGAGCCGAGTGACGACCTGCGGTTGGCGCAGTTGCACGATCAACATTCCCACGCCGACCACAGCCAGCCCAAAGACCTCTTTGGCTGTGACCCGTTCGTGCAAGAACAAAACGGCGAGCACTGGGATCCAGATGAGCATGGTGCCGTTGATGATGCTGGACTCCGTTGCAGAAAGCGTACGGAGCGTCTGGTTCCAGAGGGTGAAGGCAAAGGCCGTGTTGACCACAGCGAGCCAGCCGATGATGGCCCAGCCTCCGATACTGATGTTCGGGAGCCCCTGAACAGCGATGCCGGTCACAAGCAGCACAATCGAACCGATGCCCATGCTGATGACGGTCACGACGAGGGGATGCACGTCGCCCGCACGGTTGACATCCCGTCCCAGGATGGAAGCGCCGGCATTGGCGAGAACGCCGAAGACTGAGACGAGGACGCCGAACAACTGGCCCTCCGGGAGCGCCACCGGACAGAAATAGATGATGGCGCCCAGCGTGGCGAGCCCCACGCCGAGCCACTGGAACCGCGTCGGCCGTTCGGCCAGCCAGACGATGCCCATCAGGGCGACGGTAACGCTGCTGAAGCTCCAAAGCAGGTTTACCGTCACGGCCGGCAAATAAGCCAGGGCCACAAAGGTTGCGCCCTGCGTGATGGCGTAGAGGAGTAGGCCGAGGATAAGAAGGCGTCCCCACGTTGGCCTCGATATCGAGCCAAGCGACGACAGTTGGCCGGAAAGAAGCACAACTGGCAGGAGACAGATGAATGCCAGAATGTATCGCAAGCCGGCGAACGTCAGGGCCGGTATCTCCTCTAGCCCAATCTTGATGAGTACCCAGGACGTGGCCCACAGGAAAACGACGAACAGAGCCTGGACGACGGCCCGTAGATGAGAGCCTTGACGAATCATTGTGATACCTCCGGATGAGTGAGCGGTCGTTGTGGATCCTCCGCCTTGCTCTTAGCCTCAGCGTATTGGGTGAAAATGAAAACAGCCTACAGTAGAATACGCCTAAACTCGCCCTCAAACGCTTGTTTCCTGATCTGCTCGTTGTAGAAAGGCAAGCCCACCAGTCTGAAATCACGATTCGGAAGCTCGACTGCGATTCTGTATTCGTCTTCAATCTGCTTCAGGAGATCTTCTTTCCAGTCATCGTGTTTGATCAGATGTTGCCCCTTTGGCTCGATGAAAAGCTGGTAGTTTAGGCTCTTACCGGTCGTCTTTTCGGTGAGGAATAGGACAAAGTCCGGCTCAAAGGGCCGCCCATCGTCAAAGGTGTAGAGTTGGAAGAGGTTCTCGTTGCGCAGCAGGTAGACGTCCTCGTACCTCTGGCGCAGGGCTGGGATCTGGCTCTGGATGAACTTGACCAGCGCCTTTTCCTCGGACGTGCCATAGTTCTCGTCGTAAACGTACCAATCCTCCTGGCTCAGGTCGGCGTGCAGGCTGAGGTTGGTCGTCTCCCGCATTCCTGTGCCCACATCGTTGGCGGGATCATAGGCCCTGGTGATGGTCTTTTCTCTGACACAATGGCTGACTGCCTGGGGCTTGAATTCATACGTGCCTTTGAAGATCGCGGTACCGCGCCGCACGTCGTCGGCCAGACGGCGCAATACGTCCACCGCGATTTCCATTTTCATTTGCGGGGATAGGGCCTGGAGTTGCGCCGGCGTACCCATCACATCCGCCTTGACTTGGCCCAGGTAGTCGTCCGAAGTGATGAAATCCGTGATGGAACTCACGTGCGGAAAGTAGTCTTTGAGATGTTCGAACTGGTAGAACTTGAGCCTGGACAAGGCGGCGCGCAACAAGTGTACACCGAAATCACGCAGAGCCATCGTTTTCGTGTGGATAGTTGCCGTCTTTGGCAAGCCCGGCTCATCGAAAATGGCTGTGTCTTCGGCATAGCCGGTGTGCAGGCGGTAGGGGGGGTAGCGTGGAGGAACGAGGCTGTCTTGCAGGCCGAACACGTCGGCATTGTCGTTGCGCACGCGCTCGTTGGTAAAGAGCTTGCCCTGTTCCCAGAAGTCGCTTTGCTTGAAGCTGTCTTTGAGATTGAGAGGCAATTGCCGCGCCGGTCGTTCCGGCATCATCCCGATGTCCACCAGGGCGATGTGCAGCTCGTGAATGTAGCGCAGGTTGTGCGCGCTGTGGTAGTAGAGTTCTTCCAGCATGCGCAGGTCGTTCTCCAGGTCGTCGTCGAACTTGCGTTGGAAGCGTGGCTGGGTCTGATCCAGTTGAAAGGGATAGTAGCGCGCGCCGCGCCCGATGAGCTGCGCTTCGGCGATGGTGGTCCTGCCGGGCTTGCCCTGCCGGGCATCACGGGTGTTGTAAAGACGTACGATGTCGAACAGGTTGAGCACGTCCCAGCCCTCGTTGAGCATTTCCACGGCAAAAACCACGCGAATCTCGTTACCGGATTCTTCTAGCGAATTGACCAGAATCTGATGTTCTTCGCTGTCGGACTTGGAGTCTACCGAAAGGGCCTTCTCCTCGGCGAAGTCGGTTTGCAGCTCGCGGATCAGATTATCCAGGCTGATGTTGTGCGCAGCAAAGTAGGCAAAAGCCTGTTGTACGATGGCGCTCTGGGCGCTATCCCGAATGGCGGCCAGATTGTCGGGCGTGAGAGTGTTGAGCTTGTAGTGAAAGGCGGCCCGGAACTCACCGGAGACGACCTTGTTAGGGCCGGGCGCGCTCGGTGGATTCACATAATTGGCCTTCATCAGCACCACCGGCTTGAGGCGGATTTTGTGTCGCTCGGCCACTTTCTTGCGGTATTGGCTGACGATGATGGCTTGCAGGGCGCGCTCCATCTGGGGCAGGTCGGCCTGGAGGGTGCGGATCTCTTTGGAGTAGCCGTCCTCGCGGAATTGTTTGAGCGGGTATTCGTACAGGATCTTGTCGCGGTACTTTTCCGCCACCGCCGGATGACTTTGCTCCACCGTGGCGGTGAATTCCAGCAACAGGTTTTCGGGGTGCGATTGAAAGATACGGTTGACGGTACCCTCCCAGGTATTGATGTGCTCGATATCACCACTGGTGAGCTTGCTTTGCGTTTTGGTGAGCGCATTGATGTGGTGCGCCTCGTCGGAGATGAGGACGATGGGCTGGCCCTCGAAATCCTCGTAGGTGAGGGCATTCTCGCGCGGGGTGTTGAGCGTGCTGTGCAAGCCCTGGATGGTAGTAAAGAGGACGTTGATGCTTTGCGGACTGACTGCCTGAAAGCTCTCCACCGGCTGCACGGCCACGCGCTACCCGTTGAGCTTGAGCGCGGGGGCAAAGAGATACTTGGACGACTGCGGGTTGAGGAAATTATCGCGCGTCTTTTCGATGATGGTGGTGCTGTTGACGAAAAAGATAAAATTGCGGTAGCCCTGCCGGTAGAGATAGAGCATGGCCACTGCCATGATCAGCGTCTTGCCGCTGCCGGTGGCCATGTGAAAGAGCACCTGGCTGGGCCTGACGCGCGCTTGATAGTCGCTGAGGAAATAGGCAAAATGCCGTAATGAATCTTTTTGATAGGGCCGCAGTGGAAATGCCGGGTTGAGGTTTTCTATGACTGTGTGGGGGACAAGCTCCTGCCCCATCTCCTCATAGACGGCGACGCGTTCAGCGATACGTTCATACAATTTCATCTCTGCACCTACTCCTCTTGTCCGTAGAACTGGGCGTTGAGGTGTTTGTCTTCCTCGCTCACCGCATAATCGGCGTCGTCAATCTCGCTGAGGCTGACGTAGAGGGCGTTGTGGTCCAATGTCTCCAACAGGAAGCGCTTTTGCTCCTCCAGCGTCAAATCGGCAAAGTCTTCGGCATGTTCGTTCACGGCGGCTACGTCTACTTTGTAGCTGAGAAAGGCCTGCTCTTGCATCTTTTGCCACAAGTCCCCCAGTTCCCCGGCGGACGCGGCGGCCTGGATGCGCTGCACGTGGCGCTCGTTCCATTCCATCAACTCGCAGTACACGAAATCGCCGCCGCCTTGCCAGTTGACAGTCTTGGAAATGCCAGATTTTTCCCCTTTGATCGTATTCTTCAGTCTGGCTACAGATAGTTCTTCAATGTAATCAAGTTGTTCTACGCCAATGAACTGACGATCTAGCTTCAAAGCAACTGCGGCTGTTGTTCCGCTACCCACAAAGAAATCCAAGACTAGGTCTCCTTCATTGCTACACAGTTCGATAATCCTGGCGATCAGTTTTTCGGGCTTCTTCCCTTTTCTAAGTTGGACACCGCCTTCATTGTGTAGATCATTAGGAAGAACGTCATCCCAGATGTCAGTGATGGGCTGCGCAAAGGTTTTCCTTCCATCGATTTCTATCATCCGGTCAATGGCAAACAAGATCAGTTTGCCATTGTACACGTAATATGGACGCTTATCTCCTCTATCAAGATAGAAAACCCGGTCAGGTTCCGCTTCCGATTGCCTCTTGACTCTCACGGCCTCTTGACTGATGCTGTTTTCATCAAGGGAAGCAAACTGCATTACTCTTTCCGAATTCTGGTACACAAATGAGTCTAGCTTCTCCCCATAATCACGCCCCAGATGCTCCCTTAACTTGAACTTGTCTATGCCGACTCTGACCGATAATGCCTCCAGAACAGTTGTGAACTCCCATTGCTCGCGGCCATCTTCGAAATTCTCAATAAAGCCATTGTAACGAGTGTCTCTTTCTCTCGGCACATACACCCTATTGGGATTCCAGTAGCTGAGATCTCTAGAGTAGATAACCACAAATTCAGATATATTCACTACTCCGGGATTGATTACCTTTGCCCCTGTTACCGACCCTCGTTTAACTGTGACGATGTTCTTCCTGTTCTCCTCACCAAATACCTCGTCAAGCACAACCAGGAGATAAGCTAACTCGTTTTGGTCTATGGAAATCGCTATTGTTCCATCTTTACTCAGCATTTCCCGCGCGATTTCCAACCTGTTCCGAATAAACGTTAGCCACGTGGAGTGATTGAAGCTGTCATTGTAGCCAAAGCTGTCATTCCCCGTGTTATACGGCGGGTCAATGTAAATTAGCTTCACCTGTCCGCCAAAGCGCCGCGTGAGGGAGTGCAGCGCCAGCAGGTTATTGCCCTTGATGATGAGATTGTCCGTGGGCTGCAACGCCGTCACCGGATGTTCACCCTCGGCATCCACGCGACGGAAGTTGGTCAGCACCTTGGGGTCCAGCAGCCGGTCCACGTCGTCGGGGGCCAGCGTGGTGTTCCAAAAGACCTCGTCCCGCTTGGCATCTTCTTTGGTCTGCCCGCCTTCCAGCACGCAGTCCTTGTAGGGCCACACCAGGGCCACCTCGCGGCGGCTCAGGTAGCTCCGCCCGCCGTCGTCGCTCAGACCGATCTTGTTCTTGAAGGCAGTGTAGCTGTCGGGCAAGAACTGCTTGTTGCTCACAAACTGGAGAAACTTTTCCTTATCGAAGACCAGGACGCCATCCACCTCGGCGAAAAAGTGGCGCCGGATGCGGTCGTGAGAAAGCAGCAAGCGGAGCAGGTCGGCGTCCAGCTTGAGGCCCAGCTCGATAATCATGTTCTTCAGCAGCTTGCCCTCCTCGGTGGTCAAGCGTTCGTCCTGGGCAAGCAACTGTCTCAGGTCTTCAAATAGATTTTGCATCGGCAAACCTCCAATAATCCCTCATTAGAAGTCGCGGCGTAAACTGTGTCACACACGAAATCGTGGGCGACGATTCGCCAGTACCCTCAGGCTGTCCAGGATGACGGCACGTGGCGCAGGTGCTCGGCCACGGAGGACAGGTCGGCTATCGGAACGTCTCGGAACTCGCTCGTCTACTGCCCCCCGCTGGCACAGGAGGCAGGAATTGGGACGTAGCTGCAAAGCGCGTACTATGCCGTTGTTGCCTTGCCCTATGCCCTCTGCACCAGTGCCAGGATCTTCTCCTTCAACCAGGAATTGATAAGCACCGCCGACGGGACTTGCCTCGATAAAGCGATTTCGGTCAGCTTATCGGCAAGCTCCTCGTCAAGAGCGAACAGGTGTGTCCGCCTCTCGATGTCCACTTCGAAGTGGGCCTCGGGCATTTGCTCCCAGCATTCACCCAAATCGTGGGTGTCGAAGAACTCTACAAGTTCATCAAGAGATGCAAAATGGGGTGCGGAACTTCGGTCTACCACTGAGTACCTCCTCGGCTTCATCAGTTTCAACCCGGTGCTTGAAAGCGAGTTTGTCCACCACATCTCTGATCCATACAACACCCTCAATTTTCCTTCCGCCTCCTTGAGACCAAGAAGAAGGGCATCGTAACCAAGGGCGCCTAATATCTCATACATATACGAAATCGTAGCTGCAATACTTCACAGGGCGGGACGATTGACGCGGATAAGTTGACCAGACAGTTGGGCCTGTGACTCAATGGCTTCGTGGATTCTATGGGCTTGACCCACAAAGTCCGGATCGAAAGTACACACAATGATACCTGCGTGGTGCGGTTGCTCATTGTGTAGGCGAATGAAATGCTTGCGATTGAGAGTCAGCAAAGCACGGCCGTCAGCACGAGCAAAGGCCAGCACGGCCTCGTCAGGTACCGACTGTCCTGCTTGGCCTGTTTCGTGGATGGTCAGCACGTCATGCCCTAACCGCCGGAGTTCCTCGACGACTGGCAGCGGGAAATTCTCGTTAGCATATAGGCGTGCCATGTCCTACGCTACCTCGTTCTCACGGATCTGTTGCTCGATCTCGTCCCGATGTGAACGGAAATAGGCCCAGGCATTAGCCAGGTCCTCAGCACGTAACGTCGGATAGCTCCGCAACAAATCTGCTTCGCTAGTACCCAGCCGCCTGGCTTGTACCAACACCCAGACCGGAATCCGGGTGCGAACGACGCACGGCTCGCCAGCACAGACCCCAGAAATGCTGTCAATGCCCGGAAAAGCATCGCCCAGGTCACGCACCACCCACTGAAGCAATTGGGCCTTTTCTGCCCGCGTCATGGTGGGCAACAGATCCTCAATCTCTCGGAATATACTCATTGTTTGTCACCCTCTCTCAAACTGTGAGATCTCTCGGAAAGTGCTCGAAGCCCCGTCCTCGGGGCGGCTTTTGCAGCTATGCTTTGCCAGCGACGCCCCCGGGGACGGGGGCTGGGAGCGTCTTCAAAGACTTTCCGGTAGAACTCACCGTGGCCAATTATGCAACTTGTCCTTCTGACGGGCGCTTAACAAGCGGGCTTCGCACTATTTCTTGGCCACCACATTCACATCTGGCAGGAGAATGTACGGCAGGTTGAAGATGCGGTAGACCCACTGTGTCTCCTGGCTGACGGCGGCCACGTCCTGGAGCAGGTCGTAGACGTTGCCTGCGATAGACACGTCCTTTACCCGCCCCACGATCTCACCCTTTTCGATCTTAAAAGCCAGGCTCAACGAGTTGGAAAAGGCGCCCGAGATGACGTTGCCCTGCCCCAGACCTAGCGCGTTCTCGACCAGCAATCCCTCATCTATGCCGGCGATGATCTCTGCCAGGGGCGTTTCGCCTGCGCTGACAATCAGGTTGGTCGGCGAAGGGCGGGGGGTGCTGAACAGGCTGCGGGCGCCATTGCCCGTTGACTCGACGCCCGACGACTCGACTGAGCGTCTCGACTGAGCTCGACGAAGTCTCGCCGAAGTCTGAGCGGCCGTCTTGAGATCATACAGAAATCCCTTCAACACCCCCTGCTCCACCAGCACGTTTCGGCGGTGGGCTACGCCCTCGTCGTCGTAAGAGGCGCTGCCGAACTTGCCGTCCAGGGTGGGATCGTCAACGATGGTGAGCTTGTCATCGAACAACTTCTCGCCGATTTTGCCGACCATCGGCGAGATGGACGTGTAGACGTTTTTTCCGTTGAGCCCAAGCATAAGCGGAAGGCCCAACACCAGGGCCCCAGTCGGCGCGAAAAGCACAGGCATCCGTCCGGACTGGATGGTTGCGCTTCTCTTGGCCAGTTCCAGTTTCTCACCCAGCCTGCGCGCAAACGCCAGGTAGTCGTCCTCCCAGACCGTCGTGCCCATGATATCGAACATGATCAGCACGTCGTCTCCTTCAATACGAGTGACCTCGAAAGCTATGGACAAAGGCGAACGCTTGAACGACACGTTGCTTCCCGCCTGGTTGCGGAGAGAGAGGTGCTGCACGCCACGCTCCAGCTCGACGTTGACGAGCGCGTCGGGCTCAACCTGACAGATGAGGTCAATGATCTCCTGGCCGATCTCAACCATGCGCGGGATAGGCAGTTCGGCGATGGCCTGGTCAAAGGTCGTCACCTTTGGGGCGGATTGCGGGGCTGGGAAGGCAATCGGTATCTCGTCACCATAGGCGGCCGACTCTAGCGCGTTGCTCACTAGCTTTTCTGTCGCCGATTCGTCGCTCGACGCGGCAAAGCCCAGTCGGCCGTTCTTGACCACACGCACCGCAACGCCCGTGGTTTCCTCCACCTGGCTGTTCTTGAGCCGGTTGGACTCAAAGCCAATGGTGGTGGACTCACTTTGTACATTCACGACCTCGACCTGCTCGGCCTCGGTGCTCAATTGCTTCAGAATATCCATGTCTAGATTTCTCCTTGTCCAGCTTCTACTTTCCGCCTATGACGACATTTTGGATGCGAATGTGGGGCGCGCCAAAGGTGACGGCCAGGCCACCCTGTCCTTTACCGCAGGTGCCACCCGACTGCAACCATTCGAAATCGTCGCCGATGGCATCAATGTTCATCAGCGTGGTGAACAGGTTCCCGGCCAGGATCACATCTTTGACCATTTCGGCGATCTGGCCGTCGCGAATCATGTAGGCGTAGGCCGAGCTGAAAGAGAAATTCTCCAAAGCTGTCTGCCCGCCGTACATGTCACAGGCGTAGACACCCAGCTCGATGTCCTTGATCATGTCCTCAAAAGAGGGAGCGCCACCTTCGATGGCCGTGTTGGTCATGCGCACGATAGGCGGATAGCGATAGCCCGTGGCTCGCGCGTTGCCGGTGGGCTTCTCTCCCATTTTGGCCGCCGTCTCCCGAGAGTGGAGTCTGCCGACCAGGATGCCATTTTTGATCAAATCGCTGCGTCCCGTTGGCGTCCCTTCGTCGTCGTACTTGTGCGTGCCACGAAGTCCGGGAAGCGACCCATCGTCAAACACGGTGAGGATGTCCTGCCCAAAACGCCGCCCCAATACCATCATCTCCTGCGCCTTCGGGTTTTCATAGACATGATCCGACTCGGAGAGATGCCCAAACGCTTCGTGGATAAAGACCCCCGCCAACCGCTGGTTGAGTACGACAGGGTATTGACCGCCAATCACGGTCTCCGCGCTCAGCAGGTCTACGGCACGCCGGGCCGCCGCCTGCGCCAGCTCCTCGCGCCCCTGAGCAAAATCGAACCCATTCTGCCCGGACCAAACCTCAGTTGCAGTCTGCACGTTGTCACCATCTCGCGCAATGGCGATGAGGCCCATCGTGATCAGGGGACGTTCTTCTTCCAGAAACGTACCTTCCGAGTTGGCGAAAAAGACCCGGCTGAAGGTATCGTTGTAACTACACTGTGTATCCATGATCCTGTCGCTGTGGCCTAGCAAGATATTGTTGTACTCCTCCACCAGGGCCTTCTTGTCGGCCATCGTCACGCCCCGGAAGTCGTGCGACAGCGCCACCGTCATTCGATCCTCAGAGACGGGAGAGGGCGCCAGTTCGATCGGCTCCTCGCTTTGAGCGACCCTGGCGCATTGGGTTGCCTGCTCGACCTTGGTCAACAGATCGCCGCGGTCGTTGAATGTGGCGATACCCCAGCCGTTATCTTTGCACAGACAGCGCACGATGCCCCCCGCATCAATCACTGCGCTGGCCGTCTCCATGTCCTTGCCACGATAAGCAACGGTCGTGGCCTCTCGTTCTTCTATTCGGATTTCGGTATAATCCGCTTTGCTGCTCTTTAGCGCTGCTTCGATTCTGTCTCGCATACGTTCTCCTCCTTAAAAGCTACCAACGGTGCACAACATCTCATACACGAAATCGTGGGCCACGGCACGCCAGCGCCCCCAGCCCGTGCGGGGCGGCGGCACGTGGCGCAGGTCTTCGGCCACGGAGGGCAGGTCGGCTATTGGCACGTCTCGAAAACCGCTGATGTCTTCGGCGGTCTGAGGAAGCCGCAGGACACCCTCTGTGCGCGGCAGGTAGAAGACGTAGGAAACGAAGGATAGCTCATGGGAGGCGTAATGGATGCGACAGTCCAAGAGGCCAAGGAAGTTGGTTGTGCCCAGGCTCAATCCCGTCTCCTCCTCCAACTCGCGGGCCAGGGTGGTTTCCACGGCCTCGTCCGGGTCTATGCCCCCGCTCAAGAGGCGATAGACGCCCGGCTCGTACCAGCCTTTGCTGTGGAGAAGCACGCAGCGTCCCGGCCGCTCAATGGCCAACACCACTTCGCCCCGCCGATCTCGGGAGCGATACAGTCGCGTGGAGAACAGGTACTCATCACCCTCGATCTCGATAACCCGTCTCTCCGGCTGACCGTAGGCCACGGCCAGTCGCTCTATCTCGCGCTCATCCATAGGGCTGTAGCTGCTCAAGACGGGCCTCTTACTTCCCCTTTTCCTCTTTCTCTTTTGCCCTCTCCTCGTCCTTCTTCTCTTCCTTCTCTTTTGGCTCCCTTGACCCCTTTGGCCCTTTTGGCTTCTCCTTCTTCTCCTCTGGCTCTTTCAGTCTCCCCTCCGCCTTTTTCTCTTCCTCCATTTTCTTCTTTAGTTCCTTAGGCGGTTTCATGCTTCGCAGCAATTCCCAGATCTCTGCTCGCAGCGACTGAAAGACCTCGTGGATGGTGCGATTGGCATCAATACGCACAAAGTCAAACTCGTCGGCGATGGCGTCGAACTGGGCCAGCAACCCGGTCTGATATTCGATGAAGCTATCGTAGTAGTCCCGCCCGGTCAGAACGTCCATCCCCGATTCCCAGTAGTCGAATCCGCGGGCGTTTAGAACGCGAGGAACCAGGTGGGCCAAGTCGGCCTGCAAATAGAAGACGGCGTCTGGCACCAGGGCAAAGCCAAAGATCTTGCGTAGCCAGGTCGGATCAACGCCTCGCACCTGAGCGCGGGCGATGATGGAGTAAATGTAACGGTCGGTGATGACGATGAAGCCCGCCCGCAAAGCTGGGATGATTTCCCGCTCCAGGCGATCGGTGAAATCGGTAGCGTAGAAGAGGTTCATGGTGGTGTCGCCCAGAGTATGCCCCTGCATAGCGGTCTTGGCTCCCTTTCCGGCCAATTGGCCCCGCTTGAGGCCGGTGACCGACACGGCATAACCCTGCGATTCCAACCACTCTCGGAGAAGGGCGATTTGGGTCGAGCGCCCCACGCCGTCCGTGCCTTCCAGAACGATGAGCCTGCCAGGCAGACGCTTTTTCCTGAAGCCGGGCAGGCCGTGGCCGTAGAAGCGTACCTCTGTCATGGTTGACCTCCTGTGGAGAGCATCTCTTCCAGATAACGACCCTGCAGGGACTCAGCCGCCAGCACCTCGCGCCAGCCGCTGCGTTCAGCCTGCAAGGCTTCGCCCAGATGGGGCTCGACGGTCTCCCGCACCTGCTCCTGCTGCTCCAGTAGCGACAGTGTGGCGTCTATGACCGTCAGCCCGAACTCATCCGTCATCCTATCGTACTCCTCCAGGATGCGGCCTTGAAATAGCTCGTAGCTCTCATAGGGATCATTGCTGAGGCCCACATCCAGTCCAGCCTCGTAGTACTTGAGAGTGGGTCGCCCGCTCAGGATCCGTTCCAGGGATACGTCCATCGGCACGCGGAAGTAGAAGGCCACCGTGGGCTCGATAGCGAAAGAATAAACGTTGCGCACCCACTGGGGATGGACGCCTCGAGCCACGTCCCGGCCGAAAGCGGTGTAGATGTAACGGTCCGCCAGGACGATGGCTCCCGCCTTGAGGGCTGGCAGCATCTGTCGTTCCATACGGTCGGCGAAATCGGCCGCGTGGATGAGGCTGAAAGCTGTAGGCGTCAGAAGCTGCTTCTTCTTGCCCCGGCGGGTCGTGCTCCGCACAATGGGCGATGAGTTCCACTCGCTAAAGGCCACGCAGTAGCCCTGTCCGATGAGCCACTTGCGCAGCATGTCCAATTGAGTGCTCTTGCCGGAGCCATCAATGCCCTCCACGATGAAGAGCTTGCCCGGCAAGGCCCGTCCGTCAGGTAACTTAGCCATGAGACATTTACCTCCAAGAGAGTATTCAGAGCAGCAGTGAACACAGGCTCAACACGAAGCACCGCCGCACAAGGCCCGATAGAAGGATAGCCCATCGTCCCCCAGAGCCAAAGCCAGAGCCTCCTGGGAATCGGTCATGCGTGCCCAACTATGCTCAGGCAGGAGTCCCGGCTCACCTTCCACCAGCTCTGCACCTGAACTCAGCAGCTTGCCTAAAGGAACATCACGATGAGCTGTCTCCAATACATGAACCGGCTTCAGCCAGATGAGGGCTGGAAGCTCCATCGTCGGCCAGGGTTGCCCCTTGAGCTCAGCAAGGTAAACGACCAGGCAGGCCTCACCCTGGTTGTCCTCGTGCCAGGGCTGGTGTGGCGGCGTGCGGTAGCAACGAAAGACCACGGCTGCTGGACGCTCTTTTCCTTGTAACGTCACCCGCTCGACATCATTCTGGCTGCGCACGATGATGGTCTCAGGGCATGGCAGCAGTCGCACGCCACAACCTATCTCCTCCTGGGCCTCCCGCAGCACGCCGGCTATCAAAGATTCGTCTTCGTCCTCCACGCCACCGCCGATGCCTGTTAGCTCGATTATCTGGCGGGAGCCTTCTGCTTGTGGTGGGCGCATGCCATACAGGAGCCGACCCTCCTGGCGCAGGATCAGGCTGGTTCCCACGAAGGGCGAAACTGGGTTTCGCACGTCATCAGGCACGATGTCAGAGAGATGCTGAGGATTTGCGGCGACTTCATGAGCCACGATGTTACTCCTTGTGTGTCAGCACTGCCCCCGAACGAGGCGGCAGCGTCGCGCCGGTGATCCGCCCGTCGGCCACCTGCGCCTGGCCACTCTCCCACACGTCGCACAGGACTGTGCCATCGGCGAAGAGATCCTGCGCCGGCACAGCCAGGTCGTAGTCGGTCAGGCCGTTGTTCAACACCACGACCAGCGTCTCTTCCTCCCCTTGACGGGCAAAGGCGTAGACCCCGTGCGGGTCGTTGGCGTGGAGACGCAGGTAGCGACCGCGCCGCAGGGCGGGATGCTGGTGGCGCAGGGTGATGGCCCGTCGGAAGAAGGCCAGCAGGTCGTGGTCCCAGCGAGCCTCGTCCCAAGGAAAGGCGCGGCGGCAGTCCGGATCGTGTCTTCCCTCCATCCCGATCTCATCTCCATAGTAAACGCAGGGCGCGCCGGGGAAGGTCATCTGGAACAGCGTGGCCAGCTTCAGCGCGGCTTTGTCCCCCCGCACCAGTGTCAGAAAACGGGGCATATCATGGCTGCCGAGGAGATTGAGCTGCGCCAGCGTCACCTGCCAGTCGTAGAGAGCCAGCGTATGATCTATGGCATCGGCGAACTGGATGGCGCTCAGCGGCCGCAGCTCGTAGCCTCCAGGACGCTGGGTGGTGTCCAGGCTCTCTCCGCCGAAAAAGCCGAGGCAGGCGCGGTTGAAGATGTAGTTCATCACCGCGTCGAACTGATCCCCCTGCAGCCAGCGCCGGGCATCGAACCAGATCTCGCCCACGAGGTAGGCCTCTGGGTTGGCCGCCTTGACCACGCGGCGGAACTCCCGCCAGAAGTCATCGTCGTCTATCTCGTGGGGCACGTCCAGCCGCCAGCCATCGCTGCCGAACTCGATCCAATGTCGGGCCACGTCGAAAATGAAGCTGCGCACGGCTGGCGTGTCGGTGTTGAACTTCGGCAGCGCCGGCAGGTCCCACCAGGCCTGATAGCCCAACCCTTTCAGGCTGCCCTGGCTGCGGGTGAGACGCCTTTCCTCAGAGTTTGGGTAACCGTTTAGTTGCTCCCCGGTCCGCAGTCGCTCCTCATCGAAGTAGAACCAGTCCACGTAGGGCGAGGCCGACCCGTTCTCCAGGGTGTGATGAAACTGGTAAAACCCCCGACTGGCGTGATTGAAGACGCCATCCAGCACCACGCGGATGCCGCGAGCGTGGGCCGCATCCAGCAGTTGGTGAAGCGCCTCGTTTCCGCCCAGGATGGGGTCCACCCGGTAGTAGTCGTGGGTGTGGTAGCGATGGTTGGCCGCCGACTGAAAGATGGGGTTGAAGTAGATGGCGGTGATCCCGAGCTCCTGCAAATAGTCCAGCCGCTCGGCCACGCCCAACAAGTCGCCCCCCTTGAAGCCGTAGGCCGTCGGCGGACTGTCCCACGGCTCCAGGTTGGACGGCTTGGCAACCCGCTCGCTCTGTGCAAAGCGGTCAGGGAAGATCTGGTAGAAAACGGCGTCTTTGACCCAGTTGGGAGTAACGATAGGCGTCAATATCCAATCTCCAATATCTAATCTTCTACTACACCAATGAGCAGCCCTCGCAGCAGATAGCGGTGCAGAGCAAGGAAGATCACCACCACCGGCACACTCATGAGAATGGCCAGGGCCGACAGGTTGCTCCAAGCCCCGCTCGTTCGCTGTATGCCAGACACGGCCATGGCCAGGGTGACGTTCTGGCCGCTCTCCACGAATAGCCAGCCGATGGCGAATTCGGTATAGCCCAACAAAAAGGCCACCAGTGCGGCGACGGCGATGGATGGCAAGGCCAGGGGGAGCGTCACTCGCCAGAAGGCCGTCAGAGGCGAGGCTCCATCGAGGAAGGCGGCCTCTTCCAGTTCCTTGGGCACCGACTGGAAGGCCGAGCGCATGTTCCAGACGCAAAAGGGCATCGAAAATGCGGTGTAAACGATCATCAGCCCGAACAGCGACGTGCGCAGTTTTATGGCTGAGAGCAAGATGTAGAGCGGCGTCATCAACGCCACGGGAGGCAACAGCGCGCCCACCAGCAGCCCGAACAGGCCCATCCGACGACCAGGGAAGCGGAAGCGTGCGAAGGCGTAGGCCATGCTGGCTCCCAAAGCCACCGAGGACAGGGCCGCGCCTCCTGAGACGACCAGGCTGTTCTTCAACAGGCCGGGAAGAGCGAGGCTCTGAGAGGGGTTCTCCCAGACGTGCCGGAAAACCTCCAGAGTGAACTGCTCTGGCCAGAGACGGAATTCGGTCGGCGCGCCCTTGATGGCGCCATCCAGGGCCAGGCGAACCATCCCCCAGGTAGGCACGAGCACAAACAGGGCGACCAGGGCCAATCCCAATTGATAGGCGATCTGCTGCCCAGTTTTTAGCCTACGCATAGGTCACCCCCTCCGAGGCCCTGCTCCAGCGGTTGAACCACAGGATCAGCACCACCAGCACGATCACGGTGAACAGGTTGAGAGCCGCCGAGACAGCGTACTGACCAGCCTCGTTAAAGATGAAAAACGAGGTAATGGCGAAGGTGGCGAGGGGGTTGGGGGGGTATAGCACGTAGAAGAGGTAGAATTGGTTGAAGGCGAAGATGGATCGCATGATGATGGCCGGGACCAGCAGCGGCAGCAGCAAGGGCCAAGTTATCAGCCGGAACCGTTGCCAGGAATTCGCGCCGTCTACGGCGGCGGCGTCATAGACCTCGAGGGGAAGCAGCTTGAGGCCGGCGGTCGCTGCCAGCATCATAAAGGGAAAACCATACCAGGTGGCGGTAATCAGCAGCACCAGCAGCCCATAGTTGGGGTTCTGCTGCCACTGGGTGGCGAAGTTTAGCGCGCCGGGGTAGTCGGCTCGCTGGGCCCAGCCGGCAGTCGCCAGGTTAAACCAGCCGAAGCGCGGGTCGAAAACCTGCGCCCAGATCAGCCCTCCGACGAATTCGGGGATGGCCCAGGGCAATATGAAGATGGCCCGCCACCAGCCTTTGAAGCGCACGCCACGACGATGCAGCATCAGCGCCACCGCCACCCCCAGGCCCATCTGCAACCCCACCGAGAGCACGGTCCAGATCACGTCGAAGACCAGGATGTCCGCCGCAGCGCCGGAGACAAGCTGGAGCAGCAGGCCTGGGCCGGCGTAGCGTACCACTTTGGAAGTCGGGCGGCTGAATGGATTGAAGGTAACGGGCTCCACCTGCCCGGTCAGCCCCAGCCATGCCTCGCGCCAGACCCCGCCGCTCAGCCCGTCTCGTATGGCCATTGCGCCGAAGTCTGTGAGCGCCATAGCCGTCTGGAATAGCATGGGGAACAGCGCGATCAGGCCCAGGACGATAACGCCGGGAACCAGCCACGGGAAGGCTTGCCGGGTCTCTCGCCAAGCGAGGCGTAAGCTGGCTACAGAGGGTCTCCTCAGCCCACTAGAGCGCAGGCGGCGCAACCCATCGGCCAGTGGCTCCCAGACTGCGGCCCGGAACCCTTCCGCGGCGGCCAGGGAGAGGGGCGTGGTCAAAACGAGAACGTATTGCGGCCACTTGGTCGGCCAGACGAACAGAAAGCCCAACGCAACTGCCAGCCAAATCACATAGAGGGTGTTCTTCTGCCACAGCCGCTTCAGCCCCAGGAGCGCGAAGGCCGTGATAAGGACATCTAGAGAGACCGCGAACACGCCGGGGTGCCACGGTACAGACTGGGCCAGCCAGGTGAGGGGCTGCCACAGCGGGAAACCCGTCCGTTGTACGGCGTCGCTCTGGGTGTACTCGCCGTGGAAAAGGACTGACTCCCGCAGCCGCTCCACTGGCGCGGGCCACAGGTAGGGATCGGTGGCGAAAAAGACCACCAGGGCCAGAACGGCCCAAATCGTCAGGGGTCGAAGCCAGCGAGCCCCCCAGAGCTTTCCCGGAAAGTGCTCGGAGCCCCGTCCCCGGGGCGACTCTTGCAGAGTGACTTCGCTGGCGACGCCCCCGGGGACGGGGGCTGAGAGCATTTTCAAGGACTTTCCGTGGGATCTCCCCCAGCCTGCGGGGGGCATTGAGGAGGGGCGTGTGTGAGCTTCCCTCCAGGTCTCCCACAGCCAGTGGACGACGATCACCAGCCCAACGATGCAGTACAGGTACTTGCTTGAGGCCGTCAGGCCCAGCGCCGCCGCCGAAAGCGCTAGCCAGCCGTTCCAGAGGCGCTTCGAGCGAGCATAGGCCAGGACTGCCACGGCACTGGTCAACGCGGGCAGGGCTTCGATCATCACCTGGCTGGTGTACTTGATGGTGAAGGTGTGGATGGCCAGGAACAGGCCGGCCAGGGGATTGACCAATGCTGTGACTAATACTCCCAACACACCAGACACCGCCGCCGTTTTACGGGCCACATCCAAATGGGGTTCCGGCAGCGAGCTGGCAGGCCCGGCTGTGGTGGGGCGATCGGGAACCTCATCCACCTGGGGGAGCCCGGCCAGCGCCGCTCCGTAGACGAGCTTGGCCAGTGGTGGGTGCTCCGGTCGGTAGTTGAGCTGGGTCAGTGCACCCCAGTCGCCTTCCTGAATGGCGGCCGCGTACTGTTGGCCTGCCCGCAGGTAATCGTCCTCGTCGTAGTCTATGGGCAGCAGGTCAACCGCCCTGAGCCGCAGCATCAGAGCGATCAGCACCACGGCCAAGATTGCCAGGATGCGGAGCGAGCGTTGAACGTTGACCTCCGAATCTCCAATCTCCAATATCTAATCTCCAATCATCTGCAATTGCGCGAAGTCGTCAGCCGCCAGCATATCCATGTTGGCCTCCTGAGAGGGCGGGTAGCTGCTGAGCATCTCCTCTTGGGTGGGCGTCGCCTCGGCTGGCCAGGCCACGTCTATGATGCGGGTGTGATTGGTGTCGTCAGGGGCTCCGCCAAAGCGCCACTGGGCCGCCTCCGGGTTGACGTCGCGGATGCGCCACACGCCGCCGCTGGGGTAGCCTTCCTGGCTCATCACCACGGCTAGATAGCGCCAGGAGGCCGGGTCCAGAGACTCAGGGCCCAGGCTGTCGGCGAAGACCTTCTTGGCCACGCGGATGGTGATCTTGTTCTGGCCCGGATCGCTGATGATGTTCAGCGTGCTGCTGTCGCCGATCTGCTGCGGCTGAGGCGAGTCCTCGGTGGGCGGGCCGTAGAGGCCGGGCGTCCAGCCCTCGGCCCATAAGGCGAACTCCCACCCACTGTCCGCAGGCAAGGCAGCGTTGCGGCCAGGTATCAGCTTGCACTCGCCGCCCTCCGCCGCGTCAATGTAAACGTCCAGGGCGTGGATGCCCATGCCGTTGGGCGCACCCCAGTCGTTGTTGAGCTTGCCGGCAAAGGTGAAGCGGAAGATGAGATTGTTGTCATCCTCGGCTACGGCGAACTCGGTCAGGTCGTAGGCACGAGCGCCGAAGACACCATCGAGGGGGTAGGCGTAGCTGCCAGGGCCGTGATCGTCGCCCGTGGGGTCGGCGATGGTGAAGATGGGCGTGGTGAGGCCCAGATCGGGCACGACAAGCTGAGCGGGGCCAGCATCCGGCATCACCTGAATGTCCCTCGCTTCCCCTTCGCTGATCACCGTCCGCAGCCTGAAGACATCGCCAGCGTCGGGCTTGCCGAACACGGTGTAGGGTACGGCCACTTCTAGTGTGCTGCCAGAGACGCCCACAGGCAGTTCGGCGTCGGTGGGGGTGTAATTGCCCGCCTCATCCACAGCGAGGAAAGCGGCGGTAGCGCCCTCGCTGGTGATGGTCGTCTCGACCAGGGCGTGGGCGCCGAAGCCCAGCAGGGTCTCACCAGCGCCAATGCGGCTGAAAGGCTGTTCAGGGCCGCCACCGGGTTGGGTCAGGTAGAAGCCGATGCCGCTACGTACATGTGATGAAGCGGCCTCGTCGCTCACATCAACCCAGGGGCGACGAGCGTCCAGGCGCAGGTAGACGTTTTCCTTGTCGAAACCGTACCACAGTTGGCTGACGATCTGCTCTGGCCCGGCCTGGACACCCCCTTCTGCGGTGTAATAGCCGCCTCCCTGCCACTCCTGTTCGCTGGCCTGGCCATCCATGTCGGGCGTGATCAGGGCCGATGCGCCGGCAGCAGGAGCGACGGCTGTCTGGGGGATGACCGGCACCTTGAGGAAGGTGGGCACCTCTGCGCCCATCAGCTCGTAGACCTGTTGCAGGGTAAGCCGGAATTGCAGGTCGAAGCTGCCGTCGTCGCCGCTGTTCTGGTCTGCGCCGTACCACCAGAACCAATCGCTGCCCTCGGCGGTGTAGATGGCGTCCATCACCGCCGCCAGGGTATCCTCATCCAGGTTCTTCTTGCGCTTTTCCACGAATTCCCGCACCCGGCCCAGATAGTCCCAGCCCCGGTTCTCCTCGTCCTCGCCGATCCAGGTCAGATAATCGGGGCTGACCCAACTGCCGGCCCACAGGGGGTCAATGGCCAGTTGCTCAGGGAAGCGGGCGACGTAGGCGCTGGGGGTGATGGTGCGAATGGCACCCTTGGCTTGCTCCTCCTGCAGCAGGCGATACATGTTGTGCAGGAAGTCCTTGCCGTCGTTGGGGTAGTGCTCCCAGGCGTTTTCTCCGTCCAAGATCACGCTGACCAAGTTGGGGCCGCTGGCCCCGGCCTGGGCTAGCCGATCGCGGATGTCCAGGATGCGATGCACGAAGTCCTGGGCGGCCTCTAGCCCACCGGTGCCGCTGTAGGTGAAGCCAACCTTGTCGCTGATGACCTTGTCGCGGAAGACGACGTATAGTTCGGGGTCCTGGCTGCGGTCCTGGACGATATAGGGGCGATAAAGCAGGTCGGGGTCCTGCACGATTTCGCTGGAATCCCGCGCGAAGCTCTTGCTACCCAGGCTGCGGGCCAGCACCTCCTCATCGCTGGCCATCCACTGGATTCCGCCCCGGCTGACCAGACCCACGATTTCCTCGGCCACGGCGCCCTCGGCGGGCCACATCCCCGTGGGCGGCTGGCCGAAGGTCTCGCTGTAGAAGTCAATACCCAGTTGCAACTGGGCGACGGCGTCGCGTGGAAAACTGAAGCGAGGCGGCAGTTCAATGTCGGGCACGGCCTGACGGGCCAGGGTGGTATCTATCAGCAGGGGCAGGATGGGGTGGAAGAAGGGCGTCATGGTCACCTCGATGCGGCCCTCGCCCTGCAAACGCTTGTGCAACGGGATCACCTTGGCCACCAAACGGACGTGTTCGTTCAGAACGGTGGCCTTGTCTTCCTCGGCGAAATCCCGCCCCTGGGCGACCAGGCTGGCCAGCGGCTCTTCATCCAGCCAATCGGGATCGGTCCACGCTAGATTGAAGAGCACCTGCAAGTCCAGCCAGGTCTGGGTGTCCCAATTGTCGCTATTCTCCCAACCATCGGCAATCTCCTGGTAGCGGGGGAAGCGGGCGATGATCCTGGGGTTGATGTCGAAGAAGCGACTACGGATGAAGCCCTTCTGCTCGTCAGTCAACCCCGCAGCAGGGATCATGGTGTGCACCGCGTACAGGTCCCTGGCGCCGCTCTCCAGATCCATCAATTGGCGCAGCAGTGAGGGGGTGAGGTTGAAGGTGGCCTGGATGTCGGGATACTGCTCCAGGATGGCGGCCATGTCCACATAGTCCTTAGCCGCGTGCAGCCGCACCCAGGGCTTAGCGTAGACGCCGGTTTCGGGGTCCTTGAAGTAGATGGGCTGATGCTGATGCCAGATGATGCTCAGGTAGAGGGGCTGCTCTTCCGGCTCTGGCTCAGGCGTTGGCTCAGGGGTAGGCTCGGCCGTGGCAGTTGGTGTCGCTGGCTGGGGGGTGGGACTCGGAGTAGGAGCCGGAGCGGGCGTTTGCTGGCACCCAGTGGCTAGCAAAGCGAGAAGGATAGCTAACGCCAGGGTGTCTTTAAGTGAAGGTATCCGCAGGTTCATTTGCTCTCCTTATTCTTGACAAACCAGAGCAGAGATGCTAAAATCTGGATTGAGAGAGGAATTTCATGCTCTATGTCCAGGAGCTTCTATTCGACGACTGGAACGAAGACCATATCGCACAGCACTCTGTGATCCCAGAGGAAGTTGAGGAGGTTTGTCTGGGTGCCCCTTTCGTGTCCAGAACACGAAAGAGGCGATTGCGAGTCATCGGCCAAACAGAGGCTGGCTGATATTTGACGGTCATCTTGATACCCCGTGGAGGAGGGGTGTACTACCCCATCACCGCGCGGGATGCCACTAGAGCAGAGCGGCGACTGTATCGGCGCCAGAAAGGATGAAGACGATGGACCAATTATTGGCGAAAAGTAAAATTCCCCAGTTTGAGACTTTCGAGGAAGAAGCAGAGTTTTGGGATACCCACGACACGACAGAGTTCGAGGATGAGTTCGAGCCGGTAGAGGCGACCTTTGCCCAGCCGCTCGTTCGACGCGGTCTCACCGTGCCTCTGGACGCGCAGACCATCGAACTTCTTCAAAACCTCGCTGAGGAGAAGGAGACAGAGCCGGCGACGTTGGTTCAAATCTGGATCCTGGACCGTCTGCGAGCGGAAAGAGTTTACGCTTCATAATCTCCCCGCCCATTCCCCCACATTTCAACCAACTCAAATAGATTCAGCATAGAGCAAAAGCTATTTACACCACGCTTCGGCCACCGTGCCCCCAAAGGTGCTGCGGATGATGGCCCAGTGTTTCCAGGGGACATTGCCGCCTACACTGTCGAGCAGGATCTCGGCGGTATGCTCTTCTCCACTGTCAGCGCACTCGATGGAGACAGTCGCCTGCAGGTTGGCGCGGCCGTCTGGCGTGGCGTGGGGCGCATCTAGCGCGATGTCAACGACCCGGTACTGTGCCCCCAGAACGCGCGACAGGCAGATTTCGGAGCACCCTGCCTCGATCTCGTAGTAGGCATGGTGCTCCCAGCACTCCTGAGCCACCGCTGCGTCGCCGCGCCCCACCGCTTCCACAAAAGTTGAGACAATGGAGTGGGGCGAGCGGTCGAAGCTTCTGGTGCAAGCGTCGTACAAAAGTGCTCTGATGATGAGGATGCCCACGACGACGACTGCGGCTATACCTCCCACGATCCACCAAAGGCGGGCACGGCGTGCAGCGCGCTCTCGATAGTACGTATCGGACATGGCTATCCCTTCACCCCGCCCACCGTCAAGCCAGAGATCAGGTAGCGTTGCAGGAGGAAGAACAGGATCACGATGGGGATGGTCATCAGGATGGACATGGCGGCGAATTCAGACCAGGGGGTAGCGAATTGCCCCTGCATGGAGCGCAGGGCCATTGCCAGGGTGAAGCGAGATGGGTTCTCCAGGAACGTCCAGGCCAACACGAATTCGGTCCATCCCGTCATGAAAGAGAACAGAACCGTCACCGCCAGGGCAGGGACGGAGAGCGGCAGGATGACGCGGAAAAAGGTCTGGGTCATGGAGGCGCCGTCAATCAGAGCGGCCTCCTCCAGCTCTTTGGGCACGGTGTCAAAGTAGCCTTTTAGGTTCCAGATGGCAAAGGGCAACGCACTGGAAGCGTAGGCCAGGGCCAGGCCGAAAAGAGACAGCCGCAGGGACTCGCCGCCAATTTTGATCTGGCTGAGTAAGACGTACAGTGGGGCCAGGGTGGCCGTGGAGGGCAGCATGAGCAGCACGATGAAGCCCAACATGCCTGCCTGGCGTCCGATGAAGCGGAAGCGGGAGAAAGCATAGGCCGCCGATGCCCCCAGGACTACTGCCACCAGGCTGGTGCCCAGAGCGGCCAGCAAGCTATTCTTGAGCAACTTGGCAAAAGTCATGCACGTGGAAGGGTCAGTAGGATTCCTGCACAGCAGCTTGAACGGCTCCAGCAAAACGCGGCGAAAGGCGTCCAGAGAAGCCCCTGGGGGGAGCAGGCGCAACTCCAGGGGCTTGTCAATGTTACGTGGGTCCAGGGCCAGGGAGAAGATCCACAGGATTGGGAACATGACCGTGGTGGTGACCACCAGGAGAAGAAAAGCCTGAAGCCCCAATTGTTGGAGAATGTCCTTCTGTTTTCTAGACATAGTAGGCCTCCGTAGCACGGGTCACGCGATTCTGGATCAGGGTGATGATCAGCAGCACGAAGAAGACCACAAAGCCAAAGGCTGCTGCCACCCCGTATAGACGCTGTTGGAAGACCAGCTTAAACGCCTGGGTGATCAGGATCTCTGTGCGTCCAAAAGGGCCCCCTTCTGAGATGAAGTAGATCACGGCGAACTGGTTGAAGGTCCAGATCGTACCCAGCATGATGGCCGGTACCATAGCCGGACGGATCAGGGGGAGAGTGATCTTCCAGAGTTTCTGCCAGCCGCTGGCGCCGTCTATGGAAGCCGCCTCGTATAACTCTGCGGGGATAGACTGCAACGCACCGGTGGCGACCACGCTCATAAACGGCCAGCCCAGCCAGATGTTGGCCAGGAGAAGGCAGTAGAACGCCAGGGGCAAGAAACTCAGCGGGCCGCCAATGGGGGGTTGGCTAACGGTCAACCAGCGGGTATCGGTGGGGAGATTGGTGCCCAGCCAGCCGTTGATGACTCCCAGAAGTTGATTGAAGGCTCCAAAACGGTCGTCGTACATGTTTTTCCAGGTCAGGGCGGTGATGTAGCCGGGGATCGCCCAGGGCAGTACGAACAAGGCGCGGTAGACCCGCCGCCCGATCAGATTCTTGCTATTCAGGGCCAGCGCGATGATCACCCCCAATGACACGTGGATAGCAACGTTTACTACCGTCCAGGTCACGTTGAAAAGGAGCAGCCGCCCGAAATCGTAGTTCTCAATGGCCAGACTGCTGTTCAGGATCTTGATGTAGTTGTCCAGGCCAACAAGAGGTGGGGCGTATTTTGCCCAGGTGCTAGAGTCGAATATATAGAAGCGCAGGTTCTTGACCCGATAATCGGTGAAAGACATCCAGACCTGGTAGAGTTGGGGAAGGAGGGTGATGAAAAGCATTACCAGGCCAGCGGGGAGGATGTACAGCCAGGCGGTGCGAGATTCCTTCAAACGTCGTCGGAATTCAGCCCACCTACTCGCCTGGGGACTGCTAACAGCAAGGGGCATTTCAGTGACAGCCATGAGTTACCTCCTCTCTTCGTTGATAGTGGGCACCGACTGTTGAGCAGACGCAGGTGAGGATAGCACTCCATCACCTGCGTCTGCAACAGCACTCGTGGGTTCCTTCGGTGCAATCGTGAAGCGAGTCGCGTGTTTCCCCTCCCTCCCAGGGAGGGGCTAGGGGAGGGTGGACCTTCTGGATTACAGAATCCCCCCTCTCAACCTCCCCCTCACAGGGGGAAGAGCTTCGCTTTCCGCTAACTAGCTACACTTAGGCTACTCGCCACGGATATCCTTGATCGCCGCGGTGATGGTTTCGAAGGCCTGATCGAGGGCCTCAGCAGGGTCGGTTCCTTCGTCAGTGACCGACTGGATGGCGGTGCTCATCGGATCCCAGTATGCCCCCATCTCAGGGATGACCGGGAAAGCCGTGCCCAGGGCGAAGGCTTCCGTGGCTTGCAGCATCAGAGGATCAGTGACTTCCACACCAGCCACGGCTGGGATGTGCCCCACGTCGGCCAGGAGAGCCTGGGCCTGGGGTGACATGAAGAACTCCATGAACTCCCAGCTCGCCATCTGGTCGTCGCCTTCGGCGTTGGCACTCAGATAGATGTTCTCCGTCTGCACGTAGCCGGAGAGATGGCCATCCCCGTAGGCGGGCCAGGGGTCAACCGCCAGGTTTTCGGCTCCGATGGCCTCGGCGAGGGCAGTCAGGTTCCAGGTGCCGTCAATGATGATCCCAGCTTGGCCTGCCTTGAACAGGTTGACGTCGTTGTCCGAGTACCACCCCCCAGGAATGCCGGCTTCCTTCACTTTCAAGAACAGGTTCAGCCACTCGACGCCCTTCTCGTCGTTGAACAGCGGATCGCCATTGGGCTCCATCAACTTGCCGCCGATGCCGTTCAGATGGGCGGCTGAGAAGAAGAAGCCGGGTTCCAGCTCTGCACCGACCACATCGCCCTGGGTGGCAGCCTGGGCTGCTGCGAGTAGATCGTCAAAAGTGGCTGGCGCATCCGCGACGATCTCCTTGTTGCGGAACATCACCACGCCCTTGATGGTCTGCGGAAGACCGATCAGTGCGCCCTTGTATGTCACCGCGCCCAGGGCAGCTTCGTTGATCGAGGCCAGGAACGGTGTGGTGGTGAAGCCGAAGACGTCGGCGACCAGCTCAGCGTCGTACCAGGCCGGTCCCCAGTCGGCGCTGCCGATCAGGACCGTCGGTCCACCACCGGTGGCCACAGCAGTCTCGTACTTGCCCCGCAGGTCATCATGGGGCACGTACAGCACATCGAACTGCACTTCTGGGTTCTCATCCTGGAAGGCGGCGATGACCTCATTCAGAGCCTCGATCTCGGCTTCCTTCCAGGCATGCCACAGGGTGATGGTGCCTTTCACTTTCACCTCTGGCAGGGCCTCGCCTCGGATCTCGGCGACCGCGGCCACAACAGTGTTGTAAGCCTGCTGGAGGGCGGTAGCAGGGTCGGCCCCTTCGTCAGTGACCGACTGAACGGCAGTGCTCATCGGATCCCAGTATGCTCCCATCTCAGGAATGACCGGGAAAGCCGTGCCCAGGGCAAAGGCTTCCACAGCTTGCAGCATCAGAGGATCAGTAACCTCCACACCAGCCACGGCTGGGATGTGCCCCACGTCGGCCAGCATCGCCTGCGCCTGAGGTGACATGAAGAACTCCATGAACGCCCAGGAGGCCGTCTGGTCATCCCCTTCGGCGTTGACACTCAGGTAGATGTTCTCCGTCTGCACGTAGCCGGACATTGGCTTGGGCCAGGGGTCAACCGCCAGGTTTTCGGCTCCGATGGCCTCGGCGAGGGCAGTCAGGTTCCAGGTGCCGTCAATGATGATCCCAGCTTGGCCTGCCTTGAACAGGTTGACGTCGTTGTCCGAGTACCACCCCCCAGGAATGCCGGCTTCCTTCACTTTCAAGAACAGGTTCAGCCACTCGACGCCCTTCTCGTCGTTGAACAGCGGATCGCCATTGGGCTCCATCAACTTGCCGCCGATGCCGTTCAGATGGGCGGCTGAGAAGAAGAAGCCGGGTTCCAGCTCTGCACCGACCACATCGCCCTGGGTGGCAGCCTGGGCTGCTGCGAGTAGATCGTCAAAAGTGGCTGGCGCATCCGCGACGATCTCCTTGTTGCGGAACATCACCACACCCTTGATGGTCTGCGGAAGACCGATCAGCGCGCCTCTGTACTTCACCGCCCCCAGCGCAGCCGCGTTGATGGTGCGCAGGAACCGGGTGGTAGCCATGCCAGACACATCGGCGACCAGTTCGGCGTCGTAGAATGCTGGTCCCCAGTCGGCGCTGCCGATCAGGACCGTCGGCCCGCCGCCGGTGGCCGCAGCGGTCTCGTACTTGGGGCGCAGGTCATCGTGTGGTACGTACAGCACGTCGAACTGCACCTCTGGGTTCTCATCCTGGAAGGCGGCGATGACCTCATTCAAAGCCTCTATCTCTGTTTCCTTCCAGGCGTGCCACAGGGTGATGGTGCCAGTCATCGGGACAGGTGTGGGCGTGACCACCTTCTCGATCACCACTTCCTTCTCCACCTCGACGGTCTGAATGACCTCCTTCTCGACAATCTTTTCCTTCTCCACCTCGACAGTGACCGGGACCTCTTTCTCGACGATCACTTCCTCCTTGATCACCTGTGGGGTAGGTGCCGCGCAGGCCGAGACCAGCAAGCTGACCAAGACCAGGACGCCCAACAAGTTGAATAGTACCTTCTTCATTTCTTCTCCTCCTTTGAGTTATGGCCGTCCTCTTTCACCAGCGGACGGCAAAGTTGGTAACACCTTCTTTCCGTTCGGCCCTTGAAGGGCGAAGATGGACAACCCGGCTAGACTGTCCCTATTCATGCTCCACATCCCCCCTTTCGGCGCAACGCTCTGCTTTCACGTGATGAGACTCATTGATACAGATTATACCACATTTTTATGTTTTTGCAACAGCTTGTCAATCGTGGCTTTTGCTGCTATAATGGGGATGGCTTATCAAGAAAGGATTCTCAATGGAAGTCATACTCACTCACGAAAACACCGACTTCGACGCCCTGGCATCGCTGCTCGGAGCGTGGAAGCTATACCCAGACGCGATACCGGTTCTGCCTCGGCGGCTTAATCGCAATTTGCGCCATTTCCTGGCCATCTACTGCGACGCGTTGCCCTTTGTGCAAGCCGATGATTTGCCGCCCCGCTGCTCTATCGAGCGAGTTATCCTGGTAGACACCCAGGCCCTCACTCGATTGAAGGGCATGATCTCCAAGACCAAAGTTCACATCATTGATCACCACGCCCTCACTCGGAGGCTCGCACCAGGCATGACTTATTCCGGCGAAGAGATAGGAGCCACCACTACACTACTGGTCGAGCAAATCAGCCGGGTTCGTCTGTCCCTCTCGCCCATCGAGGCGACTTTGCTGCTTCTCGGCATCTACGAGGACACCGGCTCACTTTCCTACCCCACCACTACCCCACGGGATGTGCGCTGCGCTGCCTGGCTCCTGGACCACGGAGCCAGCCTGGAGGTGGTCAACAAATTCCTTCACCACCCCCTATCGGAAGAACAACGCCAGCTCTACGATCAACTGCTTGAGAACAGTCAGATCCATGAATTCGACGGTCAATCGGTGGTCATCGCTACAGCCAGAGTTCAGGGTTATATTGAGGAGATCTCCACCCTGGCTCACAAGCTGCGCGATGTCTTCGAGCCAGAGGCCCTCTTCGTCTTGGTGGAAATGGACGGGCACATCCAACTGGTGGCTCGGTCATCCAGCGAGACAATTGACGTGGCAGAGATAGCCGCTCGCTTCGGCGGTGGAGGGCACAGCCAGGCCTCAGCAGCCCTAATCCGGGATCAGGACTTGGCCCAGGCTCAGGAAATGCTCCTGGAGCTTCTGAGGGCCCATATCAAGCCAGCAGTGACCGTCGGCCAGATCATGTCCCACGGCGTCCACACCCTTCCGCCCGACACCACGGTAGCCGAGGCGGCGGAGATGATGCGCCGCTACGGCCACGAGGGCTTCCCCGTGGTAGTAGAGGGGCGCATCGTGGGCATCCTGACCCGCGGCCAGATAGACAAGGCCCTGCAACTCGGCTTCGATGGCGCTACTGTTGACCTCTACATGTACAAGGGAGAGGTCAATGTCCGTCCCGATGACTCGGTGCAGAAGCTACAGGATGTGATGATGGAACACAGCCTGGGACAGGTGCCTGTGGTCGAGGGAGGCGAGATCACCGGAATCGTCACCCGCACCGACCTGATCAAACTCTGGAGCACTCCTCCCCAACGCCCCCGCAGGTCGGAGATCGCCCAATTGATCGAGGACGCCCTACCTGCTCCCTTCCTTGAACTGATCCAGAAGGCCAGTCAAACGGCAGCCCAGATGGGCTCTTCCCTCTACGTGGTGGGCGGCTTCGTGCGCGACCTCCTCCTGGGGATACCCACTCTGGATCTGGACTTAGTTGTGGAGGGAAATGCCATAGCCCTGGCAAGGCGTTTGCAGAAGAAGGTCGGAGGGCGGGTGACGAGCCACGCCCGTTTCGGCACGGCCAAGCTGATCCTGGATAAGCAAACCTTCCCCATCCCTTACCTGGACTTCATCACTGCTCGCACCGAATTCTACGAACATCCCACGGCCTTGCCCCAGGTTGAGCGCAGTTCCATCAAGCAAGACCTGCACCGCCGCGATTTCACCATTAACACCCTGGCCATTTGCCTGGATCCGGACCGCTACGGTGAGCTTTTGGACTTCTACGGGGGCGAGCAAGACTTGAAGCGGGGGTTGATCCGCGTACTGCACAGCCTCAGCTTCGTGGAAGATCCAACCAGGATGCTCAGGGCGGCCCGCCTAGAGCAGCGGCTGGGCTTTCGCCTCGAAGAGCGCACCACAGAACTCATCGGCAATGCCCTGGACCTGCTGGACCGCACCACAGGGGAACGAATCCGCCACGAGCTATACCTGATCCTGGAAGAGGAGGCGCCAGAGGGAGCGCTGTGCCGTCTGGATGAGCTGGGGGTGCTGGCTCAGATACATCCCAGGCTCAGATGCGACGACTGGTTGGGGGATAGGTTTCGAAGACTGAGGGAATCCCTGGAAGCTGGAAGCTGGGAACTAACAACCGGCGACCAGCAACCAGAAACCAGCATCCTGTACCTGGCCCTGCTAACCTATCGCTTGAGCGCCCCGGATTTAGAGAGCCTCGCCAAGCGCCTCAAGATTGCCAGCAACGACGTCACTTTGTTGCGCCAGGTCAATAGGCTGCTGTTTTCGACAAGCGAACTGGTCAAGGAACGTCAGCCTAGCGCTATCTACCGGCTGCTGGAACACTACTCAGGGCCAGCCATCTTCGCCCTGTGGATAGCCACCGGTTCGGAGGCAGTGCGGGAGCGGTTGGAGCTGCATCATCGCACGCTGCGTTTCGTCGAGCCTGAGATAGATGGAGATTGGCTCAAGGCCATGGGTCTTCGGCCCAGCCCTCTATTTGGCCAGATTCTGTCCGCCCTCCGCGACGCCCGCCTCGACGGGGAGGTAAGCAGCCTGGAGGAAGAAAAGGCACTCGTCGAGGAGTTGCTGGCAAGAAGTGAGGCGAAGCGTGTTTGACATCTAGCGAATCATGTTCTACAATATAGATGTGCTCATCGGCGCTCGCACCATGGAGCAGTGGGAGATCAGACTTGATCCCAGAGCTGGAACACTGGATTTGGAGGGGTTGCGGCGACGGGAGTTCACCGAATTCTGACCGGACATTGGCATCAGATACGTTGGCGATGCTCCGGAACCAGTTGCACGTCTTTTTTGAGGTCATAGTTGAACGAATACCAAGGAGGTGACTACTCACCCTCCCGCAGGTTTGGTTGGCAGTATAGGGCAAAACGCTCACTGCAGGCAAATGCTCGGATACCCAGACCGCCAAGAGCAACCTGCGGGAGGGTAGGCTGAGTAGTCACCCAAGGAGGAACTAATGAAGGAATATCAAACCAAGCAACTAAGGAACATAGCCCTTTTGTCTCACGGTAGCGTAGGGAAGACCTCCCTGGCAGAGGCCATGCTCTTTAACAGCGGAGCCATTAGCCGCCTGGGCAAAGTAGATGAGGGAACGACGGTTTCCGACTACGACGAAGAGGAGATCCGACGCCACATCTCCCTCAGCACCTCCGTGGTTCCCTGCGAATGGGACGGCCATAAGGTCAACGTCCTCGACACGCCCGGCTATCTGGACTTCGTGGGCGAGGTCAAAGGGGCCGTCAGGGTGGCCGACGGCGCGCTGATTCTCCTCGACGCCGCGTCGGGCGTGGAGGTGGGCACGGATCTGGTCTGGGGCTACGCCGACGAGCAGAACCTGCCCCGACTGGTTTTCATCAACAAGATGGACCGGGAGAATGCCAACTTCAAAAGCTGCCTGGACGCTCTGAAGGAGAAGTTTGAGGCCGATTTCATCCCTATCCAGTTGCCCATCGGCCGCCACGATGATTTCGAGGGCGTGGTGGACCTGATCGCCATGAGAGCTTACCTGGGCTCCAAGGCCGAAGAAGCGGAGAGTCCAGCCTCCCTGCAAGGCGAGATAGACGATTATCGCCTGCAACTGATCGAAGCCGCAGCCGAGAGCGAAGATGAGTTGATTGTGAAATACCTGGAAGGGGAAGAGCTTACTGAAGAGGAGATTCGGCGCGGCCTCAAGGCAAGGATCGCTGATCGTAGTGTAGTGCCTGTACTCTGCGGCTCTGCTACCGCCAACGTCGGTGTTCAGCCGCTCCTGCAAGCCATCATAGGGTATCTACCATCCCCTGCCGAGGGCAAGGAGATAGTGGGCACCAACCCGGCCACTGGCGAGGAGGAAATCCTGGAGCCCAATGTGTTATCATCCCTGGCCGTCCTGGCGTTTAAGAATCTGGCCGACCCTTATGTTGGCAAACTAACTTATTATAGAGTCTACTCAGGCCTCATGGAATCGGATTCGCGAGTTTTCAACTCCAGGAGCGGTGAGACGGAAAGGATCGGTCAACTCTACATCCTGCGAGGCAAAGACCAAATACCCACCGACAGAGTACGCAGTGGTGACATCGGGGCAGTGGCCAAGCTGGGGAATACCTCCACAGGTGACACCCTCTGCGATAAGGGCCATCCCATCGTTCTAGCCCCCCCCATTTTCCCCAGGCCCGTTTTCTCGGTGGCTGTCCACCCCAAGACAAAATCCGACCTGGACAAAATGAGCACCACGCTGGCTCGCCTGTCAGAGGAAGATCCCACCCTGCAGGTAGCTCGCGAGCCCTCTACCAACCAAACCATCCTCTCAGGGATGGGTGAGTCACACGTTGACATCGCCACTCGGCGTTTGTTTCAGAAGTTTGGGGTGAATATAACCACCAGTGTGCCCAAGGTGCCCTATCGGGAAACGATAACAAGAACGACATCGGCCCAGGGTCGCCACAAGAAGCAGACCGGCGGTCGGGGCCAATTTGGTGACGTCTTTATCAGATTTGAGCCTCTGCCTAGAGACTCAGGGTTCGAGTTCGTGGATGAGATTCGTGGCGGAGCGGTGCCCAATTCGTACATTCCCGCCGTGGAAAAGGGCCTCAGGGAAATAATGGAGAAGGGTGCCATGGCCGGCTACCCCACCACCGACTTTCGGGCCGCCCTCTACGACGGCTCCTTTCACACGGTGGACTCCTCTGAGATCGCCTTCAAGCTTGCGGCGCACTTGGCTTTCAAAAAAGGTATCCCAGATGCCAGCCCGGTGCTCCTCGAGCCTATCATGAACTTCACCATCACCATCCCCGAGGGGTTCACAGGCGACGTGTTGGGCGACCTCAACAGCAAACGAGCACGGGTTCTGGGTATGGATCAGCAGCGAGGCAAGGCAATCATCACCGCCCAGGCGCCCCTGGCCGAAATGCAGCGCTATGCCACAGACCTTAGGTCCATCACCCAGGGGCGGGGAATCTACGCCATGGAGTTCTCTCACTACGAGGAAGTGCCGACCCACGTCGCGCAGAAGGTCATCGAAGAGGCCAAACGAGAGGCGGAATAGCCTTCTGCTTGCGGATTAGCTCCTTGCTGCATAAGTGAGCACTGATAGCAATGTCCGATCAATCTGCGGTCTCGAAGAATAATCTGGCATCAGCCGGCCATGCTACATCGGCAGAAGCTCAAACAGCGAATATGGATCAGAGGCTGTTGACCGTCTTCGAGATAGCGAAGATCCTGGCTACTGGGCAGGATCTAGAGACCATGCTGCCGAGGTTCTTGACCTGCCTCATCAATACATTAGAAGCGGCTGACGCGGGTAGCCTGTGGCTCTACGACCCTGCTGACGAGCGGCTGGAAGCAAAGGGGGCACAAGGTTACGATTTCACTATCGTAAAGCAACTCAGGCTAGCCCCTGGTGAAGCGATGAGCGGCAAGGTATTTCGGACCGGCCAGGCTGAGCTATACTCTACCCCAGAAGCTACCGCTGCGGCAATGGCAAACATAACGCCAGCAAACAGCGAGATCTTCAGAGCAGCGACCGCTGGTCTGAGGCAGCCATTGAGTGCCATCTGTGTACCCCTGATCACGGGGCAGACAAAAGTAGGAGTCCTGGCACTCCTGAATCTGCGTCAGCCTGCTAGCTTTACTCGTGAGGGCATGGCCTTTTTGCAGCGCGTGGCTGACCTGATCACTTTATCCATCGAAAATGCCCGCTTGAGAGAGGAAATGGAAGCCACCAAAGCTCTCAGCGAAGCCAATCGCCTTAAGGCAGAGTTGATCTCCACGCTGGCCCACGAAATGCGCACCCCGCTTACTTCAATCAAGGGCTACTCCACAGCTCTGTTGATGGAGGAAGTCACCTTCGACCCTGAGACCCAACAAGAGTTCCTGCAAATCATAGATGAGGAGTGTGATGTCCTGCAAGACCTCATCCACGATTTGCTGGAGTCGTCCATCATTGACGCTGGCCTCCTGAGACTCGAGCTCCAGCCGGTAAGGCTGCCGCATCTGGCCAAGAGTGTGACTGACGACATAGCGCGCCGCACACAGAAGCACCGTTTCCTGATTGATTTTCCGAGCGATTTCCCCATTCTGGACGCCGACCCCGACCGAATTATGCAGGTTTTGCGAAACCTGCTGGACAATGCAATCAAATACTCACCGCAAAGGGGACTGGTCGTTGTGCGGGGCGAGATGCGCGAGGATGAGATCGTCATCAGTGTGGCCGATCAGGGAGTGGGCATCGCTTCTGAACACCTGAACCGGCTGTTTGAGAAGTTCTTCCGAGCCAGGTCTAGTCTGGGTCGTCACGTCGTTGGCTCAGGACTGGGGCTGCCTATCGCCCACGCCATCGTGGAGAGCCACGGCGGTCGCATCTGGGCTGAGAGTAAGGTAGGACAGGGCAGCACGTTTTATTTCACGCTTCCCCTGGAGGGCCTGAGTCAGGAGCAAACAGAGCCAGGAGAAGAGCCAGAATGAGTGAACAGATTCTGGTCGTGGACGACGAGCCGCGACTGGTACGGCTGGTCAGTGAGGTACTGAAAGCCGTGGGCTACCAGGTGATCGCCGCCGCCAGTGGAAAGTCTGCCATTGAGATGGTAGCCTTGGAGCAGCCCGACCTGGTATTGCTTGACATCCTGCTTCCCCGTGGCCCGGATGGTTACGAAGTATGCCGTCGCATCCGCGAGTTCTCCGATGTGCCGGTGATCATGCTCACCGCCAAGGCCCAGGAGAGCAACATGTTGCATGGCTTCGATGTGGGAGCCGACGATTACCTGACCAAGCCTTTCAGCGCCAAGGAACTCGTGGCCCGGGTTCAGGCGGTCCTGCGGCGTACCCAACGACCTGAAGAGATGGTTACTACTCCGTTCACATGCGACGAGCTGGAGATCAATTTCGCCCGACGCACTGTCGAGGTGCACGGCGAGAAGGTATCGCTTACACCCACCGAATACGCACTATTGCGTCAACTGGCCCTCAATGCCAACCGGGTCATGTTACACCAAGACTTGCTGACCAACGTATGGGGGCAGGAGTATCGGGACGACATTGACTATTTGCGGGCCTACATTCGCTACTTGCGACGTAAACTAGAAGTGGATCCCTCAAATCCGCGGTATATCCTTACTTCACCAGGGGTTGGCTACATGCTGGCTTGCCCCGATGGCGGTTGCGATTAAGTTTTCCCCTGCCAGATTTCCTTAGTTAGCTCCTCAGAATGGGCGGGTTTCGCCTTCAGCGAAACCCGCCCATCTTTTTTCATGGAGTTTTCATTTTTTCCCTCCCCCTTTTTATGAGAATCCAGTGGCTTTTGTGTTATACTGCACGGTGGAGAAGTCAGGTTTTCTGAGACGGCAATTTGCTCCAGGAGGTAAGGTGATGGATTTCGAACCGATTAGACTTGCAGAGACCATAGGGAAGAATGGGACAGGCGCTTCTCTAATATCCGTACTGGATGAGATCCAGACCCAATATCACTACCTGTCGCGGGAAGCGATGATCCTGGTCAGCGAGAAGTTGGGGGTGCCACTGAGCCAGGTCTACAGTGTGGCCACTTTTTATCACGCTTTCAGCCTGGTACCGCGCGGTGAGCACAAGATCTGCGTCTGCACCGGCACCGCCTGTCACGTTCGAGGGGCAGTACAAGTGCTGGACCGCCTGGAGACCAGTTTGGGCGTTGGGGCAGGCGGAACGACCCGTGATCGCCAGTTCACCCTGGAAACGGTCAACTGCCTGGGCTGCTGTGCCCTGGGGCCCGTCGTGGTTCTGGATGACGAATACGAGGGGCAGATGACGACCAGGAAGGTGGACAAACTGTTGAAGCGCGCCGCGCATCAGGCGGGGAGAGAGCAATGATCAAGTTGCGCACCCCGCAGGCCCTGGCCGACTATCGCCAGAGGATACGGGCCGCTGCCGATCCGCAGCAGCGGCGCATCCGGGTCTGTGATGGCACAGGATGCCGCGCTCTGGGTAGCCGCAAAGTGCTGGCCCGCTTGCAAGAGACCCTGCGGGAAGCAGGGCTGGCCGACGGGATAGAGGTGCTGCCCACCGGCTGTCCCGGCTTCTGCGAACTGGGTCCGCTGATCACCATTGATCCCGAAAAGATCGCCTACAACAAGGTCTCTGTGGACGACGTGCCGGCCATCGTGGCGAAGACGATCGTTCAGGGGGAGATCATTGACAGCCTGGTCTTCGTGGATCCGATAACGGGACAGACCATCATCCACGACAACGACTTGCCTTTCTACACCAGGCAGATGCGGCGGGTGCTGGAATTGAATGGTGAAATTGATCCCACCGCTATCGAGGATTACCTTGCTCACGACGGCTACGCCGCCCTCAGCAAAGCACTCCATCAGATGACGCCGGAGCAGGTTATCGAAGAGGTCAAGCAGTCCGGGCTGCGCGGCCGGGGCGGGGCGGGTTTTCCCACCGGCATGAAATGGCAGTTTTGCCGCCAGTCACCGGGCGACCCTTCGGCAGGCTCAGGGCAGGCTGTCAAATATGTGATCTGCAATGCCGACGAAGGCGACCCCGGGGCCTTCATGGACCGCAGTATTCTGGAAGGCAACCCTCACAGCGTCGTGGAAGGGATGATCATTGGCGCCTATGCCATGGGCGCCACCCAAGGGTACGTTTACATCCGAAACGAGTACCCTCTGGCCGTCCAGAATCTGAAAATCGCTCTGAGGCTGGCGCGAGAACACGGTCTGTTAGGGAAGGACATCCTGGGCTCTGGCTTCGACTTCGATATCGAAATCCGGGTCGGCAGCGGAGCCTTCGTCTGTGGCGAAGAGACGGCGCTGATGGCCTCTATAGAGGGTAAAATCGGCGAGCCCCGACCGCGCCCCCCCTACCCGGCCCAGAGTGGCCTGTGGGGCAAGCCGAGCAACATCAACAACGTCAAGACCTGGGCCAATATTCCCCTCATCGTTAGAAATGGTTCCGACTGGTTCGCCAGTGTGGGCACCGAGAAGAGCAAGGGGACGATGATCTTCTCGCTAGTGGGCAAGATCCGCAACACGGGCCTGGTCGAGGTGCCGATGGGCATCAGCCTGGGCGAGTTGATCTACGACGTTGGCGGCGGCATCCCCGGTGGCAAGGAGTTCAAGGCCGTCCAGATCGGCGGCCCGTCTGGCGGGTGCATCCCCAAAGAGCATTTGGACGTGTCCGTTGACTACGAATCGCTGAAGGCGCTGGGGGCCATCATGGGATCCGGTGGGTTGGTGGTGACCGACGAGGATACCTGCATGGTGGACCTGGCCCGTTACTTTCTCAAGTTCACCCAGGAGGAATCGTGTGGCAAATGCGTCCCCTGCCGGATTGGCACGCGAGCTATGCTGGAGACACTGGAGCGCATTTGCGCCGGGCAGGGGCGCGAGGGGGACATCGAATACCTCACCGAGTTGGGCCAGGAGGTCAAGCGCTCGTCTTTGTGCGCCCTGGGCGGAACGGCGCCCAACCCGGTGCTCACCACCATCCGTTACTTCCGCGATGAATACGAAGCCCACATCTACGACAAGAAGTGCCCGGCCAAAGTTTGTAAGGGGCTCATCACCTATGAAATCGTCGCCGAGTTGTGCACGGGCTGCATGATCTGTGCGCGCAATTGCTCGGTCGGCGCTATCTCCGGTGAGAAGGGTCAGTCCCACGTCATTAACCCGGAAGTCTGTACCCGGTGTGGGCTTTGCCAATCGCTCTGCAAATTCGACGCCATCGTGGTGGATTAGGGGTTGAAATGATTCATTTAACCATAGACGGTCGGGAAATAGAAACTGAGCCCGGCCGAACGATTCTCGAAGTGGCACGAGAGCATGGCATCCCCATCCCCACCCTATGCTACCACGAGGCCATGGAGCCGTTTGCGGCCTGTCGCTTGTGCGTGGTTGAGGTAGAGGCTGGCCGAGGCCGGCAACTGGTGACCTCTTGTGCCTATCCTTGCGCCAACGGCCTGGTTGTGCACACCAACTCAGACGCAGTCCTGCAGTCGCGCCGCATCACCGTGGAGTTGCTGATGGCTTCGTCAGCCCACGTCCCGGTCATCCGCCAATTGGCCGACGAACTGGGCGTCGGCGAGCCACGCTTCACGATGAAGGAGGACGGCTGCATCCTTTGCGGCCTGTGTGTGCGGGCCTGCCAGGAGATCGTCGGCGTGGGCGCCATCAGTGTCATTAACCGGGGCATTGAGAAACAGGTAGGCCCGCCTTTCCACATCGCCTCCAACGCCTGCATCGAGTGCGGCACCTGCGTCCTGGTCTGCCCCACCGGAGCCATCACTCTGGCCGATATCACCGGCGGCGCGCAGACGGTGCATCCCTGGGAATCAGAGTTCGAGGCAGTAGCCTGCCGGGTCTGCGGCCATCACTACCTGGCCCCCAGGTTCGCCGATCATACGACCTTGCTGGCTGATGAGGCGGAGGCTGTGCCATGAGCGACGTCAAGCTGGGCGTTTTTGTCTGCGACTGCGGCGACCAGATTGCGTCCGTCCTGGATATGGACGCCCTGGAGAAGGGAGTCCGTGACCTGCCAGGAGTAGCCCCCGCCCGGCGACTGTGCTATTCCTGTTCGCCCGATGGACTGGCGGCCATCCAGTCGGCCATCGCTGAAGAGGGTCTGAATCGAGTACTCGTCGCCGGCTGCACCCCCCGCACGATGGAGTCCCGCTTCCGGACTGCCTGCGAGGATGCCGGCCTGGATGGTGATCTGTTCGAGCTAGTAGATATCCGAGAGGGCTGCGCCTGGGTGCATCAGGATGAGCCTGAGGCGGCCACGGCCAAGGCGATTGACCTGATTCGGATGGGGGCGGCCAGAGTCGCGCTGCGCCAGGCGGGTCAGCCGGTCAGCGCCGAGGTTGTGCCCGCCGCGCTGGTCATCGGCGGGGGGCTGGCCGGCATGACCGCTGCCCTGACACTGGCCAACGCCGGCTTGTCCGTCAAGCTGGTCGAGCGAGAAGCGGCGCTGGGTGGGATGCTGCGCGAAGTGCACACCCTCTATCCCGACCGGCGGAGTGCAGCCGAATTCCTGGCCGAGAAGGTCGAGGCGATCACCCGCCATCCGCGCATCGAGGTTCTGCCGGAGAGCCAGGTGACGGACATCTCAGGGACGGTGGGGTGCTACACGGTGAGTGTCAATAGTTCAGCAATCTTTGACGTGGGAGCGATCATCGTCGCCACTGGAGCACATGCCCTGCGACCGTGGGGTCTGTTCCGCTACGATGGGAAGCGGGTAGTTACACAGCTAGAGTTCGAACGCGAGCTGCGAGACAAAAGAACCGGCCCCCAGTCTACCGGTTTACCAATTTCCCAATCTACCAATCTACCAACCCACGTAGTGATGATCCTCTGCGCCGGCCAGCGCAACGAGACCGTTCCCTACTGCTCCGGCGTCTGCTGCATGGGCGCACTCAAACAGGCGATAGAAGTCAAAGCAGTCAACCCGCAGGCCCATGTAACCATCCTCTTCCGCGACCTGTATCTGCTGGGCGAGGAGATCTACGAGGAGCAACTGCTCAAAGCGCGGCGATCTGGCGTGGAGTTCATCCGCTATGCACCGTCGTCGCCCCCGCAGGTGACCGAGGAGGCAGTTGAGGTCCGTGACGAATTGACCGGAACGTACCGCCGCCTGCCCTACGACCGGGTCGTCCTGGCAGCCCCTCTGGTTCCGCAGCCTGACGCTAGTGTGGTAGCGCATACGCTGGACATCGCTCAGGACGAGAACGGCTTCTTCCCCGAGGTGCGCTATCGTCTGCGGCCGCAGAACTACGCCGAGCGGGGTATCTACGTTTGCGGCGCGGCCCACTACCCGGCCGGTTGGAGCGAGGCCGAGTTCCAGGCCGCCAGCGCCGCCTTCAACGCCCTGCGTTACCTGCGGTCGGGGACAATCACCAGCCAGGCCCCCGTCGCTGTCGTGGACGAGAAGCTCTGCACTGGCTGCGGCAACTGCGTGGAAACCTGCCCCTTCGGCGCCATCTCCATGCATAAACGAGAGGGGGTACTGGACCTCTCCCAGATTGATCCCTTGCTGTGCACCGGGTGTGGCAACTGCGTCGTCGCCTGTCCGGTCAAGGCCATCAGCCAGCCGACCAACAGCGACGTGCAAGTACTGGGCCAGATTGATGCGGCGCTGGCGAACGGAGCGCAGGCCTGCCCTGAGCAAAGCCGAAGGGACGGCCGGCCGCGCATCCTGGTCTTTGGGTGCGAATGGAGCAGCCACGCCGCCGCCGAACTGGCCGGGGCCAACAAGCTGAGCTACCCGGCCGAGGTGCGCCTGATTCGAGTGGGCTGCTCGGCTCGCTTCGACCCCACGCACGTCCTGTGGGCCTTCTTCAGCGGTGCGGACGGGGTCTTCCTGGGAGCCTGCCCGCCCGGCGAGTGCCACTACGTCAACGGCAACCGCTATGCCCAGGAGCGCATCAACAGGCTACGGGGGCTGCTGGCCGAAAGCGGCTTCGATCCACGCCGCCTGCGTCTGGAGTGGATCACGCCCGACGATGCGCACGATCTTGTGGGCAAGATCACAGATTTCACGAACCTGATGCGGGCCCTGGGGCCGAACTTTGCTCGGAGAATGTGAAAATCAAGAAGTGTTTGACTATGCTATATCTGGCGATAAGTACTCCGTATCCTTCTAAACCTGAAGATGTCAAGGAGGCAAGACTAGAATTCAGGTCTTGGATTAAGGATTTGAAGTCGATAGGCAAAGTAATCTGCTTCTATCCCAAAATAGGTAGGGGCTCTGTAGTGATTTTCGACGTTGCCTCAAATGATGAGCTTCATAAGCTGCTGACACAGTGGTTGAACATAGTGCCAGTAAGTTTCGACCTCTACCCTTTGGCAAGCCCAGCAGGAGCAGAGAGACTTCTTTCCCAACCCTAAAGGAGAACAAGGTATGTCAACGAGATTGCAACAGGAAGTTTGGGCTCTGGACCGCTGCTCTGGCTGTGGGGTGTGCGTGGCAGCCTGTTCCAAGGGGGTGCTCTACTGGGATGACGAGCAGCATCCCCTCCTGGAGGAACGCCAAAAGGCGCTGGGCCTTTCACACCTCAAGCTGCGGACTTGCGAGGTCTGCGAGAAGTTCTGCGAACTGAGCTGCCCCCGCCTGGTGGACTGGACGCCGATGGAGCCCCGCACTGTGGTCTCGGCGCGGTCGGCAGGCGTCGTCCAGAGCGGCGCGCCCAACGACGTCATCCAGGCGCTGCTGGTGGCCGCCCGCTCGGCCGACCTGATTGACGGCGTGGTCATGCTGGACGTGGATCCCTGGACGCTGGAGCCGGTCGCCCGCGTGGTTACAACAGTGGACGAGATCGTCAGCAGCGTGGGGATGCAGTATCTCTGGGCCCCGGTGCTCAGCGCGCTCAACGAGGCCATCTTCGAGCTGGGTCTGACCAGGCTGGCCATCGTCGGCTCCCCCTGTGTGGCCGAAGGGGCCCGCCGCCTGATGAACGCCGAGAATGAGCGCCTGTGGCCCTACCAACAGGCAATCCGCCTGACCATCGCTCCCTTTTGCACCGGCGTCCACATGCCAGATATGGTCGCCGAACTGCTTGAGCGGGGAATGGGCATCTCTCGACACCAAATCCGAGGGCTGACCACCTCAGTGGCGGACGGCACGCTTACGGTGTCGCTATGGGATGGCGCGGAGCGCGCGATCCCGCTGACCGAGGTAGAGCCCTTCACGCGGCGCGGCTGCGGCAGTTGCGACGATTACCTGAGCGAGTCGGCCGACATCGCCGTGGGGACCATCGGCGCGCAACCGGGCTACGCCACGCTCATCACCCGCACGCCGGCCGGTGAGGTTTTCGTCCAAAATGCTCACCGCTTTGGCCTGCTGGAAACCATTGCCCAGGTGGACGAAGCGGCATTGAACGCCGCCAAAGCAGAAAAGGACCGGCGGGCGCGAGCCCAGGCCTTCGACGAGTTCCGCATCTTGATGTTGGATGCCCTGAGCGATCCCAGAAAGCGGGCCCAGGTCAGGAAGCAGTTTGTCAGTCTATACGGTGCCCCCCCTCTTTCCTCCCCAAAGTTGGGGGGGATGAAAGGGGGGGCGGGAGCCTCGAAGAAGGAGGAATGTTATGTCTCTTGTAGTGGATGCTAGTGGACGCGACCTGCGATCCGTCAGCACAGAACTGAAGATGGCGGTTGCCAAGGGGCCAGTGATCGTCCAGAAGGCGGCCCATCTGCATGGCCTGGCAGCCGGTCTCAAAGGCGGCCAGGTGATCGTAGAGGGCGATAGCGGCAACTACCTTGGCGTCCTGAACGACGGAGCAACCATCTGTGTCGAGGGAAACGCCTGCCGCTACTTGGCCGACAATATGACGCGGGGCACGGTAATCGTGGAAGGCGATGCCGGCTACGGCGTGGGTCAATATTGCTACGGCGGCGTCGTCGTGATCAGGGGAAACGCTGGCGACTTCACCGCTGTGATGAACAAGGGAGCTACCATCATTATTGGAGGAGACGTGGGGGACGAGGTAGCGACCTACATGCTGGCCGGCGACCTGGTCATCGTGGGCGACGCCGGCAAGGATCTGGGCAACTATCTCATCCGCGGCGACATCTACATTGGCGGAAAGTGGAAAAGCCTGGGGCACAACACGCTGCTGGAGGAGATGACTCCGGTCGATCTGACCAAGCTGCGCGGCTACTTTGACGAATACGGCATCGGGGCCGACCTAACGAACTTCAAGAAGATCGTCCGCCTGTCGGAGAAGCCCTTCTACAAGTAGCTGCCGCGAGATTGATTGAAGGAGAACTACTATGCCACCTGTTAACGGGACCTTTTGCGTCACCGTGATGAAAGACCAGTGCATCAACGCCAGGATGCCCGGCAAATGCGCCGCCTGCGTTGAGGTCTGCCCTTACGACGTCTTCGCCATTGACGGCGCAGGGAGCGTCCGCGTCCAGAACTACAACGCCTGCGTCGGCTGCCGTATCTGCGCCGAGTTCTGCCCAGAGGACGCCATCCGCATCAACCCAGCCGAATCGGAGTTCCTGGTGCGTTCACCGTGGACCTTCCCCCAGGTGGAGGAGATTCACCACAAGGCGCAGACCGGCCAGTACATGCTGCGGGGCTTTGGCACCATGGGCTACGCGCCCAGTTTTGACAACATCACCGTTGTGCCTTCTCAGATCTCCTCACCCGCCCCCCGCGACAAGTATCGGGAGGAGTGCAACCTGGAGGTGGTCATCGGCGAGGACACCTGCGAGAATCCCATACGCCTGCAGTATCCTTTCCTCTTCCCCGCCATGTCCTTCGGCGCACTGTCCAGAGAAGCCAGGATGGCGCTGTCTATTGGCGCGGCTCAGACGGGGATCATCAACAATACCGGCGAGGGCGGGTTGGTGAAAGATGAAACCTGGTTGGTCAAAGGGTATGAGAACGAGGCGCGGACGCTGAGGCGGTGGCAGCCGGGCGGCTTCCTGGTTGTCCAGTGGTCCACTGGTCGCTGGGGGGTCTCGGCCGACTACGTCCGCGCCGGCGATGCGGTCGAGGTCAAGATAGGCCAGGGAGCAAAGCCGGGTATGGGCGGCCATCTGCTGGGGGCCAAGGTCACTGAAGAGGTAGCCGCCGTGCGCGGCATCCCCGTCGGCAGCGATGCGCTCTCCCCCTGCCGCTACTACGACGTGCAGGATCTGGAGGACATGAAGCACATGGTTGCTTTCTTGCGCGACGTGACCGACTACAAGGTACCCATCCTCTTCAAGCTTGGCCCCAGTCGTCCCTATGCAGATGTCAAAGCCTGCGTCGAGGCCGGGGCGGACGCTATCTCTATTGACGGGTTGGTGGGCGGCACGGGCGCTTCACCGGCCATTGTCACCCAGGGCGTGGGCATTCCGACGGTGGCCCTGATTCCGCCGTCTGTGCAAGCCCTGAAGGACCTGGGGGTGCATCGCCAGGTCAAGCTCTTCGTTCTGGGGGGTATGCGCACCGGGTTGGATGCATACAAGGCCATGGCCATGGGCGCTGACGGCGTCGGCTTCGGCGCTGCGGCCGAGATCGCCATGGGCTGCCGAGCTTGCATGGCCTGCGCCACCGGCCGCTGTCCCTACGGCATCACCTCTCAAGACCCTGAGCTTCGCGCCCGGCTCGACCCCGAGGAGGCTGGCGACCGTCTGGCTAACTTCATCAAGGCCACGGCTGAGGAGGTCAAGATCCTGACTATGCTCTCTGGGCACGACGACATCAAGAACTTGAGTGAGGAAGACCTGCGAGCCATGGATCTCAATACGGCGGCCATCACCGGGCTCAAGCTGATTGGTTATGAGAGAAGGTTGCCCTGGTGGGAGGATGGACGAGGAAGCTAATCGAACGTCAAGTGAGACACCCATTATCTGAACAGGAGGAATGAAAATGCCAGCGATCAAATTTGACAGCACCATTGTGACAGGCATGATGGAAGATGCCATCGAGTTCTGCGCTGAGAAGACGAGATTTAACGATAACGAGCAAGTCCTGGGGGCTCTGCGCTGCGGAGATTGCTCTGTCTGCGAATACCTGCGCTATGGTCTGGCCAAAGGGGTGGCTGAGTATCTGGGTTCATTGGATGAGACCGTCAAAGCCATCTACACCTATGAGCCTGAGTACGCGACCAGCGTGGACGAGCCCATCCCTGACCGGCCTAGCCTAACTCCGGGCATCAATCTAGTCGCTTGGGTGAGTCGCAAAAGCGCAGCCCTGTCGTCGGTCGTGACCTCGGTGAGCTCGGCCCTGGCTGAGGAACACAAGCGACTCACCTGCCCCAAGGCCAACGCCCTGTGCTACATGCTTGACGTCAAAGTGGCCGACGATGATGAAGTGCAGGAGCGAACCGGCTACGGTGCTCTGATCGGCTCTCTTTACGTGCGCCCTTTGGAGATCTGGCGCAGGTAGGCCGCGCTGCGCCGGCTACATCAATATGGGTTTGCCCTCTGGCCGCGCCCAGTCGGAGGGCAAAGTGCTACAACGCACCCCAACATCACATCAGGGCAAAGATGATAAGGGTGGGCTACGGAGCAGTCCTTCATAAAAAAGCCCCTGACAGCGCCTTTGCTGTCAGGGGCTTTCCCGTGGGCATAGAACAGCGGCGAGACACTGCCTCTACATCTATATCCTCTCCAGCATTTCCCTCAAGAACCGTCCTGCCTCCGTCGGCTGGCCATTGCGATATAGGGCTGTCCCTTCGACAGCCAGATCCGCTTCTGTGCCTTCCAGAACCGCCCGCCCCAGAGGGGAATTCTTGAGCACCTTGAAGTCCTCACTGTAGGGGTCGCCAACAACGTCCTCCCGCAAGATGCGCCCCGAATCCAACACCACGATGCGCTCCGTCTGGCGGGCCACAGCCGGGTCATGGGTGACGACGATGAAAGTGGTGCCCAACTCACGGTTGAGTTGGTGCATCAGGGCAATCACTTCTGCCCCGCTCTGGGAGTCCAGGTCGCCCGTGGGCTCGTCGGCCAGAACCAGCGCGGGCTCGTTGGCCAACGACCGGGCGATGGCCACCCGCTGACGCTCACCACCGGAGAGGGCGCTGGGCAGATGTCGCAGGCGGTCTCCCAAGCCCACCAACTCCAGCAGTTCCCTGGCCCTCTCCCGACGCTTCCTAGCGCTGATGCGCTGCTCGTATAAAGGAATCTCCACGTTCTCCAGCGCCGTCAGCGTAGGGATCAGGTTGTGTAATTGAAACACAAACCCCACCGTCTGGCTGCGAAAGCGATCCAGGTTCTTCACCTTCGCCAGGTCCTGCCCGGCGACCATCACCTGGCCGCTGCTGGGCCGATCCAGCGCACCGATCAGGTGCAACAGCGTAGACTTGCCACTGCCCGATGGCCCCATCACCGAGACGAATTCACCTTGCCCGATGCGCAGACTCACCCCGTCCAGGGCCCGCACCTCGGCTCCGTCACCGTAGACCTTGGCCAAATCACGAGTTTCGACGATGATGTTTGCATCCATGGCTCTCCTCCCATCAAATGCGGTTTGACATTTCTAAAGGAAAGGGCGAATGACCTACCCTTTCCGACGCGGTGACGCTTACCTCATCCAGTTTCCCCTGCCCGACCAGCCGGGCAAGACCATCACCAAGTATGCAGTGAATTTGCCTTGCTCAACCTGGATCGCCAGATCCAGGCCAAGAGCGGGGATTTGGCAATCCCCTTAGAGCGATCTTGAATCCACTGAGGCTCACTCATACCGCAATGCCTCAATGGGCCTGAGCCGCGTTGCCCGCCAGGCCGGATAGGCCCCGCCGATGGCCCCCAGCACCAGGGCAGTGACCAGGGCCTGGGCGAAAAGGCCAATGCTGAAGCGGGCCCGCACAAAGCCGGCGAAAAAGGGGATCTCGTTGAGCAGTAGAATGAGCACGACGCCGGCCACCAGGCCCACCAAGCCGCCCAGCAGGCTCAGAGCCACCGACTCTCGCAGGATCATCCACAGCACCCGCCCTTTGCGCCAACCCAGCGCTCGCAACACGCCGATCTCTCGCGTGCGCTCGAATACGCTCATCACCATCGTGTTGGTCATCCCCGCTCCGCCTACCAGCAGAGCCAGAAACGCGATGGCCCAGGTGCCAGAACGCATGAATTGCAGATCGGTCACGTCCTCAGCGAATTCGCTCGACTGTGACACGGCGACCTCGGGGAAGCGTTCCTCGATGGTACGTTCTACCGCCCTGGCCTGACCGGGGTCCTCCAGCCGAACGCCCAGAAAACTGACCTTGTGCGGCTGACCGAAGAGGGTCTGGGCATCACGCAGACTGATGACCCCGCCCCCATCCTCAAAGGGCACGCCGGTCTCGTAGATGCCGACGATGCGGAAAGCGGTGTTGAACAATCGCAACGCCTGGCCCACTTGCTTGCTAAGGTTATCCGCTGCCACCCGTCCAATGATGATCTGCCGATTGGCGGTCAGGGACTCTCCATCTACAATACGGAAATCGCGAATCCCGTATTCCAGGGGATGGTAGCCGAAGACGACGAAGAAAGGTAGGTTGGCAACGGTGGCGTAGCCAGTCAGAAACCCCTCGGCATTCTCCACGCCGGGGAGGGCAGCGATGCGCTTCACAATTCCAGCGTCAATCGTGCTCAGGTCTATCGAAGCGCCGGCTTCCATACCCGCCAGATGAATGCCAGACTTGCTGGCCACGGCCGTCATCTCGTCCATCATGCCGTCGGACAGTCCCCCCAGACCGACCATGGCCATGATGGCGATACCGATGCCGACCAGGGTAAGCAGCGTGCGGGTGGGTTGCCGCAGCAGGTTGCGCAGCGCGGCCCAGCCGAACGGCAAGCGCACCGACCGGGTTCCCGCGCCGCTCTCGGCACGCATGGCTTCCGCTGGCATCAAGCGGGACGCCCGCCACGCCGGGTACGCCCCACCCACCAGACCCAGTGCCAGGGCCACGACGATGGCCTGCACAAAGAGGCCGAGGGAGAAGATGTTGGGCAACAGACTGCCCGCAAAGGGCAATTGCCTCACTGCCCACACCGCCGCCACGCCCAGGCCGGTCCCCACCAGCCCGCCCAATCCACACAGGGCCAGTGATTCGCCCAGCACCATGCGCAAGATCCGGCGGGGGCGCCACCCGATGGCCCGCAAGGTCCCGAATTCCCTGGTGCGCTCGAAGATGCTCATCAGCACGGTGTTCATCACGACCACCGCGCCGATGAGCACCGCCAGCAGGGAGACCATCTGGGTGAAGCCCTGAATCATGGCCAGCCAATCCTGCTCCTGGACGAAATCGGACGATAGAGTGGCCGTGAGGTCGGAGAAGCGTTGCTCGATGCGCTGGTGTATCCGTTCAGCGTCGTTGATGTCCCGCAGTTTGAGCAGGAAGGCGTTTACCTGACGGGGATGTTTGGAAAGGTCCTGGGCGTCCTTGAGCAGGACGATGGCGGCACCGTCCTCGATAGGCGTTCCCGTTTCGTAGACGCCCACGATGCGATACGTGATCTCGTAGAGCCGCATCGTGTCGCCGACCTCCTTGTCCAGGTCGTCGGCTGCCGCCCGCCCCAGGATGAGTGGCCTCCCACCTCCACGCGCAGCCCGCCCTGCCAACCCCTCACCGTCCACAATCTTGAAGTGCTCGATGGCGAACCCATCGGGCTCGTAGCCGAAGACGATGAAGTAAGGCATCCCCTCGGTAGCGGCGAAGGTGTAGACGATACCAGTCACCTCTTTGACTCCGGCCAGGTTTGCCAGGGCCAGCCCCATCTCCTCGTCCACCGCGCTGAAGGCGATGTCTATGGCGTCGGCCTGGGCCACCAGCAGGTCAGCGCCGCTGCCGCCGGAGAAGGCGCTATAGCCAGCTACCAGCCCCTCAGCCAGCGCACCCAGCGCCACAATAGCGGCCACGCCGATGGCGACGCCGGCCATAGTGAGGAGTGTACGTGTCTTGCGACGTAAGAGGCTTTTGAGAATCATAGAATCTGCCCCGTGAAACGTGAAGCGTAACGATTTCCTCACGTTTCACTTTCTACGTTTCACTCCCCTACCTCAATATCCACAAACGCCGTCATCCCCCATCGGATCGCCGAATCTATCTCGTCCAGAACGATAACCAGGGTGTAATGGACCCCGCCAGCGCCTGGCTCAGCCATGGGGGAGACGCGGGTCACGTGGCCGGTGAACATCTGCTCTGAGAGGGCGTCGAATGTTACCGAGACCTCCTGGCCAACTGCCACCTGCACCACGTCAATCTCTTCCAGATCGGTGGTCTCGACGCGCAGGGTGCTCACGTCGCCCAGGATCAGCACGGGCGTGCTGGGAGCGATCACTTCGCCCTCTCGCGGATAGACCTCGCTCACCGTCCCGGCAAAGGGCGCGACCAGCGTAGCCTTCACCAGCGCCGCTTCCGCCTGGGCCAGCGCCGCTTCCGCCTGAGCCACCTGCGCTTCCAGCACGGCTATTGCCTCCGTCGTGGCGCCAGCCTTCAGCCGGTCTCGCTGCGCCTCTGCCTGGGCCAGTTGCCCCTCGGCGGCCTCGACCTGGGCCTGGGCGGCGACTATGCCCGCCTTGGCCAGTTTCTCCTGGGCCTGGGCCGCCACGACTGCGTCCTGCGCCTGGATCAGCGCCGCCTGGGCTGCATCCACGCCCGCCTGAGCGATGCTCACCTGGGCCTGGGCCGCGTCCACACCCGCCTGGGCAATGCTCATCTGGGCCTGGGCCGCATCCACGCCCCCTTGGGCCATGCCTACCTGGGCCTGAGCCGCATCCACGCCCCCTTGGGCGACGCTCACCTGGGCCTGGGCCGCATCCACGCCCCCTTGGGCGATGCTCACTTGGGCCTGGGCCGCATCCACGCCCCCTTGGGCGATGCTCACTTGGGCCTGGGCTGCGTTCACACCCGCCTTCGCGGCGGCGATCTCATCGTCAGTTGCGCCCGCTTTCAGCAGATCCACTTGCGCCTGGGCCTGCTCCACGACCGCCAGCGCTTGCCGGTAGGCGATGCCGATGGCCGAGGAGTCAGCCCCTGGCTGCCAGGCAACGATGTCGTAAGCCTGCTTTGCGCCCTCTAGCGAAGCCTGCGACTGGCGAAGGGCAGCCTCGGCCGCGGCGATTTCCTGTGGGCGGGCGCCGGCTTGCAGGCGCGCCAGCTCTGCCTGTGCCCTGGCCAGATCCGCCTTCGCCGCGTCCTGCGTGCCCTGGGCCTGGGCCAGCCCTGCCTGTGCCGCGCCCTGCGTGCCTTGGGCCTGGGCCAGCCCTGCCTGTGCCGCGCCCTGCGTGCCTTGGGCCTGGGCCAGCCCCGCCTCTGCTGCATCCTGTGTGCCCTGGGCCTGGGTCACTGCTGCCCCCGCCGCGTCCACCGTGCCCTGGGCCTGGGCCAGCGCTGCCCCTGCCGCATCCTGCGTGCCCTGGGCTTGAGCCAACGCTGCCTCCGCCGCATCCACCGCATCCTCGGCCTGTTTCACGCTGGCGTTGGCGATCTCAGGATTGATCTCTGCCTGGGCCAATGCTGCCTCCGCCGCCGCCACGCCTCCCTGTGCTGCGGCAACAGCTCCCTCGGCAGCGGCTATCTCCTCTGGCGTTGCCCCCGCCTTGACTACCGCCAGTTGCGCCTTGGCCGTCGCCAGAGCTGCACGGGCCTGGGCCACGGCGTGCTCCAGATCGGTTGCGTCCAGGCGGGCCAGGGTATCTCCGGCGGCCACCTCGCTCCCCTCGGCGACGAGCCACTCCACTCGCCCGCCGGTCTCAAAGCTCAACGTCGCCCACCACGCCGGCACCACCTTCCCCGACGCCGTCACCACGTTCCCAAAGATCGCCGGCAGGGCCGCTACTTCCTCTGGTTCCGAGGCTGCCCCTTGGCCCGTGCACCCCGTCGCCACCAGACCAATGACCAAAACGATTCCCAACATGCGTCCTAAAGCATTTCGTATCATCTGTCACCTCCTGTCCGTAAAACGTAAAGCGTAAAGCGTAAAACGTGAGACATGATCATTACGTTTTACTCATTACGTTTTACTTATTCATATCTGAGCGCCTCCACCGGCCGCAACCGCGTGGCCCGCCAGGCCGGATAGAATCCGCCCAACACCCCTAGCACCGCCGCCACCACGACCGCCTGCACGAACAACTGGGGCGGGTAGGACGGCGCAATCGCCCCTCCCCAAATCTCCACCGAGCCGATCAATCCACCCAACCCCAACCCCAGGAGGATGCCGCAGACACCGCCGACTAACCCCAGCACCAGCGACTCCTTCAGAATCATTCCCAGCACCCGCCGCCGCCGCCAACCCAGGCTGCGCAGCACGCCGATTTCGCGCGTCCGCTCCAGCACGCTCATCAACATGGTGTTCAACATCCCCACCGCGCCAATGAACACTGCCAGGAACGAGACCTGATCGGCCGCATCCTGCAGCACCCGAAAATCGCTCATGGCCTCGTCGAGCTCGGAGGTCAGGGAGAAATCAATCTCCGGAAAAGCTGCTGCCAGCTTATCCCTTACCGACTCGGCCTGCCCTGGGTCACGCAGGCTAATGAGGTAGAACTGCACCTGGCGCGGCTTTCCGGTGAGGGTCTGTGCTTCTCGCAGGCCGATGACCACGCCGGCATCCTCAAAGGCCTGCCCTGTCTCGTAGATGCCCACCACGCGGAAATTGCTATCCAGCATGCGGAGTGTATCGCCCACTTCCAGCCCCATCTTCTCCGCTGCCATCCGGCCGACGATGACCTGGCGGCGGCCCGCCAGCGGCTCCCCCTCGATGATACGATAACGACGGATGGCGAACTCGCGCGGATGGTAGCCATACACGATGAGCATGGGCATCTTGTCGGTGCTGGTGCCGGTCCAGAACATGCCGGCAACCCCATCCACGTCGGATCGGGCGGCGATGCGCGCCCCCACCCGTTCTTCAATGGCGCTGAAATCGGCGTCAATGTCCGCCTCGGCTGCGAACAGGTCGGTCTGGCTATCTCTCATCATCACGTTAAACGAGCCCAGCATCCCGTGAGCGACCCCGCCCAGGGCAACGATGGCGGCGATGCTCACGCCGATGCTCAGCAGGGTCAGCGCCGTGCGCGTCCGCCGCCGCCAGAGGTTTCGCACCGTCATTCCGCCGGGCAATCGAGACACACGTGCCCTGCCGCCGCCCTCATATTGCAGCGCCTTCAGCGGTACCAGGCGGCTGGCCCACCAGGCCGGGTAGGCCCCGCCCACCAACCCCAGCGCGATCACGGTGACTAGTGCGCGGGCGAAGAGATCAGGTGACAACTCACTCCCAAACATGCCCAACAAAGACCCAGATCTGCTGACCGCCACGAGGGACAGCACCCCCAGGCCGCTGCCGGCCAGCCCGCCCAGCAAGGCCAGGATGACGGCCTCTCCGAGGATCATGCGCATCACTCGCCACCGTCGCCAGCCCAGGCTGCGCAGAAGGCCAATCTCCCGCGTGCGCTCAAACACCGACATCCAGAGGGTGTTGGCCATGACGAGCCCGCCGATCACCACCGCCAGGCCCGCAATCGCCATGGCCGCCGCATCCAATAGCTCAAACAACTGCTCCTGGTTGGCAAAGCCCGCGGCCGTTACGACGGTCAAGTCGGGGAAGCGCCGCTCTATCCGCGTCCGCACCCGATCAACCTCACCAGGGTCCTTCAGCTTAACGTAAAGTATCGAGACCCGGTGCGGCTGCAGGGCCAGCGTCTGGACCTCTCGAAGCGGGACGACCGCCGCGGCGTCTTCAAGCCCGCTCCCCGTCTCGTAGATGCCGACGACGCGGAAGGCGCTGCCGGTGATGCGAAGCGTCTCGCCCACCTGCACGTCCATGCTCTGGGCCGCCCGCTTGCCCAGGATGAGGGGTTTGCCCCGCACGCCGCGCGCCTCGGCCAGCGACTGCCCCTCAATGATGCGGAAGCGATCTATGACAAAGCCATCGGACTCGTAGCCAAAGACGATGAGATAAGTCGTCTCATCGAACAGGGCGTTAGTGTAGAGCATACCATCTACGTTGGCCACCCCCGACAGGCCGCGCACCCCGTCGGCCACCGCCTCATCGAGGCTGCTGATCAACGCGCTCATTCCCTCGGCCTGGCTGAGCACCAGGTCGGCCTCGCTGCCCTGGCCCATGGCAGAGAAGCCGGACCTCAGCCCTTTGGCCACAGACCCCAATGCAATGATGGCTGCCACGCCGATGGCGATGCCTACCAGCGTCAGAATGGTACGTCCTTTGCGGCGAAAGAGGTTCTTGAAGATCATAGCGTCTCACCACACGCCCGGCAGCAGGCGGTAACGTGTCTGCTGCGCATACTCAGCGTAGCCCGATAGTTCATCTTGCAGCGTCTTGTCTTCCAACCCCGTGCGGACAACGTAGCCGATGGCAGCAAGTCCCGCCGGGATGAGCGCCCACAGCGAGCCGAGCAGCAGTGGCGTCGCCAGCAGGGCCAGGATCGCGCCCACATACCCCGGATGGCGCACATACCGGTAGGGGCCATCGGTGACGACGGTATGGCCTCGTTCCTCCTGGATACGAACCGCCTCCGAGAAGAACGCATTCGCCCCCATGGCCCACATGAACAGCGCCCATCCCAGCACAGAGACGATCAGCCCGCCGATGTGAAACGCGAGCGGCGCTGATGCCGACCACTCAAAGCGCACGTCCAGACTGGCCACAAGCCACGATCCCATCGTGCCCATCCCGGCAGCGAACATGGTGACCCATTTGTCCCAGCGCTTGGCACCCTCCTGGCGAATCCCCCTGGAGCGCTCGGCGAGCAACTCGGGGTTTATCGGTACCAGGATCAAAACGTGGCTGATCAAGATGGCGGCCAGCAGGGCCAGGAAAACCCAGCCCCATACCCAGTCCAGTTGGCCCGCAGAGAGGAACAGGATCACACCGTAACCCACAAGACCAAGAGCAGCCTGGACTATCCATGACACAATTCTGCGCCTGACCTCAGGCGTCATAGTTCGCTTTTTCGACACTTGCCTGTCCATGTTTGGCGCCCTCCTATCAATGGCTACCAGATGCCCGGCAGCAGGCGATAGCGCACCCGCCCGGCGTACTCGTGGTAGCCTACGAGGCCCTCGCGCAGCATGCGGTCTTCGGCCGCCGTCTTGGCGATGAAAAGCAATGCGGCAAGCCCGCCTGGAATGAGTGCCCACGGCGAACCCAGCGCCAGCGGAATCGTCAACGAAAAGGTGATCGTCCCAACGTAAAACGGATGGCGCACGAAGCGATAGGGACCGGTGGTCGCGACGACGTGTCCACGTTCTTGCTGGATGCGGGTGTAAACCGCCGCGTAGCGATTGGCCGCCATCGCCCAGACGAGCAGGACTGCCCCGAGCAAGCCGAGCGCAAACGCGGCAATTTGAACCGCCAGCGGGATTTCCGGCTTCCAACCGAAGCGCATGTCCAGCCCGGCGACGACGTAACTCGCCAGCAGCGACACCCTGACGACGGCGGAGAGAATCACGTCCCAGGTCTGCACCCCCTCCCTGGGCTTGAATTCAGAGCGTTCCTCCACCAGTTCGGGGTTGTTCACTTCCTGGTAGATGGTCATCGCCGTCAGTGCCACGGCGAACGTGCCGACGTACACCCACGCCATCACCCAGTCGAGTCGCCAGGATGACAGGAAAAGCATAGCCGCCTGAGCAGCTACGGCGACGAGCACCTGCACGATGCGCTTCGGCAGGCGGACAAAGTTCACCTTACGACCTCTTTGATCCATCTTGACCTCCAGATCACGACAACTGTGCTACCACACGCCTGGTAGCAGCCGATAGCGCACTTGCTGGGCGTACTTTTCATAGCCGTCGAGTTCCATTAGCAGGGTCTTGTCCTCCAGCGCCGTGCGGAGGATGATGAGGCATACGATAAGCCCCGCTGGGATGAATGCCCACAGCGAGCCCAGGATCAGCGGCATTGCGAGATCGAAGGCGATGATCCCAAGGTAGCCCGGATGGCGCACGTAGCGGTAGGGTCCACTGGTGGCGACGGTGTGCCCCCGGTCCTTTGCGATGCGCAGGGTGACGTAGAAGAACCTGTTGGATGCCATGGCCCAGGTGGTCAGAAGGGACCCCATCGCCATGACAGTCAACGCGGCGATGAGCAGCGCGGGCGGAATCTCCGTTGCGCGAGCCGACCAGCCAAAGCGCTCATCCAGCCCAGCCACGATGCATATACTCACCGGGCCGAACAGGGCCATGATACCGGCGAGTACTCTATCCAGGTTTCTTTTGCCCCTGGACTGGGCGCGGTCTACCACCAGCTCCGGGTTGGCTGGAATCAGGACGAGCGCGTTGACAACCAGGCCGGCCAGGTGCACGCCGATATAGACCCATGCCATCACCCAGTCCAGGCGGCCTGAAGCGATGAACAAGCTCGCCACCGGAACCAGCATGAAGAGGCCATGCTGCAGCACGTATCTCGCAATCACGACGGTTGTGCCAGGTCTCCCCTTTGGTTGCTCTGCAGATGCACTGGCGTTCATATCCTATCTCCCCAGGTGATGTCTTGGCTGTTTCGGCTACCATACGCCGGGCAGAAGCCGGTAGCGTGTCTGCGCAGCATAGTCTCGGTAGCCGTCGAGTTCCTCCAGCAAGGTCTCGTCTTCCAGCGCGGTGCGGATGATTGTGCCTAACGCTACCAGGATGGTAGGGATTAGCGCCCACAGCGAACCAAGAAGAATCGGAATCATGAGGGAGGCTACAATCCCAGTGGCGTAGGGAAGGATGGCGCACGAACCGATAGGGCCCATCGGTGATGACAGTTTGGCCGCGGTCTTTCTGGATGCGCACCACGGCTGAGTAGTACCTGTTCACTGCCATGGCCCAGGTACCCACCGTGTATCCCAGCACCATGATGGCCAACGCGATGAGCCGGAGCGCGACGGAAATCTGCGGCGACCACCCGAAGCGCTCATCCAGACCGGCCACGATCATCATGGCCAACGGGCCGACCAGGAGCAGGAAGAAGAGAATCAGCCGATCCCAGTCTCTGACATCCTCCCGATCAAAGGATTGGGCGCGTTCCGCGATCAGACCCGGGTTAGTGCGTATCACGATAATCCGGCTGACAAATGTGAAAGAAACAATTACGCCGGCATAGACCCACGCCCATACCCAATTCAGGCGGCCCGCCGCGATGAACAAGACCATGGGCAGTAGCAACGTGAATGCAGCGAACCTGAGCCACGCTTTCCAACCAACTGCCTTGATTATCTCAAATGCCCCTTTGGGTTGCTCAACGTAGGTGTTCATTTGCCCCTCCTTGTCACTTCCTGCCGACGTATATTCCGTATCCGAAGTATTCGTCAAGGTTGTCGGGCGCGACCCCGCTCGCTCCTACTCCCTTCACGAACCTCCTGTAAGCTGGACTTCTGATATAGAGGGACAACATTCTGCCCCAAATACCCAACATTCCTACAAAACCATACCGCCGGAATATCTCTTTGGTCTCGGTTCGCACGTTGATGGCATAAGTTCTCGCGACGATTTCTCTCAGCCCAGCACCCTCCAACAATCCCACCCAGGCATCAGAAGTCAGGGGTTGCACGGTGGCGCCCACATCCTGGGATACCCAGGCGACCATTTCTGGCGGAGGCGGCACCTTCAGCCAGGCTGACTCGTTGAGCCCGATGTATCCTCCCGGCTTCGTCACCCGCGCATACTCGTTGACCGCTTTCTGTTTGTCTTCTGGAAAGGCGGTTACGGACTCGGTGATGACGGCGTCGAAAAGGTCATCCTCGAAAGGGAGGTCCTGCGCATCGGCTACCCTGAATTCAACCCGATCCGATAACCCCTCTCTCTCCGCCCTTTCCCTGGACTTCTCGATCATCCCTTCCAGAATGTCCACGCCGACCACTCTGCAGCCACAACTTTCGGCAATGAAGCAAGGCGTCACCCCAGCGCCGCAGCCAACGTCCAGGATGTATTTGCCTTCGCCGATGTTGCATAACTCGATGAGCTTTTCTGTGGCCCCGACGCCTCCCAGATGTTTCGTGAGGCCCACCTCTGCTGCAAAATCGAAGAACTGTTCACTCTCCATTCTTGTCCTCCTTTCTTGGTGATGCTCAAGTCCCGCTTACCAGACGCCCGGCAGCAGGCGGTAGCGCACTCGCTGGGCATACTCGGCGTAGCCCGGGAGCTCATCTTGCAGGGTCTGATCCTCCAGCGCAGCACGCACGACGAACAGGATAACGATCAAGCCACCAGGAATCAGTGCCCACAACGAGCCGAGGAACAGCGGCGCACATAGCGCGATAAGAATAACTCCCACATACAGCGGGTGGCGCACATACTGGTATGGGCCGGTCGAAACGACCTGGTGGCCTCGGTCCTCCTGGATACGTACCATCCGTGAAAGATATGTGTTGGCAGTTGCTGCCCAGGAGGTCATCCTCGCCGCCAGGAACAGGCCGATCAGTCCCGCTATCTGTGCAGCCAACGGCATGGCAGACCACTCAAACCGCCCCACGTCCAGCCCGGCAACAATCAGCATGATCAAGAGCAAGAGTGTATAGATCGCCATAATGACCTTGTCCCAGTCCTTGACGTTGTCTGCCCGTTTGGAGCGCTCGGCGACCAAGTCGGGGGCTTTGAGCGTTCCCCATATCATTACCGCTAGCAGATAGCAGAGGTAGAGAAAGGACAGAACCCATGCCTCCGGCCAGTCGAGGCGACCAGCAGAGACGAATAGCACGATGTCCAGGACAAGAATCAGCACAAAAACCGCGACGATCCGTTTTACCAGCAAACGCCCAACGGAGGGCTTGGTGTCACCGGATGGCGTTGGTCCCATGGTAGATACCTCTTTTCTATCTCCGTCCAACGAATACCGCGTATCCCAGATATTCGAACAGATCCTTCGGAAGGGCCTTGGTCTTCGTTTCGGCCAATAGAGCTAAATCGGTGGAAAAGGTCAAGGG